>DAXETY010000001.1:0-19534 GCA_051155755.1 Desulfobacterales bacterium
AATCGTTCGATCGATGACCTCTTACGGTTATCCCCGCTATATTCGCGTCAACGTCGGACTGCCGCAGGAAAACCGGCGTTTCGTGGCAGCCCTGCGGGAGGTGATGGGGCGGTAGCCGGCTTCGCCGGCGTTCGTTGTCCGTGGTCCGTTGTCGGTAGCCCGTGATTGAATACCTTTGCACGCTGAAACGGTGCAGGAACAGTTTGTTGGTTCAATTGGTTCCATTGGTTTGATTGGTTTGATTGGTTATTCGGGTTGCGGGTTGTTTATCGAAGCTTGTTTACAACGGACGACGGACAACTGACAACGGACCCGGTTGTTATTTAGGCACTTTAGGCATTTTCAATTTCAGGCATTTTCCTTTGGCTTTGAGATTTGAGCCTTCAGCTTTGAGCTTTTAATATGCAACCTTTACTGATCACCATCGACGGTCCGGCCGGGGCCGGTAAAACCACCGTAAGCCGGAACCTGGCCGATCGCCTCGGCTATCGTTACATTGACACCGGCGCGCTTTACCGGGCCGTGGCGCTGGTCTCCAAAGAGCAGGGTGTCAGGCCGGATGACGATAACGGCTTAACCCGATTGTGCGCTGAATTGGACCTGGAATTTGTTCGAACCGAAAAAGAGACCCGGTTGCTGAATCACGGCCGGGATCTGACCGATCAAATCCGGCAGCCGGATATTACCATGCTGGCTTCGGCGGTCTCGGCCCGATCGCCGGTGCGCGATTGTCTTCTGTCGGTGCAACGGGAAATGGGGAAACAAAAAAGCGCCGTTTTCGAGGGGCGGGATATGGGAACGGTGGTCTTCCCCGACGCCGACGTGAAATTTTATCTTTTTGCTTCCGAGCAAACCCGGGCCTATCGCCGTTTTCTGGAGCTCAAAGGCCATCGGAACCTGAGTTTCGAAGACGTGGCCCGCGACATGAAAGAACGGGACCGCAACGACAGCACCCGCGGCCTGGCTCCGTTGAAACCGGCGCAGGACGCGATTCGAATCGATTCGACCGAGCTCGGTATCGAAGCGGTCGTCGAACACATGCTGCAACATGTCAGGCGGGTTGCGCAAGAAGATCGCTGACGGGAGCGCCGAGACTTAGGGGGGACGTTTCTTCCCTGCGGTGGCAGCCGGCGGCGTCGATAGACGGAAGTAGAAGTAAAATTTTAATTGTATTTTTCACGGGAGTCTGATAACAAATTTTAAATTCGCAATCAGCGGAGAGAAAAAAAATAGGCTAAGGGGGAATTATTTTCAATGGAACCATCGGGCAAAAACCTGGAAACAGAAAACTTGGAAACCAACCAGACGGATCAGGATGACATGACGGCAGACACCGAATCTTCAGAGAATCCAAAGGCTTCTGAAGCCGATGCAGAAGTGGAAGGCGCCGCCGGGGCGGAAACCATGGAAGCGTTGATGGACATGTACGAGGAGAGCTTCAAGCGCTTTGCCGAAGGCGAAGTCGTAACGGGCCGCGTCATTTCCGTCGACAAAGACCACGTGCTGGTGGACATCGGCTACAAATCGGAAGGACAGATTCGCATCCATGAGTTCAAAGACGAAGACGGCGAGATCAAAGCCGACGTCGGCGACAAAGTGGAGGTGATGGTCGAATGGTGGGACGATGAGGAAGAACGGGTCATCCTGTCCAAGGAAAAAGCCGAGAACGTCAAAATCTGGGAAGAAATCAAAAAATCCTACGATGAAGAAGGCACCATCGAGGGGGTGATCACCAACCGCGTCAAAGGCGGTTTCTCGGTGGATATCGGCGTGCAGGCCTTTTTGCCCGGCTCTCAGGCCGACCTGCGTCCGATTCGGAATCTCGACGACCTGGTCGGAAAACAGTTCAAGTTCAAGATTCTCAAGTACAATCGCAAACGCAGCAATATCGTTTTGTCGCGTCGCGTCATCCTGGAAGAAGAGCGCGAAACAAAACGTGCTGCGACCCTGGCGGTCCTGGAAGAGGGCAAGGTGTTGGACGGCACCGTGAAGAACATCACCGAGTACGGGGTTTTTGTAGACCTGGGAGGTGTCGACGGTCTGCTGCACATTACCGACATTTCGTGGGGACGCGTGAAGCACCCGTCCGAGCTCTTTTCCATCGCCGATCCGATCACCGTGAAGGTGCTTAACTTCGACATGGAAAAAGAGCGGGTATCTCTCGGGATGAAGCAGTTGACTCCCGATCCCTGGACGACGGCAGCGGAAAAATACCCGATCGGCTCCCGGGTTGCGGGCCGGGTGGTGAGTCTGACCGACTACGGTGCATTCGTCGAACTCGAAGAGGGCATCGAGGGCCTGATTCACGTCTCGGAAATGTCCTGGACCCGCAAAATCAGGCATCCTTCCAAGGTGGTATCGGTGGCGGAAAATGTCGAGGCTGTGGTACTGGATATCAAACCGGATGCCCGCCGCATCTCGCTGGGGATGAAACAGATCAAACCGAATCCCTGGGAGGTCATCGGCGAAAAATATCCGGTGGGGACCACCATCGAAGGAAAAATCAAAAACATCACTGATTTCGGCCTGTTTATCGGCATCGACGAAGGCATTGACGGGCTGGTGCACATCTCCGACATTTCCTGGACCAAACGCATCAAGCATCCATCCGAAGCTTTTAAGAAAAACGATGTCGTGCAAGCCATCGTGCTGGACATCGACACCGACAACGAACGTTTTTCGCTGGGAATCAAGCAGTTGCAGTCCGATCCCTGGGAAACGGTCTCAGAGCGCTACGAAGTCGGCAAGGAAATTACCGGCACCATCACCAACCTGACGGATTTCGGCATCTTCGTGGAACTCGAAGAGGGAATCGAAGGCCTGGTGCACGTTTCTGAAATCAGCCGAGAGAAGGTCAAAACGCCGGTGGGAATGTTCAATGTGGGCGACGTCCTCACGGCCAAAGTGATGAACATCAACACCGAAGAGCGTCGCATCGGGCTGTCGATTAAACGATTGGACATGGAAGACGACCAGAACATTCTGAGCGAATACGTCAGCAGTTCCCGCCCGGCGACATCCACCTTCGGCGAAATTTTGCGGGAGAACCTGCAGGAGAAGTTTAAGGAAGAATAGCGTTCGGCGCCGGAACGCCGCGCTTTTCCGATCATAAAAGGGGCCGCTGTTCACCATGGACGGTGGCCCCTTTGTTTTGGTGCGCCCGGGAAAACCTTTTTCCCGGCTCGATCGGTTGCCGGAATTTCGGGCGAATTCAAGCTGAAACGGCGAATCGGCGAGGGGGCGAAACGGCGAAAAGGCGAAAAACCGGTTCCATTGGTTCGATTGGATGCATGGGTCACCCGGGTTACGGGTTTCGCGTTGCGGGCAAACGGACGACGAGGCGATACGGCGAGAGGGCGAAACGGCGAAAAAGCAAAAGCTCGTTGGGTTCGCGGTTTGCGGGATAAGGGATTGATCTTTTTCCAACGGACAACTGACCACGGACAACGGACCACTGACTCGACCTCCGCCGTTTCGCCCCGTCGCCGTTTCGCCGATTCAGCACCGGCGCCCAACTGGGCAATACAAATAACCAATTCAACCAATCAAACCAATCAAACCAATCGAACCGGTATTCCTACTCAAAGACGGATACATCCCCGCGGCCGCGGCGGATGATTTCAGGAATGTCGTCGATCAGGGAGATGACACTGGAAGGATCGCCCGGGGCCGGACCACCGTCGATGACCGCGTCCAGTCGCAGGCCGAAATGCTCGTCGATGAACGAGGGGTCGTCGAAAATGCTGCCATCGGGGTGGGTGGCGCTGGTGGACAGGATCGGATTGCCCAGGGCTTCGACCAGTTCGTTGCAAATGCGGTGATCGGGAACGCGGATCCCGGCGGTTTTGCGCTTGGTCAGCATCATTTTGGGAACCTGCCGCGATCCTTCCAGAATGAAAGTATAAGGGCCGGGCAGCAGACGCTTCATGGTTTTGTAAGCATAATTGGTCACCTTGGCGTACTGGCTGATGTCCTTCAGGCTGGAGCACATAAAGGTGAACGGCTTGCTTTTATGGCGTTGTTTGAGCAGGTAAACCTTTTCAATGGCTTTTTTGTTCATGATGTCACAGCCGATCCCGTAGTGGGTGTCGGTGGGATAGGCGATGACACCTTCATCCCGCAGAATTTCCACCACCTGGCGAATCAGCCGCGGCTGAGGGTTTTCTGGATTGATATCGAAAATCATGGCTAAATGATATCCCCGCTTCTCAACGCGTCAAGCCTGACATTGCAAACCTCGCGGGTGCTGGCGTTTTTTTGCCCCCCAAGCCGAAAAGACAAGCCCACGCCGGTGCGTTACTGTGAATCTTGCAACCGGTTGCAAAACGCCCGATTTTAAGCAAGGAATCCTGCCTTGGGCGTGAATCATCCCGCCGACGGCGGGACACAGCGGGAAAAGGACCGTTTCTGAAAGGACACTACCTATTACTGTGCAGTCAAAGTGTCAAGTCGGACAACAAAGGCATTGCGAAAGAAACCTCCATTTGATATTAAAACCGGTTACTGCATTCTGCCCTGGTTTCCTGCCCGACGGGCAGGCGGTTGGATTGCCGCTGCCGCGGTGATTCCCGCGAAAAAAGTCTGATGCCATACAAGCCATCCGTCAAACCATTGGCGGTTACCTTCACGGAGGATCCCCATGATGAAAATGCCGCCCGAAGAGGCCTATTCCTTTGATGATGTGCTGCTGCTGCCGAATTATTCCGATGTCGTCCCCAAGGACGTCAACGTCGGCACCCGGCTGACGGTCAATCTCAACCTCAACATTCCGATCGTCAGCGCTGCGATGGACACGGTGACCGAAGGGGAAACCGCCATCAGCATGGCCCGCGAAGGCGGCATCGGTTTTGTGCATCGCAATATGAGTGTACAGAGCCAGGCCATGGAGGTCGACAAGGTAAAAAAGTCGGAAAGCGGTATGATTGTGGATCCGGTAACCATTCGACCGGAGCAGAAAGTCCACGAAGTGTTGGCGCTGATGGAGAAATATCGAATTTCGGGCGTGCCGGTCACTCGCGGCGATCAGTTGGTCGGAATCGTTACCAACCGGGATTTGCGATTCGAAACGGATTTGGAAAAGACGGTGTCCGATGTAATGACAAAAGAAAATCTGGTCACCGTTTCCGAGGGAATCACCCTGGAGGAATCCAAAAAATTGCTCCATCGCCACCGGATCGAAAAACTGCTGGTGGTCGATACAGAGGGGCGCCTCCAGGGCATGATCACGATCAAGGACATCGAGAAAATTCGAAAATATCCAAATGCCTGCAAGGACAGCATGGGACGTCTGCGGGTGGGAGGCGCCGTGGGCGTCGGTCAAGATTTGATGGAGCGTACCGAGGCTTTGCTGAATGCCGGAGCCGATGTCATCCTGATC
This sequence comes from Desulfobacterales bacterium, assembly GCA_051155755.1. GTDB lineage: Bacteria > Desulfobacterota > Desulfobacteria > Desulfobacterales > SG8-13 > DAXETY01. The sequence goes on from DAXETY010000001.1 coordinate 5,378, forward strand.
GACACCTCCCATGGGCACACCAAGAATGTCATCGATGCGGTGGGGCGTTTGAAAAGCACATTCAGCGGTATCGAGCTGATCGCCGGCAACGTGGGGACCGAAAAAGGCGCCGAAGACCTGATCAAGGCCGGTGTCGATGGATTCAAGATCGGCATCGGACCGGGGTCGATTTGCACCACCCGCATTGTGGCCGGCATCGGCGTACCCCAGGTCTCGGCCATCATGGCCTGTCGTTCCATATCGAACAAAACCGGAGTCCCGATGATTGCCGACGGGGGCATCCGGTTTTCCGGGGACATCACCAAGGCAATCGGTGCCGGCGCTCATGCGGTGATGGTCGGCGGCCTGTTCGCCGGGACCGAGGAAAGCCCCGGGGAGCAGATTTTCTATCAGGGCCGCAGCTACAAGGTCTATCGGGGCATGGGATCGCTGGAAGCCATGAAGAAAGGCAGTCGGGACCGGTATTACCAGGAGGAAATCGAGTCCGAGGACAAGCTGGTCCCTGAAGGAATCGTGGGGCGGGTCCCCTACCGCGGAAGCCTGTCGGCCAACATCCATCAGCTGATCGGTGGTCTGAAGTCCGGCATGGGATACTGCGGCTGCCGGAGCATCGAGGAGCTGCGCGAAAAGGCCCGGTTTCTGAAAATCAGTGCCGCCGGGATGCGCGAAAGCCACGTCCACGACGTGATCATTACCAAAGAGGCGCCCAATTACCGGTTAGAGTAGTTTGTATCCGGGAATGGCCCTTTTCAATACCGCTTGCATCGTAACATTCGGTTTCTGCCAATTCGACTTTTCGAAAAATCAATCCGATCGGTGAGCACATGAATGCGACAGCACCCTCATTCGTCCACCTGCACGTTCACTCGCAATACAGCCTTCTGGACGGTGCCATCCGGATCGACGACCTGCTGAAACAGGCCGTCGCGTATGGAATGCCGGCGGTGGCCCTGACCGACCACGGCACCCTGTTCGGTGCGGTGGAATTTTACGCCAAAGCGGTCAAAGCCGGCATCAAGCCGATCATCGGCTGTGAGTGTTACCTGGCCCCCCGGCGGCTGACCGACAAAACCCCCCGGGATCATCAGGGGGTGTGTCATTTGTTGCTGTTGGCCAAAAACATCGAAGGCTACCGCAACCTGTGCCGATTGGCATCGGTGGCTCAGCTGGAGGGGTTTTACTATAAACCGCGCATCGACCGGCACATCCTGTCCGAACACAAAAACGGATTGATTGCGTTGAGCGCCTGTCTGCACGGAGAAATCCCCATGCTGATCAAGGCCAATCGAATCCAGGCCGCCGAAGAAGCCGCCCGGCGTTATGTCGCACTGTTCGGAGAGGGCAATTTCTATCTGGAAGTACAGAACAACGGTATCGAAGAGCAGATAGTGGTCAACGATGCCCTGCGTGAGATCAGCAGTCGGCTGTCCATCCCACTGGTGGCCAGCAACGACTGCCACTACCTGGACAAAAAAGACGTCCGTGCCCACGATGTGCTGCTTTGCATCCAGACCGGAAAAACCGTTCACGATGACGGAAGGATGAAATTCCGGACCGATCAACTGTATTTCAAATCACCACAGGAGATGACGGCCTATTTTCATGATTATCCCGGCGCGGTGGCGCATTCGTTGCAGATTGCCGAGCAGTGTGATCTGGAGCTCGATTTCAATTCCTACCACTTTCCGCATTTCGAAGCCCCTGCAGGCTATGATGAAGCCTCTTATTTCGACCGCAAAGTGCGTGAGGGATTTGCGCAGCGACTCGAGCTCATTCGCAAGCACAATCCCGACCTGGACGAAAAACCCTACCGCGAGCGCCTCGAGTACGAGATCGAGACGATCAAACGCATGGGGTTTCCCGGATACTTTTTGATCGTGGCCGATTTCATTCGATACGCCAAAGAGCATCAGATTCCGGTGGGACCGGGAAGAGGCTCGGCGGCAGGCAGCCTGGTGGCATATTCTCTGGGCATCACCGGACTGGACCCGCTGCAGTACGGTTTGATCTTCGAGCGCTTTCTGAATCCGGCCCGCAACAGCATGCCCGATATCGACGTGGATTTTTGCATCAACGGCCGGGAAGACGTCTTCAAGTATGTGGTCGAAAAATACGGCGGCGGCGACTATGTGGCCCAGATCATCACCTACGGAAAACTCAAAACCCGGGCGGTGATTCGAGACGTGGGCCGGGCCCTGGACATTCCGCTGCGCGATGTGGACGCCATTGCCAAAATGGTACCCGACAAACTCGGCATCGGCCTGGATGATGCGGTTGAACAGGAACCCCGGCTGAGACAGCTCATCGACGAGAAGCCCGAGGTGGCTGAATTGATCGATATTTGCCGGGTGCTGGAAGGCCTGCCCCGGCACGCCTCCACTCATGCCGCCGGGGTGGTGATTGCCGATCGGCCGCTGGTGGACTACCTGCCGCTTTACCGGGGTAAAAAGGGCGAGGTGGTGACCCAGTATGACATGAAGGTCGTCGAAAAGATCGGGCTGGTGAAATTCGACTTTCTCGGGCTGCGCAACCTTACGGTGATCACCAACACGCTGGAGATGATCCAGCGCCAGGGCAAGACGCCCCCGGATTTGCAAAACCTGGCGCTGGACGATCCGGATACCTATCGGCTGCTCTGTGCCGGCGACACCACCGGTGTTTTTCAGCTGGAAAGCTCCGGGATGAAAGATCTGCTGGTGCGACTGAAACCGGAGTGTTTTGACGATATCATCGCCCTGGTTGCGCTGTATCGTCCCGGTCCGATGGAAAGCGGCATGATCGACGATTTCGTGGATCGGAAACACGGACGCAAATCGGTGGAATATTTCCATCCGGCTGTGGAACCGATTCTCAAGGAAACCTACGGGGTGATTGTCTACCAGGAGCAGGTCATGAAAATTGCCGCTGCCCTGGCCAATTATTCCATGGCCGAAGCTGACGAACTGCGCAAGGCCATGGGGAAAAAGATCAAAGAGTTGATGGCCCGCCATCGCGAGCGGTTTATTCGCGGCGGCGTCGAAAACGACATCACCGAAGAAAAAGCCGCCTGGATATTCGATCTGATCGAAAAGTTCGGCGGTTACGGCTTCAACAAATCTCACAGTGCGGCCTATGCGCTGATTGCCTACCAGACGGCTTACCTGAAGGCGCACTTCCCGGTGGAATTCATGGCGGCGCTGCTGACCAGCGAAATGCACTCCACCGACGGCGTGGTGAAATTCATCGCCGAATGCCGCAGTCACGACATATCCGTCCTGCCGCCGGACATCTATGAAAGCGAGAAAACCTTCACGGTGGACGGTGATTCGATCCGTTTTGGGTTGGTGGCGGTCAAGAACGTGGGTGAGGGCGCCATCGACGCCATAATCGAGGCCCGTCAGCTGCGGCGCTTCGGGACCCTGTTCGAATTCTGCGAGCAGGTCGATCTGAAGCGGGTCAACAAGCGGGTCATCGAAAGCCTGATCAAATGCGGGGCGTTCGATGCCACCGGTGCCGCCCGCGCCCAGATGATGGCCAGCCTGGAAGAAGCCGTCGAATACGGCCAGCAAATCCAGAAAGAACAAAACGATCCCCAGATGGGACTTTTCGACGTCGGCGAAGGTCGGGTCCAGGCACCCATCAACGTGCCCCAATTGCCCCAGGTGCCCGAATGGGATTCCCGGCAGCTGCTGGCGTTCGAAAAGGAGGCGCTCGGATTTTACATCTCCGGCCACCCGCTGACCGGATACGAATCCATCCTGGAGAAATTTACCAACGCCAATGCCGTCAGCGTCAAAGAATCGGCCGACGGTGCCATGGTCCGCATCGGCGGCATCGTCGCCCAGACCAAGACCATCAAAACCAAGAAGGGCGATCCCATGGCTTTCGTCACGGTCGAAGACATGCACGGTGCGATCGAAGCGGTTGTCTTTTCCCGTATTTTTGCGACTGCCGCGGAGTTGCTTTTCGAGGACAATCCGATTCTGGTCCAGGGAAGGCTTCAGAAGGATGAACAATCGGTGAAGGTGATCGCCGAGTCCATCATACCCGTGGAAAAGGCCGAGGAGTACTGGACGGCGAGCATCCACCTGCATGTTGATGTGGCGCGTACCGACCGGCAGTTGCTGGTCCGCCTGGAGGAAACACTGGGCCGCCACCCCGGCACCTGTCGCGCCTTCCTGCACCTGCGACATCCGGAAGGGACCGACACCATCATTGCGCTGCCGGAGAGTGCCCGGCTGCAGGCGGGCAGCGCCCTTTCACGGGACATTAACGGCCTGTTGGGCTACAGTGCCGTTGAAACGGTTTGCGGCACGGCTTGCTCGGTCGAAAACAACGGCGGCCCAAACGGCCGCTCCTATCGGTAACCCCGGGCGCGCTCGATATTTTCAATGCGCTTTCGCAAGTGCATGCCGAAAAGTCCGGTTTGAGAGAGCCGCAGGAGCGGCAGTCAACAGAAGCACGTTTGTGCTTCGATGTTGAACTTGCAACAGCACCCGGTTTGGGCAAGAATCAATACCCCAGGCCGAAATCGCCCGCCCGTCCATAAGCGTCGACCATGCCCTCGCGCAGCCGGACATAGTAATCGTCGCTAAACAACCAGCCGCTGTTCAGGCGGTAGCGAAGATAGACGGTGTCCGGGGTCGCACTGGTGCTGTCGGGAGGACCGATGGCATCGACCACCTGGGATTCAGTCATGCCGATCTGTACCTGATTCATTTTTTTGGCGTTTCCGGCGCAGCCAACACCCATGGCCAGAACGGCCGCCAGCAGTATCGAAGCCACCATCCAACGCTTCATCATCAGCCTCCACGGTTATGTAATCATTTTTCCTGAAAGGAGCCTCGGCAATCGCGCAATGAAGATTATAGATAGCCTTATTTGACATCCTTAGCAAGAGCCGAAATCGCCGATCCAACTGCAGGTGCCGTCAGGCCGGCCGAATCCGGCGTTGACAGTAAATTTGACATGATTGGAAGGAAATCAATCGACTTTTCCCTCGACAGTTGATCATCCCGAATTAGATTCAATCATATTCAAAGGAGGTCGCAATGCAGACAATCAAGCCCCAGATGATAAGGTTCACGGCGATTTTGGCATTTCTGGCGTTTCTGATCGGCTGCACCGGCAGCCCCTCCGTGGCGGATCCTCCAGCGGAACCGGCACCAGGGCCCGATCGCAGCGCGCTCGCTCGATCTCCGCTGCGTTTTAACGACCTGGATCCGGTGCAGCCGCCACCCCGCAAGGATTCGCTGGAACCCGGGTTGGCGGTAATCTATCATCATCACTACTTTGCCCGCAGTCTGGATCCGCTCACGGGCGGCTACGTTCAAGATAAACCGGGAACTTTCGGCGATCCGGTTTTGTCACTGAACCATCAGTTCGGCAGAAACGAAGTGTTCGACAGCGGCACCAATCGGGGCGTCGGGGTGCGGATGCAGGGCTTGCTGAAATTTCCGCGGGCGGGGGAATACACTTTTCGTGCCGTGTCCAACGACGGTTTGCGCATTTATATCGACAACACAAGAATCATCGACGACCCCAGCCAGCACTCGGATCGCTTTGCGGTGCCGGCCGTGGTTACCATTGACCAGCCGGGTTGGTATTCCTTCCGGCTGGAGTACTTTCAACGCAAAGGCACCGCCGCCCTGCAGCTTTTCTGGCGCACGCCGGACACGGAAAATTTCATACCCGTGCCCCCTGAGGCACTGGCGCATCGGGCCGAGGATCAAAAAGCCCTGCCAATCGAATGACAGCCTGTATCTGCGGCAACCTCGACAATCGCGCAATTCAGGTGATACCCAAATTCATGACTTCAGGTTACCGCGCCTCCGATTGTCGAACGGGTTTCGCGAAAGGCCCGCTGGGCCTCTTCCCGCAGCAAGTGACCCTGATCGCTGTAACGGGGTGAAAAATGAAACGGCGTCATCTGCTTTACGCCGGCCTGGGCGGCCAGTTTCCCGGCCAGCGCTGCTGTCAGGTGGTGTTTCTGCCGGGCCGTGCCGCGGTCGGAATCAAGAAACGGTGCTTCCACAAAAAGGTGGTCCGATCCGGAGATGAATTCGATGATTTTTCGACGATTTTCCGGAGACGGTCCGACGTCGGTGATATAACAAATTTTCTGCCCAGGTGAAATGAGCACCAGCTCATCCGCCAATGTTCCCAGCGGCAAGGGGTATGGAGAGCGGCCGTCGGAAGGATGGACTTCGATGGGAAAGCCTCGATGTTTTTCGCTGTAAATGGCTTCTTTAAGCACCTGCAGCCAGGACCCCGGCTCCAGACCCAGGGCTTGGAGACGGTCTTTGCGGATATTGACGTGAAATCGTTCGTTCAGACAGTAACCCAGGCAGGGGATGCCGTGATCGAGGATGATCGCGGATACGTTCAGTGAAGGCTCTTCCAGCAACACGGAGCAAAACGACCGGTTCGCGGCGGATTCGGCTCTGAAGCGGTTATCGCAGCGATATCGACGGCGAAGCATTTGGTCGCCGCGAACTTCGGTGACCTCCAGAATCAGACTTTCCGAATAATTCTCCACCAGGTTCCAGGTATATCCGGCCAGCTTGCCCTCGACGTTTTGTAAAAATCCCTGTGGACCGTACAGCTGCAATGTTTTGGGGCGGCCCATAAGCAATCGCAGCAAGGTGTCGAATCCGATGAAGTGATCCATGTGCATGTGCGTCACGAACACATGGCTGACTTTCAACAGATCTCGATTCGTCAGCCCGGACAAATCGCCCAGGTCGAACAAAATCGCCCGGTTCTGATAGACAAAAGGGATATACAGTCCCGGATCTTCGAAGGGACCGTTGATCAGGCGGGGACTGAAGGTCGGACGCATCAGGGCAGATACTTTTTTACCTGGCGATTGATGCAGAAATAGATTTCTTCGTCGGATCCGTAAATGTCAACCACGTCTTTGTGATGAATCAATTGTTCAACCACAAATGCCGTCAGGTAAAGGCTGACCACATGGGGCTGCGGTACCAGGGAACGCAAGGGGGCCACGGCATAATCGATGTCGAAGTCTTCGGCGCGGCTCAGTTTTTCGAGACAGCGATGAATCTGCTCTTCCAGACTGCGCTTGCTGTTGGTTTCCACGAGCTTTTCTTCCACCAACTTCATTGAGATGGCATTGGACATGGGTTCGATACAGTCCCGAATCCCCTGCAGGGCCATTCGCCGGGCATGTTCTTTGGAAGATTCAATTTTCGATATGATGGATGATTCTCGGGTGCTCGGCCGGAATACTTTTGCCATAACTCACCTCCCCGCCGGTATCACAGCGTTAAGCGCTTACGATTATTTGACATAATAAAAACTACCCGAACGAATTGCAAGAAGAAAAACAGATTCCGTTTCTTCTATTTTTGAAAACTTTAAACGCTCAGCCTTGATCCACGATAATCAGCTGCGGCGTCCGCCGGCCGTTCCAATGATTCCATTGCAGGTGATAGGCGACTCGTTCCAGAGTTGCCGGCAATGATCGCCCGGGGTCGACATTGAACTGAACGGCCTGCATCCGCGGCGCATGCCGGCCGCCGGACTGCTGAAGAATCATCCGGCGATGGTGTTCGCCGATGATTTTGTTCTCCAGGACGTTGACGTTGTGGGCGGCGAACAGCGGCTGTGGATTGGCACTGCCGAAAGGTTCCAGCATATCGATCTCATTGAGCAGCGTTTCGTTGATCTGTTCGAAATCGAGACGGTAGTCGATCTGGATCTCCGGTTCGAACTTTTTCCCGCCGGAGAGCTGTCGGATGCAGATTTCAAACGCCTTCCGGAACGATTCGATCCGGTCGGGGCGAATTCGCAGTCCGGCTGCCATCGCATGTCCGCCGAATGCTTCCAGCAACTGCGAACATTGGGAAAGCCCGCCATGCAGATCGATTCCAGCCACACTGCGGGCCGATCCCTTGCCTTCACCGCTGCCGGTGGCAATCATCACCACCGGTTTCCCATAGCGCTCCACCAGCCGGGAGGCGACAATTCCCAAGACGCCCTCATGCCAGTCGGCCCGGTCGAAGACCAGGCTTTGGTTGTTCAATACGTCGGGGTTTTCCCGCAGGAACTTGCGAACCGCGTTCATCATGTCGGTTTCAATTTGCCGGCGCTGTCGGTTGAGCTGATCGAGCGTGTCGGCAAGGCGCAGGGCACCGGAGACTTCAGCGGCGGTAAGCAGCTGCAGGGCCAGATCGGCGTGTTGCATGCGGCCGGCGGCGTTCAGCCGAGGCGCAAGTTTGAAGGCCAGGTCACCGGCTCCGGTTGTGGACGGGGCGATGGCACAGCGCTGAAGCAGGGCGGAAAGGCCGGGTCTGGATTGACCGTGACGGAGGATATCCAGACCGGTTTTGACGTAGACCCGGTTTTCCCGGATCAGCGGCACCGCGTCGGCTACCGTGCCCAATGCGACGAGGTCGCAGTAGTTTTTCAGGTTCGGCTGATGGTGACGTTGCCAGAAGCCGCGCTCCCGCAACGCCTTGCGCAGGCCGATCACAAGGGCCATGGCCACGCCGACGCCGGCCAGGTGCTCGAAATCAGCACTGCAATCGGCGCGTTTTGGATTCACCACCGCGACGGCATCGGGGGGCGGTGATTCGATGTCATGATGATCGGTTACGACCACATCGATTCCGGCGGAAACGGCCTTGCGGATCGCTGCGTTGCTCGAAGAGCCGTTGTCGACGGTATCAACCAGCCTGGCGCCGCGGGCGGCGGCCACCGCTTCCACGTGTTGTTCCTGAAAACCGTAGCCTTCTTGAAGCCTGTGGGGAATATAACTCGAAACCCGGGCGCCGATACTTTGCAGGAAATGTTCCAGTACGGCCGTGGCCGTAATTCCGTCCACATCGTAGTCACCGAAAATGAGAATGTTTTGCCCCCGGTCGACAGCGGCAACGATGCGTTCAATGGCCCGGGGGAGATCGCAGAGGTCCAGGGGGGAGCGAAGCTGGTGCAGCGACGGCTGCAAAAATTCTTGAGCCGCCTCGATGGTATCCAGGTTCCGATTGGCCAGCAGTGTCGCCGTGACCGCTGTAAAGGAAAAGGTCTTGCGGAAGTGATCGACCCGTTCCGGATCGGGTTTTCGATATTGCCAGCGTTTTTTCATTGCCGCCGGATATAGCGGATATGCTTTCAACAGGCAACCACCAATTTTAACCGATCCCCCGGAACGGACCAATAACGGTCCATCGATTGCAATCAGGCCCGGAGTGCTTACCGTCCACCTTGAACCGCAAACGTTTTGAAAATTTGAGGCGCTCAAACCAGTTACCAATTGCCCCGGTGAAACCGCTACGAAAATATTTCCGGATCGATCGCAAGCAGATTGCCTACTTGAAATTCATTCTGGAAGGGTACGATGGGATGGCCGTTCTTTCCACCCTGGATCCCGAGGCCGGCGTCGTCATGCTGGACATCGGTCCGGGTTGCGAAGCCGATGTCAATCTGATAATAGATGATCTGGGCCGGGAGATTCGAATCGAACCGTTGAACGGACCTCCTTCGGACGGGAATCTTTCGTAATCACTGCCCGCGAAAACGATTTCGGAACCCGTTCTGCGGCTGTTGACCGAACGCGTCATGTCGGATGATGTGGTTTTTATGGACGCCAGAAAATTGTATATACACACCATTGGTTGCCAGATGAACGTCTACGACTCCGGTAGAATTGCCCGGGGATTGGCCGCACGGAACTACCACCTGACGGCCGACATTCATACGGCGGACCTGGTGATTGTAAATACCTGCGCCATTCGCGGGAAAGCCGAACAAAAGGTGTTCAGCTTTCTGGGTCGACTGGCAAAGCTCAAACGGGAAAAACCCTCTCTGCTGATCGGCGTCGCTGGCTGCGTGGCCCAGCAGCAGGGCGAGCGGATCGTCCGGCGTGTTCCGCAGGTGAACCTGGTTTTTGGACCGGATGCCATCGGTCGGCTGCCGGCGATGGTCCACGCCGTTGAACAAGATCCGAGTCCACTGGTGGATGTGGGCGGCGGCGAAGCGGTCGAGCCGGCCGAACCCCTCGACGGTGCCGACGTCGAAGACGGCATCAGCCGATTTGTCACCATCATGAAAGGATGTGACAATTTCTGCACGTATTGTGTCGTGCCTTTCGTGCGCGGCCGAGAACAAAGTCGACAACCGGACAACATTCTGGCCGAGATCCGGAATCGGGTGCGCCACGGCGTTGTTGAAGTCACTTTGCTGGGACAGAATGTCAACAGTTACGGAACGAAAGAAGGGCTTTGCAGCTTTGCCGAACTGTTGGCACACATCGATGCGGTGGAAGGTCTGAAGCGTATCCGTTTTACGACATCGCATCCGAAGGACCTGTCATCCGAGCTTTGCCGGGCGTTTGCGCAGATCGGCAAACTGTGCCGGCACATTCACCTCCCGGTGCAGTCCGGTTCGGATCGGGTCCTGCGCCGTATGAATCGCCGTTATTCGCGCGAAGATTATCTGGCCAGAGTCGATATGTTGCGCGAAGCCTGTCCGGACATTGCAATCACATCGGATTTTATTGTCGGTTTTCCGGGAGAGAGCGATGCGGATTTCCAGAAGACGCTCGAACTGATGCAAACGGTTCAGTACGACAGTGTCTTTGCCTTCAAATATTCCGATCGTCCGGAGGCACCGGCGCGTCGATTTCAGGACAAGGTTGACGAAAAAACAAAAGAAGATCGACTCAAGCAGTTGCTCGCAGATCAGGAAGCGATTACTCTCAAGAAACACCGCACGCTCGTTGGCTCTCGACAGGAGGTGTTGGTGGAGGGATTCAGCCGGAAGCAGACCGCTCTGGCTGCTGCAGGCGGCGCGTGCAGCACTTCGAACGCTCACCGCCTGCAGTGGACCGGGAGAACGACTCACAATCGGATCGTAAATTTCAACATCGATCGCCGACCAGCCGCCGCCCCGGAAAACCTCACCGGCCAATTGGTGCAGGTGCACATCGAAAGCGCATTGGCTCACTCTCTGCGTGGGGTTTTCCATCCGGAAGATATCCCCACCAAAGCCGATGTGAAAGGAGAAGACAGTTATGCTGCATAAAGTTAGCATAGCAGGACTGACCATGGATCCGACATCCAATACGCCCATTATCATCCTGAAGTCGGAAGAAACCGATCAGGCGGTCCCCATCTGGATCGGGCTGTTGGAAGCCACCTCCATTGCTTCCGCGCTTCAGAATGTGAAGTTCGACCGGCCGATGACACACGATTTGTTCAAGAATTTTTCGGAGATTCTGAAAATTGCCGTCACCCGGGTCGAGGTTTGCGATTTGAGAGACAGTACCTATTTCGCTCGAATTTATTTCGAATCCGGTGAACTCACATTCGATATGGACGCCCGGCCCAGCGATGCGATCGCACTGGCACTGCGATTCGATGCCCCCATTTTCATGGACGAGAAGGTCATCGAAAAGTCCAAAGCCACCCAGCAGGAGGCCGAAGTCCTCGATGAGAGCGAAGAAGGCAAAAAGTGGGCGGAATATTTGAAAAACCTGGATCCGGACGACTTCGGCAAATACAAGGTGTGATGGCAGCCTGAAGCGCAACCTTGCCCCCTTGCGAGTCCGCTGGGTGCCGGTTGAGGCCCAACTTCCAGAACGCTTTGAAAGCGCATCGAACCGCTGGAACTTTTCAGGCCCCTTTCCCGAAACCGCTTCATCCCGAAAAACGGCTCACCACCATTTTTTTACATTTTTCATTGGCTTAAACGGTTTTTTGCGGAATTTTCCGGAGCTGAATTGGAAACCTCGATCTCCATATCGAAAGTATCCGCGCATGGCGGCCACAGCGGCCCCTTCTGCGGTCATGCCCGCGGGTCGCTCGAGTCGATCGTGGATGAATATGTGCGGCAGGGATTCGAGTGGATCGGCATTACCGAACACATGCCACCGTCGCATGAACGATTCATGTATCCCGAAGAAGCCACAGCCGGCGAAAGTGTCCAGAGCCTTCGCGATCGCTTCGACCGTTATATGTCCACATGCCGGCGCATTCAAAAAGAACGCTCGGATCACATCCGGATTTACGTTGGATTCGAAACCGAAGCTTTTTCCGGCGCCCTGAAAACGGCCCGGCAGCTTCGTCGAGCGTACCGGCCGGACTACATCGTCGGGTCGGTTCACCACGTGGACGACATCGGATTCGATCTTTCGCCGGAAACCTACCGGATTGCCGCCGAACAGGTCGGCGGTCTGGATGAACTCTATCGACGGTATTTCGACCGTCAATACGAATTGATCAACCAGCTTCGACCCGAGGTGGTCGGCCACTTCGATTTGATCCGGATATTCGATTCGGACTATCGAAATCGGATGCAGCGCCGGACCATACAAGATCGCGTGCAAAGGAACCTGAAGGCGATCCGGCAACTGGACCTTGCCATCGACGTCAACTTCAGGGCGTTTTTGAAAGGTTTCGATGAGCCCTATCCGGCCATACCGATTCTAAGACAGGCAATCGAGTGGGGCATTGCCCTGCTGCCCGGAGACGACTCTCACGGCACCGAAAGCGTGGGGGCATATATGGAAGAGGGACTGCAGTTGCTCGAATCACTGGGCGCCGACTGCCGCTGGCGGACGCCGGTAGCGCCGGCAAGCCATTCGCATCCGCTTTGAAGTAACGGCAGTACCGGGACGGTCAATCATCGAAATCCTCCCTTCTGCAAACCGGTCAAATCTGGAACTGTCCGTCTTCGTAAATCAGCCTGCTTTTTCCGGATGACAATATCGCCGTCACCCGTTTGTTCTGCGTGTTTACCAGATCCCAGTGCAGGGCCGAATCGTTGAAACCGAGATTTTGTTTCAGCGGTTCGGCCAAATCCCTGGATTTTCCGGCAAACGACTCCGAGTAGGACGACCCCATCGCCACATGGCAGTTTCCGTAGCGACCGCCGTAATTTTCGTCATAAAGCGTATTGGCCATAAACGCATCGATGCGTGAAAAACGCCGGTCCGTAAGGGAAAATTCACCGATGCGTCCGGCACCCGGGTCCATTGACAACTGCTGGCGCAAAAATGAGTCTCCGATTTCCGCCTGCGCATCTATCAGGAGGCCGTTTTGAAACTCCAGGCGCACCTTTTCGACGAGGTTACCGCTTCGAAACGACGGCTGGTCGGCATAAAAAACACCGTCCGTGCCGCGCCAGTCGGGTGAAATAAAAACTTCGAAGCTGGGAATGTTGTGTCCGGAAAGCCCCAGCCAGCGCCTGCGTTCCCCCACCCGGATCTTCAAATCGATGTGCTCGGATTCCACTTGCAGCGTATCGATTTTCAAACGGTTCAGGCGTCGTTTAATCGCCTGAATATCGGAATATACCTGCCGCCAGGCTTCCACGGGCGACCGTCGATTTAAAAAGCAGGCTTTGACCACCTGGCGGGCGTAGGCTTCCGAAGACATGCCGGCGTGGCCGGCCAACGCTTCGGTTGGCACCAGGCAGAGCGTCCAGCTGAACAGCCCCCGCTCTTCGCGCCGGTCGAGAATGCTTCGCAGGAACTTACGGGCTACAGTCGTTTTTCCGATTCTGGCCGGATCGACATCGCTCAAATGCGTCATCGATTCCGGTGCATACAACAGGATACTGCCGTTCAGGTCTCGATACAGGGTCTCTTCCCCCGGCGGAACGAATTTCAACTGACGGTCGTTGGAAAGCGAATAGAAGCTTTTCTCCATGCCGGGCGTTTCCAACTGCCGCTGTACGGGATGAACGCCCATTTGAATCAGGCGGGCATACAGAATTTCCGCCAGCGGCAGGGCGGGACGATGGTAGCGCAGGGCCACCACGTCGTTTTTGTGAATTTTCCCTGTCCGGGCGGTTTCCAGCGCCCACAAGAGAACGTCGGCATAGCGTTGCAGTTGTCGGTCGGTAAACATGCGATGCTCCTTTAATCGATACTCCATGTCTGAAAGGAAAGGAACGAAAAGACGATAAAGAGGCGGTTTTTTCGATCATGGAACGTTCGTTGTGTGTTGTCCGTGGTCCGTTGTGGAAAAACCAGATGTATTTTCCGGCAACGGACAACTGACCACTGACAACGGACAACAGACGCATACTGCAAAGCCGATGAATGATCGATTCAACCTTCAGCGCTTTTGCAGCTGCCGGACCAAAAGCGCTCAATCCCCGTGCCCGTGATCTTCGTCCTTGAGAAACAGGCGATGGTAGTCGTCTTCCGAC
>DAXETY010000002.1:0-104719 GCA_051155755.1 Desulfobacterales bacterium
ATCTCAGCCCCGCTCCGGCATGGCGTTTGATTCTGACCGAACAGTGTCGGTCGGTTTCGGTCGATGAAAATTTAGCGCCAGCAGGCACCCGGGCCGTAGCCCATCATGCGACCGCCGCGGCCGTAACCGCGACCGGAGCCCATCCCATAGCCGCGTCCGTGGCCGGGGGCAGCATTACGGTTTTTGATCGCATGGTCCAGGCGTTTCTGGTCGATCTGCGCCTCCAGGTTGGAGATGTCTTTCTGCAGTTCGGAAGCCTTGGCCGCATCCGGGCTTTCCTTGGCCAGCTCGCTGCGGAGCTCCAACTGCTTGGCATAGCGTTCCTGTCGCAGACCTTCGGTTTCCTGGAGAAACTCGGAGCGCTGCTGCGCATAGGCCTGGTATTCTTCGGGGGTGGCACCGGCACCGTAGCCCGGGCAGTTGCCCGGTCCGCCGTAGCCCATCATATGGCCGCCGCGGCCGCCCCAGCCCGGGCCGTGTCCCCAACCGGCCAGGGCATAGCCGGCAAGGCCAATGACGGCGATGGTGGTAACAAGGGTCAGTGCAATTTTACCGGTTCGTTTCATGATTCGATCCTCCCAGGGTTGATGTGATTTTTGTATTTGCCCTGGGAATGGAGCAACCCCTGTGCCAAACTCGCGGCAATATGCTTAACATCCCGTATTTCATATAATAAAAAAATTGAAAAATTTTTCCCTGCTGCCGCGTTCGCAAGTTGCGGGTATTTTTTACCCGGACCGGCAAGACCGATTGGAGCATTTTGACCCGGTTTGGCCGGGGTCTACCCCAAGCCCGGATGCGCCCTGGACCGCGCCAAAGTCATTTTACAGGGAAAATCATCCGCCCTTGACATACCACGTAGTGGTATATACGCTCATGGTAAGTTGTTATCCCCGGCTGGACCTTGCTGCACAGCATTCGTTATCCACGCCTTCTTGTCTCGGTCCGGCCCAACCTTCTACAAGGAGGTACGCCATGAAAGCCAAATATTTGATTATTCCCATACTGGTTATCGCACTGATCGGCCTGGTTGCTGCACCTCCGGCCGAAGCCGAACTGGTTACACTGTCGGTGATTCTGGTCGCAGCATACGCTTCTGTGATCATCGCCAACGAAGCCATAAACAATGAAACGGAAACCGCTTCCGAAATGAATTCCGGTGACGCGTCGACAAAACAACATGCAAGCGCAGATTCTCAGGAAATTCCATCGGTACAACCGTGATATCGGTAACCGTTTCGCATCGAATCATCCATATCTAATCCTTCAAATAGCACCGGGTGCACAGCCCCCGGTGTTATTTTTATAGATACGGTCACGCCAGAAGATGCTAAATCAAGGCAGTAAAGGGAAGCTCAGCTTTATGTCGGCGGGGAATCGATGGGAAGCTGGATTCGGATGCGGGTGCCGCGGCCCGGCACGGAATCCACCCGAAACGTGCCGCCGCAGATTTCGGTCCGGTCGCGCATGTTCTGCAATCCATAGGCCATGGCGCTGTTTGCGTTCAGCACCCGGTCGACATCGAATCCGCAGCCGTTGTCTTCGACTTCGAACGTCAGATGGTGATCGGTTTTACGCAGCCGTACGTGTACCGTGTCCGCGTCGCTGTGACGGGCGACATTTTTCAGGGTTTCCTGCAATACCCGGTAGATCACGATCTTGACCGAATCGTCGATCTCCTCCTCCAGCAGTTCCGCTTTTCGAATCAGGCGAATATCACGATGGCGTTTGCTGAACTGGCGGACATACCAGTCGATGGTGGACAATATTCCCAGGTCGTCCAGCGTCAACGGTCGCAAGCTCACCGAAATGTTTTTGGTATCCTTGATGCTGTCGCCAATCTGTGAAATCGCCGTTGCGAGAATGACCGCTGTGGTTTCGGGGTCTTCGCCCACGGCCGCCGCGGCCTCTTCCATCCGGTGTTTGATGGAAGCCAGACTGCCGCATATGTGATCGTGCAATTCACGGGAGATCACCCGGCGGTCGCTTTCCAGGGCCTCGATGCTCTTGCGGGTCAGCTCCCGCAGGTAGCGTCTGGATGTTTTCAGTTCGGATTCCGCCTGTTTCAGCAGGGAAATGTCCTTGGCGATCGTGGCAACGGCCGTGGGGTTGCCGGATTCGTCGGTTATTTGAAAGGCGGTCACCAGCACCGGATACGTTCGACCGGACTGATTTTGACGAACGCCCTCCCAGTTGCGGATAATCTCCCCGTTTCGGCAGCGCTGACGCAGCTCTTCGGCGAATCGGTACCGTTCGGAGGGCAGCAGGGTTCGAATGGATTTGCCGATCAGATCATTTCGATTCCAGCCATAAGCGGATTCCGCGGCATGATTGAGATCGGTGATGTTTCCCTGTAAGTCTTCGATTACGATGGGGTCGGCCGAATCCATGAAAACCCGGGACCACTGTCGCAGCTTGATTTCGGCCCTGCGCCGTTCCTGCATTTCGTTTTCCAGGGCTTTCACCGTGGCTTCCAGGTCTGCGGTGCGCCGGGCGACCCGTTCCTCCAAATCCTCGTGCGCTTTTTTCAGTGCTTTCTCGGCCTGCTTGCGGCTGCTGATGTCGCGGTGGACACCGAAAAAGCCGATCACCCGTCCCTGGTTGTCGCAAACGCGGGATCCGCTGGTCTCCACCCAGAATATCGATCCGTCTTTGCGCCGGCAGCGGACTTCGTAAGGTCGCTTGTCGCTGGGGCCCTTCAAATGGTATCGCAGACGCCCCTGCTTTACGTAGTCTTTCTTGCTGGCGTAAAGAAACTCGGTGGTCCGCCCGATCAGTTCATAGGCGCTGTAGCCGAACATGTTCGTAAAGGCCGGATTGACCAGCACCATTTCGCGCCGGGGGTTGGCAAATACCATGGCATCGGTGGCGCTTTCAAACACGGTGCGAAACCGCTGCTCGCTCCGACGCAGGGCGGCTTGGTTCTCATGGCGCAGCAGCACGTGACCGAAGACCTCGGCGATGGTGCGCAAAACCCGGATGTCGGCTTCCACCCATTTTTTTTCCCGGCGCACGGCGTCAAAACCCAGAAAACCGAAGCGCTTTCCGCTGCAGGCAACCGGAACGGCCAGCGCGGAGATGATATCCTGTTCGCGCAGCAGCTGCTTTTCCCGGCGTGCGGCTTCCGGCAGTTCAGCCACGCGGGAAATCGCCAGGTGCTCGTCGTTTTCCAACTTTTGCATCCACCACGGAAACCGGGCGTTGGGCAGATGCTGCAGGTGCGGCTGCTGCGGCGCAATGCCATCGGCACACCACTCGTGGGTATTGCTGCTGGTGGCCAGGTCTTCGGAAAACCGGAACAGGTAGCTGCGGTCCACGCCCATAAAGGTCCCCATGGACTTCAGGGCCCCGTCGATGGCGGCGTCGAGTCCGTTCGGCGTCAGATTGATAAACTGCCGCGAGATGGATGACACCATCTCCTGCAGCATCGCGTGGCGCACCAGATTCTGCTCTGCTTTTTTGTGGGCGGTGATGTCCAGAAACGAGCCGGCGATCTGACGCACGGAGCCGTCTTTGTGCCGGGCATACACCGTATCCCTGGAAAGGCACCACAGCCAGCGACCGCCGGCTGACCGAAACCGGCTTTCGAACTCCAGGGTTTCGCCGTCACGCGCCTTTCGAACACGATCGATGTAGGCGGCCAGCGATGGCCGATCCTCCGGATGAAACAGGGCAAAAAAAGCGGCACCCCGGAATTTTCGAAAGTCTTCCAGACGATAGCCGGTCAGTCGTTGGTACTCGGCGTTGGCATATACGAGGGTTTCGGCGGCCAGGTCGTAAATATATACGCCGTTTAACGAAGATGTCAGGATCGGGTCGGCCAGAACATCTTCATCCTGAAGCTGTGGGGTTGGTTCAGGGTTCATGCCTGTTATCAAAAAGCCCGCTCCCGCGCTGAAGACGCTTTGATTCCAACCGGATCCAAATCGTTGCCTCTTCCCGGCGAAAGGCTCGCGGCGCTTCATTTATTGCCGTGATGGCGTCTGCATTTCACTGCAAGGCTTTGTGTATATCAGAATGTTAGCATTCTTTTTATTTCCTGTTCTCGACCCGAAATAAATGGGTACTTTCCTGTATTCCTGCCCTACAGGGGCTCATACGCACGTATCTGCAAACGCGAAAACGCTGGCAACTGTGGCCTCCTTCCCGTGCAATGCAGGTAGCAGATTGAAATTCACGAGATCTCGCGACAATGCCTCGTGAGATCTCGTTTTTCGCGAAAATCCGTCATGGACTACAGACGCAAGCCTTTGTTTATAAGTTGCTGGAATCAATAATTTTATAAATTCTTAGCGCGCTTGGCACGGTCCCTGCTCTATCCAAAGGCAACTTCACGTCAAACTGGGAAACAAGCCCTGTCAACCTGCAATTCATCATAACGGGAGGAGAAAATCATGACTGAGGCCACCCATACCGCCAACGCGGAAAGAACAAGCACCCATTCGGTCGTAACGACCCATGAACCGAAATCCGATACACAGGGAAAGCAAAAGCAGATGAAAGCCAACGGCCCCGTGAACGGCGTTAACGTCGAGGAACTCTTCAACACCATCGACGCCGTCAAGGCAAATCCGGTGATCGCCAAGTTCCGGTTTCGCGCCAACAACCGCTGGATGGAAGGTGGGCACAACCGCACCACCATTCGGAACTTCTATGGCACCCAGCAGGACCACGAGCACGCACAGCCGTTCGTACTCGATGCGGACGAACCGCCGCTGCTGCTCGGCCGGGACCTGGGACCCAACCCGGTGGAATATGCTCTGACCGCGCTGGCCGCCTGCGTAACCTCGGCCATCGTCTATCATGCGGCCGCCAAGGGGATCAAACTCAACTCGGTGGAGTCCCGACTGGAGGGTGATATCGACCTGCAGGGATTTCTCGGCATCCGGGACGATGTGCCCCGCGGTTACAAGGAGATCCGGATGTACTTCAAGATCGATGCGGACGCACCGGCGGACAAACTCGAAGAGATCGTGCAGCTAGGACCGTCTTTTTCGCCCGTGTACGACACCATCACAAGGGCGGTGCCGGTCAAAGTGCAACTGGAAAATTAATCCGCAGCGCGACCCATTCCGGCCGGATCAAAGCCTCCGGCCGGAATTTTTTGCTACAATCGTTTTGCAGCGAAAGGTCACTCCGGCTCGTTCGTCAGGACCCAGATTCGGCCCTCCTGCTGAATCCGGCCGGCTTCCCGCAGCCCCTTCAATGCCCGGGTGACACTGACCCGATGGGCGCCGACCAGAAAGCTCAGCTCCTCGTGGGTCAAGGGCAGCTCAATGGCAAGACCCCGGGCGGTCTCAACTCCGTGCTCGCGGGCGAAATGCACCAGGGTTTGATAGAGACGATTCTCCAGGCGGGTCTCACCCATGCCGCCCACCCGGTCGGTGAGCCGGGCGATCCGTCGGCTCAGGTTTTTGATCATCTGCAGGCCGATATTGGGGTGACGCAGCACCAGCTGCTCGAAATGCGTGCGGGTGATTCCGCAGAGCAAACTGGATTCCATGCTCCAGGCACTCAGCGGGTAAACCGCCGGTTCGTCTTCTCCCAGCACATTTTCGCCGAGCACATCACCGGGCTTGCGAATGTCCAGAGTTACCTCGGCGCCGTCTTCACTGACCCTGCTGAGCTTGATCCGGCCGCCTTTGATCAGGAACATGCGGTCTGCCGGCTGTCCCTGAGAAAATACGGCCGCCCCTATCGGGTATTGTTTCCGCAGGGCGACATCGAGCAGGGCGACGAGCTCGGGTTCCTGCAGGTTTTCGAACATCCAAAGGTGGCCGATACAGACCGGACTCAGGGAAGCGTCTTTTCCAGCGATTTCTTCACAGGTGCAGGCCATGGCAGGATTCCTTTGCGGCAGTGGATGCCGGATGAAACGAAACGCCGGTTGATAATAAGGCCGGGTTGCGCGGATGTCGACAACACCGCCCGGTCGCAGCGGCTTTGCCGTGCCGTTTGCGGCCCGATGCCGCATCGGCGGCGGGATTTCCGGGTGCAAATCTCATAAAAACACAGGCACCCTTCCAATCCTTTCCGATTGAATTATTATTGTATAGATCGCAGTGGATATTCAGGAGGTGTGCCATGAAAGACAAAGGCGGCAGGAGATGGACGGCGGATCGCCGGCAATTTACGCATCTTTCGCATTTTCCGGAGAGAAGGGCCACACGGTTTCGCAGAAGCGGCATCGACCGGCGGGGGCCGGCCCAGTGCCGATACCCGGATGTCGACGAACGCAGAAAATCCTGTCAAAAGCGCTATGCCTGATGCTTGAGCGCTATGCCTGATGCTTGAATGAACCGCACCGGGCCAGTGCAAGCCGGGCAGGTGCGGCTGTGATCTGCCCCGATGATGCCCTTTTCAATCGCTGGCCGGTCGCCATGAAATGATCCATCGATTGATCCCAGAACGTGACGGCCTTCAGAAATGCTTCCTCGGTAAATAACCGTTTTAATCCACCTCCCTATTTTCCTACCGGACAACTCAGCTTGCATTCCCTGCAATACTTGACACAACAATAAGAATCCTTGTCGCCTTTCTGTTGTCCCGTAACACCTTTTTCAAATTCGTCAGTTTTATATCCCGATGTTCTTTATCGGTTGCCGGTATTTTCATAACGGCTTCCTCAATATCTTTTTCCATTCTTACATTGCAGGCCACCCGATCATGGGTTCCGTTGATGCCGGGTAATATGGATTGGCCCAGAGCATCCCTCGTATACACAGTACTTTGAAATGCTTTTGTGGGACAGTCTTTGCGGCAGGGCTGGTGGCAGCCTTCGCAAGGATTAAATTCAAGAGGGCCGGTGATAGCAGCTTCCCGATTTAGCAAAAGCGACCGGAAGCGGATGCGAGGGCCAAATGCAGGTGTGATTTTTTCAATAATTTTGTCGGTCAAATCCAAATTGGTATACAAATTCAGACGGTTAATCTTTCTTATAGTGAATTTCTTCCTTTATATTTTTAACCTCTTAGCATGTACCGGTTTTCAACATGAAATATGTCTGACCTGGAAATCACTTTAAATCCAAATTTTTCATAAAAGCGGACGTTTTCATCCAGATCTGTTTCCAGGTATGCCTTTGCCGAACAATTATCCACTTCCTTGCAAAAACGTTGCATTAGTGCAGTACCAACCCCTATTCCCCGGTGAGATGGCAGAACGCCGATAGGACCAAGGTGCCAGTGTTGTTCAACCGGATCATGCTCTGCCCATTCCTTAAGCCATACAGATTTTCTCCAATTGATATCATTTTTATCTTCAACCATATTCGGTTCATCAACTACTTTGCCGACACATGACTTCATCCTCATGACTCCGATAATTTTTTCATTTTCCTTTGCCAGAAAGACAATCCCGGGCAAGTTATGGAAGAGTTCAAAAAACAATTTTTGGATTTCCAGACGTTCTTTTTCACCATTACCCAGAAAGACACCACGGTGGTGCGGATTGTTGAGCATTGCAAAACTGAGCACTTCCGCTGATTTTTTGATGTCATTTTGTTGCATAAAAGAAATACGAAAGTTGCTCATATTCCCGCCTTGAATCATTTGGGATTTCAATGAATGCATACCATGGCCATCACCGGCGGGAATGAAGCGCAGCGAAATTCCCATCCGAGTGCATGGTATTGTTTTGCGCCGATCTACACTTTAGGGGCAATGACTGCAAATTCGCTCGATTTTCGATCATAGCGGGTTCCCGCGACGTCGGAATATCGCCTCTTAACGAAAAACCCAGCCTCTATTAACTCCCGCTCAAGATCCACGGGTGCAAAATATTGCAGCCAGTTGTAAACCTTTCGGGTGCGGTCCACCTCGATAATTGTGTACTTGTCCAGCGTAACCTTTTCTTCATCGTATTTGAAGGTATTTAGAAAGCCATAGTACTTGTTGGGTGACCAAAATCCGTTGAGCTGGTTTACCTCATATGTCGCGACCTCTTTCTTTTGTTCAAATGCCGATAGGGAATACACATCCAGAAGGACAGAACCGGCCGGTTTGAGGATCCTGTGGAATTTGTTTAGCATCCCTTTTCTTTGTGCCGGGCTGAGGGCGCAAAAATCGCACATAATCATCAGCACGAGGTCGAATCGGTCCCCGGTTTCAAACTCAAGGTAATTCTGCTTCACGTAGCTGATTTTCAACTGCTCGCGGACTGCGACTTCCTTTGCGTACTCAATGGACCTACCCGAGAAATCAATGCCGGTCACAGCCGCTCCACGTTTTGCCAAAGGTACTGCGTACAATCCAGGGCCACAGCCAAAATCAGCTATTTTGACGTCCCTGCCGAGGTTGAACTCAGATGCGATCCATCCAACAGATCGATTGATGAATCCCGCGTTTCGCGAAGAAACGTCGAGGGCCTCGTTGAGGTGGAACGAGAGCATCTGACTTGATGTGTGTTCATCGGTCCACAGATCGCTTGCGGTGTAAAATTGGAACGGTTCGGGCCGTTCGTTAATCTTCTCCAACTCTTCAAACATTCTCTCCCCTCATCTTATTTCACAGGACGCTGCAAATAACCGGCTGGCAAGAGAAGCAGAGCGAAGCGGCACGACTTTTGCCAGTCCGAGTTAATTTGACTGGTCCGGTACTATCTTCGATTTTTCTTGTGTTTCATTATCGTCTTACACATTTTCCCAAACTGTTTATCCTTCTGCTTCTTCTCAAGATATGACATTTCATTGAAAACAGATTCTTTGTTCATTTTTATATAATTTTGATATCTTTTCTCTGATAGTGTGCCGCTCTCCAGGGCGCTTAAAACAGCACATCCTTTTTCAGTAACATGTGTGCAATCGCCAAACTGACATTGTTTTGAAAGTTCTATTATTTCATCAAATGTTTCATCAAGACCTGTATCGACCGAAAAGTTGCCCAGTTCCCTCATTCCCGGAGTGTCTATCACCATCGCTCCGTTCTCCAATTTTATCAATTGCCTATGCGTTGTGGCATGTCTTCCCTTGCCATCCTTTTCTCTGACTTTTTTTGTTTTAAATACAGATTCGCCAAGGAGATTATTCAGCAAAGTGGTTTTGCCCACACCGGAAGATCCTAATAAGCAATAAGTCATTCCTGGATTCAGAAGGCCTTGCACATTTTCAAAGTCCAATTGATTTTCATTACTAAATGAGTGTACATGTAAATGAGGCATTATTTTTTTTATCTCTCTGATTTTTTCTGAAACCTCCTCAGGAGGGAGAAGGTCACTTTTGCTTAATAGCACAATTGGCGTGATATTACTTTCGTAAATCATAACCAAGTATCGCTCAAGTCGTCTCAGATTAAAATCATCATCCAGAGCTTGGACAATAAATGCGACATCGATATTGGCGGCAATCAATTGAAAATCTATTTTCTTCCCTGGTGTCTTCCTTTTAAGAAGAGATTTTCTGGGCATGATCCCGTGGATTATTGATAAAGTGTTTTCATCATAAAACCTTGCATATACCCAATCTCCAACTGCCGGATAATCAACAGGAGAAGTCGCGCTGAATATTAATTTTCCGACCAACTCAGCGAAAACCTTTTTTTTACCGTTGGTTACCGTATAGCTATCTTTATGAACAGCAATTACCCTTGCGATCTCAAGTCCATACAGGATTTCAGGGTCGGTAATGTCCTGAAACCATCTATCAAAACCAAGATCTACTATGTTATGCGTGATTTTATTCATGTAATGATTTTACACTCAACGCGAAGCTCATAGGCAGCGACGGCCGAAGGCCACTGCTGTCCTTGTGAAGTGATAGGTTATGTGCCTCCCCTTCCGTTGTCCCCAGTTGTTTTTATTTTTTCACTCTCTACGCAGCAAGTCTTACCGACATTTTATCTTAAAAACCCAATCATTTAACGAGTCAAATCTTATCCTTTTTAGATTTCTTTTCTCTTTTCTCTTTACGTTTTTCTTTCAGCGTTTTTTCCGCTTTTTTCTTTTCTGTTTTTTGGGTGTCTCTTGCTTTAGACATGTATTTTCCCCCTGTTTTATTGAATTGGTCAATCACTTGAATTGTATTTCCATCACGCTCTGACTTGCAAGTGATCGGCGGTCAAAGTCAAAATGAGCGCAGCCGTCGCAGGAATGCCGATTACCCGGCACCTCCTGCACAGTCCCGGACGTGCGGTTTTCCCGCATCGGGTTCCTTGGTTGCACTCGCACTCCCGACAGGGTCTTTCACCCTGTAGGATGCAGTGAGCTTTGCTCGGCGCCAGAACGCTGCGGCTGAGCGGCGCGCGGAAGGCGCGTCCGACTCCAGCCGCTGGTTCGCCCAGCGTTAGTAGTGATGCGCATGGATCAGGCCGGTATCCTTTAATTTTTCCAACAGGTCTTTTCGTTCGCTGGCCAAGACTTTTAGCCGACGTTTCTTGTATGGTTTCACTTTCGCTACCTCAAGTACGATTTTGGAGAGTTCGGAAATCCTCGGATTTTCCGAAGACGCTAGTATTTTCAATCTTGAAAAATTCTTAGCCGATATATGCGACTGCTTCAAGAATCCGAAAATTTCATCCTCATTCTCGATGGATTCTCGTTCCTTCTTGGGCATCCGCGAACACTCATTACATATATGAAGACGATGACCTTTTCCGGAAAATTTTTCATTTGCTTTCGTTCGTCCACAGATTTTGCAATAATGGCCCACGTTCTACAACCTTGTTATAGGGCTCACAATTTTTCTAAAAATTTGTGTGCAGCAGTTTGACCAACCGCTGTACAATTTCGGATTTCCAATGAATTCCATCGCCGATTGTAATTTAACTTCCCAGTATCACGGCCTGGAAAGGCCTCGAATCAGGGCCAGAACACTCTCGGCAAGCGCCTGGTGGTTATATCCGCCCTCCAAAATGGCAAAACAGCCGCCCTCATTGCGATCGGCGGTGGAGCGAACCCGGCGGCCGATCTCTTCATAGTCTTCGGTGTAGAGAAGACCACCCCAATCGGCAGCGTGGTTGTCGAAGCCGGCGGAGATGCCGATCAAGTCGGCCCGGCAGTGTTTCAGGGCGTTTTCCACATCCTGAAGATAGAGCCTTCGGCTGTAAGCCTCGATATTGGTGATCTCGACCCAGTCGCGCTTGCCGAGAATGTTTACCGTGCCATCGCCGTAATGCAGATCGATGTCCAGGATGCAGGCGCTTTCGATTTTTTTCTGCCGGCGAAGCGTCTCCAGGGCCACGGCCATGTTGTTGAAATAACAAAATCCCCAGGCCGAGCCCGTCGAGGCATGATGTCCCGGCGGCCGGATCAGACCGAAACAGGGTTCGGACAGACCGATGCGGGCGGCCTGAAGGGCGCCGCCGGCCGCCAGCGCGGCGATCTCGTATACGCCACGGTTTTCGACCTGCTGGATATGCATCTCCGAGTGGACCGATGCCAGATACTGGCGCGGGGCCGGCACGGATTCAACAAATTCAACATACGGTTGAATGGTTTCGACGACTGCCTCCAGCCTTCCGGAGGCAGCGGCCGGATCTCCGGTGTAAACCTGATAAAAATCTTCGTGAAAAACCACTTTCATAGAAAGTTTCTCTTTAGACCCTTCTGCGGACGCCCATCGAACCGCTCGAACCGGCGTGTTCCGGTTCAAGGTGGCAAAAACAACTGCAAATGACAAGAGATTTGACCATAAAAACCGGCTTGTGTTTATACGGTTTTACATCATTCCCCTATTTTAGAATTGATTTTCAGCATACGCAAAAATATAGTGCTTGCCGAATCGGGAACGGATCATTTCCAACTCGCTTATGGTACCCATCGGACCTTGTCAACCGGCTCCATTCGGTTGAACTGCAATAATATCATTTTTTCACTAATCAGCGGCGGGTTTTTGAACAGCGAAACGCAATTCGGGATACCGATTGCTATGGTGTGCGACCGGGGGAAGGCCTCCGTGATTGCCACCGCCGGAAGCGGTGTTCCTGCCGGCAGGTGGTTCTCACACGGCGAGGGTTTCTCTCGTTCACCTCATACCCTGTCGCCCGGCATCGTCGCGGTTCTGAGCGGGTCAGTGAGGGTGTTGTGGTTGAACGCAGGGCAAATACGATCCGATTGGTACGATATTATGTGGCAGTATTACTCGAAAATTGGAACCCTGGAAATCCGACTCACGCCCGAAGGCCTCTATCAGCTGTCCATCGGCGAAGCCCGCATCGACAGTTACGAATCCGCGCACAAAGCCGCCGAAGCCGTGCATCTCGGCATTACGGGTTACGAAGCCCTCGATCGGCTTTACCCGTGGGAGCTGCCCCATGGCCTTTATCAGTGGGAAACCGGCGAGCTGTGAGCGGTGACGCCAAATCCAAATGATCCGTTAAACTCGATGGGCTTCGTAGGGCACGGTATAGTGGGCGTGCTTTTTATACAGTTTGTGCCGGTAGATGAGCAGTTCCCCATAGCAACGCGCCAGGGCATCCTCCTTGGATTCAGACGGTTTTGGCCGGAATTTGTCACCCCATAATACCGGTCTGGGGCAGCGGATATAGCGCGCGAGCATTTCCAAGTGATATGCCGACGATGCCGCCAGATAAATGATGCAGGAGTGCCGACCCAGCCGGTTCATCAGAGCATCGCCCGCATACGGTGCCGAACCGGTGGTGTCGATAACGATCTTCTCGCCGGGCGCCGCCTTTGCAAGACGTTCGACAAACTCATGGAGCACCTGAATTTCCAGTGACAGGTAGGTTTTTTCCCGGCTTGTGTACTGCGGGTCGTCCGGAAATCCCATCCATTTGCCGAGGTCTGCAATCTTTCCATTTCCACCGAGCCGTTGCAGTCGGTCGGCAATTGCATCATCACAGCAAAGTCGCTTGTATCCGTAATTTTCCAGCTCCTTTGACCAGTGAGATTTTCCCAGACCCGACATGCCGATCAAGGTAATTTTCGGATACCTTCCGATGAACATGTCTAAAAACGTATGGGTTATCGGCATCGCAAACATCTCAATCGTTGCAACGGCATTCACGGATTCACTGTAAAGGGAAAACAGCGATTTTCAAAGATCCGCAAAAGTTCCGCGGGCTCGATGCTGCCGGTTTTTTAGGCCAATTACCGGTTGATCCCGAACGAATGGATGTGGTAGCCATCCAAGGGCGCCGGAAAATGGCATGTGATTCTTATATAGCAGACGCTCGGATTCGCGTACAGGCCCGATCTCGAACAGATTCGTCTACCACACGGAGGAGATTTCTTGCTCGCCAAGGTGCTCAGCAGTACCGTCATCGGAATTGACGGCCATCTGGTGGAAGTCGAGGTGTACATCGTACATGGTCTGCCCAGACTGACCATCGTGGGTCTGCCCGAGGCCGCAGTCAAAGAGAGCAAGGACCGGGTCCGATCGGCGATCAAAAACAGCGGCTACAGTTTCCCGGCGGATCGCATCACCGTGAATCTGGCCCCGGCCAGCATCAAGAAAACCGGCACCGGGTTCGATCTGCCCATTGCCCTGGGTGTGCTGGCGGCCACCGGCGTGGTGCCGCCGGAGCGACTGGCCAATTTCCTGGTGATGGGCGAACTTTCACTGGACGGGCGCATCAAGCCGGTCAGCGGGACGCTGCCAATGGCACTGGCCGCCCGGCAGGCCGGATACGACGCGGTGGTGGTGGCGGCCGAAAACGCCCGTGAGGCCTCGGTGGTCAGCGATATCGAGGTGATCCCGGTCCGGCAGCTGTCCGAGTTGGTGAAGTATCTGCGCGGCGCGGTGACCCTGGAGCCGTTGGCCACCGACGTCGAGGCGCTGTTTCTCGAGAACGACCGGTCCCAGCCGGACTTTGCCGACGTCATGGGCCAGACGCACGTCAAACGCGCCCTGGAGGTGGCCGCCGCCGGAGGTCACAATCTGTTGATGATCGGTCCGCCCGGTTCGGGCAAGACCATGCTGGCCCGGCGCCTGCCTTCCATCCTGCCGCCCCTGACATTCGCCGAGGCCATCGAAACCACCAAAATCTTCAGTGTGGTGGGCCTTCTCGACAGGGACCAGGCCCTGATCACCCGGCGTCCGTTTCGGGCGCCGCACCACACCATTTCCGATGCCGGGTTGATCGGCGGCGGTCACGTGCCGCGCCCTGGTGAGGTGAGCCTGGCACACAACGGCGTGCTGTTTCTCGACGAGTTGCCTGAATTTCAAAAACACGTGCTGGAAGTCATGCGCCAGCCCCTGGAAGACCTGCAGGTGACCATCGCACGCGCGGCGCTCTCCATTACCTATCCGGCCAGTTTCATGCTGGTGGCGGCCATGAACCCCTGCCCGTGCGGTTATTTGTCCGATGTCCAGCACGAGTGCCGCTGCAGCCGGTCCCAGGTCCAGCGCTATCATTCCCGGATCTCCGGACCACTGCTGGACCGCATAGATATTCACGTCGAGGTGCCCGCCGTGCCCTACCGCGACCTGCAGGCAACATCGTCCGCCGAGCCGTCCGAGACGGTCAAGCAGCGAGTGACCGCCGCACGCCGGCGGCAGTCGGACCGGTTTCGCCGTGCGCGCATCCACAACAACGCCCAGATGGACAGCCGGCAGCTTCGCAAACACGCCGCCGTGGATGCCGAAGGCCGCCGCCTGCTGGAGGCGGCCGTCCATCAGCTGGGCCTGTCGGCGCGGGCCTACAATCGCATTTTGAAAATCGCGCGCACCATCGCCGACCTGGCGGCGTCCGCAGAAATCACACCCGAACACGTGGCCGAGGCCATCCAGTACCGCAGCCTGGATCGCCGCCCACCGCATGTTTAATCTTTTTCGTTTTCAATGCCGGGCTCGGGTCGAAAAACCAATTGAGCAGCCAGGCGGCCTGCTTTGCGTGTCGCCGACTATTCCCGGATCATTTTCTGCAATCGGGCGAAGGCCTCATCGGGCATCTTGAAGCTGTGTTCGGCCGCCGGAAAGACGGCATCGCGGACTTCGCTTTTGTAGGTCTGCAGGGCCGCAAGGATCTCGGATCGGATATTGGCATACTGCTTGACGAACCTGGGAACGAAGCGGTCGAACAGGCCGATGAGATCGTGGATGACCAGCACCTGACCGTCCACGTCGGCTCCGGCCCCGATGCCGATGACCGGTACCGTCACGGCCTCGGCCACCAGCTTTCCCAGCGGCGCCGGCACGGCTTCCAGAATGATGGAAAACACCCCGGCCTGTTCCAGTGCGCGGGCGTCATCGATGATCTGTTTGGCGGCGGCCGCGTCACGCCCCTGTATTTTAAATCCGCCCAGGGCGCTGGCCGTCTGCGGTGTCAATCCGATGTGTCCCTGAACCGGGATGCCGGCTTTGACGATGGCCGCCACCGTGGGCGCGAAATCGCTGCCGCCTTCCAGCTTGACCGCATCACAGCCGCCTTCCTTCATCAGCCGCCCGGCGTTGGCAATCGCCTCGGGAACGGTGATATTATAGCTCATAAAGGGCATGTCGCCGATTACCAGCGGGCGGCGACAACCCCGGACCACGGCCTGAATGTGGTGAATCATCTGCTCCAGGGTCACCGCCACGGTTCCATCGAGGCCCAGGACCACCATGCCCAGCGAATCGCCCACCAGCACGATGTCCATGCCGGCTTCATCGGCCAGCAGGCCGAAGGGATAGTCATAGGCGGTCATCATCACCAGTTTGCGGCCGTCCTTTTTGGCCTGTTCAATGTCCAGCACGCTGACTTTAAGTTGGCTCATCGGATCGATCTCCTCATTTTTCATAATGGGACTGAAGGGTTTCAACCAGCGCCGTCAAAGTCTGATTGACGGGAGCGCGCAGCCCGGCTCTGCGGGCTTCCCGAACGATCACCCCGTTGATGGCGTCGATTTCGGTCTGACGCCTGTGATCCACGTCCTGGCCCATGGAGGAGCGGTTGGCTGCCGTGGCCCGGGCAATCTGCAGGACGTGATCGGGCGCGTCGTTGCGGACCTCGATTCCCAATGCCCGGGCGACGTCCAGGCCCTCCTGCACGGCCGCGCGGCACAGCTCGCGGGTGACTGCCAGATCCAGCAACTGGCCGTTTTTGACGCAGGTGAGGGCCGTAATGGCATTGATGCCGACATTGACCAGCAGTTTTTCCCAGACCACCCGGCGGATGTCGGAAGCAACGGTGGTCTCGATGCCGGCCGCATTTAAGGTGGCGGCAATGCCCAGGGCGGGCTCGAGATCGTCTGAACGCCACATGCCGATTGTGGTGGGCCCGACGCCGGCGTGCCGGATGTGCCCGGGTCCCAGCACGGTGGCCCCGTGAGCAGTGGTGCCGGCGACCACCCGGTCCGGGTCGATGATCTCGGCGATGACATCGGCATTGCCCATGCCGTTTTGCAGCGTCAGCACCCGGCTGTCGGTCCCCGGCAGAACCGCAGCAGTGCGGGCGGCGATCCGGGTTTGATTGGCTTTTACGAAAATGATCACCAGCTCCACCGCACCGATTTCGGAAGGATTGGTGGCGGCATGCACTTCGATCCGGCGGGTGGTGCCTTCCCGTTCGATGTGCAATCCGGCTTCAACGATGGCGCGCACGTGGGCTTCCCAGACGTCCACCAGCCAGACCGCGTTTCCGCTTTCGGCGAGCAGACCGCCGAAAAGCGCGCCCATGGCACCGGCGCCGATAATCGCTGTCTTCATCGATTCGTTTCCATTCTGATGGGGCCCGCAACCTGATCACTTCGATCAACAGTTGCGGTGTCATGGCATCGCGGCAAGCAGAACGATTGTGCTTTCGTGGCACAAAGCGCCATCCGGGTCAATGCTTTTGCCGACCCGGACACATTTCCCGGTGCAGGAAGCGAAACCGGTGTGGCCTGAACGCCGGCAACCCGGTGGATATTGCCGAAAATTGTCACCGATTTGCCGAATCTTTGCCAACCCGGCGGCAATTTCGACCGCAAAAATGCCGAATATACAATGGTTTCCGGCTCAAACCCGAACTTTTAAACGGTATAAATATTGCATATCACAACAAGGGCCGTAATGAAGATCGGCGGCGGCCGGAGTCATGCAAATCCTGACCTAGAGGACGATTCCGGGGCGCCGACAGATTTGCCCTTAACTCTTCCGGGGAATTGATCATGACCGATCGATCGGTGAATCTCGACAACGATGCCCAGCAGCTGTATGCGCAACTGGGCGGCGTGGAACTGCGCCAACTGGATCGCCTTGATTTCAGCAAAAAAGACAAGATGCTGCAGGGACTCCTGGAAGAAGAAAAACAGGCCGATGCCATGCGTTTTCTGTTGGCCCACATGGTCTTTGGCATCAGCAGCGTGCTGCATGCGCTTCCCCAGGCCGGCGCCAGCAAAAACGTCGGTCCGACATTCCAGCAGTTGGAAAAGGTTTTCGGAAAATTCTGGCAAAAGCCCACGGCGAGCGGCGCAACCCTGATCCGCTACCGCGGCGTGTCCGGCGTGAAAACCGAAAACGATAAAAACGACTATGAAATTGTCTGTGGCAACATCATGCTCGATGCCGAGGTGGCCGCCGGCATCGCCCGTAAACAAGGCCAGGAGCAGTCCCGGCTCCTGGAGCAGCTCAGCGCAGCTTTCGAGACGTTTTCCCAGCATGGCATCAGCAATTTCATGCTGAAAATCCCGCGGGGAACTCCGGATTTGAAACGCTTTTGGACGGCGTTGCAGATCGTAGCCCGGTTTTTCGAGGCCCTGGAGAAAGATTCCGGTCTGATTACGCTGAAACTCGGCGGCCGTCAGGTATCCATCCCACCGGTCTATAACGAACGCAACTTGCCCGATGCCAATCTGACCCTTCTGGCCCTGCTCAACGGGGTGTCGATCCGCAAAATTCAGGAGATGGTCAAAAAAGTCGATGCCTGGATGCAGCGCTCGTCGAACACGCCCTCCCGGATTCATTTTTCAACCACTTACGATGCCATACTCAACTTGAAGAATTTCCAGAAGAAACTCATTGTACCGCCCATCGAGGTCAATAACCTCAAGTGGTTGATGGTAAACGAAGAACAAAAAACGGTTACCGAACAGATGGCCAACGTGGCCCGCCTGGTGATGGATGCTTCCGGGGGATCCAGTCGCGAAGCCGCTCGCGTGCTCAAAAGCGTCTACGGCGACGACTACGCAAAAATCGACTCGAACCAGGTGGTCGAGCGCCTGCAGGCGACCTCCGGTCTTCTGGACACCATCGATGGCCGCAAAAAAAGCGTGGAAATCGAAACCGAAGTCCTCGACAACGTTCAGAGGCGACTGGGGAAAGTCAACGACGAGGTCTATGACAATCTCTACGTCGACGGCGACAGCATCCGGACGCCATCCTCGCAGCAGGACGGCAACCTCATGAGCAAGGTGCACCGCAAAATCCTGGGAATGGTCACCTTCTACAAAAATCGTTCCGCAACCAAAAAGAAGATGACGGCGATGGTCCACAGCGTCATCGATTTCGACGATCAGGATTACGATACGCTGGCCCGGGATTTCGGTGTGACCGTCCAGGAGGCCGAAGCGTTGATCCGCATGCTCAAGGGCTGCTTCGACGGGCAGGGTAATTTCCGGCGCAGCGCATTCGGCCGGATTATTCCGGATTTGGAAAAATACGAACGCCGAATTTTCGAGTTTCTATGGCACAACCTCAAAGAGACCCTGCACCAAAAAGACCGCCAGGCGTTTCTCGACTCGCTGCAATTGCTGGTGGACCGATTAAAACAGCCCAAGAATTCCATCTCCGTATTGCTGGACGATCTGATCAAGGACCCGGATCGCCTGCGATTTGCCGACCAGAAGGCATTCATGCTCGGCAACCGCCTGGTGCGCACCTACCACCAGGAAATTGTCAGCTACCAGATCACTCCCGAGGATGTGCTGGCGGTGCAGGTCGGGCTCGACAAGAAACTGACCCGTTATGCGGCCTGGAAAATCGATCGCAATCAGGATAAGTTCTTTGAAAAAATCCGGACGATCCACCGGCGGGTGCTGGAGTTGTTGGACACCGAAGCGGCAGATGAAAGCGTTCTGAGCGCCCAGGATGTTCTGGCACTGGAACGGGAAGCCTACATCTTTTTTGCACTGATCGGGGGCAATACCGCCAAATCGGTACTGGTCAGCGCACTGAAAGAGTATGGATTTCCCGAATCGGAAATCTACCAGCTGGGCAATGCCCAGGAACACTTGGCCGATTTGCTGCAGATGTTAAAAGTCGTGGTGCGCGGCATCCGCCGGCAGGGCAATAACAACGATGTGGGTCTTTTGAACGAAGTCAAGACTCGTCTGGGCGTGTTCGCCCAACTGACCCGGTCCATGCACGAAGCCGATGTCGTCAATCAAATTCGAGACCAAATCTACCAAACGGTGCAGGATATTCAAATCAAGGATTGAGCCCACCCGAAAGGCATAGCGAAATGCCGCTGGCGATCCCGCACAAATCGCTGCTGGTGGTCCACCAGGGGGCGTTGGGGGATTTAATCGCAACGTTTCCGGTGCTGCGGGCCCTGGGGGCGGTATTCGAGCCGCTCGACGGCGTACTGCGGAACACATTCGGTGTGCTGGCGCAGCACCTCGGACTGATCCGGCAGCATGAACCCTTGGAAGCGGCCCGTTTCGCCACACTCTACAGCCCGCCGCTGGATCCGGCCGTCGAAAAGCTGCTGGGCAATTTTCATCGCATTCTTCTATTCAGTCTCTCTGAAACTCTGGAAGCATCGGTTCGCACGGCGAACCGACGGGTATTTCGCATCGCGCCGTGGCCGGCGGCGCATGAACGGATCGAAGTGACCCGTTTTTTGGCAAAGCAACTGACGGAATCGGGCCTCTTCGACGAAGAGGAACAGATAGACTTCGTGGCGGCATTGACCGGCGGCAAGCCACCGGCTCCGGTGATAAACCGCCGACGAATTATACTGGCACCCGGCGCTGGAAGTCCGAAAAAACGATGGCCGCTGTCGCATTTTCTATCCCTGGCCGATTCCCTGAGCCGTAGAAATTATCGGCCGGAGATCCTTCTGGGTCCGGCCGAAACCGACATCGAACCATTTCTGAGCCAAAGCGGAGGTGGTCGGCCGCCGCAAATCCGTCCGAAAACGCTGCTCGCATTGGTCGAATGTCTGTCCGATGCCGGTGGATTTATTGGGAACGATTCGGCTGCAGGACACCTGGCGGCATTTATCGGATTGCCCACTGTCGCAATTTTCGGACCTTCGGATCCGCTGCGCTGGAAACCCTGGGGCCCCTGCGTCCGTGTGGTCCAGTCAAAATTCGACTGCAGTCCCTGTTTCGACGACCGCCGTTCGGCGTGTGAATTCCCGGGAAGCTGCATGGAGCGCATCGAACCGGCACAGGTGCTGCAGGCCTTCTGCCAACTGCGCCCGGAGTGGTTGTAAGGGCATGAAAAAAGTGAGCCCCTGCCGGGGTACCGGCAGGGGCTCATGACGGGCATTGGTATTTCGCAATCGTGTGATGTCAGCGCCGCTTCAACTGTCGTTCCGCTCGACCCGTATTCCGTGTCAGATCCGCTTCCACTTCCGCAACAGCCCAGTCGAGAAAATGCCCAATAAATTTTGGAGCTAATTAAACCAAACCGTTGCGCTTGTCAAGTCTCAACTGCGAAAAAAACGACGGCTGTTGACGTATTCGGTCTGCAAAAAACGGGGGGTTTGACGAAAGCACCAGATCAACGGGAAGGCAGTTGCTCGAGGGGCTTTTCGAACTTGACCCCGAAACCGCCGTCGGGAAGCAGCCGCACAATCGTACCTCGGATTTTCACGTTTTCGCTGCTTTGCGGCAATTCGAAGGTCAGCATGATCTCCTGGCCGACGGAAAGCTTTTCATTGGAGTCGATTCGCATACCATCGGCGCTGATATCGATGATAAAACCACGAAACACCCGGTCGTTGGCGGCAAAATCAACGTTCTGGAAACATTTTTCCCGGGGTGAATTGCGTTTGCCCTCCCGTCGTCTTTCTTCCAGTTCGATAAGAAGGTTTTGCCGTTCAATGACGGGCATCTCCAAAATCAGTTCGAACAGCCGAGCTGTCAAAACGGATATAGCCGGATCTTTGGCCAGTTTTTCCGGATCGGTCATGCAAGCCTTCCCCGAATTGAATCGACGATCCTCCGCAGCCGGTCGAAGAATCGGTTTGCGGCCCGCAAGCTTCAAAGGGCGCCGTATCCCGCCGGATGCCTCCATTTTGCTGCAGTCAGCGCCTGAGAGTCCTCATTTTTGCGGGCGTAAACCAAACGAGCTGTCGGACAGTACTTGGAACCAACCGGTGGTCGCACAAAACCAGGATCACATTTTACCGCTTCGCGCCCCGGTAAAAGTGGCAGGACTTTTTAGCAGCAACTCCCCGACGGCTGAATGAATCTTATAACAACCTATTATTTAACAAAATTTAATAGAATTGTCAATCTGCGACCGAAAAGAAAGACGGGAAGATGATATGCGAGGGCGGGAAACTGGTACCATCGGCCGTTGACGGACGACGCACCGGTTACTTGATTTTGCCCTTGCGGGCTTTGTAGCAGCGGCGCTCGACGTAGGTGGAGGTCTGGGGATCCCACACCGCCTCGTTTTCGTGGACGATCTTGGGACCGCCCTCCCAGGCGCCGCAGGCCAGCACGGCGGTTTCGCCGAGGGTGAACTTATTACCGCAAGCCGGGCAACCCTCCGCATTGAGTTCGTTCAACTTGGCAAGGTCGATGACGATGGGATTTCCTTTTTCGGCCATGTCCATCTCCGGAAACTGTTTGAATGATTGATTGAACGCTTGAAGGGTAAGTTTCGTTGACGGCAGTGTCAAGGCATTGTAAGCTTCCGGCAATCCGCCCGGCGGCTGGTTTCCGTGCCTGGCTGCGGCCGAGGCAAAATCGATCGATAAACGAAACAACGCCCGGCAATCGGCTCGGTGTCCATCCATCATGGTTTGCAGTCTCTCCGGTTCTGCGCAATATCCTGCCCCGCGGCTTCAGCGCCGCTGTCGGCATGTTTCGACGGTGGTCACCCGGGCCCTGATCATCGCTGCCTTGATCGGAATCGCGGTATTTACGAGCGGGTGCGCCGGACGGTATTTCCACAACAGCGGCCGGCCGGATTTTACACCCCAGGCGACGCTGGCGCAGTGGCCCGCACCGGAATACTGGACCGGCATTGTATTCAACGGGCAAAAAATCGGATTCAGTCATCTGCAAATCCGGTCCGATCCGGACCCAAACGGCACGTTCCTCATCCGCTCCGAAGCTTTTTTTCACCTCCGCTTTCTAACCCTGGACAAATCCGTGTACATGCAATCCATCGATCGGGTGGACGCGAATTTGGGGTTGATACAGTGTCGTTACGAATCCGAGATCGACGGCAGCCGCATACGGGTCGAAGCCCGGCGGAATGGTGACCAATTGCAATATGCGGTATTCAACCGCGATGCGGAGACCCGGCAGACCCTTGTGCTGGAAGAAAACGCCCGGGTGTATCCGGCCAGCGCCATTGGACTGGTCCCGATGCTCCGGGGCCTGGCGATCGGCCGCAGCTACACATACCTGGTTTTCGATCCACAGGTTCAAGGCCTGCAGCCCGTTTCACAGAATATCACCGCCTATGAGCGCAGCGATCTTTTCGACGGCGCGGCCTTTCGAATCCAGAGCCGGTACCAGGGGCAATTAATGACCACCTGGATGGATGAACGCGGCCGGCCGATGCTGGAGATGTCCATGGGCGGGACTTTCATCGCAGCCCTGGAAGACGAGAAAACCGCCCGCAGCTATCTGACCCGTGCGGCCCTGAGCAAGGAAGAGTCCCTGCTGAATTACAGTCTGATTCCAACCGCCGTCTCATTGGCGGCAACCGAGCAGCTGCACGTTCTGACCTTGCTGCTCCAGGGCCTTCCGGAAACCTTTTCCGTGCCCACCGATCGCCGCCAGCAATGCATGCGGCGTGGTATGGAAACCCAATGCCGCATTACCGCTCAAGACCATCCGGCCACCCCGGACGACGTTGCCGACACCGCCTACCTGCAGCCCACCGTGGCCATCAATACCCATCATCCCAGAATCGAACAGGCAGCCCGCCAGGCAGTAGGTGGGACCGCAACCGACCGGGAACGCATCGAAGCGCTGGTTGGCTGGATGCAGCGCCATATAAGGCCCGAAGCCGTGGACGTGTATTCCGCGCTGGACGTACTCGAAGGCGGACGGGCGGAATGTCAGGGTCATGCCCTGCTGTTTGCGGCCATGGCACGAACGCTGGGCATACCCACCCGTGTCGTCAACGGTATCGTTTACTCGGATCGCTATCAGGGTTTTTTGTATCACAGCTGGAACGAGTGCCTGGTGGCGAATCGATGGCTTTCCGTCGATCCGATCTGGGGTCAGATACCGGCCGACGTCACCCATCTGAAACTGATCGAGGGACATGCGCTCCAGGAGCTGGCGCCTTTGATGGAGATCATCGGCAAGCTGTCCATACAAATCCAGTCGGCACATTAACCGGAACATCGATCCCAAGGCGGCGTTTTTATGAACGAACCATCCACAGACGGACTTTTGTTCGAAGCCCGCAGGGTTTATGCCAATTTCGTGGCCCCATCGGGCCGGAGGGTGACGAAACCGATCGAAATTCGAACGCATCCGATTACCGGTCGCACCTGTCGGATCGCCTTCAGCCGCATCGAAGAGCGCGAAACCGGCACGGAGCGCTTCCCGGCTCCCCCTCCGGAACGGGACGAAACCGGGAAATGCCCCTTCTGCCTGCCGCAGGTGGCCGAAAAAATACCGCGCATCAATCCGGAAATGGGGCTTGAAGACCGCATGGTTGAAGGTTCCTCGCTGCTGTTTCCCAATTTGTTTCCCTACGGCAGTTATTCGGCGGTCAGCCTGTTCGACGATCACCATTACGTGGAAATCGGCACGGCCACTACCGCCTCGTACCAGGACAGTCTGGTGAACTGCTGCAATTACCTGGCCCGGGTCCGGCAGCACGATCCCCAGGCCGTTTACCAGGCCATTACCCAGAATCATCTCCCGGCCGCCGGCGGCAGCCTGATCCACCCGCATCTGCAGATCAACGCCGATGCCATTCCGTCCAATTACCAGCGCGTGCTTCTGGCAGCCGCCCACCGGTATCATCGCGCCACCGGAGGGATGCTTTATTCGGCCTACCTGCAGCACGAACGCGCTGAAGGCTCGCGCTACATCGCCCGCATCGGGGCGTGGGAGTGGTTGGCAGCCTTCGCACCGGAAGGCTTTTACGAGTTGTGGGCCATATTGCCGGAGACCACCTCGCTGGCGACCCTTTCCGGCCGACACTGCCGGGATCTGGCCCGCGGCATCCTCTGCGCCCAGCGCTATTATCGCAGCCTGAACCGCAACGGGTACAACTTTGGCCTGCTCGTGGTGGAAACGCCGGCAAGCCGTCTGGAACTGCGCGCGTCCATGGTAGTGCGCGCCAACTATGCGCCCTGGACCCGCAGTGACCACAGCGGCTTCGAAGTCATGCTGGGAGATATGGCCACATTCAGTCCGCCCGAGGAAACCGCCGCCGCCGCCCGGGACTTTTTCGCCGACCCAACCGGCGCCGGCGGCACCCCGGCGGTCGGCAAATAATCATCCCACCTGCCGTTTCATGTCCCGATTTTTGTTGACAGCGATTACCACAATGTGGGTAAATGAGGTGTTGTAAAACCATCAATTGCACGCATCAAAAATCCTCCTCGGAAAATGGAGGAAAGGACTGCAATGACCAAG
This sequence comes from Desulfobacterales bacterium, assembly GCA_051155755.1. Classification (GTDB taxonomy): domain Bacteria; phylum Desulfobacterota; class Desulfobacteria; order Desulfobacterales; family SG8-13; genus DAXETY01. The sequence goes on from DAXETY010000002.1 coordinate 24,646, forward strand.
GAAGAGTTCAAAAGGTATCGAAAATCACTCGATAAAACCCAAAAACAAATGGCGCAGCTGCTCGGTGTATCCGTCAAAGCCGTCCACAGCTACGAGCAGGGCTGGCGCACCGTGCCTCCTTCGGCGGAACGCCAGATATTTTTCCTGCTGAGCCAGAAGAACGGCAGCCGCAAGCCGGCTCGCAACTGCTGGGAAATCCGCAACTGTCCGGACTCGACCCGGGCCGAGTGTCCGGCCTGGGAGTTCGACGCCGGCAAGCTGTGCTGGTTCATCAACGGTACCATCTGTGACGGTTCGATCCAGAAAAACTGGAAAGAAAAGATGAAAATCTGCCGTTCCTGCGACATCTTTAAAAATCTTGCCCGAATTTGAGCCTTCATCCCAGCCCGATTTCCGCACCGAACCGAAACGAACCGCCACCCGCGCCGGCTGATGGAATCGACCCCCGACAGCAATGAGTGAATACATCGAAAACGACGCCAAGGGCGTTTCGGTGGGCATCGTCGAAAAGACGGTCCATCGGTTTGCCCAACCGCCGCATGAGATGCCGCTGGAGAGCGGCTCCCGCCTGGGGCCGATCGAGCTGGCCTACGAAACTTACGGGACCCTGGCGGCGGACAAATCCAACGCGGTGATGGTGCTGCACGCCTTATCCGGGGATTGCCATGCAGCCGGCTATTACAGCGACACCGACCCCAAGCCGGGTTGGTGGGACATCATGATCGGGCCGGGCAAAGGCATCGACACCAATCGCTATTTCGTCATCTGTTCCAATATTATAGGCAGCTGCATGGGTTCGACCGGTCCACGCTCGCTGAATCCCCGCACCGGCAAACCATACGGGCTCGAATTTCCGGTGGTGACCATCGGGGACATGGCCCGCGCCCAGAAGGCGCTGCTGGATCACCTGGGCATCGAAAAACTGCTGGCAGTGGTTGGCGGCTCCATCGGCGGCATGCAGGTGCTCGAATGGACGGTTCGCTACCCTCAAATGGTGTTTGCCGCCATACCCTTGGCTACCACCACGCGGCACTCCGCCCTGGCCATCGCCTTTAACGAGGTCGCCCGCCAGGCGATCATGGCTGACCCGCACTGGAACAACGGAGATTACTATGGCGGACAACGGCCCAACACGGGCCTGGCCGTCGCCCGGATGATCGGCCACATTACCTATCTCTCCGATGAAGCCATGCGCCGAAAATTCGGCCGCCGTCTGCAGAAACGCCGCGCATTTTCATTTAATTTCGACGCCGACTTTCAGGTGGAGAGCTATCTGCGTTATCAGGGGACCAAATTCGTCGATCGCTTCGACGCCAACTCCTTTCTTTACATCACCAAGGCCGCCGATTATTTCGACCTGGCCCGTGAGCATGGCGGTGGTTCCATGGTGGAGGCCTTTTCCAAGGCCCAATGCCGGTTCCTGGTCGTTTCGTTCACCTCGGACTGGTTGTATCCCACCTACCAGTCCCGGGACATGGTAAAAGCCATGAAAAAGAACGGCCTGGATGTCAGTTTTATGGAAATCGACGCGCAATGGGGTCACGATGCCTTTCTTCTGCCCAATCCGCGACTGAGCGCCTTGATCGGGAGCTTTCTCAACCGTGTCCGCACTGAATTTCGAAGACAGTAAAATTCGCTTCGACCTGCAGATCATCGCCTCCTGGGTCGAGCCCAACTGCAGAGTGCTGGATCTGGGCTGCGGCGAGGGCGATTTGCTGCTGTACCTGAAAAATCAAAAAAACGTGGAGGGAACCGGCATCGAAAACGATGAAGAAAAGGTGGCCCTTTGCATCGATAAAGGCCTGCGCGTGCTGCAAGGGGATATCAATCTGGAGGTTCAGGATTACCCGGACAAGGCGTTCGACTACGTCATCCTGAGCCAGACCCTGCAGCAGGTTTACGAACCGGATGGTTTGATCCGTTCCATCCTGCGCATCGGCCGCAAAAGCGTGGTCAGCTTCCCGAATTTCAGTCACTGGCTGGTGCGGCTGCAGCTGCTGTTCAGCGGTTACGCCCCGGTCACCCGTCAGCTTCCCTACCAATGGTACAACACACCCAACATCCGGGTGATCACCCTGAAGGATTTCCGCAGATTCTGCCGCGAAATCGGCGTCCGGATTCATCGTGAGACCGCAGTCAGCGTTCAAAACCGCAAAGGCAAGTCCGTGCATTTCATGGCCAACCTGCGGGCCAATTACGGGATCTTCCTCATCGGCAAATCGTAGTTCCGGTGACCCATAATAAAGCCCGTGGCTCATGGGAAAAGGCAAAAAGGATTTTTCGCCGTTTCGCTCACTCGCCGTTTCGCCGTTTCAATTTCTCCGCGGCACTCCAAATCAATAACCAATTGAACCAATAAAACCAATGAAACCGGTTCTCGCCGCGGCACCGGCGAACTCCCTTATCCCCCAGGTCCCGCAGAAGTACCCGTACCCCATGCCCTGTGCCCTATGCCCGTGATCCGCTGCTGACACCGATCAGCCGTTGGGCCAGCAGGGCGCCGACCATGGCCACGCATTCCATGTCGAGGTAGGATTCGACCCGCGTTTCGAACAGCACCGAACAATGGACCGGGAACATGCCGTCGGCATCGTTGAAGGTCAACAGCACCGGCACCCGGGGCAGGGGATCGAAACAGCCGGTGAAATCGTAATCGAGCACCAGGCCAGACCGGCGAACGCTTAAAGCGGCGGACGCCGCCGCCAGGGACGGCAATCGAGCGCGAAAATGATCGGCGATGCGCTGCTCGACATTGGCCCTGAAATAGTCCAGCAGCGGGGCGGCATTTTGAAAATCGCGAAACGCCCGCCACCCGTCTCCTTTCGGAGCCTTGGACGGACATTGCAACAGGTAACGGCTGAGAATAACACCGGTACCGTAATCGGCCGGAACTCCCCGGGGAGCATAAATGCCGTCTGCCGAAACCCGATAGGGCACTCCGAAAACCGGAACCGCGATCTCGTCCCCGCGGCGCTCCACACCCAGAAGATCCGGCAGTCGATCGAGGTCGATCCGCCCGATCTGCGACAGGTAATCGCGATAGTGTTTTTCGAAAATCGGAGATTTCGTCAAGCCACACCTCGGCTTCGATCCGGCTGGGATCCCGGTCGTCGGCTGCCGGCAAACCGGAAGCCACAGCGCCACACGTTCACCCGCGTTGGGGCAACTCCGGCTGCCCATAGACCGGAAACCGCCGGCATAGCGCGGCGACCTCCGCGGCAACCGCTTCCAGCACTTCATCGCCGGCTGCGGTCAACACCCGGTCGATCAGCTCGATAATTTTTTTAACCTCGGGAGAACCCATGTTCCGGGCAACCAGTCCCGTGGTGCCGATTCGCAAACCGCTGGTAAGCGTTGGCGGTTGGGGGTCGTTGGGCACAGCATTGCGATTGGCGACGATTCCCGCGGCCTGCAGTCGCTGCTCGGCATATTTCCCGGTAATACCGCGGGACCGCAGGTCGATGAGCACCAGGTGGTTATCGGTGCCGCCGCTGACCAGTCGATATCCGCGCGCCTTGAGTTCACGGGCCATATCGGCTGCGTGCGTCAGGATCGCCCGCTGCATTGCGACGAAATCCGGTCCGGCGGCACGAGCGAAACACAGCGCCTTGGCAGCGATCTGATTGAGCGCCGGCGTCCCCTGGACCCCCGGAAAAACCGCGGCGTCAATCGCGGCGGCATGCGCCCGGCGGCACAGGATGACCCCGCCCCGGCCGCCCATCAAGGTCTTGTAAGTGGTAAAGGTCACAAAGTCGCTCCACGGCACCGGACTGGGAATCACCCTTGCGGCCACCAGGCCGGCAATGTGCGCCATGTCCACCATCAGGTAGGCCGAACCGTCGGATGCGATGGTCGCCAGCCGTTCATAATCGATCAAGCGGGGATAGGCACTGGCGCCGGCGATCAACAATTTCGGCCGAAACGCCCGCACCAGTTTCCGGATGCGGTCATAGTCGATCCGGCCGGTCGCCGAGTCGACGCCGTAATGCCGGCAATCGAAAAGGCGACCGGTAAGCGATGCCCCGGCCCCATGGGAGAGATGACCGCCCTGGGAGAGCTCCAGGGCGACCATCTTGTCTCCCGGCTGCAGGATGGCGGCATATACCGCCAGATTGGCGGAAGTGCCGCTATGGGGTTGTACATTGGCGTGCTCGGCTTCGAAAAGCGCCTGTGCCCGCGCAACGGCCAGCGTTTCCAGCGCATCGGAAGGGCGGCAGCCGCCGTGAAAGCGCCGTCCGGGATAGCCCTCGGCCGTCTTGGCGCAGAATACCGACCCCTGGGCTTCCAAAATGCCGATGGGCGGATGGCTTTCGGCGGCAATCAGATCCAGGGTCGTCTCGATACGGCGGGCTTCGGCTTCGATCAGGCGGGCCAGCGCCGGATCGTCCTGCTGAAGCTGATTCATGCCCCTCCTTTCCGCCGGGTCAATTGCGATCCGGCCGGCAAGGTACCGGCACCACCACTGGTTATTCGAAGGCCGCGCCCGGTTTGAGCAAAAGGCAATCAGCGGTCGAAAAAGATGTTTTTGCCGGTCACCGACAGCGGCACGCCCATCACAAAATCCCAGTCGACGATGCCAAGCTGCCGGACCACCGCTCCAATGCGATACATGATCCGGTTGTCCACGTTGAGCTGGCCGGCCGTTTTGACCGCCGATCCAAGGGCGATGCCCATGTCCAGCAAGCGGAAGGCGCACTGGGGGCCCACAAACTCCCCGTCGCTGCGCCGGCTTTTCTGAAGGGATTTACAGTCGGCAAATCCGCAGGCACCGCAGTCCAGGCCCACCACGGCGGCATTTAGGATACCGATCAACACCACCACGGCCGATCGTCTGACGCCGGCGGCATCGCGGTCAAAATCCTTTTTGCCGGTTCGGCGGCCATAGTCTTCCATGGCATCGGCCAGCTTCGCGATGTCCTGCCCCTCCAGCAGCCGGGTCTGGACGTAATTTTCACCCTTGCTTTTCGGCGCCGTTGTCGCCGCAATAACCATCAGTTTTGCCACCAGATCCACACCGTCCATGGTCATTTTCCTCTGGACCATCCAAAAAGGAGTCGATTTCAGCACCGATTCCGGCAGTCCATTCCGGAGCCGGGCCCAACCGGGGGAGGCCATCGGCGCCCCTTACTTTTTTTCCACACTGAGCGTTTCTACAATTCGATTCGACGGGCTGTCAAGCCGGTGATTCCAGGTCAAACCGCGCGACGGCCGGCAGCAAGCGGATCCCGGGGTTCCGTCGAGCCAGGCTGAGATTATAAGATATTGAAATAAATGTTTTTATTTCTATCTCCGCCTGCCGATTTCGCGTTGACATCCACGGATTCGATCTTACCTTAGGCGCGGACAAAAAACATACCGATTGCTACTGATCTTCGCCCTTCCGGCAGCGTATTCAACCGGAGATTCTGGGGCGCGGTGGTGGTAAGAAATTTGAAACTGGAGGAACAATCAATGGCATTTGAAACCAAAGAGGAGGTTCTGGAACGCGTACTGGAGATGGAAAAACCCAGGTGCCCTCATTGCGGGGAAGTGATGAGCATCTGGGAGGTACCTCCCATCACCTACAGCGACGGACTGGGTTGGGGCACGCCGTATCTGTTCATCTGTTTTAACGACCAGTGCTCCCTTTACGCCCAGGGATGGGAGAATTTGAAGGAAAACTACTCCCACAACGCCTCCTATCGCTGCATGAACTATCCCGGGACCGAACAGTTCGAACTGATCCCGGTATTCAGTCCCATGGGTGCTCGCGGACAGATCATCGACGATGAAGCCATCGCAGCCCAGGAAGCCCTGCAGGAGTCGATCAAACGGGGATTTTCGGTCCTGGCGGACTGCTATGTCTCCCAGGACGGTCCGGCGGTGCTCCGGATCCTGCTCGACCCCACCGAACCCATGCGGGTGCGGTTGAAGGCCGCCGACATGATCGGCGACATCGGAGAGACCGATGCCGTAGAGGCGCTGCGCAGCCTCAAGGTGGGGAACCAGCAGCTGCAAAAGCAAATCGAATCGTCCATCGACAAAATCCACGAACGCTACTACACCCGCGAGTGCCCGTTCTGCGCCGAGCTGATCAAGGCGCGGGCCAAGGTGTGCAAACATTGCGGACGGGATGTCGCCGGAAAATAACCGAAACTACGGATGCGATTTAAAACAAGCGGCCGCCGAACCAGGCAGAATTGCCATCACCATCCTGGCATATCGGCGGCCTGAATGTTTTCAATTTGGTTATTCTGCGGGCGGCAGGTGGCGGGCGACGTTGACGTTTTCCACGTCGTAGGTACGAAACACGAGCCGCTCTCTCCGCAGCCGTTCCGGTGGATAGGGTACGCGTCGAATTACCTCGAGGGTTTTCACCGCCGCCTCCCGGCTGGGAATGGCTCCGAGGCCTTCGCCGATTTTCTCTCCGGATAACGTATCCATTACGATCGCCGTATCCCCGTCGGAGACCACGGCCAGTGGAATCTGGTAACGGTCCAGCAGCCGGGCGGCGGAAACCACTTCCCGTTCCCGTGATCCCAGTGATCCCGCCACGCATTTGAGCACCATAAACCGCGTCCGACCGCCGTCGGGGCTGACCACCAGATCGACGGTGGAGCGGTAGGGACGCCCGTCGATGTCAAAAGCGATTTCCGCATCGACTTCGATATCCCGTGGTCGGTAGCCTTTCTGTTCCACCAGCAGACGTTCCACTTTCTGGCGGTTGCCCTCGGCACCCACCTCCGCAATCATTTCTCCGGTAATGTAGTCTCGTATCATGCGGTATGGTTTCGGAAGATCGACCACGACAATGCCTCCCTGCATCCTTTGATCGCAGCGATCATGCCGCCCGGCTTTTCCGCACAGCGATCGATCTGCGAGCCGCGGTCCGGATGGCCGCGGCGGTTTATTCTTCGTCGATATCCGGTTGCGACGCTGAATCGGCCTGCGGTGCCGCCGCCATGCTGGCCGTGGTGATCCGGCGGGCATCCACCCAGAGCCCTTCCAGGTCATAGAATCGCCGCACGGGATCGTAAAAAACGTGTATGACCACCTCACCGTAATCGAGCAACACCCATTGTCCTTCCCGCGCCCCTTCGACGCTGAGGGGTTTCTTTTTGCGACGTTTCAATTGCTGTTGGATGGATTCGGCGATGGCCGTCACCTGGCGGTTGGAGCGCCCGCTGCACAGGATAAACGCGTCGGCGACCGAAGTCAGCTCCCGCACGTCGAGCACCACCAGGTCAAAGGCCTTCTTTGCCAGTGTGGATCGGACATACAGATCCACGTCGGCCGTAAAGTCATCGCTCATTCGTAGAGTCCGCCTTCGACGATATAATCGTGTACGGTTTCCGGCAGGAGGAATCGAACCGAACGGCCGGCCTTGCGCAAGTGCCGTATGCGGGTGGAGGAGATGTCGAGCAAAGGCACTTGGTAGGGATAAACGGCTTGAAACGATGGATGGCGGAACGAACCGTCCGATTTCTCATACCGGTATGCATTGGAAATCCGATTTTTCAGGTAGTCGGCCAGCCGACTCCAGCGATCGGCGGCGTTTGTACCGGGGCGGGCCATGACAATCAATGGAACGGCTTGCAGCAGTTCCCGATACGACTTCCAGGAGTCGATTTCCAGTACGGCATCCAGTCCCACGATCAAAAACAACCGGTCTTCCCCGTACATGCGCTTTCGAAAAAAATCGATCGTGTCGATGGTGTACGATGGACCCGAGCGCTGCAGCTCCACATCCGAGACCTGAAACGCCGGACAGGGCGCAGCGGCCAGTCGTGTCATTTCCAGGCGCTGGTCGGCGTCGGCCACAGGGCCGCCTGATTTGTGCGGCGGAGTGGCGGCGGGTACCAGCCAGCAGCGATCCAGGGGAAATCCTTCCTGGACTTCGAGCACAGATCGCAAATGACCGATATGAATCGGGTCGAAGGTGCCGCCAAATAATCCGATTCGCATTTTTATCCCGTCGGCCACCGCCGGCCCCGGCGGTTTTTCTGGTTTCCGGTTTCATCCGCCCCGTCCTGGAATCCGGCCCGTGGGCGCCGATGATTCGCCCTCCGCTGCGGAGGCGCCTGATGAAGCGCTTGGCCGATGGCGGATGTCTCAAGGGTTCAGTTCGGCGGTAATGGCAAGATTGTCGCGATGAATGACTTCGTCAAAGGGTTTGTATCCCAAGCGATTTCGGATCTGGTTGGTTTTCAGCCCCATGATCTTCCTTATATCGGCGGCGCTGTAATTGACAAGTCCGATTCCCAATACTTCTCCGTCGCGTTGAAACTCCACCGGTGCACCCACCGAAAATTCCCCCGCGACGTCACTGACGCCACTGGGCAACAGGCTCTTGCCCCGTTTCAAAACCGCTTCGGCGGCACCGCCGTCGATGATCAGAACGCCCTGGGGTTTGAGATTGAAGGCGATCCAGGATTTGCGGCTGGCCAGTTTTTCGGCCTTGGGCTCGAAAAAGGTTCCGTATTGCTTGCCGGCAAACAGCTTCAGCAGGATATCCGGACGGCCGCCGTTGGCAATCACCATCGGAATGCCGGCCGCGGTCAATTTGCGGGCGGCCCGGATTTTGCTGAGCATACCCCCGCGGCCAAGCGCTCCGGGAATGTCGCTGGCATATTTTTCGATGCGCTTTTCAAAGCGGGTCACCAACGGTATCAGTCGGGCGTCTTTATGGGTCCGGGGGTCTTTGTCGTAGAGGCCGTCGATGTCGGTGAGATTGACCAGCAGATCGGCATCCATCAGCAGGGTAATCATGGATGCCAGCGTGTCGTTGTCGCCAAACTGGATCTCTTCGACCATGACCGTGTCGTTTTCGTTGATGATCGGAATGACCTGCCAGCTCAGAAGTGTGTTTACGGTGTTGCGGGCGTTGAGATAACGTTTGCGGTTGGCCAGGTCATCGCTGGTGAGCAGTATCTGAGCCACCTTTTTCTGCTGAGCGGCGAAAGCCTTTTCGTATTCGCGCATCAATCCGGTCTGACCCACGGCCGCAACCGCCTGGCGTTTTGGAACCTCATCCGGCCGACCGGGCAGCTCGAGCCGGCGGATTCCGGAAGCCATGGCGCCGGAAGACACCAGGATGACTTCCATCCCTCTGCGAATCAGGGTGCAGACCTGGCGGCTGATGGACCGAATCGCCTTCAGATTCAATCCGTTGGTTTCGGTCAGCACGTTGCTGCCGACCTTTACGACCAACCGCCGGGCGGTTTCAAAGCAATGTTTTCTCTCCGGACTCATTTTCGGCGTCCAGCGTTGCGATAATTTTCGAAAGCAGCCGGTCGATTCCATGACCGGTTTTGGCGGATATCTCCAGAACATCTTCTTCCGACATGGCGCGGCGCATCGCCGCCGCAGCGGCTTCGGCTCCGGGAAGATCCATCTTGTTCAGTACGATGATTTGCGGTTTGCGGGACAATTCTTCCCGGTATGCGGACAGCTCGTTGCGAATGATGCGATAAGTTTCCAGCGGATCTTCCGGGTCCAGGGAAGTGGCATCCATCAGGTGCACCAGGATCCGGGTCCGTTCGATGTGTCGCAGAAAGCGGGTACCCAGCCCGGCGCCGCGGTGGGCCCCATCAATCAGCCCCGGAATGTCCGCCACGACAAACGGTTCGCGCCAGCGGGTTTGAACAACGCCGAGATTGGGGTGGAGCGTTGTGAACGGATAGTCGGCAACCTTGGGGCGGGCGGCGGAAATGGTTCGGATCAGGGTCGATTTGCCGGCATTGGGCAGTCCCACCAGGCCAACATCGGCAATCAATTTCAATTCCAGTTTCAGTTTTCTGAATTCACCGGGTTGTCCGGGGCGCACCGTCCGCGGAGCCTGATTGGTGGCGGTCTTGAAGCGGGCGTTGCCGGCACCGCCGCGACCGCCGCGGGCCGCAACCCAGTTGTCGCCGTCGCCGATCAGGTCGGCCAGCAACCGCCCGGTTTCTTCATCGTGAATCAGTGTTCCCGGGGGAACTTCGATGGTGCAATCTTCACCGTTTCGACCGGTTTTCTGTTTTCCCTGGCCGGGTTTGCCGCTGGATGCCTTGAAATGCTGTCTGAAATGAAAATCGTAAAGCGTGCGCTTGCGGGATGTCGCTCTGAGCATGACATCGCCGCCCTTGCCGCCGTCTCCGCCATCGGGACCACCGCGCGGCACGTACTTCTCGCGCCGAAAACTCATACAGCCGTTGCCGCCGTCTCCGGCTTGAACGGTAATCGTCGCTTCATCGACAAATTTCACTCGGCATGCACGCTCACTCGTTTGCGGCTGCGGCCCTGGCGCTCATATGACACAACACCGTCGATCTTGGCGAACAGGGTGTAGTCTTTTCCCAGCCCGACATTCAGGCCGGGGTGAATCTTGGTGCCGACCTGACGCACGAGGATGTTGCCGGCTTTGACCTTTTGGCCGCCGAAAATTTTGATGCCTCGCCGCTGACCGGCACTGTCGCGACCGTTTTTAGAACTTCCGGCTGCTTTTTTGTGGGCCATGATCGTTCTCCATTTGCCTCTCAAGCTCCCACAAGCGGAGAGCCTGGATAAAAACCAACCCGTTTTCCGACGGTACGGGACCCCGGCGGTTGGAAAGGTGGGGGGCTTCGGTTCAATAAATCGGGGGCCGCCCGGCGGTGTCAGGCGTTTATGCCGGTAATCCGCACGGCCGTGTAATATTGTCGGTGCCCCTGCTTGCGGCGGAAACGCTTGCGGCGCTTGTACTTGAACACGAGCACCTTTTTGGCGCGGTCCTGTTCGACGATGCGTCCGTCGACCGCCGCATTTTCCACCACCGGTTGGCCGATGGTGACATTGTCGCCATCGGAAATCATCAATACCCGGTCAAATGAAACCGATTCACCGATCTCACCGGGTATTTTTTCGATGCGAACCACATCGCCTTCTTCCACTCTGTATTGTTTGCCGCCTGTGGCAACTACCGCATACATGACCTACGGCCTCCTTGATTGATATCCCCCGAGGGTCTATAGGATCGAAAAGTTGCTAATATGTCTGTTTTGCACTAACTTGTCAAGTAAAACTTCCATCATGTCCATTATGGCGGCCGTCCCGTCGATGCAGCCCGGCGGCGTGCATCGACGCGATTGCCGACGACCGAAACCGACAATCTCGAAAACCCTTCAAATATCAGCCCGCCTTGCGGGTGATCGTGTGCAGATATGATAAAAATTGTCTCCATCGCAACCAGTGCTCGCAAAGGAACCCGAAAACGCTGTATCTCCAGCGCCGAGTTGGTCGCCGACCACGGCCTACGGGACGATGCCCATGCCGGTCCGTGGCACCGGCAGGTCAGCCTGCTGTCTTCCGAACGCATCGCCGATGTCCGCGCGCAGGGTCTGGCGGTCGAATTCGGCGATTTCGCCGAGAACATCGCCACAACCGGCATTGATTGGCGGTCGGTGCCCATCGGCAGCCGCTTTCGCCTCGGCGATTCGGCCACCGTGGAAATCACCCAGATCGGCAAAGAATGCCACAATAAATGCGCCATTTATTACCGCACCGGCGATTGTATCATGCCCCGGGAGGGCGTTTTTGCCCGGGTGCTGGAAGGCGGAACGATTCGGCTGGGCGACCGCGTCGTGCCCCTGCGCTCCCATGCCGCCGCCGAGGGTCGGCAGGAATGATCATTAAAAATGACTGTAACCTAAACTGAGCGTTTCAAATTTTCCAAAATAATTTTTTATATTTATTCAAAGGATTTATATCGATTTCAAATTTGAAAATTTGAAACCCTGCGGGATTGCCGATCTTACCGCATCTACTGCGTCAGAAGCCGCTCCGCATAGTACACTATAGCGGAACGACTTCTTCCTTGTATCTGCGGCAACCTCGACAATCGCTCAGTTTCGGTGCAAGAAAAAAAAGGGGCTCCCGACGGCAGGGGGCCCCTTTTGTTTTTTAGGCTGTGTCCCCGGCTTCAGGCCCGGTTTTCCTCCTTGACCGAGACGGCGATCTTGAGCAGCAGCGTGAGCACGAAAAATCCCAGGGCCCAGATCGCAAGGGAGATCACCAACTCGGGGATGGTGGGAATGTATTCGTTCACATGATGCAGGGGGTTGGGAACGAATCCGCCCGAAATCATCCCCAAGCCCTTGTCGATCCAGGTGCCGGCGAAAACCACCACGCAGGCCACCGCCAGCGTGCCTTCGTTTTTGCGGGTTACCGGATTGACCAGCAGGATGATGCCCAGCACCATCAGGGCCATCGCCGACCACATCCAGGGCACGTAGGTTCCGTGGCCGTGCAGACCGAAAAACAGGTACTTGAAATGATCCATGTGTTCCGGAATCTGGCTGTAGAAGACCGTAAACACCTCGCACAATAGAAAAAACACGTTCAGGCAAATGGCATAGGCCACGGTTTTGGCCAGGGTTTGGATCTGCGCCCGGCCCGGATCGAAATTGGTGGTCTTGCGAATGATCAGGCACAGCAGGATCAGCAGCGCCGGTCCGGCGGCGAAGGCCGAAGAAAGAAAGCGCGGGGCCATGATGGCCGTCATCCAGAATCCCCGTCCCGGCAAGCCCGAGTAGAGGTAGGCGGTGACCGTGTGAATACTGATGGCCCACGGGATCGACAGATAGATGAAAGGCTTGAGCCAGGCCTGGTAGTGGACGCCGTTGCGCTCGGCCTCCAGCACGTTCCAGCCGACGATAATGTTTAGAAACAGGTACCCGTTGAGCACGATGGTGTCCCAGAACAGCACCGAATGCAGCGTGGGGTAGAGCCACACGTTGAAAATCCGCATGGGCTGGCCGAGGTCCACGATAATGAAGGTCAGGCACATCACCAGCGCCGCAATGGCCAGGAATTCGCCCAGAATGGTGATGCGGCCGTAGGCCTTGTAGTCGTGCAGGTAGTAGGGCAGCACCACCATCACGCCTCCGGCGGCCACACCCACCAGAAAGGTGAACTGGGCGATGTAGAATCCCCAGGAAACGTCCCGGCTCATTCCGGTGAGGCCGAGACCGAAGTCCAGCTGCTGGAGGTAGGTGATAAAGCCGACACCGACAATGGCCAGCAACAACCCCAGCCAGCCGTAATATCTTTTGCTTCCTCGAATCGCTAATTCAAGCATGACCACCTCACACGATGTAGTAGACCGCCGGCTCGGTACCCAGAGCCTGCTTGCGTCGAATGGTAAAGTTGGTGCGAATCAATTCGCGGACCTCCGACTCGGGGTCGTAGAGGTCTCCGACGGTGAGCTTGCCCTCGGAAACCTCGACGCAGGCCGGCATCTGGCCGACGGCCAGGCGTTCCGCACAGAAATTGCATTTTTCGACCACGCCCTTCATCCGGGTGGGAAATTTTTTGTTGGTTTCGGCGATAAACGGGCGCGGGTCGCGGTAATTAAAGCTGCGGGCGCCGAAGGGGCAGGCCGCCATGCAGAAACGGCAGCCGATGCAGCGGTGAAAATCCATGAACACGATGCCGTCGCTTGCGCGCTTGAAGGTGGCCTGGGTCGGACAGGCCCGCACGCAGGGCGGATTTTCACAGTGGTTGCAGAGCACCAGAAACGGCTTGTGCTCCACTGCTTCCGACAGGAACTGCGCGTTTTTCGTTGGAAAAACGTTGTGGTAGTTGTCCGTCCAGAGCCACATGATCTCCTGTCGTTCGATCGGCAACTCGGGCACGTTGTGGACCCTGTGGCAGGCTTCGATCAGCGGTTCAAAATCGGAGCGGGAATGAAACTTGCGCGTGTCGATGACCATCGCCCATTGCCGGGCCGTCAGGGCCTGGTCGCCGTGCTTGATGACCGGTTGCGCTTCGGCACCGTGTCCGGCTTGCTCGGCGGCGAACGCGTTCCACACCGGCCGCGTGCTAAACGCCAGCGCGGATATGCCGAACAGTTTCAAAATATTCCTTCGACTGCTATCCATCACTTGGTCTCCTTCGGGTTATCGATGTGACAATCCCAGCAGTACGGTCTTACGGATGCATAGTCGTGACATCGGTCGCAGAACTCGGCCTTGTTGGAGTGGCAGTCCAGACAGGTGTTGGAAAGACTCATGTTGTACTCTTTCCCGTCCGGGCTGACGTAAATCCGCTCGGCGTTGCGCACCACCGCATGCCGCCAGACATCCAGGAGCTGCATGTGGTTGGCCTGCATGTACTCGGTGGATCTAACGCACACCTTGGCTCGCTTGGCCTGTTCGGTCAGCACCACTTCCGGTGCCGGTGCGGCTTTGCCCCGGTTGTACCAGAACGGCAACGTCACGATGACCAGAAAAATCGCGATTCCCAGATACAGAAGTTTTTTGTTACTCATCGGATTCGTCCTCCGTTTCCGGCGCGGTCCCCTGCAACTCTTCGAACTCCTCGCTGCGCAGGTTCATGGCCCGCTCGCCCTGCCCCGGCAGGTTCAGCGCGTTGGCCACCATTTCATGCACGCCGGTGACATCCACGTCACCGACCCAGTAATCCATCAGGTCCGGCAGCACGGCCCGGTCGATGGCACAGATGGTCGCCAGCATGTTCACCCCATGCTTGTCTTTGACGTACTTGACGGCGTTGGCTCGGGGCAGGCCGCCAGCCATGCGCAACTCCATGTCCTCGCCGGCATTCAGGCCGGATCCGCTGCCGCAACAGAAGGTCTGCTCCCGGATGGTATTGGCGGGCATGTCGTAAAAATTGCGGCACACGCTGTTGATCACGTAACGGGGTTCATCGAAAAGCCCCATTCCCCGGGCAGGATTGCAGGAGTCGTGAAAGGTGACCTTCAGGTGGTCGTTGCGGCTCGGGTCCAGATCCAGTTTGCCATGCTTGATCAGGTCGGCGGTAAATTCGGTAATGTGCACCATTTTGGTGGACCGGGCGTTTTCGAACTTCGTGCCGGTAATCGGGTTGACCGGTACTTCGAGAAAATCCGCCGGGCCGTTCATGGTGTCCATGTACTGGTTGATCACCCGCCACATGTGACCGCACTCGCCGCCCAGGATCCATTTTACCCCCAGCCGCTTGGCCTCGGCGTACATCTTGGCGTTGAGCCGTTTCATGGTTTCGTGCGAGGTGAAAAACCCGAAGTTGCCGCCTTCCGAGGCGTAGGTGCTCCAGGTGATGTCGAAACCGTATTTTTCTTTCAGGAAATGAAACAGGATCATGTAGCCCATGCAAGTGTAGGTACCCGGGTCGGCGAACACGTCTCCGGAGGGCGTAATAAAAAGGATGTCGGCGCCCTTCTTGTTGAACTCGGGGGTGACCCGCACACCGGTGACCTCCTCGATGTCGTCGACGAAAAAGTCGAGCATGTCCTTGTAAGCATGGGGCTGGATGCCGAGGTGGTTGCCGGTGCGGTAGCAGTTGGCCACCGGGGTGGCGATCCAGTCGATGTTGAGGCCCAGCAGGTTCAACAGCTCGCGGCCCATGATGGTGATCTCGGCGGTATCGATCCCGTAGGGGCAGTACAGCGAACAGCGCCGGCACTCGGAGCACTGGAACATATACGACCACCACTCCTTGAGCACGTTTTCGGTCATCGGACGCGATCCGTTCAGTTTGCCCAGGATGCGGCCGGCCCTGGAAAAATCATTGCGGTAAACCGAGCGCAGCAGCTCGGCCCGCAGCACCGGCATGTTCTTGGGGTCGCCGGTGCCGATGAAGTAATGGCACTTGTCGGCACAGGCCCCGCAGCGCACGCAGATGTCCATGAAGATTTTAAAGGTTCGAAATTTTTCCAGCCGCTCCCGGAAGCCTTCGTGGATGATCTGCTGCCAGTTGTCGGGCAGCTGCCAGTCGTCGTCGAAGCAGCTCCACTGACGGGGGTTGGGCATACTCAGGTATTCCAGGCTCTTCGGGTTGGCCGCATAGCAGGCAATGCCCTTGCGGATCTCGGCTGGCACGTCCATCCAGTCTTTCGATGGAGGACTGTGTTCGATGTTTGTGAGATAATCGGTTGCAGTGGGAAGATCGGACATTGATTACTCCTTTTCCTCTGGTTCGGCTTCAGATTCTTCTTCACCTTCTTCCGGTGCGGCTTCCGGCATTTTTTCCACCGGCAGTCCGGCCTCCACCATCTTTTCTCTAAATTCATCCTCGTATTCGGCGTAGGTGTGCACCTCGACGGGATAGTTCCAAGGATTGACGTGCCGGCGGGCGCGCGTGTCGGCGGTGAGATTGCGGGTCGGGCTCATGAACACACCGCCCAGGTGCATCAATTTGCTGAAGGGAAAATAGGCCAGCAGGATGCTGACGAAAAACAGGTGAACGAAAAAGATCGCACTCACATTGGCGGGCATCACGGGCCGAAAGGTCACCAAACCCATGCTCAGTTCTTTGGCGGCGGTCACGTCGATCTTGATGAAATACCGCATCAGAATTCCGGTAAAGGCGATTCCGAAGATCAGGATCAGGGGGAAATAGTCCGAAGCCAGAGAGATGTATTTCACGTTGGGGCCGAAAATCCGGCGCAGAAACAAAAAGGTGACGGCCGCCAACAGCACCAGCCCGGAGAGATAGACCCCGGGCAGCCCGATCATCACCGATTCATACAGGACTTCGAGGCGAAAAAAACTGTCGACGTTTTCCACCAGCTGCACCGGCAGTGGCACCGGCTCGGTGAAAAAACGCAGGTGCCGAAACAGCACCGTGAAAAAAGCGTAGTGAAAGGCCAGGGCAAACACCCACAGGAAAAGCTCCAGCTTGTAGGAAATCCGGCCCTCCCGGAGCTTCATGCGCGTATTGCGAAAAAGCGAGCGAAACGCCACCACTTCCAGCAGCATCCGCATGAAGACCCCACCCTTGGAGAAGGGATTGTCCCACTTGTTGGCCTTGATCCAGGGAAGCGACTGCTGTTGGCCGCCCGTGGTGGGGATGCGATACGGCACCGGCACTTTCGACCACTGCAGGATTTTATAAACAAATCCCACAACGAAAGTAATCAGGGCCGCATAGGGGATGATCACCCCGAACAGCCATTTGAGCCCCGGAGCCGCTTCCACCCCCGCAAAGGCCAGCAGAAATAATACAATGACCGCGATGAGGGAAAACATGTACCTTCTGTTCATTGAAACGCTCCTCGTCTCCAGTTTGCGCATCGGCGGGACCCGTTAATGCGCGTGAAATAGGTTGAACCGTTGCGGTATAAGAAAAAAACGGCATTCTTCGCATCAGGGTTCCGATTCGTCCTCGGGCGCCTCCTCAATCAGACCCGCTCGCTGGAACGCCCGGCGGATTCCCTTTCTTTCGAAATTGGTTTTCAGATCGTAGAGTTTCTCACGACATTCCATGTAGATATCGAAGGCAAACAGACTCATCGAATCAACGCGGTCTTCAAATTGCCGCAGCTCCAGCGCCGTCTGTGAATCGCGCAGTTCGCGTCTCAGATGGGAGCGAACCACGGGCTTCAAGGCGAGCACGAAAGCGGTGGCCTGAGAGGGGGAGAATTTCTGCACGGCTCGAATCCGGACGATCGGATCGAGGTGGGTGCGGACAGCTTCTTTTTCGGGACCCCCGACCAGCTGGTCGTAGAGTCCATTCAAGCCGCTGTGCAGGGCGCCGCCGACGGGGTTGCTGAATGGATCCAGATTGCCCTTGAGGAATTTGGCGGTGTCGGGGGCATAGGTGTTTACCACCATGTCAAGCCAGTCTTTGACGATGGCGCGCTTTTTCTTTGCCAGCAGCGCTTCAATCCCCATGGGTTTTCGAGTTTCTGCCACCGTGGTCCATCGTTTGTGAGAGTGGTCTGAATTCATACGGATTTCAAACATATCCCGACTTCACCAAGGTGAAGGCTATAAACGACTTGCCTTTTCCTGTCAAGGATAATCGACAGCCGAAACCCCGGGTTCAGAGGGGGTGACGACCGCCGGCTTGAATTGTTTTTTATCATATTTTCAATATCTTAAAAAACACATAGCCGCCGGCTACGATGCCGGCAACGCGCCGGCACCCGCGAGGTCTGCCGGTGCATTTTTGCTTGGTATTCCAGCCGGAAAACGTTACAATAAACATACAATGTATGGTCAAATAGCGGCGGATCCGGCTGGGGTTCCGCCGCTCGCACGACGGCCCTTTGTCGTTGCACGCGGTGTTGCAAATGCAACCTCGTAAACCCGATCCCGACACCGGACGTCTGAACCGACAGCACCGACTTGCAGGAGAATATCGATGGCCATCGCTCGAAAAATCGCCGCAGGTGCATTGATTTTCTGGGCACTTGTGCTGTGTGCCTGCAGTTCCGCACCGCAGGTGGATCGCCGCAATGTATCCGAAACCATCGACCTCAGCGGTCGATGGAACGATGCCGATTCCCGCATGGTCTCCGAGACGATGATCGCCGATTGTCTGGACCGGCCATGGCTGGAAGTCCACCGCGATGCCAGCGCCGGACGCGCGCCCACGATCATTGTCGGCCGGGTGCGCAATCGCAGCCACGAACACATCAATGTTCAGACGTTTATCAAAGACCTGGAACGGGCGATGATCAATTCCGGGCAGGTGCAATTTGTAGCCTCGGCCGAAGAACGGATCGGTATCCGGGACGAACGCATCGACATGGCCGCCAATGCTTCGGAAGAAACCATGAAGGGCCCGGGCCGCGAGATCGGTGCCGACTACATGTTGATCGGCTCCATCCAGAGCATTCGGGATGAGATTCCGGGCAAGGCCCTGATGTATTACCAGGTGAACCTGGAGTTGATCGACTTGGAATCCAATCGAAAAGTCTGGATCGGTCAAAAAGAGATCAAAAAACTGATCGAAAGGCCCGAAGTTCGTTGGTAGGCGGGCGATCTGCCACCGAAACGGCCGTGCGAACGACGGGGAATGAAACTTTGCCGCAGCCGCTGAATGCCACCGCCCGATTGTTGCCGGCCATGTTGCTGGGGGTCGTCTTGACACTGTTGTTGAGTGCCTGTGGCTCCCGGCTCGATCATTACGTCCGCCTCGATCGCCAGATGTACAGGGGGGATTTCGATTCGGCCCTGTCGACGCTGCGGGACAACCAAACCCATTACGCCTCCGGCGACGCCGCGCTGTATTACATGGAAGAAGGCCTGCTGTCCCATTATGCCGGGCGCTACGAAGAGAGCAGTTGGAGCCTGTTGCAGGCCGAAGCGATGCTGGACGATCTTTACACGCGCTCGGTGTCCCGCCAGACCGCCTCGTTTTGGATCAACGATACCACGGTGCCTTACCGGGGCGAAAATTTCGAAGACGCCCTGGTGAACCTTTTCCTGGCGATGAATTACGCCAGCCTGGGCCTGCATGACGATGCCCTGGTGGAAGCCCGGCGGGTGGACAGCGAACTGGCGCAGTTCCAGTATCCGCAGACAGCCGAGCCGCAGGACGCATTCGTTCGTTTCATCATGGGCGTGCTCTACGAAGCCGACGGCGAACTCAACGATGCGTTCATCGCGTTTCGCAATTCGGAACGAATCTACCGCACGAAATACCTGCCTTCCTACGGGATCGCAACGCCGGCGGTGCTGCTGGAAAAGCTGCTCTGTGCGGCGACACAGCTCGGATTCCAGTCCGAAATGGACCAAATCCTGCAGTACTATCCCGGTTTCCGGCCGCGTGTGGCGGCGGCACCGTTGCGATCGGCGGAAATTTTCCTGCTGCACTACAACGGCCCGGGGCCCGAAAAAGTCGAAACCTTTTGGACGGTGCCCATGCCGGACGGATACGTCGCCAAAATTGCGTATCCGCAGTTTCGGGTTCGGGATTACGCCATCGACCGCAGTCGGGTGCGGATTCGGGATCGTGAAAGCGGGCGGCGATACGATTTCGAAACCGAGCCGATGGAGCCGGTCGGCGCGATCGCGGCGGCGAACCTGGAACACCGGATCGAACAAACCAAGAGCAAGGCCGTGGCCCGCGCCACCGTCAAATATCTGACCACCAAAGCCGCCGCTGAAGCCGTCGGCCGAGAAGCCGGCGATTCCGCCGGCGCCCTGATCCAGCTCTTCGGCAATCTGCTGGGTCTGGTCACCGAAAACGCCGATATTCGGCATTGGCGGCTGCTGCCGGACGAAATTCGCCTGGGCCGCGTGCAGGTGCCCGCCGGAGGTTACGAGGGCGAAATCGCATTCGTCGATGCCCACGGCACCACGGTGCTGTCGGAAACGATGCCGCCGTTTCAGGTCGCCGCGGGTGAGAAAAAATTCATTCTGAGGCGAACGCTGCAATGAGACGAACCCAAAAACGGCTTCTTCGGCAACCGGTTGTCGCTGCCGTCATGGTCGGCGTTTGCCTGCTTTGCGGCTGTGCGGCGTCGCAGACGGAATCGGCCGCCCCGGACGGTGTTCGGCACCGCGCCCGGCAGGCCTTCTCTGACCCGCCGGCGAAGACGGCCGCCGCCGGGGATTCCGTCGGGCAGCCGCCCCTGTTTTCGGAGCCTGCCGGTGCGCCGGCCGCCGCGGTCACCACCCGGGGGGGAGCGCTTCCCGACTGGATCCGGGACGCTTCGGATGAATTTCCGCCCCGACGCTATCTGACCGCACTCGGTCGGGGAGCCGATCGCCTGGAAGCCGAGGACCGGGCCCGGGCCGATATCGCCCGCTTTTTCCACACGGAGATCGAATCCAACCGCCAAACCCGCGAGTCGATTCGGCAACGGTCCGTGGCGCAGGGGGTGGAAACCGATCACCGCATCCGCTCGGTGGAGCAGCTGCGGATTTCAAGCCGCAAAATGCTGTCGGGCGTATGGATTGCAAGGGTGCATCAAAACACGGCTTCACCGGAGAGAGAATTTTACGTGCTGGCGGCCCTGGACCGCCGTCAGGCCGCCGCCGCGGCAGCAGCGAACATCCGGAGCCTGGATGCCGCCATCCAAAAGTCGCTGGAGGCCCTCGAGGGGCAGGACCGATGGAACCGGATTCGAATGCTGCAGACCTGTCTCGAGCACCATGACCGCCGATCGTTGTATGCGGCTGAATTGCGGGTGCTGCAACCGGAAACCGGCGGCATCGATCCGGCCGTGTCGCGGAACGATCTGGAAAACCGGCTGGCCCGCTTGCTGCGGGAGGATTTACTTGTGGCCGTGGCCGTCACCGGAGCCGGTTCGGAGCGCGTCGGCCGGTCACTGGTCGATGCATTGACGCAAAAAGGCTTTTCGGTCACCGAACGCGTATCCCAGGCACAGTTGCTCGCCCGGGGGGCGGTTGACATCGAAGTCGATACCGCCATCGAATCCACCTGGAAGTTTGTCCGCTGGCGGGTTCACTTCGACCTGATGGACGCCCGCGAAGAGACGATTTTCGCCAGCATCGGCCGGTCCGGACGGGAAGGTCACCTGACGGTCCCCAAGGCGGAGCAGCGCGCTCTGCGGGAAATCGAAGCGGCCCTGACAGGTGAAATCGCCGTTCGGCTGGACGATTTTATCCGGGGGAAAAAACCATGAGAAAACGCCACCTTCGAAATGCATGGCAGCCAACGGCTTCCAAATCGATTGCCGTGCCGGTGCCGGAGATTCCGGGAAAGACCATCATCGTGAACCTGTTTCGAACCGCCGTTCGAGCGGCCGTTCGGACGGCCGCCCTGGCGGTCGGCTTGACGGTGGCTTCGGCCTGGGCGGCCACCCCCGGGGATATTTATCATCGGGCCGGGCCGGCCGTGGTTTTTATTCTGGCATCGGAAACACTGAAGACCGGCAACATCGGCACCGGTTCGATCATTCGCGCCGACGGTCTGATTCTCACCAACGCCCACCTTTTTCGGAAAGGCAACCGGGAGAGCCTTGTCCCAGACATTCATGTATATCTGAAACCACAACGGGTCACCGGCGATCACCGCCGCGATCTTTCGAAAGGCTACAGGGCCCGACTGCTGGTCGCCGACCCGTCCCTGGACCTTGCGCTGCTGCAGATCCAGGTCCCGGACGTCCAATTGTCGACCCTGGCAATCGCGGACTCGGAGCAGGTGGGCATCGGTGACCCGGTGTATGCCATCGGGCATCCGGAGCAGGGGGGATTGTGGAGCCTGACGGCCGGGGTGGTCAGTGCGGTGCGCCGGGACTTCGGCGGTATTGACGGCAAAAATCTTTTCCAAACCGATGCCAGCATCAACCGCGGCAATTCCGGGGGGCCGCTGCTAGACAAACATGGCCGCATGGTCGGCATCAACGCCATGATCGCACGAAAAGCCGCTGATGGAATGACTATCACGGACGTCAACTATGCGATCATGTCCAATGTCGCCCTGAATTGGCTGCGCGGGCAGGGGGTTTTTATCGCCGCGGCCGGTGCGTCAAGCGGTGCAGTCGAACCTTCGGCTTCGGAGGGCGTTGCGGTTTTGGAACCATCGCCGGAGGCCGTTTTGCCGCAGCCGGAGCCGGGACAGGACCCACCGGTCGACGACAGCGAACCTGAATCAAGGCCCGTCGCGCCGGAAAGCGGAACGGCGCTGCCACCGCCGGAAGCAGCTCCGCCTTCGAAGCCAGCCGAAGAATACGAACCGGAAAAACGAATTCTGACCCGCAAGCATCCCTACCGGATGCCGCGTTTGATCGAAGATATGCGCGAGATGGAAGGTTTCATGGAGGAAATGCGCCGAAAAGTGCGAACCCATCGAAATTGAAATGACCATCAGTTCCATCGGAAAAGGAGGTTTTCCAATGACAAATTCCCAAAAACCAAGTTGGCTTCTCGTCATGCTGCTGGCAGCCGTTGCACTGGCGGCGGCCGGCTGTGCCTCGAGCCCGGAACCAAGTGCCGATTCGGCCGCTTTAGGACCGCAGTGGGTCATGCAGGGCAGCGGTGCCTTCGATCAGGACGGTGAGCGGGTGTTTTACGGGGTCGGTGTAGCTTCCGGCATTCACAACAAGGCGCTGCTGCGCCAGTCGGCCGACGACCGGGCCCGACTGGAAATCGCCAAAACCCTGGAAGTATATGTGTCGGGGTTGAGCAAGGACTACATGGCCTCTACGACTGCAGGCGACATGTCCCGGTCCTCGGAAGAGCAACACGTGGAAACCGCCCTGAAAACCTTTACCAAAACCACGCTGCACGGCGCCACCATCACCGATCGCTGGGTGGACCCGGCCGACGGGTCGATGTATGCGTTGTGCGAGCTCGACCTGCTCTCGCTCAAAGAAGCCCTGAACGACTACCGTGAACTCGATTCCCAGCTGCGCGACTATGTGCGGGAAAATGCCGACCGGATGCACGAGGAACTCAACCGGATGGAAAACCGCTGAAAAAGCGGCGGGCGTTCAAGGTTCGACCGAAAGCTTGCGATCGGCCGCGCACGGCAGTGCTCGTTAAGTAGAAGGTTGAATCTTGAACGCCGCGGCCTATCGGCTTTTCAGAAACCGTTTGCCTTTTTTCCAGGTCTGCTTGATCCATCCGGCCGCGGACTCCACCATGGTGCGCCGGTAAAAATCCTGCTCGACGGCACTGAGCGCCCCCACCCGGCGGAGCTTGAGCTTGACCCAGGCGTTGTAGTCGAAACGCTGAAACAACCGGAAGCGATAGTGATTCAGCGGTGCGAGTCGATCCTTGCGCACCGCGGCCACCCCGAAGTCGATCAACCAGGGCTCCCGACCGTTCACCACCAGGATATTGTCTTTCTTTTTCAGGTCTCCGTGGGCGATGCCACGGTGATGCATCCTGCGAATTCGTTCCAACAGGGTGCCAAAGAAGTAATCGGGGTCGGATATTTCCGCGCTGCGCAGCGGAATGCCCTCGATGCACTCGAGCACCAGATAGCGCCGGCCCAGAAAGCCATAGCAAACCGGAATTCCCGCCATGCCCTCAAGCCGGCGGTAGACCCGGTATTCGTTGTACAGCATCCAGCGGGAAACCCATGCGGTCAGACCGATTCCAAGCGGGGCCTTGACGGCCAGGGGCCGACCATCGAAACACAGGCGGTAGGTGTGGCCCTGGTAACCGTGACCGAGAATGTTGTCCCGGTCGGCGAGACAGGCTTCGATCCGTTCCAGCAAGACGCGCTCGGACCCGGGCGGTGGATTCGGCATGCAGGCTCCCGGGATGTCAGCGTTTCCAATGAAGATAGTACAGGCAGGCGAGCAAAATCAGGGCGATGACGGGCTCTCCGTTCTGACGCAGGCTCTGACGAAAAGACCATCCGCCGACGGGACTGGAAAATCCCCGCAGGCGGGGAATCAGGGCCAGCGTGCGCTGGCTCCAGCGTTCCCAGTCTTCTCCGAAAAGACGGTGCAGTTTGTTGTCCTCCCGGCGGATGGCCGGAGGATAGAACAACAGCAGGATCAGAACAAAAGCCGGCAGACTCCACCACAAACCGGACGCCAGGCAGAAACCCGCCCCCAGCAGGATATTGCCGACATACAACGGGTGGCGCACGTAGGCATAGGGGCCATCGGTGGCCAGCTCCTTGTTTTTTTTAATGTGACCGGAAGCCCACAGGCGCACCGCGATTCCGAGCCCCACCAGAAATACGCCGGGCCAGAACCAGCCGGGCCGGGGCTGACCGGCGGCCGTGACCAGAAAGACAAACAAGATCCCGACAAATTGCCGGTATCGATCCCGGCGGTATCGCACATCGTGGGAAAACCGCTTCCATCCGATTTCTTTCACCGCAAATATTCCTTTGTGTCCGAGTCGTCTGTTTGCCGCAAAACCGATGGGCGACCGGCGAATTTTACTCCGAAAAAGCTGCGGCAGTGCCGAGGGGGCGCCAGGGAATCTGCCGGGGCCAACCGATTTGCAGGTACTTGGAAAAAATGTAGTTTGAAGGAAATGAACAGGAAAGTCAAGAATATCCTGTACTTCTCGGCCTTAAATATTTCAGTTACCCCCTGCAGGCAATAAAAAGGCTGACCGCTTTTGGAGCGGTCAGCCTGAAAGGAGGAATACAGATGAAGAATTTCGTGGCTTCGATCTGGATAATAAGCAACGAATGTGCCAAAAGTGGCTGAAAATTCAAAAACGGCGCTAACCAGTTAGATTTCAATCAAAACGCGCGGTCCCGCCCCCGGTGGAGATGCTTTCATTCGAGTCGATCTTCCCCAGAAATGTTCAAAATTTTGAACCAAATTTCAGCGAATTCACGACAACATTCTTATATAATTCATCATACTTAAAATTTGCCGGGCGTTCAAGATCTTGAACGCCCTTTTTTTCGCAAACGGGCCACGATCATAACCAATCGGTATCACTTCGAATCGAATCGTTTACAGAAATGAACGCGTTGTCCGGCCGGCGGAATCGGACCGATCCGATGGCGGGTTTACAGCCCGACACCATCGATGGGGCTGCGGCAATAACGACAGCGGCCGTCTTCCAGATCATAGCTGCGAATGGAAAACCCCCAGCGTTCGATGACCACGCGCCTGCATTCCGGACAATAGGTGTGCTCGCCGTCTTCCCCCGGAACATTGCCGGTGTACACATACCGCAGGCCGGCTTCGAGCCCGATATCCCGGGCCATCAACAGCGTTTTTACCGGTGTGGGCGGTCGGTCGGTGAGTTTGTAAGTCGGATGAAAGCGACTGATGTGCCAGGGGGTTTCCACTCCGAGTTCCCGTACCAGAAAGTCGGCCAGATCTCTGAGTTCTTCGGTATCGTCGTTCAATCCCGGAACGATCAAAGTGGTTACCTCGACAAAAATGCCTGCATTTTTCAGGTTCTTAAGACATTCGGTTACGTGCTTCAACCGGGCCTTGCACTGCTTGCGGTAGTAATCATCGCGGAATGCCTTCAAATCGACATTGGCGGCATCCAGAACGTCGCGAATCATCGCGACGGCTTCGCCGGTCATGTATCCATTTGTAACGAAAACGTTTTTAAGGCCCCGCTCCCGGGCAATGCGGGCGGTGTCGTGCGCCAGTTCGAAAAAGATGGTCGGCTCTGTATAGGTGTAGGCAATGCTCCGGCACTTGCCCTGGACGGCCGCCTGCACCAATTCTGCGGGAGTGGTGCGTTCTCCGAGGATCATGCCGTCGCGATCCCCCGGCATCTGGGCAATGTCTGCATTTTGACAGAACCGGCAGCGGAAATTGCAACCCACCGTTGCCACCGAATACGAAAGGCTGCCGGGGAAAAAGTGAAACAGGGGTTTTTTTTCGATCGGATCGATGTGGTGGGCGATGATTTTGTCGTATACCAGCGTGTTCAGCACGCCTTCGCGGTTTTCCCGCACCCCGCATATTCCCCGTTTTCCGGTTTTGATGTGGCAGCGGTGGCTGCAGAGGTTGCAGCGAACGGACTGTTCCTCGGCCGGTTCCCACAGATAGGCTTCCATGAAAGCTCCAATCGTTGAAAAGTTGTCGGCACCGGCATTCCGATTCCGGGGAAACACCGGATGTCGATGGCCGATTCGCGAACCGGATTTGAGCGGTTGCCGGTTCACGAAGTGTTGGGAGCCACAATTCCGGAGGTCTTCTTGGCGCGATAGCGCAGGGCCAGCGGGCGGGTACGAAACCGCGGCATCAGCGTCGCGACCACGCCCAGAAATGCACCGAAGGGACAGCGCTGAAGAATCGGCGAATATTCGAGGTTCTGGGCCAATCCGCTGCAGGCCGTGGGAAACTGATTGATGGTCCGCCAGGCAATCGGCACCGGTCCCGCTACCGACAACACCATGCGCTTGAGTTCCCAAACTCCAAAAAACTGGGCTTTATTAAAGATGGATTCGGAAAACATTCCGGCAACCCTGCGATGGATGCTTTTGATGGCGTAGCGGTTCAATACGCCGATAAAGACGCGGTCCTTGGCGACGCGACAGGCTTCGGCAATGCTCTGCCGGGGGTCGTCGACGAATTCCAGGGTCGTCATCAAAACGGCATGATTAAATGAGTTGTCGTCGAAGGGAAGATCTTCGGCATGGGAGCGGTACAAGTCGACACGTGGGCCGAATCGCTGAAAACAGCAATCGAGCATGTAAGGAGACGGATCGAGACCGGTGGGGCTGACGCCGCGTTCCAACAGGGCCTCGAAATGAATACCGGTGCCGCAGCCGATATCGAGAACGGTTTCACCCCGCGCCGGCTGGAGCATTTCGATCATCAGATGGCACTCGCGTTCGGCTTCCGACCGGCGTTCCGGCTCGCGGTGCCAGCGCTCATACATCATCGCATCTTTGAAATCGAACACGTAGCCCATGGCGCATTATCCGGACCTGATCGAGGCGGTTTTGAAAAATGGAAACGCCCGGCACAGGGCTGGAACCAGCGAATCCGGTCGGCAATATCTTCCGGTCTGCGCGCCGGCGCAGTGCGGCAAATCACCGCCGGTGACCGAAATCCTCAAGGCGCTCCGGTCAACGCACCGCAACCGTGCCGGCCGGTGGACGGCGACGGCACGATGCTGATGCGCTGCCACCTGGCCGCCGGCGCACCTATTCCTTGCTTTCACCGGCCTCTGGTGTCGGCGGCTTTTTCTTGCGGCGACGACGGCGGCGCTTTTTCTTGGTCGCATCCACCGATTCTCCCGCCGGAGCGGCCTCCGCTTCCGGCGGGAAACCGAAGAAAGCCCCGGGATGGGTCTTCTGCCACAAGTCGTGTCGTTCGTCTTTTCCCTGCTGACGGGCCAATCGCTTTTTCACCCTCCCACGGCCGCGGGCGGCCTTGCCCTTGCGCCCCTTAACCGCCGTTTTCACCGGTCCGCAACGGTCATGGCCGAACCAGTCATCTTCCGGCCAGACCACCGGAATCTTGTAGCCGAGCATTTCTTCCACGGATTCCAGGTGATAGACATAGTCCTCGCAGGCCAGGGAAATCGCCTTGCCGGTTTTCCCCGCCCGGGCCGTGCGGCCGATCCGGTGGACGTAATTTTCCGAATCCTGAGGCAGATCGTAGTTGATGACATGGCTGATGTCTTCCACGTGGATGCCCCGGGAGGCCACGTCGGTTGCCACCAGAATCTTAATTTTTCCGTTCTTGTAACGCTCCATCAGCTGGAAGCGTTTTTTTTGGGGCAAATCGCCGGTGATGCCTTCCGCCGGCCAGCCGTTTCCTTTGAGCTTCTGCGTCAGCCATTCGACCCCGGCCTTGGTGTTGACAAAAATCAGTATGCGGTTCCAGGTCTCATGTTCGAGTAAGCCCAGCATCAGCGCAAGCTTCTGGTTTTTGCCGATATGGTACAGTTCCTGGTCAATCCCTTCCACCGTCAGTTCTTCGGGCGTAACGGCGATGAATTCGGGCAGGTTCATGTACTCATAGGTGAGCTCCAGTTCGCGGTAGGACAGCGTGGCCGAAAACAGCATCGACTGCCGGCGATCATAGGGCGGCAACTTGCGCAATATATAGCGCATGTCTTTGGCAAATCCCAGATCCAGCAAACGGTCGGCCTCGTCGATGACCACGATCTTGATCCCGGCGGTCTTGAAAATCCCCTGCTTCATATAATCGATAATGCGACCGGGGGTGCAGATAATGACATCGACACCTTCTTTCAGAATCTGGGCCTGTTTCTGGTAATCGATGCCGCCCACGACCTGGGCGATTTTCAGTCCCGTATAACCGCCGATGATTTCGGCTTCCTCGTGAATCTGAAATGCCAGCTCCCGGGTGGGGGCCACGATCAGGGCCGCAGGCAGACCGGGCTTCTCGGAGAGATGCTCGGCCAAACGGGTGAAGACCGTCACCAGAAACGCCCCGGTCTTTCCGGTGCCGGTCTGTGCCTGTCCGGCAACATCTCGATGCTTCAGGGAAACCGGCAAGGTCTGGGCCTGAATCGGCGTGCAATAGACAAAACCGGCGTCCTGGAGCCCGCGCATCACTTCCGCCGACAAATTGAATTCGGTGAACGGTATTCGCGTCAGGAATTTCGGTTTGCCGGCCCGGGGCGCCGCCGGCTGCAGGTCGGGTTCTTCCAAAGCGGTTTCCGGCTGGTCCTGGTTCGTTTCCATATGATTTTTTTCCATATGCGATTATTTCTATCGGTTTTCGGAAGATATTGCAAGCCGCAACCGCTGCGCCTGTCCGTTGTCGGGACCCGCAGCCGCGGTTGGCCGACAGGCTGTCGCCGGCACGGGAACCGTTTCACTCGGCACACTGACGATTTTGTTGCTAAATTAAGAATAATTTCGGTGATGATCAAGGAATTGCACGAACAGGGGACTTGCGCAAATCTTGATCCGCCCGCACCTTTGTGTTACCTAATGCCATCTACGTGTCACAGATGGCCATTCACGGAATCGAGTGGGCCCAAAACCGGAATACATCGATGGAGAACCCCGATGGAAACACCCCGCTTCGAGTCACAACGCTTCCTGGCAGACCGGGATGACAGCGTGCTGATGGTGATCGATGTCCAAAGCAAGCTGACGCCGGTGATTTCCGAGTTTCCGAAACTGACCGCCAATCTGGTGAAACTGATCCGGACGGCCCGAATTCTCGACATTCCCGTTCTGGTCACCGAACAGCAGAATCTGGGGGCCACTGCCGATGAAATCCGCGCCGACCTGGAACCGTTTCAGCCGATTTCCAAAATTTCGTTCAGTTGCCTGGGGTCCACGGAAGTTTCCGACACACTGGAGGATCTCGGCCGCAGCACCTTGTTGCTCAGCGGAATCGAAGCTCACGTGTGCGTGTTTCAAACCGCCATCGAAGCTGCCCGCCGTTTCCGCGTGCAGGTGGTGGCCGACGCGGTTTCCGCAAGAGACCCCCGGAACCTGGACATCGCCATCCATCGCCTGCGGGCGGCCGATATCGCCGTCACTTCCACGGAAATGCTCATGTACGAATGGCTCCGAAGAGCTGGCACCGACCAATTCCGAGCGACCCTGCCGCTGCTGAAATAGGACCCCATGAAAGAATTTTTTGAAGTCCAATCGTTGTCGGACGTTCTGCGCCTGAAAAGCCTTTTCCCGAGCGTATCCGCCGAAAGCGTTTCTCTGGAAAACGCCGTCGGCCGGGTACTGGCCGAAGAGATCACCGCCGCAGCCGACCTGCCGGACTTTTGCCGGGCGACCATGGACGGCTATGGCGTGCGGGCGGCTTCGACCTTCGGTGCCTCGGACGCCAACCCGGCCTACCTGGACGTGGTGGGTTCGGTGGCCATGGGGGAGGTGCCCGCATTTTCGATCGGCCCCGGCCAAGCCTGCCGCATCGCCACCGGCGGCATGCTGCCGGAGGGTGCCGACAGCGTCGTTATGATCGAGCACACCGACTCGCTGGACACAGCCACCATCGAAGTCTATCGAAGCGTCGCCCCCGGCCAGCACGTGCTGCTGGTGGGAGAGGATTACGCCCGCGGCCAAGTAATGCTGAATGCCGGACTGCCTATCCGGCCCCAGGAATCCGGCCTGCTGGCGGCCTTCGGTCATCGTCGCGTGAAAGTGTTTCGCCGACCGGTGATCGGCATCCTGTCCACCGGCGACGAAATTGTGGCCATCGACGCCCAGCCGGGACTCGGCCAAATCCGGGACATGAACAGCTACACCCTTTCGGGTCAATTGCAGCAACTCGGTGCGGTGCCCGTGCGTTACGGCATCGTGGCAGACGACCCCGATGCGCTGTTTGCCGCCTGTCGCAGCGCCCTGGAGCAAAGCGACATGGTGTTGCTGTCCGGCGGCAGCTCGGTGGGCATTCGGGATTACACCGTCGAAATCCTCTCGAAACTGGAAAACGCCCATATCCTGGTTCACGGTATCGCCATCAGTCCGGGCAAACCCACCATTTTAGCCCGCACCGGCAGTCAGGCCGTATGGGGACTGCCGGGTAACGTGGTTTCCGCCATGGTGGTCTTCCGGGTCGTGGTCGCTCCGTTTGTGGCGGCCATCCAGGGACAGGCCGCAGCGTATCCGAACCGGGTCAACATCCCGGCCGTTCTGAGCCGTAACATCGCCTCGGCCCAGGGGCGCAGTGATTTTGTGCGCGTGCGCCTGCAGCGCGAAGACGATGGGTACCTGGCCCAGCCGATTCTGGGAAAATCCGGTCTGATTCATACCATGGTTTCCGCCGACGGCCTGGTGGAGGTCGACGCCGATACCGAAGGTCTGGATGCCGGAACCGCCGTGGAGGTCGTTCCTTTTTAGAAAACGCTTTGAATGATCCCTTCCGGCCATGCTCGACTCCGCTCGGTCGGCATCGCCGGGAACCCGATAAGGAAAACGTAATGCAGACCCAACGAAACATTTACCTGAAAATGAAATCTCTGCAAGAAGCCCGCAAGATCCTGCAGGAGACTTTTGCCGCGCCGCCGCTGCCCGGGGAAACCGTGCCGGTCTCGGAATCCGTGGGACGGGTGTTGGCCGAACCGGTGTTCGCCAGGCTTTCTTCACCGCACTTCCATGCCGCCGCCATGGACGGCATCGCCGTGAAAGCCGATCAAACCTTCGGGGCCACGGAGACCCGACCCCGGGAATTGATATTGGGAACCAATGCCTTCTTCGTGAACACCGGCCATGTAATGCCGCCGGGAACCGATGCGGTAATCATGATCGAACGGGTCCAGGAGCTGGCCGAAGGCCGGGTTCGCATCGAGGCACCGGCATTTCCCTGGCAATACGTCCGTAAGATGGGCGAAGATATTGTGGCCACCGAGCTGCTGTTTCCCCAGAATCACGAGGTGACCCCCTACTGCATCGGGGCGCTGATCTCCGGCGGCATCTTCGAGGTTGCAGTGCGTCGCAAGCCCAGAATCCTGATCATCCCCACCGGATCCGAACTGGTGGACTGGCACAGGGATAAGCCGTCGGTCCTCGAACCGGGGCAGGTGCTGGAAAGCAACTCCTATGTACTGGGCAGCCTGGTGAACCGATATGGGGGTTGCTGGGAAAAACACGACAAGATTTCCGACGACCTGGAGGCGATTACCGCTGCCACCGCCGACGGCCTCGGCGCTGATTTCGATGCCGTGCTGATCATCGGCGGATCATCGGCCGGCTCGGAAGACTACGGCCGGCGTGTCGTCGAGCGACTGGGCGAAATCCTGGTCCACGGGGTTACCATGATGCCGGGCAAACCGGTCATTCTCGGCCGGGTGCAATCCAAGCCGGTATTCGGCATGCCCGGCTATCCGGTGTCCGCAATTATCGCTTTCGAACAGCTGGTCAGACCCTGGATGCGCGGACGCATCGGTCTGCCGGACATCACACCGCAGACGGCGGAAGTGCAGCCGACGCGCAAAATTGCCTCCAAGCTGGGCATCGAAGAATTCGTGCGCGTCAAGCTCGGTGAAGTCTCCGGCCGGATCGTGGCCACTGCGCTGCCGCGCGGAGCCGGAACCATTACCTCGATCACCGAAGCCGACGGCATCATCCGGATTCCCAAATCACTGGAGGGACTGCCCGAACAGCAGCCGGTTCGCGCCGAGCTGCTGCGCCCGCTGGCAACCATCACCGACACCATCGTGGTGGTCGGCAGCCACGACAACACCCTGGATGTTCTGTCCGACCAACTGCGCGCCGGCGGCCGCGGCATCAGCCTTTCATCGAGCCACGTGGGCAGCATGGGTGGATTGATGGCGGTCAAAAAAGGCCTGTGCCATCTGGCCGGCACCCATCTGCTGGACACCGAAGACGGCAGCTACAATATCAGCTACCTGCGCCGCTATCTCCCGGAACTTTACAACGAAGGTCAACTCCGGCTGGTCCACCTGGTCGACCGGCAGCAGGGGCTGATCCTGCCGGCGGGCAACCCCAAGGGCATCCGGGGGATCGAAGATCTCTCTCGCGAGGACGTCACCCTGATCAACCGCCAGAGTGGATCCGGGACCCGCATCCTGCTCGATTACCGTCTGAAATCACGATCCATAGATCCGGCCGACATTCGCGGCTATGAAAACGAGGAGTTCACTCACATGGCCGTGGCCGTGGCCGTGCTCAGCGGAGCCGCGGACGTCGGGCTGGGCATTTATGCCGCTGCCCGGGCCCTGGGCCTGGATTTCATTCCGGTGGTCACCGAACAATACGACCTGCTGATGCGCGCGGATTTTTTCGAAAGCCGTCGCGGCCGCATTCTGTTGGAAGCCATCGGCAGCGCGGAATTCCAGAGGCGGGTGGCGGCGCTGGGCGGCTACCATACCGAAGGTATGGGCAAGGTCCTGCTCTGAACCCGACGATGCGCAGCGATTGAAAAAACGCCCCAACGGTGCCATAATTCATTTTTCGAACGTAACCTGCCAAAAAGTTTTGCGCGGAGAACACCGGATTGAGCACGTGGCAAGCGGTTCTGCTGGGTATCGTTCAGGGGCTGACGGAATTTCTGCCGATCAGCAGTTCCGGGCACCTGGTCCTGTTTCAAAATCTGCTCGGATTTCGAGAGCCGGAGCTGTTGTTGGACATCTGCCTGCACCTGGGAACGCTGGCAGCGGTCCTGATCGTCTTTCAACGCGACATCCGGGATATCCTGGCCACCCTGATTCGCCTGCCGGTCCTGGCGGGACCGGCAGGCGGATTCAAAGCGTTGCTGCGGCAGGACCCGCATGTACGCATCTGTTTTCTCATCGGGGTCGGCTCGCTTCCGACGGCCGTGCTGGGGCTTTTGTTCCATCGTCTTGCCGACCGCATATTTGCCAACGTCACCCTGGTGGGTGCCATGCTGCTGGTCACCGGCTCCCTGCTTTGGTTCACCCGCCGGGCAAGGCCGGCGGCCCGTCCGCTGCAGCACATGCGGTCCCGGGACGCCGCTTGGATCGGCCTGGCCCAAGGACTGGCCATCCTTCCGGGAATCTCTCGATCGGGCGCGACCATTTCCACAGCCCTTTACCTGGGAATCGATCGCAGACTGGCCGGACGTTTTTCTTTTTTGTTGTCGATTCCGGCCATCGTCGGCGCACTGCTTCTGGAAATCAAATCCGCCGACCTGCACGCTTCGGCTACCGCCACAGCCATCGTGTTGGGGACCGTTGCGGCAGGGATCTCTGGATATTTCGCGCTGGTTGTGCTGCTGCGTCTGGTGGAGAAGGGCAAGATTCAATATTTTGCGCCTTACTGCTGGCTGCTGGGTTGCGCGGCCTTGATCTGGCAGGCCGTCTCCTGAATCGACCGGGCACGACGGACCGAATCCAAAGCGAGCGCTTTCTGCCGCCGCCAAACCTGAGGCACCTTCAGCGGCGCCACGTCAATCCTGCCAGGCGACGGAGCACCACCGGCGGCATGAACTCCGCCCGGTAAGTCGTTGTCCCGGCAACCACCGCCAAATACCGCCGGAGCAGGTAATGCCGGCGCAGATCCAGAATCCGGTGACTGAGCCCCGGCAGGTGATACAGGAAAGCGCCCATCCAGCGGGCACAGGCGTTGTCGGCGCCGAAGCGGGATTGCACCCCGGCTTCATAGGCCGACAAAGCGCTGCGATTCGAAAAACAATCGCCGATGGTCTCGGCCGCCAAACGTGCCTGGCAGACGGCCGCATAAATGCCTTCTCCGGTGATCGGGTCACACAGTCCGGCGGCATCCCCCACCAGAATGCCCCGTTCTTTGGAAAGGTGAAATCTCAGGCCGGGGGTGCAGGGAATCCGATGCGCGCGCAAAGCCAACACGTCGGCATCCTGAAAACCCTTATGTTGTAAATATTCGTAAAAACGGGATTTCATGGACCCGGGCCGGGAACCGCGAGACATAACGCCGACCGACAGCTCCGTTTTCTTTGGAAATACCCAGCCGTAGCCCATCCATTTGCGCTGAAAGTCGAAGTCGATCCGACTGCGAAACGCGGCCATTGCGCCCGGGCCGGATGGCCGTACCGTGGCCGCCAGGGCGACCATTGCCGCCAGCGGTCCGCGGCAGCCCAGTGCCTTTCGCACCCGGCTTTGCGTGCCGTCCGCACCGACGATCACCTGCGCTCGAAAAGTACCTTGAGATGTCTGGATGACCAGATTGCCGAAAGACCCGGTCAGGCCCCGAAACACGGTGTTGTCCTGAAACCGGGCGCCGGCCCGCAGGGCCTTTTCCAGCAAGAAGGCATCGAACCGCTCCCTGCGAACCAGAACGACCGGCGGCGGCGAAAAACGCCGCTTCATCAGCAGTCGCTCACCAATGCTCAGCTGAATCGTGTGGCCGACGTCTTCGATGACCTCGGAAAGGTCAAAGGGGATTTCCTGAAGGGCTCGACGCGTGAGCCCGCCGCCGCAGAGTTTGTGCCGTGGAAACTTCCGTTTTTCAATGATTTGGACCTGCAGTCCGAGCGCGGCCAGGTAAAAGGCCGTCATGGCACCAGCCGGACCGGCGCCGACTACCGTAACGTCCGTCATCTTGGCTGCGCGCGGCATGCAAGCTCCGATTGGGATGCGAACCTGTCCGTTAAACGGACGCCGCCGGTTTCAATCCGTTCAAAAACTCTGGCCAGTTCCCTCTCGTTCAGTTCGGCGATTTCCAGGGGGGCGGCCAGAAACCGGCCGGCCGGCATGAATTTGGACATCAGGTTGACAAAAGCACTGTAATCCGGAAATTCTGTCTTTGCATAGCGCTGCAGCATCCGACAACGATCCCGGGAGAACTGGAAAAAGATGTATTCGGTTGCCACTTCCAGAAAACCTCGGTATCCGCACCGGTAGCGATTCAGCGCAATGATTCCGGTTTTGGATGTTGCGGTTGCTGTCTGCATATGGAATCATCCTCCCGTCATCCAATGCAATCGTGGCGATCGATTCCCCGGATGGGGAGCCTAAGTATTATTACGTATATTTAATGCGTAGTGCCACGGATTTTCAGATCGTCGATTTTCTGTTAGGAACATCACCTCGGTTATTGGCAATCCGGCGAAACGGTATTATCTGTTTTTGAGTGCTTTTTGCGTATCCGGAAAAAACAACCTTATGCTACCTATGTAATCAAACACCTCGATTCATGCAACAGCCAGACGCCATCGAAGGAGCCGCCATGGCGAGCAGAGCCAAGGAGCAACGGCACTGCCGTAGATTCGAACACGAAACCCCGATTATCATTCAAACCCGGAACAATGGCTGCCACAACGGACGCATGTTCAACTTTTGCAAGGACGGAATGTACATCGAAACGGACGTGGAGTGCTGCCCGGGCCAGGAGGTGGCCATCGTGGTCGAAGATCCGCCTTACGGCCGCGGCCCCTTTCTTCACCAGGCCCAAATTAGATGGTCCCGGGAACTGCCCGAAGCAGTTGAATTCTATCGATTTGGATGCGGCGCACAGTGGGATGTAACGATCGATTACTCCCTCAACCGCTCCAAGTTGCCCTTTCGGCGCCGCTCCGGACACGATCGACGTTCCGGCAAGGACCGCCGCTCGGGATTGAACTGCCGGCGAAACGACCCGTTCACCGACTAAAGCCGGACGCGACCCATTTCCGGCCCCGAAAAATCCTTGACATGCCACGCAGTGGTATATATAAAAAATAC
This sequence comes from Desulfobacterales bacterium, assembly GCA_051155755.1. GTDB lineage: Bacteria > Desulfobacterota > Desulfobacteria > Desulfobacterales > SG8-13 > DAXETY01. Next base: position 60,819 of record DAXETY010000002.1, read on the forward strand.
GGTTAGACCATTGTGCCTAACTCAACCTCCTTTCATTGATGGACGGGCCGCTATACCCCGGCGGCCCGTCTTTTTTTGGCTTCGGTGGATCTTCCGTGATCCGGGCCCTGCCGTTATACTGGAAAAATGGGAGACGCGGAAGCGTTGGCGGGGGAATCCAATCGGCAAACAAACCCTTGCCGGAGTGACGATCAGGCGGAACTGGCGGGAGAATGGGGCACATCGGTGCGGTTTTTATACGAATCGTCCTCTCGGTACATTTTTTGGAAAAACCGCGCCGGCCGGAGTTTGCGAATCAGGTGTTTCGGTTTCCGTTTGGTGGAAGGACGGCGTTCGGTCCAGAGCCAGATTCTTTCAATCAGCAAAATGCCGACGACCACGGCCAGTACGGACGTCATCATCAACATTCCAAAAATTGCGGGATTTACGGTCATGGATATTCACCCCAATGAAAAAAATGATGGGTTTTTCCAGCCGGGCTCTGCCTCTCGCAACCGCGCGGTGCCACCGCGTACCGGCACGATCCTGGTAGAGCAAAGACTGTGCCGGGGAAGCCTTTTCCAAAAATTATCAGCTTTAACAAATTGTTATCGTGTTGATTGACTTCAGTTGGCCGAGGATCCGCGCGGTATAATGGGAAAATGGTTTCCGGATGTTGGGCAGTGTTTTTCCCATCCCACCCGCGGCAATTTCCAATCTCAGCAGATCGTGACGCCATCCGGGGGGTGGCATTTTTTTTCACCGCATGGGGCAACCGGATTTGCGCACCCTGGCCGCCATCTCGGATGAATACCGGGTGCAAATCGTATTATTATGCAATGCGATACAAGTTCATTGAAAACACAAAACGGAGCCGAATATGCAATCGAATCCGCACTTTACAAATAAGAGTTGACAAAGACCGCCAACTTGATATGATACTTTCAACTTTGGATATTCCCCGCCGGGGAGCATAGCTGGGGAGGGTTGGATTTGATCAGCAGCTTGCATTCCCTCCGAAATGAAAAATGCTAAAGCGCTTCTATCACCAGACCCTGTTGCGAGAGCAGCCGGGTTTTTTTTTGCCGAAATCAGTCGATTTCGGTTTCGGCAACATGCGGAAGTCAATTACCCAGTGCTGGGAAATGCGGTTCCCAATCCGGGGTGCCGCGCGTTCTGAGTATCGACGGTAAACCCCCTGCCGGCGGGCCGTTCGCGGATCCGGTATGCAACCGCACGATGGTATGGTTCTTGCTCCCAGTCCCGCTACAACCGATGGACTTGCCTGTCGCTGTGATTGCATCCGGGAGGAGGGGGCAATGCAAACCGATTCGGAAAACCGGGCCAACGAACGGACCTCGCTGGAAATTCCCATCATCGTCAACATTCGAGATGAAAAGCGAATATTCCTGGGCGTACTCTTTAATTATAATGAACAGGGCCTTTATTTCGAATCGAATCTTTCCCTGGCCCCCGGCACCGTTTTTCGCATCGGTGTCGACATTCCCGGCCTCTCGGTGCCGAATCTTTCCAATGCCGAAGTCCAATGGTGCGCGGAGCTCGAAGAGCCGGCCGGCTTTTTTCTTTACGGTGTCGGTGCCCGTTTTGCCAGTCCGCTGGACTACCAGCGTTTCTTTCTGCGCGGCCTCCGTCTTCTCCAGACCTGAAACCGGTTCGAATTCCGCCCGCCTGTCCTTGTTTCCGATGCAGGTATGAAAAGTCCGAGAATGCGGATCGCCCGTTGCAGCGACCTTACCCCGGTTTAGATTCGGGTTCGGTTGCGTGTCTGCGCAGGGCGGACCACCCGTAGCGGCCCGGCGGCAAGAAGCCGGCGCCCACAACCGGTCTCTTCGATGTTTCCCCGGTCCTCCATGCCGGGTCTTTTCGGGGCCACAGAAATCAGCGCACACCCTGTGCCAAATCGGGCCGATTCGTGTACCGTTCGGGTTGCAGGTATGCTATAGCCGGTCCTAGATTGCCCGGGCCGGATTCCATTTCGGTTTCCCCGGCGGCGCGAATCGGAATGCTTCTCTCTTATGCAAAAAGTCGACAAAGCGATTTTCGTCACCCTGTTTTTTTCCATATTCGCCACCATCACCGGGGTGGGCATCGTGGTGCCGCTGCTGCCGGTCTATGCGCGGAGCCTGGGTGCCGGCGGTTTCGCCATCGGACTGATTTTCGGCGCGTTTTCCCTTTCGCGGGTTTTTTTTCTGCCCTATTTCGGCCGTCTCTCGGATCGCAAAGGACGCAAACCACTGATCGTACCGGGACTGCTGGCATACACCCTGATCTCTTTTGCATTCATGGCCTCCAGCAACATTGTTGCCTTGATTGCGATCCGGTTTTTGCAGGGGATTGCCTCGGCCATGCTGCTGCCCGTCATTCAAGCGTATGTCGGAGACATCACCTCCGAAGGTCGGGAAGGGTTTACCATGGGACTGTTCCAGATGTCCCTGTTTTTCGGCTTGAGCCTGGGCCCGGTGCTCGGCGGGGTGATTCATGATCGTTTCGGTTTGAATGCGGCCTTTCTGGGAATGGGAACATTGTCTCTGTTCGGTTTCCTGCTCAGCATGTTTCTGTTGCCGCCGGCCCGCAAAGAAAGGGCCGTCTGCCGGGGGCGTCCGCCCGCCGAATGGAGGCGGTTGCTGCAGAGTCGGCAGATCGCCGCTTTATTCGTGTTCCGTTTTGCCTACACGGCCTGCATCGGCATCATCTGGGGATTTCTGCCGGTCCTTGCCGCTGGTGAATTTTCGCTAACCAGTGCCATGATCGGCTTTCTGGTCATGCTGGGAATTCTAATCAGCGGAATCATCCACCTGCCCATGGGCTACCTGGCCGACCGCGTTAACAAAAAGTCCCTGGTGATCATCGGTGGATTGCTGGTCAGCTATGCCGTGGTTTCATACGCCTGGTCCGACAGCCTGATGGAGTTGATTCTGGCCAGTGCCGCCTTTGGGATTGGTGGCGGCATCTGCATGCCGGCACTCATGGCAGCCGCAGTGACCGTCGGCGACCGCAGTGACGCCATGGGTTCGGTGATGGCCCTGCTTACGGTGTCCCACAGCCTCGGCATGCTCTTCGGCTCCATGTCCGCCGGATTGATGATGGACGTTTTCCGGCTGCGGGCCGCATTCCCGCTGGGGGCGATCCTCATGCTGGCCGGTTCGCTGTTGTTTATGATGCTGTCCCGCGAAGAACGCCCGTTTCACTCACCAAATCGTCTGTAAAACCCTCCCGTTTTCGTTCGAAATCCGGCGAATATCATCTTCACAAACCGGCGTGTTATCACCGGGGGCCGTGTTTGGGCCGATGGAGGGATCCGGTCGCGGTACCGCCCCTTCACCGGATGCCTTCCCGAACCGGCTCGGCGCTGGGGCGAACGGCTGCGAACTCCCGTAATAACAGGCATTCACAGTGATTGACATTCGTCCGTCTTGCATTACGTTAAAGTCCAGCAAAAACCGGTCGATACCTAAAACCGGTGAATGAAAACCGCCTGCAATCATATTACCGACGGGACAGGTAGCTGGGGTCGCAATGGCAGCCAAAAGGGATTACTACGAAGTGCTGGGCGTTCAGCGCAACGCCAGTGATTCGGAGATTAAAACCGCGTATCGAAAACTCGCCTTACAGTTTCACCCCGATCGGAACCCGGGAAGCAAAGAAGCTGAAGACAAATTTAAAGAAGCCGCCGAGGCTTACGAAGTGCTGCGGGATGCACACAAGCGCAATCTCTACGATCAATTCGGCCACCAGGGACTGGAGGGTACCGGCTTTTCCGGTTTCGGCGGCTTCGACGATATTTTTTCCAGTTTCGGGGATATCTTCGAAGACTTTTTCGGCTTCGGCGGTGGAAGACGCTCGCGCAGCCAAACTCAGCGAGGCGTGGACCTGCGCTACGACATGAGCCTGAGCTTTATGGAGGCGGCCTTCGGTACGGATACCGAAATCGAGGTCGAAAAGACCGCGCTTTGCGAGGCTTGCAGCGGCAGCGGCGCCGAGCCGGGCACCCGGCCGGAGACCTGCGGCCAATGCGGCGGCAGCGGGCAGATATCGCGCACTCAGGGATTTTTCACCGTCCGAACCGGCTGTCACACCTGCCGCGGCACCGGTCAAATCATCACCCATCCCTGCAGTGAATGCAATGGAGACGGTCGTGTCAGGGTTCGGAAAAAAGTGGCCGTTAAAATCCCGGCCGGCGTAGACACCGGCTCGCGCCTGAGGCTGACCGGAGAAGGAGAGGCCGGAATTTACGGCGGCCCGCCCGGCGATCTGTACGTGTTTATCCATGTCGAATCCCACGACCTCTTCGAGCGTCACAACACCGACGTGCTCTGTCGCATACCGATTTCGTTTGTGCAGGCCGCACTGGGCGATAAAATCAAGGTGCCGACGCTGACGGGTGAAAAACACATCGAAATCAGAAAAGGCACTCAGCCCGGCGATATTTTCCGCCTGCGCGGGGAGGGCATCCCCTCGCTGAGAAACGGCAGCCGAGGCGATATGATTTTCCAGTTCAACATTCGCACGCCGACGCACCTGAGCAAAAAGCAGGAATCTTTGCTCAAAGAATTCGCCAAGCTGGAAAATTCAAAGCTTTCCACGAAAATTAAAAACATTCTACGGGGCGATTCGGCCGGAGCGATGTAGCCGGCGTTTTTGCCGATGCCGGTTTATAACCAATCCCGGCCACCGGGGTACCCACTATGTATGAATTAAAAATCGTGACGCAATTTTCCGCAGCCCACCAGCTTCGCATGGTTGCCGAAAAGTGTGAAAACCTGCACGGACACAACTGGAAAGTGGAAGTCTTTGTGCGGGGGGAATCCCTCGATCCGACCGCGGGAATTCTGATGGACTTCGGCGAGCTCAAAAAACACGTGGGTGCGGTGGTAAATCGCCTGGACCACAAATTTCTAAATGAAAACGGAATCTTCGGCGATGGATTTCCACCTTCTTCCGAAAACATCGCCCGCTACATCGCCGAAGCCCTGCAGCGAGAAATTCAATCCGAGGGCGTATGGGTCAGTCGCGTTTCGGCCTGGGAGTCGGAAAACGCCTGTGCGACCTACATCCCTGCAAACAACGAACCGCAGCCGTAAACCCGCAGAACCGAAATTCCATCTTCATTGCAGCACTGCTGCATGTTCTTTGCGGCCATATCCGGCGCGTTTCCGCGCGGTGAAAGCGCCACCGGGTGGGAACATCGGCTCAGGGGCCGTCCCACGGCTCCTGTCGGCGGTATGCCGCCATGAGTTCGTCGCGGGTGACCACAGCGGACACATCGGCGACTTGCTCGCGGATATTTTCCAGCCCTCCCTCCTGACGATCCACCAGAATCACGGCCTTGACCACCACAAGCCCTTCGGATCGCGCGCGTTCAATGGCTTTGATCGTAGAGCCACCGGTGGTGGCCACATCGTCGATGATCGCCACCCGGCTTTTGGGGGGAACTTCGCCCTCGATCCAGCGCACGATGCCGTGGTCTTTCCGGGTTTTTCGAATGGAAAACGCATCGATGGGCTGCTTTCGGAGCTCGGAAACGAATGCGGTGGCCACCGCGATGGGATCGGCACCGAAGGTCAATCCGCCCACCGCCCGGATGTCCGCGTCCTGCAACGCCTCGAAGACCAGATGCCCCACCAGAAACATGCCGCGCGCATTGAGCGTGATGGGTTTGCAGTTCACGTAAAAGCGGCTCGTCCGTCCGGAAACCAGCTTGAAAACGGGCGTCTCGCTGAAACGAAACGACTTTTCGCACAACAGTCGGACCAGCTCTTCTTTCATTCGAACCATCCCTGGTTGATATTGATCCTGGAATTTGAGCGACCGGACAGCCGTGCAGTATATCGGGCCGGCGGCCGGCATCGCGCCGGGCGTTGACTTCCCGGTCGTATGTGCGATATAAAAAGCCTCCACCGAAAAGGAAGAAGCCGTTCTTTATGGGATTCAGTGGAGGCTTCGAGCAAGGAAAACTGGGGGCAGCACTCCTTGAACTCGGTCCAATTCCCTATCAGCTTCATTCGATCCGGTCAATTGCAAAAGTCTGGAGAGCCCAACGTGCGGAGCCCTTATCTCAAGATCCAACGGTGCCTGCGGTTGTGTATGTCGATCGGTCTGATCGCGGCGGTTGGTTGGACCATTTCCGTTCGGCATGCAGGGGCTGAGCCGCCCGCCGATCCCGCGGCCATGTCCCTGGCTGCAGCGGTGGAAAACGCCATCGAAGCCAACCTGGAGTTGAAGCAGTCCCGGCAGGAAATCAGCGCTGCCGAGGCAAACCGTAATGTAGAGCGTTCCAACCTGCTGCCGATCTTTTCGACCGACTATCGGTATACGCGCAACGACGACGATACCGGCGGTGCGTTTGCCGGCGGCTTCAGCGGCACGCTGCGGGACGAATATTCGCTTTCCGCCACGGTCCGTCAGCCGCTGTTCGAGGGATTCTCCCTGATCAACCGCTATGAGATCGCCGACATCGGCATCGATGTCGCCGGCCTGAACCAGCGGATTACCCGGCTGGAGGTGATTTTTCTGACCAAGCGGGCTTACTTCACCGTGTTGAAGAACCAGAAACTGGTGCTGGTGGCCCTCGATTCGGTCAAATTGCTGGAAGCCCAGGTAGACGTGGCCCGCAATTTTTACGAGGTGGGCATGACCCCGCTCAACGACCTGCTGCAGGTTCAGGTGGAGCTGGCCAACGCCAAACAGGACCTGACCGTTGCCCAGAACAATCTGAACATCGCCGAGTCGGAATTCAACATCATCCTGCGCCGGCCGGTCAACGCACCGGTCAACCTGATCGACATTACCGAATATCAGCCACTGATCCGGGATCTCGACCGCTTTCTTTCGCTGGCCGAGGAAAACCGCTTCGACCTCCTGGTGGCCGACCTGCAGATCCAGGTTGCCGAAAAAGAAGTCACCGTTGCCCGCAGTGGTTACTATCCCTCGGTAAACCTGGAGGCCACGTGGTTCAGAAGGGGGGCCAACTGGGATCTGAGCGATCAGGAGGAATTCCTGGATCCGGACGGCTGGTCCGTGGCCGGTGTCGCCTCCTGGAATTTCTGGGAGTGGGGCCGTACCGCTTACAACGAAAAGGAGAAAACCCATCGCCTGGCCCAGGTCCGGCTCGAAAAACAACGCACCCTGGATACGGCGCGCCTGGAGGTCGAACGCGCTTTTCTGAACGCGAAACAGTCGGAAAAAAACATCGTGACCGTGGAGGCCGCCATCGAACAAGCCCGCGAAAACTGGCGCATTACCCAGGAGCGCTTCAAGGAACAGGTGGCCACGTCCACCGACCTGCTGGTGGCCCAGAACCTGCTGGTTCGCACCCAGAACAACTATTTCAATGCCCTCTATGACTTCAAGATTGCCAAGGCCGCACTGCAGCGGGCGATCAATCTGGAAATGCGGGAATGATTCCGGAGGAAGAAAAAAACGCCATCGTCCGGCTTTTCCACGTATACCGGAATTTCGGTGCCAAAAATGCCCTGATCGACATTACCCTGGACATCTATAAGAACGAATTTCTGTTCATCAGCGGCCCCAGCGGAGCCGGAAAGACCACGCTGCTCAAACTGCTCTATCTGGCCGAGACCCTGTCGGATGGTCAGATTCTGGTAAACGGCATCAACCTTGCCCGCATCCCCCGCAAAAACATTCCGGCGTTACGGCGCAACTTCGGCATCATCTTTCAGGACTACAAACTGATACCGACCAAGTCCGTCTACGAAAACGTCGCCCTGGTGCTCGAAGCCGCGGGGCACAATCGCCGGTTCGTTCAGAAAAAAGTCAAAAGCGTCTTGCGAACGGTAGGGATGGAGCAGCGACTCGGCATGCTGCCACCGAGCCTATCCGGTGGAGAGCAGCAACGCGTTGCCATCGCCCGCGCCGTGGTCGGCGATCCGCAGATCATCCTGGCCGACGAACCCACCGGCAGCCTGGACAATGATGCTGCCGAACTGATATTCGACTTGCTGAAGAGCTTTCACACCCGCGGCGCCACCGTCGTCATCGCCACCCATGACAAGGAGCGCATCCGCAAAACCGGCGGGCGGGTCATTCACCTCAGCGGCGGCAGGCTGATCGAAACGCCCGATGTTTGATTTTCCTCGCCGGCAATGTGTGATATGATTGCAGCCGTAAACCGGATGCCGTTCGGAAGCACGGCTTCGAAAACTCCAGCGGGGGTGGTTGATTCGATCAACGGCGGCAGCGGCATTGATTCCCACCGGACCTGAAATCTGAGTCAACAACCACCCGCGAAGCGGGTGGCTTGAATTTTCTTCCTGCGGCACTCGCCGCGGGCAAGAAAAGGCAGAAGCATTTTTGTGCTTCGATGTTGAACTTGCACCGGGTGCATGGCACCCGGTTTGGGCAAGAACCAAAAGAATGTTTTACTTCAAACGCGCGATCCAGGACATACGACAGAACCGTTTTCTGAACCTGGTAACCATCGTTACCATTGCGCTTTCGATTCTGATCGTCAGCGCTTTCGTGCTCTTTTTGCTGAACACCAACGATCTGATCCAATCCTGGGAAAAGGGGATGCGGATCATGGTCTATCTGGAGTCGAATCTGCCCGGGCCGCAGATTTCGGGCATCGAGGACCGCATCCGCAAATTCGAAGGCGTGGAATCGGTGCGTTTTATCTCGCGGGAAGTCGCCCTGGCGCAGCTGAAGGAACAGATGGGGCGCCAGTCTTCCCTGCTGGAAAATCTGCGCGAGAACCCGTTGCCGGATTCATTCGAAATCAGCCTCACAGCCGGAAGACAAACCGCCGCAAGAATCGAATTGTTGGCCCGTCGAATCGAAACGCTGCCGGAAGTTGCCGAAGTTGAATACGGCCAGCGCTGGATTAAACGGTTTTCGGGCGTTTTGCAGCTGTTTCGCCTGGCTGGCTATGCCCTGGGAGGTCTGTTTTTCCTGGCGGCCATATTCTTTGTTGCCAATACCATCCGGTTGGTGCTCTACTCCCGCCGCGAGGAAGTGGCCATCATGCGACTGGTGGGCGCCGAAGACCGTTTCATCAAAACCCCTTTCTACATTCAGGGACTGATTCAGGGGGCTTTGGGAGGCCTCATCGGTCTGTCCGGCCTGCTTCTGCTGTTTTTGCTGGTTTCCTCCAACGTGGAGCAAAGTCTGACAACCGGAATGTTTCAGATTCACTTCCTGCCGTTGCGCTGGCTGGCGCTCATCCTGCTGGCCGGCATGCTGGTGGGATGGCTGGGTTGTTTTTTGTCGCTGCGACAGCACCTGGAACAATGATACCGAGTTGCAAAAAGGAGTTGCGGTTATGAAACGCTGCCGGCGTTGCCTTGTCGCCGCCCTATTCGTGTTTATTATCGGGCATGCACAGAGCCGGGCGGAAGAAATCGGTATCGTTTTGGTCGAAAATCTCAATCTCAGGCCACAGGCCGGCATGGAAACCCCGGCGCTGGACCAGCTGGGAAAAGGCAGTGCGGTCGTTATTTTGAGCCGCCACAACGGATGGCTGCAGGTCCGGCACCAAGACCGCGTCGGCTATGTCAAGGACAGCCCGGATTATATTCGGATCGTCACGGTGGCTGCGGACGGCGACCACTCCAGATTGGACGGCTACCGCCAGGAGGCCGAAAAGCTCGACCGGGAGCTTCAAACCGCCGAAAATGCCTTGCGACAGACCGCCCAGGAAGAAAGTGCGGTGCTGGACAAAATCGACGCCCTCGCACGCAACATTCACAGCATCCGACGCAAGATTGCCGCCGGCCGGATGGAACTGGAAGCACTGGAGAAGCAGATCGAAGCCAATCGAGACGCCTATGAGAAATTGAGGCAACACATCGAAAACAACGACGAGTACGTAGCCGGGCGCCTGGTGGCGCTCTTTAAATTAAACCGGTACGGCACACTTCCGTTTCTGGCCTCGGCGGATTCCCTATCCGAACTGCTCCAGCGCAAGAAATCCCTGGAGTATATTCTGCGACACGATGAAACGGTCCGCGACAAGCTGACGCAGGACCTGGAACAACGCCGGCGCATCGGCCAACAATTGCAGGACCAGAAAGCCCGCAGGCGCCGCGTAGAGATGACCTTGGAAACCGACCTGCGCGCCCTGGCGGATCGAAAATCGAAACGGGAACAAATACTGGCTCGCATTCGGAACGAAAAATCCCTGCAGCAGGAGGCGATCGATTCACTCAAAGAAGCGGCCGAAACACTGGATCGTACCGTGGCAAACTTGATGGAATCGGAGCCCAAAACCATCGAGAACCCTTCGCTGACGTCGTTCTCGTCGCTGAGGGGCTTGCTAAAAATGCCGGTACAGGGTAAGATTATTAACTTTTTCGGGCCTCAGAAAAACGCACGATTCAACGTCACCGTCTTCCGCAGCGGGATCGACATACAGGCCGACTCCGGAGCGGTGATCCAGGCCGTGTTTGCTGGACGCGTGATGTATGCCGACTGGTTCAAAGGCTATGGTAATCTGATCATTATCGATCATGGCGACAGTTACTACACCGTTTACGCACATCTGGAAACGCTGTTAAAAAAAACGGGGGAAACCGTAAATACCGGAGAGGATATCGCGACCGTCGGCGACACGGCACTGATGGCGGAGCCGGTTCTGCATTTCGAAGTCCGCCATCATGGCACCCCCCTGGATCCATTGGAATGGATCATGCGGGGCTAGCGCCGCATGCATTCAGCCGCCCACCCTGCGTGGGCCGGCGGGTTTGCGGCTGGATTCATGCGGACGCGAAACGCTAAGAAAATACAGCGGAACCGGCATAAAGGAGAAACTTCATGACTGTTTTGCGAACCCGGCACTGGAAACTCTGGCTGGCTGTGATCGCAGCCGTTATTTTCTGGACCATCGGAACCGGCTTCGACCGACAGCTGGCGGCCGAAAACGAAGAAACCTACGAAGGCCTCAAACTGTTCTCCGAAGTCATCGAATTGATCCAGAAAAACTATGTCGACGAAGTCGACTCCAAAGATCTGATCGAAAAAGCCGTTCAGGGGATGGTCCGCAGCCTGGACCCGCATTCCGCCCTGTTGCCGCCGGAGGCATTTGAAGATCTGAGCATCGACACCAAGGGAGAGTTCAGCGGCATCGGTATCCACATCACCATGCGGGACGGCTTTGTCACCGTGATCTCTCCGATCGAAGGCACACCGGCTTATGATGCCGGCATTCAGGCCATGGACCGCATCGTCCGGGTGGACGACAAGGAAGTGACCGAGTTGCGGGAAGCGGTGAACATGATGCGCGGTCCGAAGGGCTCCTCGGTCAAAGTCACCATCATGCGAGAGGGTGTGGCCGATCCCATCGAGTTCAATCTCGTGCGAGACGTCATTCCCATCGAAAGCGTGCGGGCCAGCAAACTGAAGCCCGGTTACGCCTATATTCGTCTCACCAATTTTAACAGCAACACCGTCGATGACCTCAAGACGGCCTTGAAAGAGATCGAATCGGACCCTCAGCCGCTCAAGGGGTTGATCCTCGATCTGCGCGACAATGGCGGCGGACTTCTGGATCAGTCCATCAAGGTCGCCGATCTGTTTCTGGACAAGGGCGTCATTCTGTCAATCAAAGGCCGGCAACCGGGCAACGTGAAAGAATTTTCGGCAACGCCCAATGACGTGGTACGCGATTATCCCATCGTAATCCTGATCAACGGGGGCAGCGCCAGTGCCTCCGAAATTGTCGTCGGCGCCCTTCAGGACCATCACCGGGCCCTGGTTCTTGGAACCACCACCTTCGGCAAAGGATCGGTGCAGACGGTGGAAACGCTGCGGGAGGGGTACGGCCTGAAGCTGACCATCGCCAGATATTACACGCCCAGCGGCCGTTCCATCCAGGCCAAGGGCATTGAGCCGGACATCGTGGTGCGCAAGCGGTTCCTGGATGAATCCGAATTGCAAAACGAAGAAGATGCCCGCCTGAAGGAAAAAGATCTGAGAAATCACCTGGAAGCCTTTCCACAGGAAGAATTGGAATCGCCCCCCGAAAAGCAATCGGATCCAGAAGACGAGATGCAGCAGCAGCGGCTGCTCGAGATGCAGCACGGTCCCCTGACCCCGGAAAAACTTCGGCTCGACTACCAGGTCCAGCGGGCCCTGGAAATTCTGGTCAGCTATGACATTTTCAAAAATCGCACCTGATGACAACCCGCAAACCACGCAAAAAAGCACCAACGAAAGGCCGGCGGCGATCAACCAAAAGGCCGGCACTGGGTCTTTCCCTGCTGAAAGTGCTGGCCGGCCTGGCGGTGCTGGTGGCCCTGGTGGTGGCCGCCGGAATGCTGGCCCATCATTTCATTCAATACCGTCCGCAGACGGCCCGGCTTCTGCCGACGAGACCCCAGAAGCCGGAACTGCCGTTGCACCGGCGGCCGGAGTTGGAACCGTCACCGGATCGGATCCCGGAGGTTCCCGCCCCGGACATGCGGCCGCAGCCGCCGGAAAAAACACCGGCGCCGCCGAAGGTGGCCATCATCATCGACGATATCGGCTATGATCGTGCCATGGCCCGCAAACTGCTCGCGCTGGATACGGACCTGACCTTCTCCGTCCTGCCCTTTGCCCCGCACAGCCGATCCATCGCCCTGGAAATCCGGCGCCGGGGCAATGAACTGATGCTGCATCTGCCCATGGAGCCCCAAGAGTACCCTGCCGTCGATCCGGGACCCGGTGCCCTGCTGTCGGCCATGACGCCGGACGAGCTGTTGCTGCAGTTGCGCAAAAACCTGGACGCCGTGCCGGGAATCAAAGGCGTCAACAATCATATGGGCTCGCGCCTGACCGCCGAATCCAGTCGGATGTATCAAATCTTCACCGTCCTGAAAGAAGAAGGGGTTTTTTTCATCGACAGCCGTTCCACCCCGCATACCATGGGCCGTTCGTCGGCGCGCATGTTCCGTCTGCCTTTTGCCGAACGGGATGTGTTTCTGGACCATGAAAAAGACCCGGATTTTATCCGCCGCCAGATCGAGCAAACGATTCGGATTGCCAAAGAAAACGGGCAGGCGGTGGCCATCGGCCATCCTTACGCGGCGACCTATCAGGTGCTGCAGGAAATGTTGCCCGCAATCAAACGCCAAGTCCAATTGGTGCCGGCTTCTTCGGTCGTCAAAGTGCTGAAAGACGACGGCACGCAGGTCGCCCACTCCCGCTGACCGCCCCCCCTAAGCGGACAACCGGTTCGAACACAGCCGGTTTTGCCAATCGACAAATCGATTCACGGTTTTCCCCGCTTTTCAACTTGCCAGCCGCTGGCAGGTGCTTACCATTGAAAAGAACCGTCATCGAAACCGGAATTTCATCATGTTCGAAGTGGCTCTCGGCCAAGGTGAAGACATCGATTCCGGCAGCGCCGTACAAACGGCGATCGCCCAGTGCCGCAGGAATTTGTCAAACCATCAGCCCCGGGCCGGCATCGTCTTCAGCAGTGTCGATTTCAACCACTCCCTGATATTGTCGGAAGTATTGCGCGCATTCCCGGACATCGAACTGATCGGCTGTACCACCGGTGGAGAGTTCTCTTCCGGCTTCGGATTCAGCGACGACTCGGTGACGCTGGTGCTGTTCTGTACGGACACGGTGTCGATCCGGGCCGGTGTGGCCCGCCGGACCTCCGAAGATCCGCAATCGGCGGCCGCAGCGGCCATCCGGCAGGCCCGACGGGAACTGGGTTCACCAGCGGGGCTTTGCCTGGTGTTTCCCGACGGCATCGTCGGCTCGGCCAATGCGCTGGTCGCCGCCATGGACAAACTCCTGCAACCGGGCTGCCCCGTATTCGGGGGCGTGCCCAGCCGGGAGTGGGAAACCGACGCACCCACACTGCAATTTTTCCGGGATGAGGTCCTGGAAGATGCCGCACCCTTTCTGCTGTTTGAAAACAATATCCGCTATGCCTTCTCCATCAGCAACAGCTGGAAACCCATCGGACAGCGGTCGAAGGTTACCCGCTCCAGCGGATACGAAGTACTGCAGATCGGTGCCAAAAGGGCCCTGGATTTCTACCGCGAATACCTGGGCACCCATCGCCTGCCGGCCATCGAATTTCCTCTGGCCGTCTATCCGGACCTGCAGCAGTCCTTCTTTGTTCGTTCGCCCAGCGACTATGACGAGCAGCGCGGCAGCGTGTTTTTCTCCGGTCCGATTCCCGCCGGCACCAGTGTGCAGCTGACCGAGGTCACCCGCAAACGCATCCTGGACGATACCCGCCGTTCGGCGGAGGCATTGTTGGGCGACCGGGCGATTGGATGGCATCCTTCGGTCGCCATGGCGTTTTCCTGTGCAACCCGCAAGCAGATTCTCGGCACCCAGACACCCGAAGAGTTGAAAACACTGCAACGGCAATTGCCCGCCACGTTGCCGTTATGCGGTTTCTACACGTTCGGCGAACTGGCGCCGCTGGCCCTCGATCAGCCGAGCCTGCTGCACAATTGCACCCTGGTGACCCTCGTTCTGGGGGCCGACGGCCCGGCGAGCGAAAAGCCGGATCCGGGTCAGAGGTTCTCGGAGCACAGCACCGCTCTGTCGCCGACGGCCGAAACGAATGCGGGCCTGCAGCGGGAAGTGCGCTTCCTGCAGAAAAAATTGCAGCGTTCCGAGCGGTATCGTCAACGCCTGGAACGCAACAAGGATCTCAATGACGCCCTGTTCCGCAAAATCAACCGGGAAATGCGGCGCGCCCACCTCGAAATCAAACGGAAAAACGACCTGCTGCGAAAATCGCTGGCGCTGGCCAACGAAATCCAGCTCAATCTCCTGCCCAAGGCCGAACCCCACCACCGCCATCTGGACGTGGCCGGTCGAATCATCTACTGCAGTGCCACCGGCGGTGACTACTACGATTTCCTCTTTTCGAACGATCCGAACCGGTTGGACGTGGTGATCGGCGACGTTACCGGACACGGTGTCGAAGCGGCGCTGTTGATGACCACCGCCCGTGCGCTGCTGCGCAGTCGCTTCCCGGATACGGACGCACTGGCAGAGACCATCACCGCGATCAATCGACACCTGGTGGCGGACCTGGGCGACTCGGGTCGATTTATCAGCCTTTTTTACCTGGCCATCGACCCGCTCGCGCGTCGCTTGAACTGGGTGCGGGCCGGCCACGATCCAGCCCTTTTCTATCGCCCGGCCGAGGACCGTTTTGAAGAGCTTCGCGGTGAAGGCCTTGCCCTGGGCGTCGATGCGCAATGGCAATACCGCGAGTATGAAACCGACGGGTTCAACCCCGGAGAAATGCTCTTTCTAGGCACCGACGGCATCTGGGAAACCCACAGCCCCCGGGGCGAAATGTTCGGCAAGCAGCGTCTGCTGGAAATCCTGCGCCGAAATGCGACCGAGCCCGCCGGCCGAATCGTCGAACGGGTGGTCGGCGCCCTGAACCGGTTCCGCGGCGACCGGGAACCGGAAGACGACGTCACCATGGTGGCCGTCAAATGGAAAGACCCGCCCGCCCCTGAAGGCGTTTCGTCAAAATGAACCTCCCTCATTCAGTGTATCTCTATTGACAATCGATAGCCGTTTGTGGTCTGGTTAGTTCCCGTATGCAGCCGCAAAGGCGCTTGGTTTGGATGTCCCGGTGGGTCGGATCGGCCCGGTCAAACGCAATGACGGGTCGCGACATTTGTTTTTCGCCACGCTGTTTCGTACCACGACAACCGAAGGAGGAGGACGAAGCGATGAAGTCTCTGCAACGGTTTTCCATTGGGTGTTCGTTGGGCATGCTCATCCTGGCGCTGGCCCTGGTCGGCTGCACCGGCCAATCGGTCCGCTACACGCCGGCCGACGCGCCGCAGGTGTTTCCCTGTGTGGCCGAAGACCGGCTCGAAAAGTCCATTGCGCCGGAGGCCGAACTGCGGGAGTTGTCGTGTTCCTTCAAGAAATATGAAGGGGCGGACACGCTGCATTTCAACGTCATGATCCGCAACGTGAGCACTACGCCCCAGCGCTTTCGGGTCAACATTTTCTGCGACAACGGCAAAGCGGTGGGCGGACTGATTCCGCGCAAAAGCGGCGACGGATTGGTGGCCCCCGGGGAAGACGCCCAATTCGTCTATCCGGTGGTGGATATGCCGGAAACCCCCGATTCGATGATGCTGGTCATTCGCACCGCAACGCCGTGATGCCCGGAAGCCGGGGTTGGCTGAAAAACGATCCCCGAACGTACACCCACCGGTATCTTGCAGCGTCGCAGGGTCTGCGATTCGGGTGACCACATGAACAGCGATGAATCCAAAGGAGGTAGGCGTATGATGCGTTCCAAATCGACAATTTTCTGGCTTCTTCTCTGCGCAGTTATGCTGGCGGCCGGACCGGCAGCGGCCAAAACCACGTTCATCGGCATCGGCACCGGCGGCACCGGCGGGATTTATTATCCCTACGGCGGCGGGGTGGCCGAGATCTGGTCCAAACATGTGCCCAACGTGAAAGCCGTCGCCGAAGTCACCGGCGCCAGCGTGGAAAACGTGCGGTTGGCCCACCAGGGCGAAACGGTCATCGGTGAAGTCATGGGCGATGTCGCCGTGGCCGGTATGAAGGGTGAGGGCAAGTTCAAGGGACAGAAGCAAGACATTCTGTCCATGGCCATCATGTATCCCAATCTGCTGCAGGTTGTGACACTTAAAAAAAGCGGCATCACGAACATCGAGCAGGTCAAGGGGCGCAACATCAGTACCGGCAGCCCCGGAAGCGGCACCAACTTCATGGCCGAACAGGTGTTGAAGGCCCTCGACATTCCACTGGATTCTTACAGCGATGCCCGCCTGTCATTCACCGAAAGCGCCAATGCGCTGCGCGACGGCACCATTGAAGTCGGCTTCTGGTCTGTGGGCCCCGGAACCAGCTCGATTCTGGATCTGGCCACCACCCACGACATTCGGATTCTGGAAATCACTCCCGAACAGGCCCAGAAAATCCTGGCCTACAACGACACCTACTCCGCCGTTGATTTGTCCGGCGGCGTCTATCCGGGCGTCGATGAAGCCGTGCCGACGATCGGTGTCTGGAACGTGATGATCTGCCAGGCATCACTGGACAGCGACCTGGTCTACAACCTGGTCAAGGCGCTCTACGAGCACAACGATTACCTGCGCACCATCCATCCCTCGGCGTCCTACACCACGCCGGAAAATGCCGTCAAATACTCCCCGATTCCATTGCATCCGGGAACCATCAAGTATTTGACCGAAAAAGGCATCCGTGTTCCGGCCGCGCTGAACCCTTAGGGGGTCGCTCAATTGACCGGGTCGCAGCTGAGCAAGTGGCTGGCCGTTTTCGCCGGCCCGGTCTGTTTGATCCTTCTGGCCGCCGGGCTGCTGCCCGGCGGCCTCGAACTGCAGATCCGCCCCGTGACAGAAGGCAGGCCGCCCTTGCTGGTGCTGCCGATGCAGGCCGGCGAACGCTTTACCCTGCATTACTATCACTCGGTGGAAAACGCCCCGATCTGGGAAACGCACAGTCTGGATGAAAACGGCACGATCTACATCGAAGAGGAACGATATCTGAAGTTCGGGGCCGGCATGGGCAAAATGCCGGGGGTGGGAAAAATGGTTCGCCGCGGCCCTTACGAAGTCATCGAAGACATGCACATGCCCACCGGCAATTTCGTGTTGCGGGTCGGGAGCCCCGGTGTGGACCACACCGTGATGTGGCGCGGCACCCGTACGAATCTATCGGCAATGGTACCCCACGAGGCGGTGCAGTTCTCCGCCCGTCCGGTCAGCCTGCTGTACCGGCTGTGGCGCCGGTGGCTGCCGCACCCCGCCACCCCGGCCGCAAGGAGTGCTTGATGGCAGAAAACACCACCTCGGATACCGGAACGCAGCGTAATCAGACCCTGGTGACGGTCACCGCGGGCGTGGTCACGGCCGTGGCCGTGACCTTAAGCCTCTACCAGCTGTACACCGCCGGCATCGCTGCCCTGACCGCCCTGGTGCAGCGCTCGATTCACCTGGGGGCCATTTTGACGATCACCTTTCTGACACGTCCGCCCTTCAAGGGCGTCCGCAAAGATCGTCTCAATTTCTGGTATGTCCTGGACGCATCTCTTGTGGCGGCTTCGATTTACTGCACGGCCTACATCTGTATCAACCTCACCGACATTTTCGAGCGCCAGGGAGCCTGGCTGCCCAGCGACCTGGTGGTCAGCGTCATCGGCACGCTGCTGGTGATGGAAGCCTGCCGCCGGGTGATCGGCCTGGTGATGACCGGCATCTGCCTGACCGCCGTTGTCTATGCCATGTACGGGCCCTACATGCCCGAGTTGATCATCCACAAGGGCTACAGCATCACCCGCATCGCCACCACCCTGTGGCTCACCACGGAGGGCATCTTCGGCCTGCCCCTGGGCGTGGCGGCCACCTTTGTCTTCGTATTCGTCCTTTTCGGTGCGTTTCTGGAAACCACCGGGGGCGGAAATTTTTTTATCGACCTGGCCTATGCCCTGACCGGCCGGTTTTCCGGCGGTCCGGCCAAAACCTCGGTGGTGGCTTCCGGTTTCATGGGATCGGTATCCGGTTCGGCCGTCGGCAATGTGGTGGCCACCGGCTCTTTCACCATCCCGATGATGAAAAAAGTCGGCTACCGGCCCCATGTGGCCGGGGCCATCGAAGCCGCCGCTTCCACCGGCGGCCAGCTCATGCCGCCGATTATGGGGGCCGGTGCCTTTTTGATGGCCGAGTTCACCAACATCAGCTACCTGAAGATCATCAAGGTCGCCCTGATGCCCGCCGTCATGTACTACCTGACGGTGTTGATCTTCGTTCACTACGAAGCCCAGAAGTTCGGCCTGATGGGCCAGGCCAAAGAAAACCTGCCGAGGGCCTGGCGCGTGATCAAAGAAGGACTGCACTTCATCATCCCGGTACTCATCCTGATCTACGTGCTGGTGGCCAATTACTCGCCCATGATGGCCGGTTTTGTGGCCGTGCTGAGCACGCTGGCCGCCAGCCTGGCCGCCAACGCCGTGCGGTGGTCGGTGGGACGACTGCCGGAGCAGCGGGAGGGCCGGCACATCTCGCTGGCAGACTTCGTCCGCAAGGAAGGCCTGCTGATCTTCACCGGGCTGGAAAAGGGTGCCAAAAATGCGGTGATGGTATCGGTGGCGTGCGCCGCCGCCGGCATCATCGTCGGTATGGTTACCCTGACCGGAATGGGGCTCAAGTTTTCCAGCCTGGTGCTGGATCTGAGCTTCGGCATCAAGGCCCTGGCCATCCTGCTGATCGGCGCCGCCTCGCTGGTACTGGGCATGGGGCTGCCGGTAACGGCCAGCTACATCGTGCTGGCAACCCTGGCCGGTCCGGCCCTGCTCGACATGGGCGTGCCCTTGATGGTTTCCCACATGATCGTGTTCTGGTATTCCCAGGATGCCAATGTCACACCGCCGGTGAGTCTGGCCAGTTTCGCCGGCGCCGGGGTGGCCCGGGCCAATCCCATGCGCACGGCCTTCACCTCCTGGAAGCTGGCCAAGGGATTGTACATCATCCCCATCATCATGGCTTACCGGCCGCTGCTGGGCATGGGGCCCGAATACGAACTGCTGCACTGGCCGGTCTGGTATACCATCGCGATCACCTCCCTGGGCCTGATGGCGTTCGCATCGGGCATGGAGCGCTGGTGCCTGCGCCGAGCCACCTGGCCGGAGACCATCCTCTTCTGGCTGGCAGCCGCCGGGCTGTTCTGGCCCACCGTTCCAACCGACATCGCCGGATTGGCCTCACTGGCCGGTGCTCTGCTGCTGCAGAAGTTTTACCGACCGCAGGAAATCTCGGCCGCGCCGGTGGATACCGCCGGAGGGTAAGAACCCGGCGGGTTTCCGCGCTTTTAAGGAGGTTCAACCAGTGTGTCAGTCCCGGTCCGACGGAGCCCGGCCGGCCCCGCGTTGATTCCGGTCATCGGAGAATGGTTTTGTAGAAGGGCGGGTCACCGCGCCCGCCAATTGCCGGGGGAAAACTCCTTGCCCGTTCGCTCGCCGCGAAGCGATGTGGCCGGCTTTTGACAATGCCGGCATCGATCAAGCCCCGTCTCCGGTATCCCGTGTAAAGCCATACAGGATCGCCGCGATTAGCAGGCTTGCTGCGCACACACCGAAGGCAGCTTCGAAAGCCGCCACGCCCAGTGAAGCCGTGGGAAACCAGGCCTGCATGAACAGGCCCAGTCCCTGTAGAATCACGGCCGGGCCGATCATGGTGAAAAAATTGATGCCGGTCATCGCCGTGCCGGCTTTTTCCAGGGGCATGCGCTCCTTGATATGGCTGTACATGATGCCCCCGGTGCTGTTCACCAGACCCAGCAGAAAAAAAAGGGCGGCCAGCAGCGGCAGGCCGGCATGCACCGGCAGCAACGCCAGGACGGCAACCACCACGGCCATGGCCGTGAGCCCCGGTCCCACCACCCGTTTTCGCGACCGAACGCCGCGATCCGAGATCGCTCCGAAGATCGGGCCCCCGCAAATGAAACCGACGTTCATCAGCAGAATCACGTTGCCCGCGGCCACCGCCGGCAAGCCGGACACCTGCATGAGAAAAGGTCCGGCATACAGGGTTTGAATGGCGGCATACACCCCATAGCGCACGAAGGTGCCCAGCGATATGATCCAGTAGTCGCGCAGGCGCAACAATTCCATCAAGGCCATCAGGGCCGGACGCATTCCGGCAGCGGCCGGCCGGCGGGACTCGGCGGCGGAAGGTGCCGGCGGCCGGCCGGGTACCGCCAGGGCAAAGGCCGCGATCAACAGCAGGTTGACGGCGGCGATGAAAACAAAGGCCATGCGCCAACCGACCGCCTGGGCCAGCAGCACCAGCGGCGTGGCCGCCATGATGTTGCCGGCCGTCCCCATGGAAAACACCACGGCCGTCAGGGTGGCAAACCGCCCGGGGCCGAACCAGACGGCCAGCAATTTGAAGGTTCCCATCAGATTGCAGGCCATTCCGATTCCGAGCAGTCCGCGCGCTGTCACCAAACCGGCGGCGGAATCCGCACCAGCGAAGATTACGGCTCCGAGGACCGCCACCAGGTTCAACGCGATCATCGTCCGACGCGGACCGATGCGGTCCAGGTAAACGGCGATGGGAATCTGCATCCCGGCGAAGGTATAGAAAAAGGCCGCCGACATGAGGCTCAATTGCCGGGCATCCAGGGAAAGGTCGGACATCAGCTGCGGGGAGATGACGGCGACAGCCGCACGATAGAATTGCGACAGGACGAACAAAAGCGAGGAGATGACAAACAGGAGCCAGCGTCGGTTCAATCGGATCGGCATGACGATTCAGCAGGTTTGATAGGTTGGACGGGCACGATCGATAACCGGTGGGATTCAAGTGAAACCATTCCGCCCGTGGAAACGCACCCGTTTCATTGTTGCCCAAATCGGGTGCTACTGCAAGTTCAACATCGAAGCACGAAAGTGCTTCTGTCTTTTCTGGCCAGCGGCAATTGCCGATGGCAAGAAAATTCAAGCCACCCGCTTCGCGGGTGGTTGTTGACTCAGCCCAGAATGAGTCGCTGGGGGTCGCAGACATCCCGCAGGATTCGCAGTTCCTCGGCCGAAGGAGGTGTAACTTCCTTCACGCGGGACACATCCACCGAAAACTCCATGTTTTCAAGCACCTGTCCGGAGGTGACGCCGGGATAACAGCCCTGCAGAAACATCTCGCGGCTGTGTTCATCGAAACCCATCACCGCCATGTTGGTGATCACCGCGGCCGGACCGCCGTCACAAAGCCCGGCCGCCTCGCGACCGCCGTCGCCGCCCAGCCAGCCGGGGCTGGTGAGATAATCGAGCCGGTTGACGAATTTGCGCTTTTCATGACGCATGAAAATCACCGTGCGTCCGACGAACGAAGCGACGTCACAGGCGCCGCCGCTGCCGGAAAAACGGACCCGGGGAGCTTCGTAGGGGCCGATGACCGTGGAGTTCAGATTGCCATAGCGATCGATCTGGGCCGCTCCCATGATGCCCACCACCCGTCTTCCGGTGCGTCGATTCTGCATAAAAGCGAAGGCGTCGGCCAGTCCACCGTTTACCGCCGTCCAGAACATCACCCGCGGATCGGCTACGGCCATCGGGACCTCCTCGAGCCGGGAATCGACGGCACCGGTTTCAAAGAAAATCACGCTATTGGGGGCACTGATGTGCTTGGCCGCCATGGCGGCCAGCATGGAGATGCCGGTGCCGCAAAACACGATGTCGCCGTCGCGAATCTGCCGGGCCGCGGCAATTGTCATCATTTCCCGCCGAGTGTAGTTTTCCATCGTTACTCCCGGTATCCTTTTTGAACCAATCCAACCAATTAAACGACTTGGACCAGGCTATCGGCGATCCAGGTTAACCGCATAGCCCGTGCGCGGATCGGCCTGGATCATCTGCAGCCGTTCCCGGCCGACTTTCTCCAGCAGGCCGGCATGGTCCGAAACCCCGTGTATGAATTCTTCCAGGTAGCGCAGATGGGCGTCGTCATCGGAAGCGCATCTGCGATAATGGTTCAGATACAGTGGATCGTAATCGTAATGATGGTAGCAGGCCGTCGGGTAGGCTCCAAACGGCACCGGGACCACGGCATCCACGCAGAAAAACGGAATCTGGTTGCGGTTCGACTCGGCACGCAGCCGATCGCTTTCCACCACCGACTCACAGGTGACGATCACACAGCGGGCCGCCTTGGCCTGTTCCACGTCCGCGAACGGCAGCCCTTCGATACGCAGCGTACCGGAGGCGTCACACTGCTGCACGTGCAGAATGGTGACGTCGGGATTGATCGCCGGCACCAGCACCAGTTGCGAAGAATCGGTCCAGGTGCCAAACGGGTTTTCAATGACGGCCAGTTTCCGGTCCGGGATCCGTGGATCGGAGGTTCGCAGGTCTTCGGAAAAGCCCCAGCGTTGGACGATATCGGTGCCGAGTCCCGATCGTGTCGGCAAAAACGGCAGTCCCATGGCGCCGGCCATAAAGCGCAGGGTCATCTGGTAATTCGAATAGTCTTCGACTCGCAGCCGGCCGCTTTCCACCGCCCGCCGAAAACGAATGCAGGTCGGGGCGAACCGCCCGCTGCCGGCATAGGCGATTTCCAGCCCGGCCACGCACCCGGCGCCGACCAGTTCGTCGACCCCCTGCCCGTTGGAATGCGCGTACAGATGCAGGTCGCGGCGTCTCTGCCGAATCACCTCGTACACGGCCGCCATTGGATTGCGGTTGATGGTGAATCCACCGATGGAGATGTGGGCGCCGTCCGGCACGAATCGCCGCACCGCCGTCGCCAGATCCATTATTTTATCATTGCCGGGGTTCATGATCTCCGCTCCGTCGGGTCGAAGGCCGCATTGAATCCGGTCCCGGATGGCCGTATCCCATGGCCTCCGACAACTGTGCCGCCGTTTGCCGCAATCGATCGAGGCAGGCGCGTCGATGGTCCCGATTCCGATAGCGAATCTCCGGTATCGCCAGGCTCAGGGCCGCCAGAACCAGACCGTGATGCCCCAGCACCGGTGCACTTAACGAACCGAGACCCGGCGTTCGCTCTCCCAGGCTGCCGGCATAACCGCGGCGCCGGATCCGTTCGATTTCGTCCCGCAGTGCCCCGGGGTCGGTGAGCGTGTTCTCCGTCAGCGCAACCAGGTTGACCTGCTGCAGATAATTCTGGATAAACTCCGGCGGACTGAAGGCCAACAGACATTTGGACGAGGCCCCGGCGTAAAGGGGAGAGCGGTGACCCAGCGGCATTCCGGCCTTCAATTGCTGGGCGGACTCGACATGCTCGATACAGATTCGCTCCTCGCCGTCGATCACGTTCAAATGAACCGTTTCCTGGGTGAGAGACATTAAATCCTGCATTGGCGGCAGGGCCTGCCGGGTGATGGGATAGCGGCTTTGCAGCGCATTAAGAAAACGAAAGTAAACATGGCCCAACCGATACTGCCGGGTGTGTTCTTCCTGAACGACAAACCCGTATTCTTTCAGGTTCTGCAGCAGGCGCTGAACGGTTGCCGGACTGAGTTTCAGGGCCGCACTCAATTGCCGCACGCCCCAGACGGGCCGCTCTTCCGTAAATGCCAGGAGAATGCAAAGGGCCTTCTCCACCGAATTCAAGCTTGACGATTTTTGTTTCATAATATAAAACATTGTTTTATAAATTTATGCCAGATCGAAAAAGCGGTGTCAACCGGATTGTTTGGCTCTTACCGCCCGCGCCGAAAGCCCTTGACAGTCGGAACGGCGGATAGCTATAGGGTAGCTACATCGATGGGCGATCGTCGCGGCACCGGCAGCTCGATGCATCGCGGCCGCAATCCGGAAAATCGAACCAATCTGATTCAACCCTCATGGAGGCTGGAAATGCAATTCGCGTTAAGCAAAGAACTGGAAATGCTGCGCAAGGCGGTAAGGGAATTTGCCGATAAGAAAATCGCACCCAATGCGGATGCCTGGGATGCCGATCATTATTTCCCCTACAAAGAGGCGGTGAAGCCCATGGCCGAGCTGGGTTTTTTCGGCACGGTCATCCCGGAAGAATACGACGGCGAAGGCATGGATGAAGGCTGGCTGGCGGCCATGATCGTCAGTGAGGAGCTTGCGCGGGTTTCCAGCTCGCTGCGCGTGCAGGTCAATATGCTGACGCTCGGATGCGCCTACACGATCTACCGTTACGGCAACGATGCGCTAAAAGAAAAATACGTTGCCAAGCTGGTCAACGCCGACTTCATAGGCGGCTTCGGCATCACCGAGCCCGACGCCGGCTCGGACGTGATGGCCATGCAATCCACGGCCGAAGACCGCGGCGACCACTGGCTGTTGAATGGATCGAAAACCTGGATTTCCAACGCAAACATCGCCGACGTTCTCATCTATTACGCCTACACCGACCCGGCCCAGGGTTCCAAAGGCATGTCGGCCTTCGTGCTGGAACCGAAAAATTTCAACGGCGTCAAGACCTCCGTGCTGGAAAAAATGGGATCCCACAGCTCGCCCACCGGAGAGATTTTTCTGACCGACACCCGCCTTCCCAAGGAAAACATCCTGGGCAATCCCGGTGACGGCGCCCGGATTTTGTTCAGTTCTCTGAATCAGACCCGCCTGTCGGCCGCCGCCGGGGCCGTCGGGCTGTCCCAGGCCTGCCTGGAGGAGGTCGTCAAATACTGCAAGCAGCGCAAGCAGTTCGGAAAATCCATCGGCGACTTCCAGATGAACCAGGATTTGATCGCGCAGATGTCCACGGAGATCGAGGCGGCCCGGCTGCTGGTCTACAAAGCCGCCTGGGCCAAAGATCAGGGTCGGCTGAACAACGGGCTGGACGTCGCCCAGGCCAAATACTTCGCCGGTGAGGTCGCCGCCAAGTGCGCCAATTACGCCATGCGGATTCTGGGCGCCTATGGGTACTCGACCGAATATCCGGTGGCCCGTTTTTACCGGGATGCACCCACCTACACCATGGTGGAAGGCTCGGCCAACATTTGCAAATGGATCATTGCACTGGACCAGCTGGGCATCCGCAAAGCCAATCGTTGACGGCTGAAGCGATCAACCCCGGCGCCATCGAATGCCTCCCCGCGCAAGGAAAGGTAAAAGCCTTTGACCGACAAGGAAATCATCGAAAAAACCCGCAAGACCGCTTCCCTGTATTTCGAAAACGTGGAAGGGGAACGGCCCTTCGAGCTTTGGCGCGCGTTCGATCCGCAATTGGCCAAAGACATGTCGCTGTTTATCACCGGTCGGATGTACGCCCGGGAAAAACTGCCGCATCCCGTGCGCCAGCTGGTCACCGTCGCCGCGCTGACCGTGCTGGGACGGGAAGATGAACTGCGGCTGCATATTCAGGCGGCACTCAATGTGGGCTGTGCGCCCCGGCAGATCGCCGAAACGATTTTTCAAACCTTGACCTACGGCGGCGTGCCCACGGTCAACACCGCCCTGAAAGTCCTGCGGGCGGTGCTGCAAGAGCGGGGCATGTGGCCGCTGGCCGACGAGGAACTCGCCTAGCGAACGGCGCGCCCGCCATGCAGGGCGCCGGTGCGGAAATTGGGCCATCCAACGCAGAAAAACCGGGGGACCGAATATGAGACCGTATTTCGAAAAAATGACAGAGTTCGGACAGCCGCTGAACGAAGGGCAGATCAAAAGTACCGAAGAAAACCTTCGACAAATCCGGGAGGTCGAAAACGAGATTCGCCGGGAAGTCGAAAAGGTCCAGCAGGCCGGATTCCCGGAAGAAAAAATCAATGCCCGGGGCATGATGACGGTCTGGCAGCGGCTGCGCTACCTGGTCGATCCGGGAACCTGGTGCCCCCTGCACATGCTTTACAATCCGGAGGAAAATCCCGAGGGCACCACCAATGTCATCGACGGGCTGGGAAAAATCTCCGGCAAATGGGCGGTGGTGATCGGATTCGACAACAAGGTCTTCGCCGGTGCCTGGTTGCCGGGGCAGTATGAAAACATCCTGCGGGCCACCGATCTTTCCAAACGGCTGAACATCCCGCTGGTCTGGCTGGTGAACTGCAGCGGCGTAAAACTGACCGAGCAGGAAAAATTTTATGCCGACCGCCGCGGCGGCGGCACCACGTTCTTCCGCCACGCCGAACTGGAACAGCTGGGCATCCCGGTGCTGGCCGCCATCTACGGGACCAATCCGGCCGGAGGCGGCTATCAGGGCATCAGCCCCACGGTGCTGTTCGCCCACAAAAACTGCAACATCGCCGTGGGCGGAGGCGGCATCCTCAGCGGCATGTCGCCCAAGGGATACTTCGACCAGGAAGGCGCCGAACAGCTGATCAAGGCCGCCAAACAGTACAAGGTCGAGCCGCCGGGCTCGGTCAAAATACATTACGACCAGACCGGATTTTTCCGCTATGTCTACGAGGAGGAAACCCAGGTCCTCGACGGCGTAAAGGACTTCATGGCCGACATGCCGGCTTACCATCCCAAGTTTTTCCGCGTCGCCGCACCCAATCCCCCGCGGTTCCCGTCCGAGGAGATCGCCCGCCTGGTGCCCTTCAATCAGAAGCAAATGTACGACTTCGACCAGGTGCTGGCACGCCTGGTGGACGGCAGTGAGCACATGGAATTCCGACCGGACTACGGACCGGAAGTCTACACCGGCCTGTGCAAGGTGGACGGATTCCTGGTGGGCTGTATCGGCAACCGCCAGGGATATCTGGGCGAAGATTATCCCGAATACGCACCGTATCCGGGCATCGGGGGAAAGCTCTACCGCCAGGGGCTGATCAAGATGAACGAATTCGTCACCCTCTGCGGACGCGACCGGGTTCCGATCATCTGGTTCCAGGACACCACCGGCATCGACGTGGGCGACCTGGCGGAAAAAGCCGAGCTGCTCGGGCTGGGTCAGTCCTTGATTTACTCCATTCAGCAAACCGAGGTGCCCATGATGCTGGTGGTTTTGCGCAAGGGCAGTGCGGCGGCCCACTACATCATGGGCGGGCCCACCGCCAACCGGCACAATGCGTTTACCCTGGGGGTGCCGACCACCGAAATTTACGTGATGCACGGCGAAACCGCAGCGGCGGCTTCGTTTTCGCGCCGGCTGGTCAAAGAAAAAGACGCCGGTCGTCCCCTGGAGCCGGTCATCGAGAAGATGAACGAAATGGTCCAGGAATATTACGACAAATCGCGCCCGATTTACTGCGCCCGTCACGGATTCGTGGACGAGGTCGTTGCCATGGCGGAAATCCGCCGGTACCTGACGGCCTTTGCCGGAGCCGCGTACCAGAATCCCAAATCCATCTGCCCCCATCACCAGATGCTGCTGCCCCGCAGCATTCGCGGTTGATTCCTGCCCGCACCGGGTGGTGCGCACCCGGTGCAAATTCCACATCAAAGCACAAAAGTGCTTTTTGACTCTGCCGGCCCCCGTCCCTTGCCGGGTCCGCCGCCCGGCAAGGCGATTTCCCGCATCCGATCCGGGGGGCTCGTCGCTTCGCGGTGTATCCCCCTGCAATGCTTCCCTGCAATGAGCGCTTCCAATTTTCGAAAAAACCTAAATCTCAATTCGATCTCTCTGATAATAAAGGCCTGTTATTTCGAAATGCGCACGGGGACGTCCACCGCGCTGAAAGACATCGAAGTTTGGTTCGAATCGACCTTTTTTTCATCCCCCCGATGCTTATTATTGACCTTCGACGATTGATTCGTACCGTGAACGGAGTGTTTCAAATTTCTCGAAAATACCGTTTTGAATTCCATTAACCGGACAAACCAAGGAACCGATGCAACCTCTGCAAGCCATCCGGGTTCGTGATGCCCGGCAAAATAACCTCAAAAATCTGGACCTCGACATCCCCCTGAATCGAATCACCGTGATCTCGGGCGTCAGCGGTTCGGGAAAATCATCCCTGGCGTTCGACACCCTGTATGCGGAAGGCCAGCGCCGCTACGTCGAGACATTTTCCCCCTATGCGCGGCAATTCATGGACCGCATGGATCGCCCCCACGTGGGACGCATCGAAGGCATACCGCCCGCCGTCGCCATTGACCGTAAAGACCCGGTGCGCACCTCTCGCTCCACCGTCGGCACCATGACAGAAATCACCGACTACGTAAAACTGCTGTTTGCGCGTCTGGCACAACTGCACTGCCGTAGCTGCGGTCGACCGGTGGTGGAAGACACTCCCGGTCGGATCTGGCAAAAACTGAAAGACCACCTCGGCTCCGAGCTGATTCTGACTTTCCCCTATGCCGGAGAAGGCACCGAGGCAGCCTCCGTTCGCCGGGAGCTGGCCCAGCTGGGATACGACCGCTGGTTCGACGGGAAACAAATCCGCCCCCTGGCCGATTGGCAACCGGCCGACACGGACCGCCCGGTGGATGTCGTGGCCGACCGGATCAAGCTTGCACAGCAGAGCCGCAGCCGCCTGATCGACTCGATCGAACTTGCTTTCCGATTCGGCGGCGACCGGATGGATGCCTGGGTGGCGCGCAACCGCCGCGTGCCCTTCAGCCGCCACCTGGAATGCCCCCACTGCGAAATCTCCTACAGTCCGCCGCTGCCGAGCCTGTTTTCTTTCAACAGTCCGGTGGGCGCCTGTACGAACTGTCGGGGGTTCGGACGCACCATCGACATCGATCTGGATCTGATCATTCCGGACCGGGACCGATCCATCGCAGGCGGCGCCATCAAACCCTGGGGGGACCGTCGGGAACACCGGGCCGAGTTCGAAGACCTGATGGAATTCTGCCGACGGCAGAAAATCCCGGTCGACCGGCCGTTTCGAAAACTCAGCGATGCCCAGCAACGGGCCGTCGTGGAGGGCGAATCGGGTTTTTACGGTGTCCGCGGTTTTTTCCAGTGGCTGGAAAGCAAAACCTACAAAATGCCGGTCCGCGTGTTTCTCTCCCGCTACCGCAGCTATGATCTGTGCACCGAGTGCCGGGGGGCGCGCTTCAAACCCGAAACCCTGCTCTACCGGCTCGGCGGCCGCAACATCGCCGAAATTTACGCCCTGGACGTGGACCGGGCGGCGGACTTTTTCCGCGAACTCGAGGTGGCTCCGCAGGACGAAGCCGGGATGCTGGTGCTGCAGGAGGTTCGCAGCCGCCTGCAATACCTGCAGGACGTCGGGCTCGGTTACCTGACCCTGGACCGGCAATCCCGCACGCTGTCCGGCGGCGAAGTCCAGCGCGTGGCCCTGGCCTCCTCGCTGGGTTCGTCGCTGGTCAACACGCTTTACATCCTGGACGAACCCAGCATCGGACTGCATCCGCGGGACAATCACCGGCTGATCCGCATCCTGAAAAATCTGCGCGACCTGTCAAATACCGTGGTGGTGGTCGAACACGACCCCGAAATCATTCGCTCCGCCGACTTCCTGCTCGACCTGGGGCCGCGGGCCGGCGAGCAGGGCGGGGAGGTGATGTATTTCGGCCCGACCGCCAAGGTCAACGGATCCCTGACCGGTCAATACCTCAAGGGCAGCCGTCGCATTGCCCTGCCGAAACAGCGCCGAAGTGCTCCCCTCCGGGACCGGATCCGCATTGAAGGCGCGGCGGCCCACAACCTGAAGTCGATCGACGTGGAGATTCCGCTTCAATGCATGGTGGCACTGACCGGAGTGTCCGGTTCGGGCAAGTCCACCCTGGCCGAAGAGATTCTGTACAAGGCAGCCAAACGCCGACTCGGCGACGGCGATGAGCGGCCCGGCGCCCATCGTGCCATTCGCGGCCTGGAGCGCGTCGCCGAGGTGGTGCTCATCGATCAGCACCCCATCGGACGCTCGCCCCGGGCCAATCCCGCCACGTATACCAAGGCTCTCGACCCGGTCCGGCAAATGCTGGCCGACACCCGCGCGGCCAGAGAGCAAGGATTGCAGGCCGGCCACTTCTCCTTCAACGTTCCGGGCGGCCGGTGCGAAACCTGCAGCGGGGACGGGTACGAAAAAATCGAAATGCAGTTCCTGTCGGATGTCTACATCCGCTGCTCGCGTTGCAACGGGCGCCGATTCAAACCGGAAGTGCTCGGGGTCAACTATCGCGGACGCAATATCGACGACATCCTGCAAATGACCGTAAACGAGGCCATCGCGTTTTTCAGCGGCAAATCCCGGCGGCACGCCGCGGTGCGAACCGCCCTGGGACCGCTGGCCGAGGTGGGGTTGGGCTACGTGCGTCTCGGCCAGCCGATCAACACCCTTTCGGGCGGTGAGGCCCAGCGATTGAAACTGTCGCGCTACCTGAAATCCAAGCAGGGCCGGCACCTGTTCATCTTCGACGAACCCACCACCGGACTGCATTTCGACGACATAGCCCGGCTGCTGAAGGCCCTGCAGCGACTGGTGGATGAAGGCAACACCGTGCTGGTGATCGAGCACAACCTGGACGTCATCAAAAGTGCCGACTGGGTCATCGACCTGGGCCCGGAGGGCGGCGACCAGGGCGGTGACCTTGTCGCCTGCGGCACTCCGGAGCAGGTCGCGGCAAATCCAAGTTCCCACACCGGCACGTTTCTGAAACCGGTCCTGCAGGGACGGCCGCTGATCGGTAAAAAAACGGGCGCCATTCGCGAACCGCAAGCCGATTTCGAGACAAACGCCCAGCCGGCCGTCATCGATCTGCGCGGGGCCCGGGAGCACAACCTGAAAAACCTGGACCTGCAGATTCCCCACCACAGCCTGGTGGCACTGACCGGCGTTTCGGGTTCCGGCAAATCGACTCTGGCGTTCGACATCCTTTTCGCCGAGGGCCAGCGGCGCTATCTGGAAAGCCTGGCGCCCTATGTCCGCCAGTATGTCCGCATACTGGAACGCCCCGATGTGGACCTGGTTACCGGGCTTTCGCCTACCGTGGCCATCGAACAGCGAATCAGCCACAGCGGCCGCCGCTCGACCGTGGCCACCTTGACCGAAATTTATCATTTTCTGCGGCTTTTGTTCAGCAAGCTGGGCCAGCAGCACTGCCCGGGCTGCGGAAGGCCGTTGACCGCCCAAAGCAGCGAAGCGATCACCGCGGAGATACGGCGGCGCCACAGCGGTGGGGTGATCTCGCTGTTGGCCCCCAAGGTATCGGGACGCAAAGGCTTCCACAAGGAGGTGCTGGCCCAGGCCCGCAAAGACGGTTATCGCAAGGCGCGGATCGACGGCAAAATCGTCTCCATCCGGCCGGACATGGCGCTAAGCCGCTACCACGAGCACGATATCGAGTTGGTGGTCGGCCGTCTGGACCCGTCCGCCGAGAACCGGAACACGTTTTCCAATCGGATCGAAACGGCCCTGGAGCAGGGCGGCGGAAGCCTGATCGTGCGGCCGGCCGCCGGCAGGGAAACGGTTTTCAGCCTGCGCGGTGTCTGTCCGTCCTGCTGCATCGGGGTCGAGGGACTGGATCCGCGGCTGTTTTCCTTCAACAGCAAGCGGGGGGCCTGCCCGACCTGCAACGGCCTCGGCGTTCCGGCCGAAGACGAATCCACCCGTTCATCTTCGGCGACCGGGGTGTGTCCGGACTGCCGCGGCAGCCGGCTGAAACCCGAAGCGCTTTCGGTGAAAATCGGGACGCACAATATTTGGGATTTGATGCAGATGCCGGTGGAAATTCTGCCCCGAACGATCGAAAACCTGCCGTTCACCGCGCATCAGCATCCTGTCGCCCGGCCGGTGTTGCAGGAAATTCTCACCCGACTGGATCTGCTCAACCAGCTGGGCCTGTCCTACCTTTCCCTGGGCCGCAGCGGTGACACGCTGTCCGGCGGGGAGGCCCAGCGTGTGCGCCTGGCCGCGCAGCTGGGCTCGAACCTGACCGGTGTTTGCTACATCCTGGACGAACCGACCATCGGCTTGCATCCGCGGGACAACCGCGTTCTGATCGAAGCGCTTCAAAAGCTCAAAGCGCGCGGCAATACGATCCTGGTCGTAGAACACGACGAAGAAACCATCCGGGCCGCCGACACCATCATCGACCTGGGGCCCGGGGCCGGCCGGGAAGGCGGCCGGCTGGTGGCGGCCGGGAGCCTGGCGGATATCCGCAACGCTTCCGATTCGATCACCGGGGCACACCTCGAAGGCGGACCCCGGGACATCACGTCCCGACTGCGTTCCCTGGAGAACCGGCCGAACCTGGAAGTGCTCGGTGCCGCGGCCCGCAATCTGAAACGGATCGACGTTGCGTTTCCCCTCGGCACGCTGATCTGCGTGACCGGTGTGTCGGGCTCCGGCAAATCTTCCCTGCTCAAGGAAACCGTATATAAAGGATTGCGCGGCCTCCTGGGAGACTCGGAACCCCGGGCGGATTCATTTCGGACGATGCGCGGCTGGCAGCAGATTAAACGGGTGCTGGAAGTCGATCACAGCCCCATCGGAAGAACACCGCGCTCGGTACCGGCTTCGTATATTGGGATTTATGACGGCATTCGCAAACTGTTCGCCATGACTCCGGCCTCGCGCAGCCGGGGCTATGCTCCCGGCCGTTTTTCTTTCAACGTGGCCGGAGGCCGCTGCGAAGCCTGCAAGGGGCAGGGGCATCCGAAAGTGGTGATGAGCTTTTTACCGGATGTCTATGTTCCCTGCGAGGTTTGCGGCGGCAGCCGCTTTAACCGGGACACGCTGCTGGTGCGTTACAAGGGCAACACCATTGCCGAGGTGTTGAACATGACCTTCAGCGAAGCCCGGGAATTTTTCGCGGCCGTGCCCGACATACGGGCTCCGGTCCAGTTTGTCTGTGACATCGGTCTCGGCTACATCAAGCTCGGACAGCCCAGTCCGACCCTTTCCGGCGGAGAGGCCCAACGAATGAAGCTGGCGCGTCAGCTGACCAAACCCGGCTCCGGGCACACATTTTATATCCTGGACGAGCCCACCACCGGACTGCATCTGTACGATACCCGCAAACTCATCGGGGTTCTGCAGGCGCTGGTGGATCGGAGCAATACGGTGGCGGTGATCGAACACAACCTGGAGGTGATCAAAACGGCCGACTACATTATCGATTTGGGACCGGAGGGGGGCGAAAACGGTGGACGGCAAATCGCGGCCGGCTCTCCGGCGGACCTCCTGGCCCTCACCGCAACATCCCATACGGCCCGTTTTCTGAAACACTACCTCGACGGGGTCGAAATGCCGGATTCGAACCCATCGCAGCAGACGGTTTAAGGCGCTTCTCGAAGGGTTCCAACACGGGAGCGCAGATCGGTTTTGATATTGACACCGGCAGCTGAATCTCCTATTTTGCCCCTTCGTACCGACGATTTCCTGCCGCACGGATCACCCGAAATTCGACCCGGCAGATATCCATAGAACTGGAACGATTGCCTTGACTGCCACTGAATATATCAAACTCAATGCCATCGACGAAGCCCTGGGAACGAAAGACCGCTATACCCAGGGCCATGCCCGGCGCGTTGCCCTGTATGCCATGCGCCTGGCCCGCAAAGTCGGACTGAGCTCGGAAGAAACCGGAAACATCGGCCTTGGCGGCATGCTGCACGACGTCGGCAAGATCGGCTGGAGCCCACGGGTGTTTCGAGAAAAAACACTGCGGCAGTGCCGGGAGATGCTCGACGAAGTTCATCGCCATCCCGGCCGCGGGGTATCGCTGCTGCGCTCCATGAATTTCCTGACACCGATTCTGGAGTACGTCTATTGTCACCACGAACGCATCGATGGGTCCGGTTATCCCCGCGGGCTGAAGGACCAGGAGATCCCGCTCGGGGCCAAGATCATCGCGGTGGCGGATTGTTTCGACGCCATTACCACCGACCGTCCTTACCGGAAGCGAAAAAATCAAGCCGAAGCCTTCGAAATGCTCCGCAAAATGGCCGGCGGTCACCTCTGTTCCAATCTGGTGGAGATGTTCATCGAAGACATCGAGGCCAACGGAATGTTGACCGACTAAGGTGGTCAAATTCATCCCGGCCGGAATGCGACCGGCCTTATCCGTTGCGTATCCGCTGTGAAATCTCCCTGCGCCGTCGGCATCAGCCGCAAGCGGTGTGTGATGCAGGCGGGCAATTCCCCGCGAAGATGGGTGACGTACAACAGCTGCACCGTTTCGTTTTGTGCGACCCTGTCCAAAATTGTCAAAAACCGTGCCCGCGCCGTACGATCCAGCCCCTGGCAGGGCTCGTCGAGGATCAGCAGCCGCGGCGCCTTGACCAGGGCTCTGGCCAGAAGCACGCTGCGCTGTTCGCCGGCGGAGAGGGTGTCGAAGGGCCGATCGGCCAGTGGCTCGATCCGTAATTGGCGCATCCAGTATGCCGCCGTTTTCCGCTGCCGGGCACTCACCCGGTGATAGAGCCCGACCGTGTCGAAAAAACCCGAGCGCACGACCGCAAGCACCTGGATCGGCCGATGATAATACAGCTGAAATTCCGCCGATACGATTCCGATGTCCCGCTTGATCTGCCAGATGGTCTCGCCGCTGCCGCGACGCCGGCCAAACCAGTAAATTTCGTTGGCGTAAGCCTGCGGATGATCACCTGCAATCAGCTGCATCAAGGTGGATTTACCGGATCCGTTTGCTCCGACGACGGCCCAGTGCTGCCCTTCGCAGATTTTCCAATCAACATCCCGCAGCACCACCCGTTGGCCGTATCGGATGTTCACCCGCCGCATTTCAATCCAGGCTTTGCTGCGGCCGGCCGGCGCCCGGGACCGCCGCCGTGCAGGAAATCGGTTGGCTGGCCGGCCGTAGAGCTGTTTCAGCATTGCGTCGCCGAGCACCTCACCTCGAAAACCGCAGCAGCAAACCCGACCGTCTTTAACGCCCAGCACGTGGGTGACATCCGGCAGGATCTCTTCGGTCCGGTGGGTGACCAGGATTAGCTGGGTGTGATCGGCCATGCGGTTTTCGAGCACCTGCTGCAACCAGCGCCGGTTGCGCGCATCCAGGCCGGTAAACGGTTCGTCCAGTACCAGCAGCCGTGGCCGTTTTCGTATCGCGTGCACCAGGAAAACCAGCAGCCGCTCTCCCATGGACAGGCTGCACAGGCCCCGGTGCCATAAAGGCGCCAGCGGTGCGTCGATGCCGTCCAAGGCCGGCGGTTGCGGAAACAGATCCCGGACCCGCAGGGCGTCCTGGGCCTGTTCGCTGAAAAAACGGGCCTCATCCAGGGCGGCATCCCGCAACACCACCCGGCGCTGCCCTTCCCAGGACACGTATCCAATCGCATCTTTTTTAAGCAGGGCACCCGGCCAGTGGATTCTTCCGCCGACCACCGGCACCCGTCCCGTCAATGCCCCGACCAGGGTGGTTTTGCCGGCACCGTTGGGACCGATGACCGCCCAGTGCTGCCCGGGTTCAATTTCCCAGGTGGTATTGCGGAAAAGAAGGCGGTCTCGAATCCGCAGGGTAATACGATCGAGGAGGATTGCGTTGTCGGAATGGGTATGCATGGGTTTACCTGAGGCGAAATATGCCTATTATACACTCATATTTCAATTAGAAACCGAAAATGGAGGTTTGACATGAATGAAGAGGCCGAAAAAGATACGGAACTCGACTGCGAAGTGACGGTCAACGAAGGCGCTCACAGCACCTGCGACATGAACGAAACGCCGGAAGCCGATCCGAAGAAAACAGACGATCCCCGTTCGTAACCGGGTTCGCAACGGGCGGCACCGTGTCGCCCGAAACCGGTGCGCTAAGCGACGCGGACTTCGGAGATTGAATTTGCAATTTACGGTGAATGCCGTTACAATAGCAACATGAGACGTGTATCTAAAAACGACAACCGCCTGAAATCGCTGGAACACCGAGTTGATGAACTCTATGATCTCCTGAACGCCAGCCGGGAATTGAGCAACATCTTCAATCCCCGGGAGCTGTATTCGGTGATATCGCAGATCATCAGTGCCAAGACGGGCATCGAAGAGATTTCCATCTTCCTTTATCGACGCAAATCCAATACCTTCCGCCTGGTATACAGCCGCAAAGGGCTGGCATACCGGGAGTACCTGTTTCAGGAAGTGGGTTCTTTCTGGCAGAAACTGATCCAAAATCAACCGTTTCCGACCGTCGACCCGGACACGGAAAAGATTCTTTATCCGGATCTGCTCGAACGATTCAACCTCGATGCCGCCGCGGCCCGCTGGCTGGTTCCGCTGATGATGCGAAACCGGGTCATCGGTTTTATCGCCCTGGGTGCAAAATCCAACGCCGAGCCGTTCAGCGACAAGGATCTCTATTTTCTGCGGCACATTGCCTCCCACGCCGCGGTCTGCATCAACACCAGTCTTCTCTATCTGCGCCGCAAAAAGGAAAAAGAGGAACTGGATCGCACCCTTTACAACCTTTCGCTGCTTTACAGCATCGGCCGTGCCATGACCTATATCAGCGACCTGAAGAGTCTGCTGAAATACATTCTTAACCAGGCGGTTGAGATTACCGGGGCCGAAAAGGGCTCCATCATGCTCTACGACATCGAAACCAATCGCCTGACGGTCCGCGTGCTGGCCGGCCTTAAGGACAAAGCCTACCAGAAAAAGGTCAATAACAACGAAATTCAATGCCGCAGCTTCAAACCCGGTGAGGGCATCGCCGGCCGGGTGTTTCAGAACGGCCGCCCGATGGTGGTCGACAAGGCCAGCGAGGACGCGCTTTTCATCGAAGCCCAAACATCCTTTGTGCGCTCGATTGCCTGCATTCCGATGATGGTCTACAAGGAAGTCGTCGGTGTGATCAACGTGACCAACAAAAAAAACGGGGAGAACTTCACCGACGAAGATGTCGAACTGCTCAAAGCCGTCGCCGACCAGGCCGCGGTGGCGATCAACAAAGCCCAACTATGGGAGATGGCGGTCACCGATTCGCTCACCGGCCTGTTCGTTCGGCGCTATTTCATGGTAAAATTCCAAGAAGAGTTCCACCGGGCCGAACGGTATAAAAAAATCCTTTCGGTGGTGATGGCCGACCTGGACCGCTTTAAAAAAGTCAACGATAACCACGGCCATGCCGTTGGAGACCGCGTATTGAAACTGGTGGCCCGATTTCTGGAAAAAAACGTGCGAGACGTCGACATCCTGGCCCGATACGGAGGTGAGGAGTTCGTGATCCTGCTTCCCGAAGCCGACAAGGAAGAAGCGCACCTGGTCTCGGAGCGATTACGGCAAAAGCTTGCCGAGCATGAGGTCGAAGGCCTGCCGCCGTTGACCATGAGCCTGGGGGTGGCCTCTTATCCGGAAGACGGCGCAGACGTGGAAATGTTGATCAAAAAAGCCGATGCCGCACTGTACGCCGCCAAGCAGGCCGGCAGAAACCGTGTGGTTCGTTACGATGACAGCATCAAACTCAACAACCTCAACAGCGATTCCGGTTCCAAGCCTCAGGCCGTGGCGTAACTTCCGGCTTTGCGGCCGGAGGTTTCCGACAGACAGCGTACTGCCGGAGCTGCGGAGATTTTTCGGGCTCCGAAGACGCGTATCGCAATCCACTTGTTTTTCCCCGATGTTGTGAAAATTTCGCCCGATCTGTCAATGTCGTTTCGGATTCTTGGCACTTCTATGATGCCATACGGACGGTCCAGTCAGCGACCCTACCGAGGCCTGCTGTTTTTCACCGCAGGGCTCATGGCCCTGATTCTCCCGATTGCGGCCACCGCCGCGGCGCCACCGGTCCACATCGAAATCCTGCCGCCTTCCGTCGTCAACGGTCACGTGTTGTTGTTCAAGATCGATACGACCCGGGCGCCAAATCCCGTGGTGGGCATTCAGGGTCGGATCGATGATCGGCGCATTCCCGTGTTTCGCCATCCTCATCGACCCGGAGAAATCTATTTCGGAATGATCGGCATCTCCTACCGGAGCACGGCCGGCGAGCGACGGCTGGCCGTTGAGTATACCGATCGCGTTGGCTTTCACCGCATCGAAAGAAGTTTTGCGGTCGAAATCGGCCACTTTCGTTCGGAAAACCTGCAGGTCGCTCCATCCAAAGCGCAGCCCCGGGTGGAAGATTTGGAGCGCATCCGCAAGGAAAAAGAGGCCGTCGGCCGCGTTTACGCACGCGGTCACCCGATACCGCTATGGGACGGGCCCTTCCAAAAGCCCCTTGACAGCGCGATCACCAGTCCGTACGGCAGTCGGCGACTGTTCAACGGCAAGCTGAAAAGCTATCACAGCGGTGTGGATTTTCGTGCGTCCGTCGGCACCCCCATACAGGCCGCCAATGCAGGGATCGTTCGAATGACGCGGGACTTGTTTTTCTCCGGAAACCACCTCATCATTGATCACGGCGGCGGGATCTTCACCAGTTATTCCCATCTGGAATCATTTCTTGTGCAAACGGGCCGGCACGTAGCCAAAGGCGAACCGATCGGTCTCGCCGGCGCAACGGGGCGGGTGAACGGCCCGCACCTGCACTGGGGGGCAAAGGTTCACGCCGTCAGCGTCAATCCGCTCGACCTGATCGAAGCCCTCAACCGGCTCTATCTCGATCCGCCGCCCAAATCGCCGGGCAATCCCGCGCAATAGCCGGCGGACGACCGCTGCCCAAGGACTCAGGGCAGCAGGACCGTCGATCCGGTGGTTTTGCGATTTTCCAGATCCCGGTGGGCCTGGGCTGCCTCGGAAAGTGGATAGGTCTGTGGAATTTCCACCTGGATCGCGCCCTGCTGCACCATCTGGAACAGGTCCCGGGCGTGGGCCAACAGGTCCTCGCGCCTGGCCGTGTAAGTCATCAAGCTCGGACGGGTTAGAAACAAGGAGCCTTTGGCGGCAAGAAGTCCGAGATCCAGGGCCGGCACCGCTCCGGAGGCCTGGCCGAAACTGACCATCATTCCCATGGGCCGCAGGCAGTCCAGAGATTTCATAAAGGTCGCCTGCCCCACGGAATCATACACGACGTCAACGCCCCGTCCTTCGGTGAGATCCTTTACGGCCTCGACAAAATCCGTTTGCGTGTAGACAATCGGATGCCGACAACCATGTGCTTTGGCGATTTCGGCTTTGGCGGAACTGCCGACTGTTCCGATCACCCGGGCGCCCAGCGCGTCCGCCCACTGGCAGGCAATGGTTCCAACGCCGCCGGCGGCCGCGTGCATCAGGATCGTGTCGCCGGCCTTCACCGGATAACAGCCGCGCAGTAAATAACGGGCGGTCATCCCCTGCAGCATCATCGCAGCCGCCTGTCGAAAGGAAATGTCATCGGGAAGACGCACCAGGCGGTGGGAGGGAATCAACCGCACCTCGGCATACGCGCCCGGCGGCAAACCGGCGTAGGCCACACGATCCCCCGCTGCCGCCTCGGTTACGCCGGTGCCGACGGCTTCCACGACACCGGCACCTTCCATACCCGGCGTTGCCGGCAGTGAAGGCAGTGGGTACAGCCCGGTGCGATGGTATACATCGATGAAGTTCAATCCAATCGCCTCCTGGCGCACCCGCGCCTCCCCGGGGCCGGGATCGCCCGGATCAAAATCCTCCCATTGTAAAACTTCGGGTCCTCCGGTTGCATGCATGATAATGGCTTTGGGCATGGCGGTCTCTCCTTTGGCTTTGTTTTGGCTTTACCCATAATTAAGCGCCACCGATGGGGCAGGCCAGCTCGCAGGCGCGGCAGTAACGGACGACCTCGATCGGCGCCGGGGCCGCCGGCAAGAATGCCGGTAAACGCGCAGACAGATCGGCCGACATCCGACGCTCGCAATCGGCGCGTTCATATCGATCCCGGCCGAATGCATCTTCCGGGCAGGCCTCCCGGCAAGGCGCGGCACATCCGCTGCAGGGTTCAAATTGCCGCGGGCCCGTAGCACGCAATTTCGCTTCCACCAGTAGACCCCGGAGGCGGACCCGCGGACCGTATCGGGGCGTGACCAGCAGGTTGTTTCGGCCGATCGTGCCGAGGCCGGCGAACACAGCGGCATCTTTCAAAAAGATGCCGCCGCTGTTCAGCTGATAGGGCAGCACCCGGGCCATGATCCCCTGCTCTCTTCTCAACCAGCGCTGCAGCCGATTGCCGGCCGTTATCAGCCTCCGGTTTCCCGGAGTGCCGCCTTTTTGACCGTCCCACCAATCCAGCCAGGCCGCTTCCACGGGATGAACGACGGCCAGGACAACAATCGAGGCATTTTTGCGGCCCGGGATTGTTTTTCCGGTAAACCGGTAAGAAGGCGACCGTGCCATCCGGTTGATTTCGGCCACTCCGGCCAGGTCCGCACCACAGCGCCGGGCATGTCGGATAAGCTGGGTTGAAAATTGACGGCTTTTGAATGCTCGTTTCATCGAATCGTCTGCGAGCGTCCCGCCCCCGGTGACCGTGTGTTTGCAAATTCACTTTCAGAGTCAGTTCCGCCTGACACCGCAGGACTTCACAAATGCCTCCAAACCAGTTCGGTATCGCACCGGCCCGGTTTTCATGCCGCAGAGTTCATGGGTTTGTGTCATTGTCGGCTGTGCCGGCCGTGGATTTGATCGAATCGGAGATTCGGGGCTACAACGCTTTGATTCTTGCCCAAACCGGGTGCTACTGCAAGTTCAACATCAGAGCACAAAAGTGCTTCTGTTGACTAAGCATAATATCCCCTTCGGGTTTGTAAACCTTCGGCACACCCCGCAAGGCGATTTGGCGGCGAAGATATAAATGCAGCGGACCCATCCGCTGCCAGAAAACAATCTTCTTTTCCACACTTCAAAATATTGCTAAAGTCGAAGGGAAAAACGGCCGATAAGAAAATCAACCGGGAAACCGGTCGAATGCCGATTACGCGCTGCGATCGGGTGAAATTCGACGGTGATCCACATCGGATACAGAAACAAAGGAGCTCCCGTGATGGAAATTTCGGACAAACACCCCAATATCAACCTGGCCTACGTCAAGCAGGTTCAGCACAGACTTGCCGATAACGACAAACGCCCTGCGAATGAAAAAAATAACGAAACCGGTGATGTTGTCGCCCTATCTGCAACCGTCCGCGACCTGCAAAAAGCCGGAAAGGCCCTTGAAGCCCTGCCGGAGGTCCGATTGGATCAGGTGCAGCGTATCCGTGAAGCGATTGAAGCGGGGTCTTACCATATCGACAGAGCCAAAATCGCAGATCGGATGCTGCGCGAATCGCTATTGAACGATCTTGTGAGGTAGTGCGGTTCCAGCGTTTATCCCTGCCCGGTTAATTCCTCCTTGAATCGCCGATACAGTCCCCGGAATTGATCATAGGTGAGATCGAGAATCTGCGCGGCTTTTTTTTGGTTGAAATGGGCTTTTTGCAGCGCCTCTTCGACCATCCGACGTTGAAAGCGCTCGAGTGCCGGTTTATAGCCATCTTTGATTTCCGTCTCCCGGAAACTCCGGGAGCTTGAAACGGTTGGCTGCGACGCGCGAATCCCTGCGTGTGACGGATCAAAGCCTTCCCAGGGCGGGCGGAAAGGGTCGAAGACAACCTCGCCGATCGGCAGACCCGGGTCGCAACGGTACACGGCGCGCTCAACCACGTTTTTCAATTCCCGGATGTTTCCAGGCCACGAATAGCTTTCCAGCGCGTTGACCGCAGCCGCCGAGAAATCGGGAACATCCTCCCGCCCCAGCTCGAATGTCATGCGCGCG
Organism: Desulfobacterales bacterium; assembly: GCA_051155755.1. Classification (GTDB taxonomy): domain Bacteria; phylum Desulfobacterota; class Desulfobacteria; order Desulfobacterales; family SG8-13; genus DAXETY01. The sequence goes on from DAXETY010000002.1 coordinate 102,760, forward strand.
GCAAAGTGACCGGCCAGCAGCATTACGTCCTCTGTCCGCTGTCGCAGCGGGGGCAGGAAAAGCACCTCGAAGGACAGCCGATCCAGCAGGTCGGGTTTAAAGCGATCTTGTCGAACCCGCTCCGGCAAATGAACATTGGTGGCCGCCACGATCCGCACGTCCACTTCGATCGACTGTGATCCTCCGACGCGTTCAAAGGAGTTGTATTCCACAACCCGCAAAATTTTCTCCTGCACCTCCACCGGGATATTACCAATCTCGTCGAGAAACAGCGTACCGTCATGGGCGGTTTCGAATCGGCCCCGGCGACGCGTCGCGGCTCCCGTAAAAGCACCTTTTTCGTAGCCGAAAAGCTCGGATTCGATCAGTGACGGTGAAAGCGCGGCACAGTTCAGTGAGACGAGCGGCCCCTGCCAACGATTGGAAAGATAGTGCAGACGAGTGGCCGCCAGTTCTTTGCCGGTTCCGCGTTCACCGACCAGAAGGACCGGCCGATTGACCGGTGCCACCCGGGAAAGCTTTTCCTGGAATTCCAGAAACGATTCCGACTGGCCCAGGGCTTCCTGAATGGGCTTTGTGGTTGCCGTGGATTGAATGGAATGTTGCGATTTCATGTTGTCTCCAAAAAGCAGGTCCTAAAATTATGGTATTATTTACCATTATAGATATATAATAACCATAAATTAGTTTTTTTCGCCATTTCATTCATGGTAGGTCTTCTAGCGGCACATCATAAGTTATTGTATTTGGATGATTTTTTTATTCGGCACGGTAAGTGCATTTGATAACGCGTAACGAAGCACCATCCAACCGATCTACCTTTTTCATGGAGGTAAACCATGGGAATTTTCACCCGATTTCGTGACATCGTCAGCGCCAACATCAATGCAATGCTGGATCGTGCCGAAGACCCCGAAAAACTCATCAAACTCATGATTCGGGAAATGGAGGACACGCTGGTAGAGCTCAAAGCCGCCTGTGCCGGGGTCATGGCCGAGACCCGCAAAACCTCCAGACGGCTGGAAGATGTGGGGGCTCGCGTCGATTACTGGGAAGAAAAAGCTGCGCTGGCGGTGCGAAAAAACCGAGACGACCTGGCCCGCGAAGCGCTTATGGAAAAGCGCCGCTATCGCCGGCACCAGGAAGCGCTCCAGCATGAAGTCGAGGAGCTCAAAAGCCTCGTGACGCACTACCAGGACGACATCCGTCAGCTGGAAGAAAAGCTCAAATCCGCCCGCGACAAGCAGCGTGTTCTGGTGCAACGCCACCTGCATGCACGCCGCAAAAAAGAAGCCATGGAAGAAATCCGTCGCGCCGACAGCAGCGAAGTGGTGGCGAAATTCGAGGAACTGGAAAGCCGCATCGATCGAATGGAGTCGGAAGCCGACTTGGTCAATTACGGCCGGAAAAACGCACTGGAAGAAGAGCTTGACAATCTATCGGGCGATGATGAAATAGAGGCCGAGTTGCAGGCATTGAAAAATCCGGGTATGGAACGTTGATGAACCGGCCGTATCCCGCCATCGGCGCGACCCAGCGGAAAAAGGGCCATTTCTGGATCGAAACGAACAGAAAACCGGAAATTACACGTCTATGAACGGCGCTTTTATCACTGCAATTTTTTTCGGCGGCATCGTACTGTCACTGACCATTATCGGCGCGACCCTGCTGATGGGGATTAAAATTATCAAGGGAGGGGTCTCCCGCAAGCAGCAGCGTCAACAAGCCGAGGAAACCCAGATCATCCAGGAGATGTATCGGCAAGCATCGCGTATGGAAGCTCGGATCGATGCATTGGAAGCCATTCTCCTGGATCGCAGGAAGGATAACGATGACCATGAAACCTGATTATCAACGGGGTCTCTATCGCTCCCGCAACGGCGTAATCCTGGGAGTTTGCCGGGGTATTGCCGATCATTTCGACTTTTCGGTGTTCTGGATTCGACTTTTTGCCGTCTTG
>DAXETY010000003.1:0-12475 GCA_051155755.1 Desulfobacterales bacterium
AAACAGATGATGAAAACCCTGGACGGCGGACGCCTGTCCATCGGAGCCATGGGACTGGGCGGCGCCCAGGGCTGTTTTGATCTGGCCATCCGTTATGCCCGCGAACGGGAACAGTTCGGAATGCCGATTTCCAAATTCCAGGTCAACGCTTTCAAGTTGTCCGACATGGCCACGGAGATCGACGCGGCGCGGTTGATGCTGTATCGTGCCTGCTGGCTGCGTGACAACAACAAGCCTTTTTCCAAAGAGGCCGCCATGGCAAAGCTCTATTGCTCGGAGGTCATGTATCGCTGCGCCAACCATGCCGTTCAGTTGCACGGCGGTTACGGGCTGATGCAAGAATACGACGTCGAGCGGTTTTACCGGGATCAGAAACTGCTGGAAATCGGTGAGGGCACCTCCGAGGTGCAGCGCCTGGTGATCGCGCGACACATCGGCGCCATGTAGACTCGTGCCCGTTCAGAAATGGCCCTTTACCCGCTGAGCCCCGCCGAAGGCGGGATTACCGACAGTGTCCGAAATTCCGGATCGAAGGAGAAAATTATGGAAAAAAAGGCCCCGAAACCTTACATCAACGTCGATTTTTTCGAAGATCTCACCGGCACCATTCCCGAGACGACCCGGGAGGGCATCGAAGAAATCGGCATCCGTATAAAGAACCTCCGGGAACAAAAAGGACTGAGTCTTGCAGAGCTTTCCAAACTGACCGGTTTCGACGTGGCATTTCTGGAGGGCATCGAAAAAGAGCAGGTGCAGCCGCAACTCGGCACGGTGATCAAACTGTCCAAGGCCCTGGACAGCGCTTTCGGGCGGATCGTCTCCGGTGTCGGGGACCGTCTGTATTCCATCACCCGCAAAAACGAACGCCGCATCGTGTCGCGGTCCACCTCCCACACCGGAAAACGCAAGGCTTACACCTATATGAGCCTGGCACCCGATGTAAGGGGCCGACACATGGAGGCCCTGCTGGTGCAGCTGGAAGAAGATCCCGAAGAGGAAATCTCCGTTCACGAGGGCGAAGAGTTTATTTTCGTACTGGACGGCATCGTCAAAATGAAAATCGGCGACAACTCTTTCTCCCTGGAGCCGGGCGACAGCATCTACTACCTGTCCACCACCCCTCACCACATCTCGGCCCGGGAAGGCAAAGCCACAATTATGGCGGTATTGTATGAGGGGTGAGCCGGTTGGCACGTTAGCCACCGTTACAACGGTCGGTCGAAAGGTTCGGCGTAACCGGTCAATTCCACATATCCCACCCCCGCCACGGGTTGCCCGCGGGAGGTGCCGCGCACCGAGACACTGCCCTCCCAATAGGTTACGCCGGTGCTCTGAGTGGTGCGCATCTCCTGGTCGACGAGGCCGGCTTCGATCACCAGGTTGATCTGCAGTTCGGGAATCGTCAGCCGCCACCTGACCGGATACTCGGCACCGCTGGACGGACTTTTCCAGTGGGCCTGCGCTTTTAGATCGAAGGCATCCTTGCCGATCGCACGCGCGGTCCCATCCGCGAGAACAAATGTCCCGCTCGAAGCCGGGTGCAGGCCGCCGGCAGCGCGGCGCAGGGTAAACACCATCAACTCGGTGCGATCTTCCAATTGAAGGCTGAACCAGTCCCAGCCTTCCAGGCCGGGCTCCAGCGGCGCGGTGCTGAACTCGTGGTCCATCCAGGCCAGTCCGCTCACCGCAAATTGACTTTCGTCGAGGCCGATGGCCCCGCGCGCCGCCAGGCGCGTAAACGAATAGTAACAGCTGGCCATATCGGCCTGGCTGCCCTTGCGGCTGTAGCCTTCTTCGCCGTGCAGCACGAGGTCTTTTTCCGGCGCCAGCGTCAGGTCCAGGGAAAACGCCTCTGTGTACGCCTGCAAGTGGTGGTTTTCCGGTGTAATCGCGATCTGCCAATTTTTCAAAAACAACTCGACGCGATCGCCCTCCCGGCGGGTGCCGCTCAGTGAGAGCGCCTCGCGAGCAATTTCCTCGGCAAACAGGTGCTGCTCCGCTTGAATGTCGGTGATGGCGGCATGTCCCAGATAGAGTTGCCGGGTCCGCCAGCGCGATGCCGGTCGGGGCCATTTTCGTTCGGCGCCCGGCGGACTGATTTGATGCCGGAACAGGGTGAGTTGAAATCCGAAACGCCGGCCGGCGTCATCGGCAAGGTTGCCGGTGTAATACCACCATTCGGTGCGATATCCCGGATGGGGACCGTGATCGTCGGGGAACCGAAGATTGCAGGGACCGTCGACCCTGCGGAAATCTTCGTCCTGGGACATCACCGGAACCGCAACGGCGAGCAGGCAGGCCGCCCACATCAACCAGGCGCCGATCCGCACAGACTTGCAACGAATGGGTTTGATCTGTCTTTTTCCTGAATTCACCGGATTCATGCCTTTATTGAGCGTTAAAAGTCCCATGTGCCGCCTTGCGGCGACCAAAGCGCAAAAGAACATTCTGCGGCCGGTGGGCGGGCACGGTGGCCCGCCCTACGAAACCACGCTTCGATGACCTGCATAACCGTCGGGCCGGCCACCGCGCCGGACGGTTTGTGCTGATCACCGTTCCCGCAAAACAAACGCCGGCGGCCGGCTGAATGCCAGCCGGATCGCCGGCAGGGCCGCCAGCAGGGCCGTGGCCACGATCAGCGGCAGCGACAGCATCAGCGTCAACACGTCCAGGTGAAACAAAAACGACCAGCCGAACGACTGCACGTTGATCACGTAAATCAGGAGATACGACAGCAGAAACCCGCAGATCAATCCGCCGAATTCTCCCGCCAGCACCAGCAAAACCGACTCCCAGAGGATCATTGCCCGAATCTGCCCCCGACCGGCCCCCACGGCAATCAGGGTGTTCAACTGGGAGGCTCGTTCCAGCACCTGAACGGCCAGGGTCGTGGTGATGCCCATCGCCGCGATGACCAGCGCGATCAGCAGCAGCACGCTGGTAACGGCAAAGGTTTCATCGAACACCCGCAGGATCTCGCCGCGCAGTTCCGCACCGCCGATCATGTCCAGGTGGTGGCCGCAGTGCTCGATGACCTGGCGGCGAAGTTCGGCCAGAGCTCGATCCGGATCGTTGGGCCGGTCGCGGAAGAAAATACGGGCACCGCTCCAGCCCGGATCGAAATATTTCCGTTTGAAGGCCGCGTGATCGTAGAACACCACCCCGCCGTTGGTGCGATAGTCACGAATAACCCCCACGATGAGTTCGTCGATGCGGGCGCTGCCGATCCGGGTCTGATATCGGTCCCCCACCGACAACCCGGTGCGGTTGGCAAAGACCTCCGAGACCACGATGCCGTCTCCGCGCACCAGCTGCGGAATCGCCGCCCCGGGCGAACCTTCCTTCCACACGAAGCCGCCGTGACGCAGAAAGGTTTCGATATCCAGCGCATCCATTTCGTATTCGAACCGGCCCTGGCGCAGCGCGATGCGGCGGCTTTCCACGATATCCACCGGCAGGTCGATCATTCGCAACCCTTCGATTACTTTCCGGGGCATCGGATCGCGAAAGCGGTTGAGGGTGGACATCTTGGCGGTCACAAACAAATCCCCGCTGACGGTCTGGTTGACCCACAACTCCACGGTGGAACGAAAACTCTGGATCATGACCACCAGCGCGGTAAACAGCGCCACGGCCGTGATTAACGCGCCCACCGAGACCGCGGTCCGAATGCCGCTGTCGCGCACGTACCGGCCGGCCAGATAGGCCGCCGTGCCGAACCTGCGACGCAGCAGCGGCACGGTGGCACTTCCCAGCTTTTCCAGGCCGAATGGAGCCAGCAGTGCAAACCCGACGAACAGCAGAAACATGGCGGCATACCCCGCCATGGAAATGCCGCCGTAAGACGGAATCAGGGAAAGCGGCCAAGCGGCGGCGATCATCGGCAGACCCAGGCAGGCCAGCTGCCGGGCCGTTCTGCGACGCAGGGACGGCTGGCGCCGCGCCGTAAGCGCCTCCTTGGGAGAAACCTGCATGGCTTCCCGGGCCGGTTGCAGGGCCGCCAATACCGACACCCCGACAGTGACGCCAAGGGACAGCACGATTTCCCAGGGATCCAGCACCAGGGAATCCACATGAACGCGCACAAACAGGGTGGAAATGGTCTGACTGACCCCCTGCAGCAGATAGCGAACCAGCAGGCCGCTGATGGGCAGTGCCAGCAGCCACCCGATCATCCCCAGAAAAGCCCCTTCGGCCAGAAAGAGACGAAAAAGAAATTCGGGCCCCGCACCGGTGGATCGCAATATGGCCAGCTCATGTCTGCGGGAGGCAGCGTTCAGTGCCACCAGGCTGTATACCAGAAACATGCCGACGAACAAGGAAGCGAAGCTCAGAATCGAAAGGTTGATCTGGTAGGCCCGAATCATGCTCTCGCCGCGCTTGCGGATCTCAGAGGACGGTTCGAGCCGGGCGCCGGGCGGAAGCAGCCTTTCAAGCTCGGTTTGACGCGCTGCGGTGGATCGATCGACAGGGGAGACCAGAATCAGGTCGATGCGGTCGACCACGCCGATTGTTTCGGTAAATTCCTGGAAGGTGGCGATGTCGCAAATGGCCACCCGGCCGCCCTCCACCAGCGCCAGGCCGAGGGCTTCCAGCACGCCGATGATTTCGAAGTCGACCGTGCGACGGGCGTGCTCCAGGGTCAGCTGCGTGCCGGCTTCCCAATCGTATCGATCTGAAAGATATTTACTCACCAGCAGGGTGGACGGCGAACGCAACAGGTCCAGCCACTGGCGCTCGGTGCCGGAAGGGGGATCTCCGCGCACTTCCCAGCTGCGAATACCGCGATCGAGCAACGGATCGAATCCGATCAGCAGAAAGGGTTCACCCCGGCGATCCACGGGCTGTACGTAAGCACTGAGGGCCGCGGAAGTTTTTTTGACGGCGGGATGACGAATCAACTCCGGCAGAATGGTTTCGGGGAGACGACCGCCCGACTGCAGAACCACAAAATCCGAAGTGCCGGCAAAAAGATCGACGCTGCGGGCAAACGATGCCAGGGAAGCATGTATCGAAAGCCGCACGCTGGTAAAAACGGCGGCACCCAGGGAAATCCCCAGAATGACGATCAGGGCCCGCGTCCGATGCATCCACATGTATCGCAGGCTGAACCAGACAAGCATGCGGGAAAATTGGGTCACACCACTCATGACTGGGATTGGATTCTGCCGTCTTTCAGCCGCAAACGCAGCGTGGCATAGGGGTCTGCCAGTGTGCTGTGCGTGGCGATCACCACGGTGCGTTGCCACTTGCGGTTCAATTCCACCAGCAGTTCGATAACGGCCTGCCCGTTGCGGCTGTCCAGGTTGCCGGTGGGCTCATCGGCCAAAATGATATCGGGTTCGTTGATCAGCGCGCGGGCAATGGCGGTGCGCTGCATTTCCCCCCCGGACAGCTGGGACGGCAGGTGCTGCAGCCGACGCTCGAGTCCCAGCCAATGCAACAATTCCAGCGCCCGGGGCTCGATTTGCGCCGGCGTATTGCCGGCCAGCATCGCCGGCAGGCAGGTGTTTTCCAGAACGGTCAGGGTCGGCAGCAGGTTGAAGGATTGAAATACCATGCCGACCACTTTGCGCCGGAAACCGGTCAGCATTTTTTCGGTTGCCCGCGCCATATCGTATCCGGCCACCTGAATGTCTCCCTGGCTGGGGCGATCCAGACCGGCCATCAACGACAGCAGGGTGCTCTTGCCCGAGCCGCTGACGCCGCTCAACACCGCCAGAGCGCCGCTTGAGATGTCCAGGTCGATGCGGTCCAAACCGGTTACGCTGGTCTCCCCGAGCGAATAGATCCGGGTCAGACCGCGGGCGGAGATGATGGGAACGGGTGGAGTTGAGTTCAATCTTCAGCGATCGCAGGCAATGCGTTTGTATGGCTTATAGCTCATGGCTCGTAGCTCATAGTTCATAGCTCATAGCTCATAGCTCACAGCTTGTAGCTCATAAAAAAAGGTCCGTAAGTGCGTAAAATTGTAAATGACTAAAATGTAAAATTAAAAAATCGGCTCGTCGTCCGTGATTTGATTGCAATTGACAGTCTGACAGATAAGTTTAAGAGTAGTTGGTTTTTCGCCGTTTCGCCCTTTCGCCGTTTCGCCCTTTCAGATCCTTTTTGTTAACAACCGTCGGCATGTGAACTCAAGAGGAACCGTGTACGGCCCCATGTCACCTGGGAATGCGCAGCGCCAGTCCGGCCAGCAGCAGCCAGCCGGCCATCAGGCAGATGCCGCCCACGGGAGTTAAGAACTGAAAGGTTCGAATCCCTGCCACGGATATCAGAAACAGGTTGCCCTGGAACAATACCGAACCGAGCACCATCAGCCAGCCGGCGTACTGAAATGGAACCTGCGGGTGCACAAACTGCAGTATGGCCACGGCAAGGATGCCCAGCCCATGGTAGAACAGGTACTGGGTGGCCAGGTTGAAATTGCCCATGCCGTCCATGCGAATGAGTGTATCGCGCAGAGCGTGGCTGCCCAGGGCACCGGCCACCACCGCCAGGAAACAAAATGAGGCACCGATGAAAAGCATGGATTTCATAGGTTATAGCTCATAGCTCATAGCCCGTAGCTCGTAGCAAAACAAAAACCAGGTACGTTGTCCGTGGTCCGTTGTTAAAGGCCGAACAGCTGTATGCCCGGGGGGGGGGGGCCAGGACTCCGGGTTGGATTTTTCGCCGTTTCGACCTCTCGCCGTCTCGCCGTTTCAATTCGTCCGAGTCACTGCAAGCCGTCAACCAATCAAACCAATCGTACCAATCGAACCAATGAAACTGAACTACCGATTTTTCCCCTCCACCTGCAGCCGCAGGTCATACCACTCGCTGAGCCGGGCGACCTTTTGGGACAGCTGATAGCGGCCGCCGGCAAACACCCCGTAGTCCCCGCCCCCGGCCATGGCGGAGGCGAAGCGAATGGAATTGCCGTAAAACAGCCAGGTCAGAAGCCATTCTTTTTCGATGGCTTCGTCGAACGGGCTTTTGCCCACAGCCAGCCCATCGGCATAGCCCTTGTCCCAGATTTTCTGCATAAGCGCCGTTCCGGTGCGCACGGTGGTGTCCGATTCGCGAATGACGTGTTCGAATTTGGTCCAGTGTCCCTCGACCCAGGAGGTGTCGTGGCAGGACAGGCAGACGCGCTGCATGGTCTGTTTGCGCTTTTCCATGGTCTCCGCGTCGATCAGGTACTTGGAAGCGAATCCGCCCTCCAGGTCCGTGGGCAACGGCAGCCCGTCCTTGTTGCGAATGATGGTGGTGTCGGGCGAAATCGGATGCGGATGGGCGTAAATCAACCCGTAAATGCGCCAGGGCAGACGATTGTTCATCTGATGGGTTCGTTCGGCCACCACCATACCGTCGGTGTCCGTGAGCAGGCTGACGTGGCAGGTGGCGCAGGTGGGCGCCGTGAAATCTTCACCGATGGTCCACGGCACGTTCTGGAAGTTCCAGGATTTGTTCATGGCGGAAAAGATGTTGCCGTGCTTGCTGGCCGAGTAGACCGGAAAGGCCGGAACGTCCGGCCCCACATGGCATTCCTTGCAGGTGTAAGGTTTGCGGGCCATCTCGATGGAAAACGCGTGCCGGGTGTGGCAGGCGGAACACGAACCCATGCTGCCGTCCAGGTTGATGCGTCCCACGCCTTGATTCGGCCAGCCCTCGATGATCGGAAACTCCAACTCCCCGGCCAATTCCGTGTCCCGAAATTCGGTCCCGGATACCGACAGTTTGGTGCCGTGACAGTAATAACAGGCGTCTGCCTGGGTCAATGGATCGGCCGCACTGAATTCGAGCACGTGATCGCGCAACAGGATTCTGCCGATGATGCTGGTCTCCAGGCTGCGAAAAACCTCGTTGCCACTCAAATTATTGTGGGCGTGCGACATGATGTTTTTCTGGTACTGAGCGGCTTCCTGACTATGGCAAGTGGCGCAGTCGTCCGGGCTGACGACCACGTGCACCGCGTAGCCGTTGTGTTCGAAGGTATCGGCGTGTTTGTCGGGGCGCAGATTATGGCATTCCGCACAACCGACGACGGTATTCTGAAGCTCGGCCGGCACCGATTCGCTGGAAACCTTGCGGGCCAGCCCTTCCACGGCCATGGCCTTCTGAGGGGTAACCTTAGAGTGGCGGCTGTTGCGCCAGTCTTCTACGATCCCGGGATGTATGGAAGCATGACAGTCGATACACTCCAGGGTTGCCAGACTGATTTCATCTTCGGCCGCGTTGGTACCCGCGGCCGCAAAAAGCATCCCCATCCCAAAGATAATCGCCGACAACAGCCCGTTTTTCATGGGTCCCTCCTTGTTCAACAAGCATTTTGGAGCATATGCACCGATGTCGGCCGCGGGTTCCACCCGACCCACAGCACCGATCAGGTCCATTTCAAATTCCCCGTCCTTCATAGTGAATATCCCGGGTCCGATCAACCCTTGGTTCGCATTTCACCGGGGGGTGCCGCGGTATGCATTCGTTCTTCGGTATCGGTCCGCATCCGGGGGGCAATGTTCGAGACCCGCACGCCGCCGGTATTGGTCAGGTAAACACCGCTGCACACCAACAGGGTTCCGGCCAGCAATGAAACCGTCAACGGCTCCTGCAGCAGCAAAAACGCCAATATCACGGCGCTGACCGGCACGAAATTAATAAACAATCCCGCCCGGGTCGGGCCGATGTGTCGGATTCCGTCGTAAAACCATACAAATCCGAGCACGGTCCCGAAAAAGCCCAGATAAAATACCGCCGCCCAGTCGAGGAGCCGATACCCGGGCAGGTGCGCAACCATACCTTCGGCAAGTGCGGCCGGCAGCAGGGCGACCCCACCGACGCTGGAAGCATAAAAAATCGCCGTCAACGGCTTCATCCCCGTCAGCACCTTCTTGCCGATCAGGGTAAAGGTCACCCAACTCAACACGCAACCGAAAATCAGCAGTTCCCCAGGGCCGAGATCTTGATGCAGCACCTGGGTGATCTCTCCGCGGCTGATCACCCAAATCGCACCGGTCACCGACAGCCCGATGCCGACCACCTGCGGCAGCCGCAGTCGTTCTCCGAACAACAGGGCCGAAAACAAGGCGATAAACACCGGGTTGTTGGCGATAATCACCGCTGCCCGCCCGGCCTGAACCAGCTGCAGACCCTTGAAAAAGCAAAAATTATAACTGAACACCCCGGTCAGCCCCATGGCAAGGATCGGCAGCAGTTGACCGCGCGCCGGCATTGGAATGCGCCCCTCGGTTTTCAGCAACAGCAGCGCCAGAAAACCCGTGGCGACCGCAAATCGGAGAAAAGCGGCTGAAAACGGCGTCACCTGACCGGCCACGACCCTACCGGCAATAAAAGTGCCGCCCCAGAACAAGGCCGTCAACAACAGTTTTGCATAAATGCGCGTAAATGCCATGGTATCGGCCTCGGGGATCCGCCTTCGTAACACTGGGAAGGTCGCCGGCCCGGCGAAATTGGCGTGTTACCGATGCGGGCGTCGAGAGAGCGGTGCTGCCACCAGATCATGATGAGAAGTACGTATCACGGACCGCGTCGTTTTCCAATCGGATTCGGTCTTCGGCAGCACCTTCCGGGAGCCGCTTGCACCGAAAAGGATCATTCGATATACATTCGGCAGCCATTGAAGGCAACCGCGTGTTGCCGGTACCGAATTCCACGGAGGTAATCCCATGCTCGATTTTTCATTGACCCCGCAGCAAGAGGAAATCCGAAAGACCGCCCGCGACTTTGCCCTGAAGGAGGTGCTGCCGATCGCCTGGCGCTACGACGAAAAGGACGAAATTCCGCTGCAAGTCCTGCGACGGGCCTTCGACGCCGGTCTGATGAACACCGACATCCCGGAGCAATACGGCGGCAAGGGCTGGGGGATGCTGGAAAGCGCCTTGATGACCGAAGAGATCGCCGCGGCCTGCCCCGGGCTGGCCACCTCGGTCTTCGACAATTCCCTCGGTCTGGAGCCCTTGCTGCTGTCAAAAAACGAATCGCTGCGCCGGCGCTATCTGCCGCAAATCGCCGCTGCATTCAAGCTGATCTGCTTTGCCACATCCGAGCCGACGATGGGATCGGATGTCGCCGGAATCCGTTGCCGCGCCGAAAAACAGGGGGACGACTACATTCTCGACGGTACCAAATACTGGATCTCCAACGGCGGGGTGGCCGAATACATCAGCGTCTTTGCCACGGTGGACCCGAAAAGCCGTCACAAGGGCATTTACGCATTTCTGGTGGAGAAAGACTGGCAAGGGGTCGAGGCCGGCCTTTCGATTCCCAAAATGGGGCAGCGCTGCTCTAATACGGTCGGGTTGCATTTCGACCGGGTGCGGGTGCCGGCGGAAAACGTGCTGGCCGAACCGGGAGAAGGATTTGTACTGGCAATGAAAACCTTTGCCCGCACGCGCTCGATCATCGGTGCGTTCGCCACCGGTGCCGCGCGCAGCGCCATGGAATATGCCGTCGACTACGCCAAAAAGCGGCAGGCCTTCGGCCGCAGCATCGGCGAAAATCAGGCCATCCAGTTTAAAATCGCCGAGATGTACCAGAAGGTGGAAACCGCCCGCCTGCTGACCTGGAAGGCCGCCGTTGAGGCCGACAGCGGCGTGGATCCCACCGTGGACGCTTCCATCGCCAAATTCTATGCCAGCGAGGCGGCCATGGAAGTGGTCGAGGAGGCGCTTCAAATCTTTGGCGGATACGGTTATACGAAAATGTTTCCCATCGAAAAACTGCTGCGCGACATGCGCCTGCTGAAAATCTACGAAGGTACCAGCGAAATCCAGCGCCAGGTGGTGTCCGGGTTCGTCCTCAACCACTATCAGCCGGTGATGCCCCCCCTGGAAGATCTGCCGATACAGTGTGAATACGATCCCGCAGATATCGAGAAGATGAAAAAAAACGGGCAGCAGGTCTGGCGCTGCCGCATTTGCGGGCATGTACACGTAGGAGAGGCCCCACCCGAACATTGCCCCTATTGTTTTTTCCCGCAAAAGGCCTTCAAGCAGTGCTGATACCGTGAGCGAAGCGAAGCGTTTCAGACCCCCGCCGCGGGGATAACACACGCTTAAGGCGGACTTTTTCCGAGACCGTCTATTTTGAGTCGACAACCACCCGCAAGCGGTTGGCGTGAATATCCTTCCTGCGGCACTCGCCGCCGGTGTTGCGCCTTGAACCAAGGGTTGAGTTTTCGTTCTTACAGATCTATTATGGGGATAATCTGTGAACTCGTGACGTTTTTTCACCGGTGCCGAAAAACCAGGGAGTGCATGGTTGCAAACTCCAGGTATACGAATCCATGAACTCTTCCGCCCCCAGAAAAGTACCCGTGCCGCTGGTGGGCACAAACGGCGGCTGCCTTTCTTGCGGTGTTACCCAGAACATGGGCCTCCGGCGCTACTGCTCCGTCGAATGCCGTCAGCGGCTTAGACACACCCTCAACATTCGCACCGGACTGCTGAAGGCACTCAATACCCGCTATGCCACGTTTTACTTCACCGATGCGGCCATTATCCTGGATGTACTGCCATACGGCTCTCCTGAAATTTTCAGCTTCATCTACCCGCGTGCGCACGGTAAAAAACCGGTCGAGGATTTCCGCCGGCTGGCCGACATGCTGGGCAACGCATGGTGGGCCGAACGCCGCCGCACCAACAAAAAGTATGTGGCAGCAAGGGTGGTTTTTGAACAGGCCCGCCGCGACTCCGCACGCTCTGATGCCGTCCAGCCCCTGGAAATCAAGATCCCCAGTGTCAAGGACCGCTGCCTGGTCCATCTGAAACTCGGCAAAACCGTGCTGGATTCACCGGAACTGCCCAAAATCATCAAATCCGCTTATCGACGCCAGGCCCTCAAGTACCACCCGGACCGCGGCGGCAATTCTTCTGCCTTCCGTAAAATCCACCAGGCCTATCGTCAATTGCTCGAATGGGCCGAAAGCCCCTCCTTTGTCCGTCGCCGGGGATTTCCGGACCGCTGGTTTTACGACGGCAGCACCAACCGTTGGGTTCAACCGACACCGCGCCTGCCCTAACCGCTCTTTTCCGATCGCATTCCCGCCAGTTGCCCCGCCGGGCCACTTTATGAAAAACCTCGTCGACGAAATATTGGGCTGCAGCTGTCAAAAGATGGAGTGAAGTCGGGGTGATTTTAAATTGATCCGTTCCAGAATAAAAATAAAATCTTGAGAAAACATTCGTTTTTTGGCAGAAAAGCCAATTTCATGCCCTTTATCAGGTTGCAAATCATCCCAAAGGGTCAAATTCAGAGATAGTGGCAAAAACCGTTGACAGGAGCATCGATTTCAAGGAAAAAATGACCCATCGGCACCATCCGATCGATCGTCACCCCTCTGGCATGCAACCACCATCCGGCGAGGCGGAGATTGTTGACGAATGACCTTAATCTGGATTCCTCTTTTACTGGTCCTGGGGGCGGCCGGTCCCCTGCTATCCGAACGTTGGGGACGCAGTGCCTGTGCGGCGGT
>DAXETY010000004.1:0-28046 GCA_051155755.1 Desulfobacterales bacterium
GCCCGACCGCGACGGTGACTTACGTAATGGCCCGGGAACTTCACGGGGACGCGGAATTCGCGGTGGCGGCCATATCGGCCAGCACCTTGCTCTCGGCGGTTACCTTTGTCTTCTGGCTGAAGATGGCCGGATAAACCTCGTCTTATGTTGGCGCTGCAGTTTCTTCCGTTTTGAGTGGTTTCGTAGAGCGGGTCACCGTACCTGCCTGTTGCTGTTCGCGTAAGGCGGAAAACCCGGCCGGCACGGTGGCCGGCCCTTCTACGGTTATGCGGGGCATCGAAGAGTGGTTTCGTAGAAGGGCGGGTCACCGTACCCGCCCGTTGCAGGTGGAACGTTCCGTTGCGATTGGGTCGACGCGAAGCGGTGCGAAGGGCCGATAAGTGGAAGCTGCGGTCGCAGGCGGTTTGAGGCAAGAATCGAGTTTCAAAGACCGGCTTTTTGGCGTATAGTATTCATTTTGATTTTTCGGTGAGCACAATCAGCCCTACGAACTCATCCAATCGACGGGTTACCGCAATGACATTTCCTTACAAAAAAGCACTGGTGACCGGCGGAGCCGGATTTATCGGTTCGCACCTGACTCAAGCGCTGCTGGAGGCCGGATGCCGGGTGGTGGTGTTGGACGACCTGTCTTCCGGCAGTCGCGGCAATTTGACGGCCGTGGATAATCGCATCCGGTTCTTAGAGGGCGATGTTCGCGATTTCGAGGCGGTGGATGCAGCCGCGCAAGGCTGCGAGGCCGTGTTTCACCTGGCGGCGGTGGTTTCGGTCCCCCGCACGGTTGCAGAACCGCTGTTCTCGGCGATGGTCAATGATGTCGGAACGCTGCACGTGTTCGAAGCCGCCCGGAGACAGCGGGCCGCGAGCCTGGTTTTTGCCAGCTCTTCGGCCGCCTATGGGGATGATCCCCGGCAACCGAAGCACGAAGCCTTGATCCCGGAACCGCTCAGCCCCTATGCGGTTCAGAAAATCACCGGTGAACACTATGCTGGTGTTTACCACCGCCTGTTCGGAATCAAAACCACCAGCCTGCGTTTTTTTAACGTGTACGGTCCGAGACAGGATCCGGGTTCCCCCTATTCGGGGGTGATCTCCATCTTCATGGACCGGGCCTGCCGGGACCGCGCACCGATCATCTACGGTGACGGCAGCCAGAGCCGGGATTTCGTTTACGTTCAGGACGTGGTCCGCGCCTGCCTGGACGCGGCCGCCTCCCCGAGCACGGGCGGTATGACCTTCAACGTCGGGACCGGCCGGGCCACCACCATTAATGAATTGTGGCAGACCATCGGCAAGTTGAGCGGCTGCCGCCGGCAGCCCGAATACGAACCGCCCCGGTCCGGAGATATCCTGCATTCCCTGGCGCAAATGGATCGGATACGCGCCGCGATCGGATTTGCGCCGCGGGTGACCCTCGAAGAAGGGCTTGCCCTGACCTATCAGTGGTACGGTGCGCAATAACCTGCGACAATGCACGGGAATCAAACCATGGAATTTTCCTACGAGCGAGCTCTGGTAACCGGCGCGGCCGGATTCATCGGGTTTCACCTGTCCCAGCGTCTGCTGCAGGACGGCTGTCAGGTGATCGGCCTCGACAATCTCAATCCGTATTACGACGTGCAGCTGAAGCGCGATCGACTAAAGCAGCTGCAGGCGGCCCCGGGTTTTACCTTTCACCAGGTCGATCTGGCCGATCGCCCCGCATTGCAGAGAATTTTTGAAACAACCGAACTCCAAGTGGTCATCAACATGGCGGCCCAGGCCGGTGTGCGATATTCGCTGGAGAACCCGCATGCCTACGTGGAGGCCAACCTGGTCGGATTCGTCAATCTGCTGGAATGCTGCCGGCACCAACAGATGCAACACCTGGTGTTCGCATCGTCCAGCTCGGTGTACGGGGCCAACACCCGCATGCCGTTTTCGGTCCACCACAACGTCGACCACCCGGTGTCCCTGTACGCGGCCACCAAGAAATCCAACGAATTGCTGGCGCACACCTACAGCCACCTATACAATTTGCCGTGCACCGGGCTGCGCTTTTTTACGGTGTACGGCCCCTGGGGCCGACCCGACATGGCCCTGTTTTTATTTACCAAGGCCATCCTGGAAGACCGGCCCATCCAGGTGTTCAACCACGGCCGCATGCGGCGGGATTTTACCTACATCGACGACATTGTCGAAGGGGTGGTGCGGGTGACGCGGCGATTGCCGCAGTCAAATCCAAGCTGGAAGGGCGATGACCCCGATCCGGGCACCTCCTATGCGCCCTACCGCATTTACAACATCGGCAACAACCAGCCCGTAGAGCTTATGGCGTTTATCGCCGCCATTGAAACCGCGCTGGGCAAAACCGCGCGAAAGGAGATGCGGGAATTGCAGCCCGGGGATGTGCCCGCCACCTATGCCGACATTGACGACCTGATCGAGGATGTCGGCTTCAAACCGAGCACTCCCATCGATGTCGGCATCCGGCGGTTTGTCAAGTGGTACAAAGAGTACTACCTGAAATGAAAAATGCCACCGAAAGGAGATGTCCGCATGCGAATTGCAGTCAACGATACCCAAATCAATTACGAAATGACCGGACGCCCCGACGGACAGGCGGTCATGCTGAGCCATTCCCTGGCGACGAGTCTCGAACTGTGGACACCCCAGATGGCAGTTCTTGAGCCGCATTATCGGGTGGTACGCTATGACACCCGGGGGCACGGCGACAGTGACGTGTCCCCGGGCCCTTACAGTCTGGAGCAGATGGCCGATGATGCGGCCGGCCTGATGGATGCCCTGGGCATCGGTGCGGTTCATTTTGCCGGGATTTCCATGGGGGGCATGATCGGCCAGATCCTGGCATTGCGTCATCCGGAGCGACTCCGCAGCCTGGTGCTCAGCGACACCACCGCTACAATCCCCGCAGATGCCCAGCCGGCCTGGCAGGAGCGCATCGAAGCGGTCCGGAGAAAAGGCATGCAGGCCGTGGTGACCGCGACATTGGAACGCTGGTTCACCGACGCCTACCGCGAACCGATGCCGCCGGAAGTAAAGCGCATCCGGGATTTGATTCTGTCCACACCCCCGGAAGGCTTTATCGCCTGCAGCGAGGCAATCCGGCGCCTGGATTGCCTGGACCGGCTGGCCGAGGTCGATACGCCCACTCTCATCCTGGTTGGAGAACAGGACCCGGGCACACCGGTTGCGGACTCGGAAGCCATTCACGGCCGCATCCGTGATTCGAAACTTGCAGTGATTCCTTCCGCGGCCCATCTCTGCAACGTGGAGCAGGCCGAAGTTTTCAACCGCCTCCTGCTCGAATTTTTAAAAAGTCACTGAATACCTCAACTTTTCGACCCCCCTGCAAAATTCCACTGCATTTTCGTCCCGCGCTGCGACCGCGGTTGATCCAAGCCGGGACCCGCCTCACCATTTTTTCACAAAATCCTACTATGCCGCTAACGCCGATAGGCAACGGATGATCATGGATATCCGCCTGACGATAGAGTCGTTCGTTGTTCGGTGCATTCCCCGGACGGCAATGGGGGAAGGGCGCCTGGAGACCTGCCGCTGTATCGCCCGGTGGTATGCTTTTTGATTTTCATAAATCCGCCGAAATGAGGAAAAGGAGGTCCGATGAAAAAATGGTTCGGTATTGCCGCCACAATTGCCGTCACCGCCTTGCTGATCGTGTCGCTTTCGACCGAGGTACAGGCCTTTCAATTACAAATTTTACACGCTTCCGACCTGGAGGGCGGCGTTGAAGCCGTCGCCCCCACATCCGAGGATGCCTTCGGCCGCGCACCGAATTTTGCCGCCGTGGTCGAGGCCCTGGAGGCCGATGCGGCCGCAGCGGCCATCGCTTCGGTGCTCATCTCGGCCGGGGACAATTATATCCCCGGGCCCATATTCGAGGCCGGCGGAGATGGTTCGCTGCGGGCTGATTATCAGTTCTTTTACCAGGATCTCTTCAACGAACCGGGGCTGACCAACATCCGCGAAGGCGCCGGCCGGGTGGATATCTCCATCATGGCGGCCATCGGTTTCGATGCCTCGGCTTTCGGGAACCACGAATTCGATGCCGGTACCGGCGCCGTGGCCGGCATCATCGGCACCGACATTCGGGGCGCCGGACTCGGCGATGTCCGCTGGCTGGGTTCCCAGTTCCCGTATTTGAGCGCCAACCTGGATTTCGGCGGCGACGTCGACCTCTCCGGCCTGTTCACGGCGGAAATTCTTTCCAGCACGGATTTTCAGTCCACTCCCGACGATCTAACCGCCGTCGCAACGGCCCCGAAAATCGCGCCGGCCGCCGTGGTCGAGCGCGGCGGACAGGTGATCGGCATTGTGGGCGGCACGACACCGCTGCTTGAAAGCATCTCTTCTCCGGGCGACGTGACCGTCAAGGACCCGGGTGCCGGAACCAACGACATGGACGCACTGGCTGCGATCCTGCAGCCGGTGATCGACGACGTCATCGACGGCGCCGATGATATGCCGGGGACGGCCGATGACGTCAACATCATCATCCTGACCACCCATCTGCAGCAGCTCGCCCTGGAAGAAGCCCTGATCGGCAAGCTCAGCGGCGTGGACATCGTGATCGCCGGCGGTTCGGACACCCTGCTGGC
Source organism: Desulfobacterales bacterium (assembly GCA_051155755.1). Taxonomy (GTDB): domain Bacteria; phylum Desulfobacterota; class Desulfobacteria; order Desulfobacterales; family SG8-13; genus DAXETY01. The sequence continues at coordinate 4,620 of DAXETY010000004.1, forward strand.
CGACGCCACCGATCGGCTCCGCCCCGGTGACGTGGCCGCCGGAGACTACCCCCTCCAAACAACCAACCTGGACGGCGATCCGGCGCTGATCGTCAGCACCGACGGCCAGTATGCCTACGTGGGCCGCCTGGTGGTGGAATTCGACAGCAGCGGGGTCGTTCTGCCGGCCAGCCTCGATCCCGCCGTCAGCGGCGTGTTTGCCACCGACGACACCGGGGTCGAAGCGCTCTGGGCAACGGCGGACCCCTTTGCCGCCGGCACCAAGGCCGCGCTGGTGCGCACCTTGCGCGACCCGCTCTATGACGTCATTCAAGCCAAGGACGGCAACATTTTCGGGATCACCGACGTCTATCTGGACGGCCGGCGCGAAAGTGTCCGCACCCAGGAGACCAACCTCGGCGACCTCACCGCCGACGCCAACCTTGCCGCAGCGCGCGCCGTCGACGGCCGCGTTCGGGTGTCCATCAAAAACGGCGGCGGCATTCGGGCCGCCATCGGCCAGGTCATTGAAGTCGCCCCGGGCGAATACGTCTTCGGTCCCCCTCCGGCCAACCCGGCCGTGGGCAAAAAGGAGGGCGAAATATCCCAGCTGGACGTCGAAAACACCCTGCGCTTCAACAACTTGCTCACCCTGCTCACCCTGACTGCCGACGGCTTGAAACAGGTCCTGGAGCACGGGGTTGCCGCCACGGCACCCGGTCAAACCCCGGGACAGTTTCCCCAGGTGGGCGGCATCGCGTTCAGCTTCGACCCGGCCGCACCGGCCGGCAGCCGCATCCAGTCCGCCGCCCTTATCGACGGGGAAGGCAACCAGGTTGAAACCCTGGTGCAAAACGGAATCGTGGCGGGTGATCCCAACCGCCCCATACGCATCGTGACCCTCAATTTCCTGGCCGGGGGAGGCGACAGCTATCCCTTTCCGGCCCTCGCGGCCGATGTCGTGGACACCGCCATCGGCGAACAGACCGCCCTGGCGGACTACCTGTCCGCCAACTTTGCGACGGTTCCCTACAACCAGGAAGAATTGCCGCCCGGTCAGGACCCGCGCATCCAGAACCTGGCATTGCGCGGCGACACGGTCCTGGCGCCGGCGGCCGCCAACAGGCTCAAGCTGCGCGCTCTGGATCAGCTGCCCGTCCCCAGCGCCGAAATCGTGGCCCACGATGCGGTCAGCCAGCGTTTGTTCGTTACCGGCAGCGGCCTGGATGTGATCGATTTCAGCGATCCATCCAGCCTTGTGATCATTGGAAATTATGACATCGGAGACACCACCAGCGTGGCCGTGAAAAACGGCATCATTGCCGCGGCCGTGCCGGCGACGCCGGAGACCGACCCGGGCAAGGTGGTTTTCCTGGATGCATCCGGCGCCACTTTGAAAGAAATCACCGTCGGCGCTCTGCCCGACATGCTGACCTTCACTCCGGACGGCACCAAAGTGCTGGTGGCCAACGAGGGCGAGCCCGACGGCGGGATCGATCCGCGCGGTTCGGTGAGCATCATCGATGTCTCCGGCGGTGCAGCCAATGCAGCCTTGATCGCCACGGCCGATTTCAGCGCCTTCGATGGCCAGGAGGATGCCCTGCGCAGCCAGGGGGTGCGCATTTTCCCCGGCAAGAGCGTGTCCGAGGATGTTGAGCCCGAATACATCGCCGTTGCGCCGGACGGCAGCACGGCCCTGGTCACCCTGCAGGAGGCCAATGCCGTGGGCATTCTGGATTTGGCGAGCAATACCTTCGCCGCACCCGTGGCCCTGGGACTGAAAGACCACTCGGCTGCCGGCAACGGTATGGATGCCGGCGACCGCGACGACCGGATCAACATTCGAAACTGGCCGGGGTTCGGCATGTACATGCCCGATGCGATCGCCGCCTACCAGGCGAACGGAATGACCTACTACATCACCGCCAACGAGGGCGACGACCGCGGTGAAGACGAGCGCATCGCCGATCTGCCCCTCGATCCGACGGTCTTTCCGGATGCCGCCGCCCTGCAATCGGATGAAAACCTGGGTCGGCTGGGGGTGTCCAGCATCGACGGATTGAACGCGGCCGGCACCGCCTTTGAAATGCTGTATGCCTATGGGGCCCGTTCGTTTACCATCTGGAGCGACGCTGCGACCCGGGTATACGACAGCGGCGATGACTTCGGCCGCATTACCGCCAACCTGACCCCGGCCCTGTTCAATACCGACGACGGCGACCCGGCCGAGTTCGACAGCCGCTCGGACAACAAGGGCGCCGAGCCCGAAGGGGTGATCACCGCGGTCATCGCCGATCGAACCTACGCATTTGTCGGCCTCGAGCGGGCCGGCGGCGGGGTGATGATCTACGACGTGACCGATCCGGCCGCGCCGGTCTTCGACCAGTACGTGCGGCGGGAAGGGGACATCTCCCCCGAAGGCCTGCTCTTCGTCGATGCTCCGGACGGACCGGAGGGCAAGCGCTATCTGGTGGTGGCCAACGAGGTCAGCTCCACCCTGAGCGTTTTCGAAATCACGGTGGCCGGCGATCTCAACGGGGACGGCCTTGTGGATGCATCCGACCGCAGCATCATTCGGGCCGCCTTCGGGACCGCCTCCGGGGAAGCCGGATTCGTGCCTGCGGCCGATTACGACAACGACGGCACCATCACATTCAACGATTACCGCCAGTGGTACGTCTTTGCCAAAAACGCGAACCGCTGATTCAAACAGGTGCGGCCGGTGCCGCGATTCCACCCGGGAATCCGGCCCGGCCGCTTTCACGAACTTTTTCAAAAAATACAGAAGGGAATCCAACCATGAAAAGACTTGCAGGTGCCATCGGCATTGCAGCCGCGCTGCTGATTCTGATCACCGGGGCCCCGGTCCAAGCGGCTACGGTTAGTTTCGAATTCCTAGACGACCGCATCCTGCCCAACGAGAGTTTTCAGATCGAAGTCTTCGCCCAGGCAGACGCCAGCTTCGGCGACCTGACCGCTTTCGGTTTCAACGTCGATCCCGACAACTTGCTGGAGCCGATCACCTTCGATGGATACCTGATCGGACCGGATTACGACGACGAAGGCGGCATCTTTCCGGTGGACGTGGCCGGAAGCAAGATCGATCCGTTTACTTCCAACGCCGGCGACAACGTGCTGCTGGCCACCCTCGAATTCACCGCCGGTGCGATGCCGGGTATCTACCCCTTGGAAATCGAAGGCCTGTTTGACTCTCTCGCCGGATCCGGCGGGTTTTATGAAAACTTCGACGCCGACCTGGTCGGCACCACGGACGTCAATGTCGTTCCCATTCCCGCCGCGGCCTGGCTGCTGGTTTCCGGGCTTCTGGGAATTATCGGAGTCCGGCGTTACAAGACGGGTGGAAATGTGGCATAGATCTTAGGGGTGATACGAAAAGAAATGGGCCGGAGGATCGATCTCCGGCCCATTTGATTTTGTGGTACGCCCGGCTGGATTCGAACCAGCGGCTTTCAGCTCCGGAGGCTGACGCTCTATCCCCTGAGCTACGGGCGCATAAACATGACTTTAGGTATTGAAATCGGCCGCCCTTGTCAAGTCTCGAATCTGTCCGGCTTCCAGGGCTTCTTTGGCTTCACCGACGACATACAGGGAGCCGGCAATGCAAACGATGCCGTCGGCCGGCGTCAGCGTGACCGCGCGTTGAACGGCTGCAGCCACATCCGGGGCCATTTCCACCCTTGCGGTCATGGTTTTGACTTCCGCAAACAGCGTTTCGGGCGGCAGCGCCCGTTGGATTCGCGGTCTGGTAACCACGATATGACGGCACTCCGGCACCAGGCTCTGCAGCATGGCTCGGTAGGGCTTGTCGTCGAGGATGCCCACCACCAGGGTGATGGGAACCTCCGGGTATCGGGACCGCAGATAATCGGCCAGGGTGCGGGCTGCCTCGCGATTGTGGGCACCGTCGAGCAACAGGGCGGGCCTGCCCGCCAGCAACTCCAGCCTTCCCGGCCAGCGGGTGTTCTGCAAGCCGTTCCGGATGGCGGATTCTGGAATTTGCAGCCGGTCTTCCAACACCTCACAGGCGGCCAGCGCCAGGGCGGCATTGCCGACCTGGTGACGTCCGGTCAAAACGGTCTGCAACCTCTTCCAGCGATGATGGAGGCCGTAGTAATCGAAACTGCCGTCCGAACGGCGGCGGGTCCGGAAATCATGCCCCGACCGATAAAGGGCAGATCGGTTTTGCTCGGCGACACCGGCGACCACTTTCAGGGCCTTCGTTTGTTTGATGCCGGTGACAACCGGGGTCCGGGGTTTGATGATACCGGCTTTTTCCCCGGCAATGGCTGCCAGGGTTCCACCCAGGTACTGCCGGTGTTCGATGGAGACATTGGTGATGACCGTCGCCGCCGGTCGAATGATGTTGGTGGCATCCAGCCGTCCCCCCATGCCGGTTTCGATAATGGCCCAGTCCACCGCCTGTCGGCGGAACGCATACAGGGCCATGGCGGTGGCCAGTTCGAAAAAAGTCAGTTCGCGCTGCCCGGGCGAGATGGCGCGCACGGCCGCATGGGCCGCCATCACGTCTTCATCGGATATCTGCCGTTGGTTCACCTGGATTCTTTCGTTGAAGCGTACCAGGTGGGGCGACGTGTAGAGGCCGGTTTTCAGGCCGTTGGAAATCAGGATCGAAGCCAGGGTGGCGGCCACAGAACCTTTGCCGTTGGTGCCGGCAATGTGAATGCATGCAAAATGGCGGTGCGGATTGCCCAGTTCGTTCAACACATGCCGGATGGTGTCCAGACCCAGCTTGATACCGAACCGTTGCAAACCGTACATTTCTTCCAGACAACGCTGGTAGTCGGATTTGCGGACCATTTTTCACAAAAAACCCGGCAAGGGCTTCCCTGCCGGGCTTTCGATGCGGGTTGCATTTGGATCAGCGTTTGCGGTAACGGGCTTTGCGAGCCGCCGCGATTCGCTCTCTTCTCAAGGCCTCGCGCATTTTGCGACGGCGGTATTCACTCGGCTTTTCATAGCTTTTTTTCAGCTTGAGCCGCTTAAAAAGTCCGTCGTTTTGAATTTTTTTCTTCAAAATCCGCATGGCCTTTTCGACGTCGTTGTCGTAGACCTTGACGGCAATTTCCTTCAACTGTCTCGCCCCCTTCCGGCCATTGAACCATTTTCGATCCAATGGATACTTTAAATCTCGTAAACAGGTATCTATAAATCAGTTTCCGATATCTGGCAATAGTTTTTTCACGGACGTACGGAATTGGGGTTTTGCCGTTGGTATCCTTCGAAAAGTCAGATCGATCATTTTACCGAATTTGGATATAACCTAATCATTCAAACGGATTATGCAAACGACGCCATGCTTCGAGGTGGATTCGGAAAACCGCTGTCCGAACCGGGAGCCATTCGATAATGGACTTGACACCATCACCCCTTTGGTTCATATACTGCCCACCGGAAAATAATGCCGGTCTCAATGGCGGGCGATACACAGCAAAGGAGGAAAGATATGCGTCTGATTCTGTTGGGAGGTCCCGGAGCGGGTAAAGGCACCCAGGCCAATTTTATCAAGGAGCGATATCAGATACCGCAAATCTCCACCGGTGATATGCTCCGCGCGGCGGTGAAAGCCGGAACCGAGCTCGGTAAAAAAGCCAAAGAGTACATGGATTCCGGCCAGCTGGTACCGGATAAAGTCATCATCGGTCTGGTCAAAGAACGCATTAAAGAACCGGACTGCCAGAAGGGGTTTCTGTTCGATGGTTTTCCGCGAACCATCCCGCAGGCCGACGCCATGAAGGAAGCCGGAGTCCCCATCGACGCGGTGGTGGACATCGAAGTCCCGGACGAAGAAATCATCAAGCGCATGAGCGGCCGGCGCGCGCATCTGCCCAGCGGGCGAACCTACCACGTCGTCTTCAATCCGCCCAAAGAAGAAGGCAAGGACGATGTGACCGGCGAGCCGTTGATTCAGCGTGACGATGATAAGGAAGAGACCGTCCGCAAACGCCTGGAGGTCTATCACAACCAGACCGAGCCCCTGGTCGAATATTACAAGAAATGGGAAGCCAGCGGCGATTCCGCGGCACCGCAATACATCCGCATCGAAGGCGTTGGCAAGGTCGATGGGATTCGCGATCAAATCTTTGCCGAACTCGACAAGCTGCAAGCCTGAACCGGACCCGTTTTCAACACCGCTTTCGACCCGTATTACGGGGCGAAAGCGGTTACTCTGACTGCACGCCCAATTCGTTTCACAGCGGCTTCTGCCCGTCGACCCATGCCCGGACCCAATCCAATGCATCCGCCCGGTTGCGGATCTCGCCCATCAGGCGGGCTTCTTGCAGTCTTTTAAGGATGATGCGGAACTGCGGAGACGGTTTCAGATGAAACGACTGTTTCAAGTCGCTGCCGGTCAGAAGCGGCGGCGCCTCGATCCGAGGCCGCATTTCGCGATAATACGTATCGAGCAAGGCTTGTACAAACGTTTTGAAAGCGCCGGCTTTGTTTGCATTTTCAGCATTGAATTCGGCCAGTTGATCGGCGGCGGCATGCAGCAGCACGTCCGTCACGCGCGGATGGCAATCCAGAAAAAATCGCACCTGCTCGCGCATGCTTTCCCGCCGATTTGGGCGTCCCGCGTACAGGCGTAAAGGCCGCAGGTGGTGCTGGAGAATGAAAGCGACATAATCGGCCTGGCGGACGGAGGTTCGCAAACGGCGGCACACCTGGTATGCCAATGCGGCCGGCCATCGATCACCCCCGTCTGCTGTGCCCGCCATCGATGGTTGCGGCCGGCCGGCTTCATGAAGCAAAAGCGACAGTTTTAAGAGATGTGCCGGAATGTCTGCCAGCAGCTGTTTCGGGGAGGACAGGGACCCGGGGGCCAGTTCGGCCGGGTTTTCCAGAAGCCGCTCGAGGATGCCATAGGCCGAAAGGAGGTGATGCATGCCGTTGCGGCGGCCGGTTTCAGATCGCAACAACGGCGTCAACTCCGGCAGGACCTCGATGAGCAATCCGCCGGCGATCATTTGATCCATCACCGCAAGGGATGGATGGGTTGCCAGAATTTTTTGAATTTCGGACCAGACGCGCTCGCCGGCCACGTTGCGGACCCGCTTTCTTTCGGATTGAATGGCCCGGGCGGTGGCGGGATCCAATTTCCAGGCGAACTGCGCCGCCAGTCGATAGGCCCGGATCATGCGCAGCGGATCCCGGCGCAGCCCGTCCACCGAAACCATGCAAACCGTCCCGGACTTCAGGTCCGCGAGTCCGCCGGTGGGATCGATGAGTTGACCGGTGGCCAAATCGCAGGCCATGGCATTGACGGTGTAATCCCGGCGTTTCAGATCGGTTTCGATGGTTGCCCCGGATACCTTTGCGATATCGACGATGCTGTCTTCCGTGACGACGCGGTAAATCTGCTGATCGCCATGCCCCAGCATTACCCATCGTCCCCGAAGATCGGTTGCGATACGGTCGGCGAATCGGGCGGGGGAGACGAATACTGCCAGGTCATAGTCCTGCGGATGCCGTCCGAGCAACAGGTCCCGGACGCAACCACCGACCGCATATACCTGCCCGGCTTCTACCGGTGGAAGTCGGCCCAGAATGTGTCGGTCCAAATGTTCGAAAAGATTCATGCAGAAGCCTTAGCCAGGTAAAAATACGCAAAATCGCTTGACAGTCGTCGGTTTATGGGTTATTTATTAACTTCCAAGGTTTAGAAAAACCCGCCAGTTGGAGAGCGTACCATAGCAGGGTCTCCTTTATTTTGCACTCTTAATCCTCCAGCAAAGTCGACGACGTACCCAGTCCGTCTCGTTTCCGGGACTTACGATTGTTCTTCGATGCTTCAAAAATTACGCTCTATCTAATATTCAGGTTTTATTCGCGGCGCTGTTGATTGCCGCGCACCGGCAGGGGAGGGTGAGGATTGCGCCCGTGCTCCGTAATCCGTCAGTAAGGGTTATATCAATAAATCACGAGGAAAAATTACATGAACATTGCAGAACTCAAGGAAAAAAAGATCAGCGAGCTGGCCCGGATGGCCAAGGATTTCAATATCGACGGTGCTGCCGGGATGCGCAAGCAAGAGCTGATGTTTGCCCTGCTGCAGCGGCAGATCGAAAAAAACGGTTTCATTTACGGAGAAGGCACGCTCGAGATTCTGCCGGACGGGTTTGGTTTTCTGCGCTCTCCGGATTCCAATTATCTGCCCGGCCCGGATGACATCTACGTTTCCCCTTCCCAGATTCGCCGCTTCAACCTGCGAACCGGCGATACGGTTTCGGGGCAGATCCGTCAGCCGAAAGAGTCGGAGCGTTATTTTGCGCTGTTGAAGGTCGAGGCGATCAACTACGAAGATCCGGAAGTTGCGCGCGAAAAGATCCTGTTCGACAACCTGACGCCGCTGTATCCCAATCGCAAGATGCGAATCGAAAGCGCAGCGGACAACTACTCCACCCGCATCATGGATCTGCTCACGCCCATCGGTTTCGGCCAGCGCGGCTTGATTGTCTCGCCGCCGCGATCCGGTAAAACCATGCTGCTGCAGAATATCGCCAATGCCATCATCGGCGCGCACAAGGATGTCGAGCCTTTTGTACTTTTAATCGACGAACGGCCGGAAGAAGTCACCGACATGGAGCGCACCGTAGACGCCGAAGTCATCAGCTCAACCTTCGACGAACCGGCGGAGCGCCACGTGCAGGTGGCCGAGATGGTCATCGAGAAGGCCAAGCGGCTGGTCGAACATAAAAAGGATGTCGTGATTCTGCTCGACAGTATCACGCGACTGGCCCGGGCTTACAACTCCGTCATACCGCCCAGTGGAAAGATTCTTTCCGGTGGTGTCGACTCCAACGCACTGCAGCGGCCGAAACGGTTTTTCGGTGCCGCCCGCAATATCGAAGAAGGCGGCAGTCTGACGGTAATCGCCACGGCGCTGATCGATACCGGCAGCCGGATGGATGAAGTGATTTTCGAGGAATTCAAAGGCACCGGCAACATGGAAATCGCACTGGACCGCCGGTTGGCGGACAAACGGGTCTTTCCGGCCATCGACATCAAGAAATCCGGCACCCGCAAGGAAGAGCTGCTGCTGGACGAAGAAACGCTGAACCGCGTGTGGATCCTGCGCAAATTGCTTTCGCAGCTGAATTCGGTCGACAGCATGGAATTTATGCTTGAAAAAATGTCGGGGACCGAGAATAATAAGGCCTTTTTGGCATCCATGAACGCCTAAAATTCGATAGGGGGTTAGAATTATTATGAAAACTGGAATTCATCCAGAATATCACCGCACGACCGTCCAGTGTGCGTGCGGCAACGTGATCGAAGTGGGATCCACTCGCAAGGACATTCGGGTGGAAATCTGTTCGCAGTGTCATCCGTTTTTTACCGGAAAGCAGAAACTGGTGGACACGGCCGGCCGTATCGAACGATTTCGCAAGAAATACGAAAAATTCCAAAAGAATCCGTCTTCCCCCAAAAGCCGGTAACCGCCTGCGTGCGGGTGCCGTCGTTGTAAACCACGAAGCGCACGAACCAGCGGCAGGGCCCTGTCAGCGGCCGATGCCCGGTGCCATTCGTGGTTTTGCAGTTGGAACGCCGTTGCCCAATGCAAGCGGACCCGGCGAATCTATCAAAATGGATGTTGCCCCGTGGGAATGTTCGAAAAACTAGACGGTGTCGAAGCACGCTACCAGGAGCTGGAGGCGCTGCTCAGTAATCCGGAAATCGTAAGAGATCAGAGCGCTTACCAGAAGTACGTGCGTGAACACGCCGACATCGGTAAAATCGTCGATGTGTATCGGGACTACCGTCGCACCCTGTCCGGAATCGAAGACAGTCAGGAGCTGTTGAAGGACGGCGATCCGGAGATCAAGGAACTGGCCCGGGAAGAGCTGGAAAAGCTCTGGCAGAGACAGGAGCGTCTGGAAGAGCAAATCAAGGCGCTGCTGGTACCCAAAGATCCCAACGACGAGAAAAACGTTATCCTGGAAATTCGCGCCGGAACCGGCGGAGAGGAAGCCGCGCTGTTCGGCGCCGACCTTTTTCGCATGTACAGCCGTTACGCTGAAAATCAGGGTTGGAAGGTCGAACTGATGACCCATCACCCCACCGGCGTCGGCGGATTGAAGGAAGTTATCGCGATGGTTCATGGCCGGGGCGCCTACAGCGCTTTCAAATATGAAAGCGGCACCCACCGGGTGCAACGGGTGCCCAGCACCGAAACCCAGGGACGGATTCACACCTCGGCGGTGACCGTGGCGGTGTTGCCCGAGGCCGAAGATGTGGAAGTAGACATCGAGCCCAACGAGCTGAAAATCGATGTGTACCGGTCCACCGGGCCCGGGGGGCAGAGCGTCAATACCACCGATTCGGCCGTGCGCATCACCCACCTGCCCACCGGACTGGTGGTGACCTGCCAGGATGAAAAATCGCAGCTCAAGAACAAGAACAAGGCCCTGAAAGTTTTGCGGGCCCGTCTGCTGGATCGCGCTGTCCGCGAACAGGAAGAACAGCGTTCGCAGCAGCGTAAGAACCAGGTGGGAAGCGGGGACCGCAGCGGCCGCATTCGCACCTACAATTTTCCCCAGGGCCGGGTGACAGATCATCGCATCGGTTTGACGCTATACAAACTCGAGGCCATACTGCAGGGAGAGATCGACGAGATCATCGCCGAGTTGACCACCCACTACCAGGCCCAGGCCCTCCGGCAAAGTGCAGAAGAAATCGATGGCGTTTGATTGGACCGTTTTAAAGCTGCTGGAGTGGACGACCGCCTATTTTCAATCCCACGACATCGACAGTCCCCGGTCCACTGCTGAAATTCTGCTGGCAGCGGTGCTGGATCTCGAACGCATCGATCTGTATCTGCGCTACGATCAGCCGCTGAAATCGACGGAATTGCAACGATTCAAAGCGCTGATTCGGCGTCGGGTCCGCCGCGAGCCGGTGGCCTATATTGTCGGCCGCCGCGAGTTCTGGTCGCTGGACCTGATGGTAACCCCCGACGTTTTGATCCCGCGTCCGGAGACCGAGTGCCTGGTGGAGCAGGCCCTGCCGCTGTTGGATCGCGACCGGCCTTTGCGGGTGCTGGACCTGGGCACCGGATCGGGTGCCCTCGCCATTGCACTGGCGCATGAGGTTCCGCAGCATCGATACTGGGCTTCGGATGTTTCGGAACGGGCCTTGCGGGTTGCCCGCCGCAATGCTTTTCAGCACGGTCTGCAGGATCGGATCGCTTTTTTTTGCAGCGCCTGGATGGATGCGCTTCACCCACACCGGGCGTGTTTCGATCTGATCATCTCCAACCCGCCCTACATTCCCGGTGGGCAAATCGACCGCCTGCAGCCGGAAATCGCCCAGTTCGAACCGCGCCGAGCTCTGGACGGCGGCGCGGGCGGCATCGACTGCATCCGGGCGATTCTGCGGGAAGCCCCCCGATATCTGGCAGCCACGGGCACATTGCTGATGGAAATCGGAGAAGACCAGCGGGTGCATGTGGAAAGGCTGGTGAGGGAGATCGGCGGCTACCAGCCGCCGTTGTTTTTTAACGATTACGCCGGTGCGGTCCGCGGAATGTGCCTCGGGCGCGCAAGGCCGAAAAGTCCGGCAAAATCATGCGATACCAACGGGAAAGGCCCGGGCGCAACCAAAAAGGGGTTGCCTGCGGTTGAGTAGTTTGGTAAAGATAGAAGATTTTGTTAACCTACACGTTCCCGGACCGGCTGCCGGGTGCTTGCCCTCAGCGGGTAAAGTCGGGAGTCGGGATGAACGGAACGGAAGACAAACCCATCGGAAGGGAATCAGACAATGGCATACGTTACCATGAAGGAACTGCTGGAAGCCGGTGTCCACTTCGGACATCAAACCAAACGCTGGAACCCGAAAATGAAGCCTTATATTTTCGGTGCCCGCAACGGAATTTACATTATCGATCTTCAGAAAACGGTTCGGATGTTCAAGTCCGCCTATGACTTTATCGCCGACACGGCGGCCAACGGCCGTTCGGTGCTGTTCATTGGAACCAAGAAACAGGCGCGCGAATCGATTTACGAAGAAGCCAATCGCTCCGAGATGTTTTACGTCCACAATCGTTGGCTCGGCGGCATGTTGACCAACTTTCAAACCATCAAAAAGAGCATTGAACGTCTCAATTACTTCAATGAAATCATCAACGACGGTTCCATCAATCTTTTCCCGAAGAAAGAGCGACTGAAGCTCGAAAAGGAGCGCGTCAAGCTGGACAACAACCTGGGCGGAATTCGCAACATGACAAGGCTGCCCGGCGCCATGTTTGTCGTTGACCCCAAAAACGAAGCCATCGCCGTCCGGGAAGGCCGGCGCTTGAACATCCCCATCGTGGCAATTGTGGACACCAATTGTGATCCGGACGACGTTGATTACATCATCCCCGGCAACGATGACGCCATCCGTGCCATCCGTCTGCTGACTTCCCGGGTTGCCGATGCCTGCATGGAAGGCAAGCAGCGCTACGCCGAGAAACAGCAGGCCGAAGCCGACAAATCCGGAGGGGAAGTCGCCGAAGTTGCGGGCGGCGCCGATCTGCAGCCCGGCGAACGCAAAGTCATTTCCGACGGAACCAAAGGCCCGGTGGTGGAGATCATCCGCAAATCCGCTTCTGCCGACAGCGAAACCGCAAAAGACGAGAATGTCGAAGCCGAAACCGAAAGCCAAACCACAGCCGAAGAAACCACACAGGCGGAAAAGGAAACGGGAGAGTAAGACAATGGCAGGCATCAGCGCTGATATGGTCAAACAACTCCGGGAAAAAACCGGTGCCGGAATTATGGACTGCAAAAAAGCCCTCGCCGAAAGCGAGGGTGACATGGAAAAGGCTTTGGAATTTTTGCGCAAAAAAGGATTGGCCACCGCCGCCAAGCGGGCCGGTCGTTCCCTTTCGGAAGGAACCATCCAATCCTACATCCATATGGGCGGCAAGCTCGGTGTGATGGTGGAGGTGGGTTGCGAAACCGATTTTGTCGCAAAAAATGTGGACTTCCAAGAGTTCGCACGCAATATCGCCATGCACATCGCGGCATCCAGTCCCTTGGGGATTCGGCCGGAAGACATTCCCCAGGAAGTGATCGATAAGGAAATGGAGATTTATCGCGCCCAGGCCAGAGAAATGGGCAAGCCGGACAACATCGTCGATAAGATCGCCGAAGGCAAACTGCAGAAATTCATCAAGGAACAGTGTCTGTTGAATCAGCCCTATGTGCGCGATCCGGACATTAGCGTCGGTGATTTGCTCAATGAATTGATCGCCAAAATCGGTGAAAACATATCCGTCAAACGCTTTGCCCGGTTTCAGGTGGGGGAATAAAACCCGGAGAAATCCTTAAGGCCCGAGTGCCTGAGCCGTATTTTTTTAGTTTCACGCCGGTGGCGACGCAGACAGATCGAAACTTCCTTGCTTGGGGAGACCATTATGCCGCAGCCCCGTTTTCGAAGGATTGTGATCAAACTCAGCGGAGAAGCCCTGTTGGGAGATCAGGCCTTCGGCATCGATCCGGCAATGATCCAGTCCGTGGCAGACGAAATTCGCTCTGTGACTGAATTGGGTGTGCAGGTGGCCATCGTGGTCGGCGGCGGAAATATTTTCCGGGGAGTCGCTGCCAGTTCCTTCGGCATGGATCGGGCATCGGCCGATCACATGGGTATGCTGGCCACGGTGATCAACAGTCTGGCTCTGCAGGATGCACTGGAGAAGAAAGGCGTTCAGACGCGGGTGCAAACCGCCATCTCCATGCACGAGGTGGCCGAGCCTTACATTCTCCGCCGGGCGGTCCGTCACCTGGAGAAAGGGCGGGTGGTGCTGTTTGGTGCCGGCACGGGCAATCCGTATTTTACCACCGATACGGCGGCCGTGCTGCGGGCCCAGGAGATTCACGCCGAGATTCTGCTGAAGGCGACCAAGGTCGACGGCCTTTACGATGCCGATCCGGAAATCAACCGGGATGCCGCCTTTCTGAAGAACGTCACCTACCGGGAAGTTCTCGGGAAACAGCTCAAGGTAATGGACATGACCGCCATTTCCCTGGCAATGGACAATTCCCTTCCACTGGCTGTGTTCAATCTCAAACGCAAAGGCAATATTCTGCGGGTGGTCTGCGGGGAGGATGTGGGTACACGTATCTGCAACTAATTTAAAACGAGCGTTTCTAATTTTCAAAACACATAATTTTTCATTTCAATCAAAGGATTTACATCGATTTTACACTTTGAAAATTAGAAACCCTTCGGGATTGCCGATCTTACCGCATCTACGGCGTCAGAAGTCGTTCCGCATAGTGTACTATCGCGAAACGACTTCTTCCTTGTATCTGCGGCAACCTCGACAATCGCTCAATTCAGATCGATATAAATTCGTTCGCGCATTTTGATGGAGCGATGAATCTGTTGGCAACATTTTTCAACGGGAATTCAGAGCCATGATTGACGAAATTTTCGAAGAAACGCGGCAAAACATGGGAAAAACCGTCGAGGCCCTCCAGCGCGAGTTCAAAAAGGTGCGCACCGGGCGCGCGTCGGTATCGATCCTGGACGGGATTCGAGCGGATTACTACGGCACGCCGACGCCGTTGAACCAGTTGGCCACCCTTGCGGTTCCCGAAAGCCGGCTGATCACGATTCAACCCTGGGATACTACCGTTGTCAAGGAAGTGGAAAAAGCGATTTTAAAGTCGGACCTGGGTCTGACTCCCTCCAGTGACGGAAAGATCATCCGGATCGCCATACCGCCGTTGACCGAAGAGCGTCGCAAGGACCTGGTCAAAGTCGTCAATAAAATGTCCGAAGATCACAAGATCGCCATCCGCAATATTCGCCGCGATGCCAATGAAATGCTGAAAAGTTTGAAAAAGGACGGAGACATTTCCGAAGACGAGGCCTTTAAGGCCCAGGACACGGTCCAGAAAATCACCGACGAGCATATCGAACGCATCGACGCGCTCGCCCGCGACAAAGAGAAAGAAATTCTTGAATTCTGATTCGAAGCGAGTCACTGTTTCCGACCTGGATCCATCCCGCCTGCCGGCTCATGTCGCGGTGATCATGGACGGCAACGGGCGCTGGGCCAGGCAGCGGCTGCTGAACCGGATCCAGGGCCATGAAAAAGGCGCGGAAACCGTGCGGCGGGTCGTTCGTACCTCCCGTGAGATCGGCATTCCCCACCTGACGCTCTATGCCTTTTCGACGGAGAATTGGCAGCGGTCGCGGATCGAAGTCGAAGCCCTGATGAACCTGCTGAAACGTTTTCTGGAGAACGAAAAAGCCGAACTGCAGGAGAACAATATTCGACTCGATGCAATCGGGCGGATCAACCAGTTGCCCAAAGACGTGCAGCGGTCCCTCGAGCAGGTCATGAATGCCACCCGGGGCAATGACGCCATGACGCTTCATCTGGCATTGAGCTACGGGGCTCGTACCGAAATCTGCGACATGGTGCGCTCCATTGCGGCAGCTGTACAGCAACACCGAATTCAGCCGGATGAAATCGATGAATCGCTGGTCGCTCGCCATCTGTATACGGCCGACACGCCGGATCCCGATCTTTTGATTCGAACCAGCGGGGAGATGCGGATCAGCAATTTTCTGCTCTGGCAGATTGCCTATACGGAAATTTATATAACCCGGACGCTCTGGCCCGACTTCAGCCGAGAAGAATTTCTGGCCATTCTCCAGGAATTTCAGGGCCGGGAGCGCCGCTTTGGACGAGTGAACGAATAACGCTGAACCCCGTTCACCCGGCGTCTTTGACATCGGCTTTTTTTCGCTTTGCGCTTTATCGCAGTTATCTTCCCGCACGCGATCGAATCCGGGTCTTGCCACGGCAAAAATGGTGCCGGTCGCCGCACGCGAGCAATCCTGGACTGCAGAATGCATCTGAAACGTTGGATCACCGGGCTGATCGCCCTGCCGATTCTGTTTTTCTTTATCCTCGTCGGCGGCATCCCGTTTTTTCTGCTGATCGCCGCAGCGACCCTGCTGTCGCTGTGGGAATACTTCGCGATTGTCTATGCTCAGACCAACCAGCGGCTCACCGGAGCGTTGCCGGTGATCGGATGGCTTTCCGCTTTTCTGTTGGTGGCCGCTGCCCAATTGGGTTCCCTGGAAGGAATGGCAGCCGCACTGGTGTTCAACCTGATCTTCGCAGCCACGGCCACCGTGCTCGAATACGGCCGATATCCGAATGCGTTGGATTCAATGGCGAAGCAGGTGTTGGGGCTGGTCTATCTGCCGCTGCTTTTCGGCTTTCTGATTCTGATCCGCAGCAGCGATAACGGAGCGATCTGGTTGTTTTTCACACTGGCGATTGTTTTTGCCGGTGATACCACTGCCCTGTACACGGGAACTTTTTTCGGCCGGAACAAACTCATCCCCTCGGTCAGTCCCGGCAAAACCTTCGAAGGCGCCCTGGGGGGATTGTTGGCGAATGTCGCCGTCGGCACGCTTGTGAAACTATGGCTGCTGCCCGCACTGACCTGGCCGAAAGTGATCGCCTTCAGCCTGGCGATCGGCGCGGCCGGCCAGATCGGAGACTTGTTTGAGTCCGTAATCAAGCGGACTTCCCGGATTAAAGATTCGGGTGCAATTCTGCCCGGGCACGGCGGTATCCTCGATCGCATCGATGCACTGCTGTTTGCCGCACCGGTTGCCTATTTGTTCGTCGTTCATATATTCTGAAACTTAACTTTTGAATGAATCATCTTAATTTTACGCAGCCGCTTATGAAGACGCTGAGCATACTGGGCTCCACCGGTTCCATCGGTCGCAACACGCTGGACATCGTGGCTCAGTTTCCGGACCGGTTCCGGATTGCCGCACTGGCGGCCCACAGCCGCATCGACCGGCTGGCCGAACAGGTGGTCCGTTTTCAACCGGATGTGGCCGTCGTTGCAACCGAGGCTCTTGCCGGTGCGTTGCACAGCCGGTTGCCCGGTGCCCGGCTGCCGCGCATTCTCTGGGGAGAGCGCGGTTACCGTGAGGCTGCTGCCTGGGAACCGGTGGACATGGTGGTGACGGCGGTGGTCGGTGCGGCCGGTCTTCTGCCGACGCTGGCGGCCATCGATGCCGGCAAGGATATTGCGCTGGCAAACAAGGAAACCCTGGTGGTTGCCGGTGAACTGGTCACCGGCGCGGCTGCAGCCAAAGGGGTGCGGATACTGCCGGTGGACAGCGAGCACAGCGCGATATTTCAGTGCCTGGCCGGCAACCGCGGCCGGGATGTGGATCAAATCCTGCTGACGGCTTCCGGCGGACCGTTTCGTGATCGCCCGGGGGATACGTTTGCCGCCATAACGGCCGAACAGGCCCTGAAACATCCCAACTGGCAAATGGGACCGAAGATCACCATCGACTCGGCCACCCTGATGAATAAAGGGCTCGAAGTCATCGAAGCCCATTGGCTGTTCGATGTCGATTTTTCCCGAATCCGGGTCGTCGTGCACCCGCAGAGCGTGATCCATTCCATGGTGGCCTACCGGGACGGGGCGGTCCTGGCGCAGCTGGGCGTTCCGGACATGAAATCCGCCATCGCGTATGCACTTTCGTATCCGGAACGGCTGCCGCTGGGACAGCCGTTGCCGGACTTCGACGGGGGCAGTGCGCTGACTTTCGCACCGCCGGATATGGAAAAATTTCCCTGCCTGGCATTGGCCTACGCGGCCGGTCGTGCCGGGGGGACCCTGCCGGCCGTGCTCAATGCCGCCAATGAAGTCGCCGTGCAGGCGTTTTTGCAGAATCGGATTTCCTTTGACCGGATTCCGCAACTGGTTGCCCTGGCAATGGAGCAGCACACCGTGTGCCAAAAACCGGACCTCGAGCAGCTGCTTGCGGCCGATCGCAACGCCCGCCGCCGGGTGCGGCAGGCGCTGGAAAACTGAAGGATTGCGGACGAATTTTGATCAACATTGACGGTCTCGAAAAAAGTCCGCCTTAACGGTGTGTCATCCCCGCGTAGGCGGGGATCTCGATTTTAACAGACTGTAATTACATTATTTTCTGGATTCCCGCTTTTGCGGGAATGACAGATTTTGATGAAATTGGAACTTTTTACGATTTCATCAACATTGACGGATTGCCCGAAATTCGGTTCTTGCCCCTCCACGATGCGGCGCATGGACATTCGATTCGGACATGACGGGATAATGGTATGGGAACCAATATATTTGCATTTGTAATCGTACTGGGTGTACTGATTTTCTTCCACGAACTGGGACATTTCCTGGTTGCCCGACTGTTCGGCGTCGGTGTGGAGAAGTTTTCGCTGGGCTTCGGACCCCGCATTTTCGGCAAAAAAATCGGTATCACCGATTACCGTGTCTCTGCCATTCCACTGGGTGGATATGTAAAGATGGTGGGAGAGGAACCGGATGCCGAGATTGCCCCCGAGCGGATATCGCTGTCATTTACCCACAAGAGCGTCTGGAAGAAAATCCTGATCGTTGCCGCCGGACCGTTTTTCAATGTTTTGCTGGCGGTGCTGATTTTTTACGGCATTTTTATTGTTTCCGGCAACATTGTGCTGAAACCGGTCATCGGAGAGGTTCAGGAGAACTCACCGGCGATGACCGCCGGGCTGCAGGCCGGTGACGTCATTCAACGCATCAACGGGCAACCGGTGGAAAGCTGGGATGCCATGGCCGGACTGATCTCCGAGAGCCAGGGTGAATCATTGCAGGTCGAGGTGCGGCGCGAGGGCGAGTCCCGCCAGATGAACATTCAACCGGAGCTGAGAAAAACCACCAACATCTTCGGCGAGGAGGTGCCGCGCTACGTGATCGGCATTACTGCCGCGGGGGAAGTTTACACCCAGGAACTCGGACTGTTTCAATCCCTGATTGAAAGTGTGGTGCAGACCTACAAAATTATCGAGCTCACCGTGGTGAGCGTGATCAAGATTATCGAAGGCACCGTCTCCACCAAGACCATCGGCGGGCCCATCATGATTGCAGAGTTGGCCGGACAGCAGGCCAAGCAGGGTGCTTTGAATCTGCTTTTTTTCATCGCGTTGATCAGCGTCAATCTGGCGATTCTCAACCTGCTGCCCATCCCGGTGCTCGATGGCGGGCACCTGTTGTTTTTCTTCATCGAATTGATCATCGGACGGCCGGTCAGCATCCGGGTGCGGGAGGTCGCCCAGCAGGCGGGCATGTTCGTGTTGATCCTGCTGATGATTTTCGTCTTTTACAATGACCTGACGCGGATTTTTTTCGATCAATGAGAATAGCTGATAGGTGATAGTTCATAGGTTGTAGCTCATAGCTCATAGCTCATAGGTTGTAGCTCATAGTAGATAGCTCATAGATGAAAGCGTAAAGATGAAAGCGCAAAGCAAAAGCGAAATGCCTAAAATTATAAATGCCTAAAATTAAAAATAAAAAGCGATATAAAACCTCAGCGCTGCTGGACGTTGGAAAACGAGATCGGTTTTTTCGCCGTCTCGCCGGTTCGCCTTTTCGCCGATTCAAGGGCGAAGTCCGCACCGCACGCCGCTGACCAATTAAACCAATGAAACCAATCAAACTCGAGCTCTTACCATGCCCCACCGACTTGAAATCGCCCTCAAACCGCACATGATCGACGCCGAAGGCGAAGGCATCCGGCACAAGGCCCGGGAGTATTTCGGCATCCAGCTCGACCAGGTTCGCTGCATTCACGTTCTGATACTCGATGTCGATCTCGATGCCGAACAGCTGGCCGAGATTCAAACCGAGATTTTCACCAACCCGGTGACCCAGGTTTCCTCCTATGCGCCGCTTCCCATTGACTTCGACTGGGTGATCTGGGTGGGCTATCGGCCCGGGGTGCGCGACAATCCCGGTGCCACCGCCGTGGAAGCCATCGAAGATCTGCTCGGCATCCGGCTGGCTGAAGGCCGATCGGTTTATACCTCCAAACGCTACTGTCTGAAAGGTGCCGGACTGGATGCCGATGCGGCCGACCGCATCGCCGGACAGCTGCTGGCCAACGACATCATTCAGCAGTGGCAGGTTTTTTCCAGCGAGCAGTGGGATCCATCCGAGGGCATCGGCATCGTGATCCCGAAAGTGCGGTTGAACCACACGCCGACGGTGACCACCATCCCCATCGAAAGCGATGCCACGCTCAAAACCGTCAGCGATCAGCGCAACCTGGCCCTGAACCCCAACGACATTCCGGTCATTCGCGCCTATTTTCTGACCCCCGAGGTGCTGGCGGCAAGAGCCGACCAGGGCCTCAGCGATCCCACCGACGTGGAGTTGGAGTACATCTCCCAGGCCCGCAGCGATCACTGCAATCACAACACGTTCCGCGGCCGCTTTGTCTATACCGATGCCGACACGGGTCAAGTCGAAGAGATCGACAACCTGTTTCGAACTTTCATCGAAACCCCCACCCTGGAGTTGCAGCGGCGCAAGCCCTGGGTGATTTCGGTGCTCTGGGACAATGCCGGCGCCGGCCGTTTCGATGACGATCATTATTACGTGATCACCGGTGAAACCCACAACTCGCCTTCGAATATGGAGGCTTACGGCGGCGCCATTACCGGCATCGTGGGCGTGTACCGCGATCCCCTCGGCACCGGCAAGGGATCGAAGCTGGTCATGGGCGGGTTCGGATTTTGCGTGGCTTCCAGGGACTACCGCGGCGACCTCAAGCCCCACCTTCATCCACGCCGTCTGCTCGACGGGGTGATCGAGGGGGTTCGCGACGGGGGCAACAAGTCCGGCATTCCCACCACCTGCGGTCAGTTGCTGTTTCACCCGGGTTACCTCGGAAAATGCCTGGTGTTTGTTACCGCAGTGGGCATCATGCCCGCCCGCATCGCCGGACAGCCGTCCGAGCAGAAGCGAACTACGGCCGGAGAGCTGATCCTGATGTGCGGCGGCCGGGTCGGCAAAGACGGGATTCACGGTGTCACGGCGTCTTCGGAAACCTATTCGGCCCACACCCCCGCCGGGCACGTCCAAATCGGCGACCCTTACACCCAGAAGAAAATGCACGATTTCCTGCTGGAAGCCCGGGACGAGGGACTGGTGCAGTTCATTACCGACAACGGTGGCGGCGGCCTGTCGTCTTCGGTGGGCGAGTCGGCCCGCTTTTCCAACGGCGCCCGGGTGGAATTGGACCAGGTGCCGCTCAAATACGAAGGTCTCGATCAATGGGAGATCTGGGTGTCTGAATCCCAGGAACGGATGACCGTCGCCGTGCGCCCCGAAGATCTGGATCGATTTATGCAGCTGTCGCGCAAACATGCCGTTGAGAGTACCGTCATCGGCCGGTATACCGACAGCGGCAAGCTGCATATTACCTACGACGGGCAAACCTGTGCCTATGTCGACCTGGATTTGCTGACGGCGGGGTTTCCGCAGTGGCAATTCGAAGCCCGCTGGCGCTCGCCGGAAAGCCGGGGACTGGCCGAGCCGGCTCTGCGTCCGCCCGGCGACTACAATACACTGCTTTTGGATTTGCTGGGACGGCCCAACATCTGTTCGCGCGAATGGATATACCGCCAGTACGATCACGAGGTCCAGGGCGGCAGTGTCGTCAAGCCGCTGGTCGGAATCGAACGGGACGTGCCCGGCGATGCCGCGGTGATTCGCCCCCGGCTCGACTCCAACCGCGGCCTGGCCATGGCTCAGGCGCTCAATCCGGCCTACTCGGCCATCGATGCCTACCACATGACCGCCTGCACCATCGACGAGGCGGTGCGCCGGCTGATCGCCGTCGGCGGCGACCCGGATCACATCGGCGGCGTGGACAATTTCTGCTGGCCGAACATCCAGCACCATCCCCGCATCAATCCGGACGGCGATTTCAAGGCGGCCCAGCTGGTGCGGGCTTGCCGGGCCTTGCGCGATATGTGCCTGGCCTATGAGGTGCCGCTGCTTTCCGGCAAAGACAGCATGTATGTCGACGGCAACCTGCCGGGGCGTTACGGTGAAATTCACAAGGTCTCTGCGCCGGAAACGCTGCAGTTTACCAGCATCGGTGTGCTGGAAGACGTCGAGCGCTGCACGACACTGGATGCCAAGGTTCCGGGGGACCTGGTCTACGTGCTCGGTCTGACCCGCAACGAATTGGGCGCCTCTGAGTACTACGAGCTTTTCGGCTATACGGGCCGCAATGTTCCCCGGGTGGTTCCGGAGGCGTTTCTGCCCCTGTATCGACAGCTGGCAAGCGCCATTGCCGCCGAATGCACCGCCTCGGTGCACGGCGTCTATCGCGGCGGCCTGGGCGTGCACCTGGCACTGACGGCCATGGCCGGGGGCCTCGGGATGAAGGTCCACCTGGACCGGGTGCCGGCGGAAGGCCTGGAATCGGATGATGCGGTGCTGTTTTCCGAATCCCAGGGACGGTTTGTCGTCACCGTCGCTCCGGATCGTTGCGAGACCTTCGAGCGGTTCTTCCGGGGGTTTGCCTGCGAGCGCATCGGTGCCGTGACCGGTGACGGACGTTTCGAGGTCTTCGGGCGCGATGGAGCACGCAGCATCGCGTTGTCCCTATCGGAGATGAAATTGGCCTGGAAAACGCCCTTCGGACACCTGGTATAGATGGTTCGCCCATTTGTGCGTGCTCAGGATGGGGGAAAAATTGGTTCACCTTCAACCAACCGTTTTCGAGATTCAAAATTTGGGGAGTCGATGAATCATGGCGGCAGTCAAAGCGCTGGTGCTCACCGGATACGGACTCAACTGCGATTATGAAACCGCGCATGCCCTCGACCTGGCCGGTGCCTCGACCGAGCGGGTGCACATCAACACGCTGATCGAGGGCGGCAAGCGACTGTCGGATTATCGCATCCTGGCTTTCGGCGGTGGATTCAGCTGGGCGGACGACCACGGTGCCGGCGTAATCCAGGCCGTGCGCCTGAAAACCAATATCGGCGACCAACTGCTGCATTTCATCGAAGGCGGCAACCTGGTGATCGGCATCTGCAACGGATTCCAGGCGCTGGTCAATCTCGGACTGCTGCCCGGTTTTGACGGCGATTACCGCACCCGTTCGGTGGCAATGACCTACAACGACTGCGGCAACTTTCGGGACGACTGGGTCAGCCTGACCGTCGATCCGGCGTCCCCCTGCGTGTTCACCCGCGGCATCCGGCAGATCGAATTGCCGGTGCGGCACGGCGAAGGAAAATTCTATGCCGACCCGGCCGTTATCGCAAAACTCATCGATGAAAAGCAGGTGGTCATGCGATATGCCGATGCCGACGGTACTGCGGCCGAGGGCCGTTTTCCCCAGAATCCCAATGGTTCGATTTTCGACATTGCCGGCATCTGCGATCCCACCGGACGTGTTTTCGGATTGATGCCCCACCCGGAAGCCTATCACCATTTCACCAACCATCCCCTTTGGACCCTCCGCAAGGCCCTGCAAAAGCGGGAAAAAGACATAGACGCCGCCCCCGAAGTTACTGGAGTCGAAGTGTTTCGTAATGCAGTTGACTAC
>DAXETY010000005.1:0-18485 GCA_051155755.1 Desulfobacterales bacterium
GCTCGCCTTCGCTCAGAGTTTGCGCAGCACTTGCAGCGCCGCCTGCTTGATCTTCATTTGCGGATCTTCCAGCAGCGCTTCGATGTCGGCGCGAAAGGGAGCGATGTCGGCCGGTTCGGCCTGGAGAAATTCCCGCAGGGCCAGCTCCCGGATGCGCGCGCTTCGATCCTGCAGGCAGCGGTGGTAGATGTCGAGATGTTCGCGCACTTCGGTCAGCGTGCTCAACAGGACCAGGGCGTCGAAGCGCAGGTCGTCGTCATCCTGTTCCAAATAATCCAGGTAAACCTCGATTACGGCCTGGCGCCGTGAATAAAACCGCCACAGGTTGAACAAAATGGTACGCTTCTGCTCACGCGGGCCGTTTTCCAGACGTTCGATCATCAGGTCCAGGATCCGGTCATCGCGCAGATTCGACAGCGCGTTGACGGCGGTCTGCTGGACTTTGGGATCCTCGTCGTAGAGCAGTTCGATCAGGGGTATGGTCGCCGCGGTATTGCCTTCCCAGCCCAGCGCAAAAGCCGCATCGGCGCGCAAGTCCGGGTCCGGGCTTTTCAGATCCGCCAAAAGCCGGTCCATCAACGGCTGGGGGTCTTTCAGAAAGGGAAATGTGACGCTGAGCTGAATGGCGGCATCGTGGCGGACGTCTTCGTCTTCATCCGGATCAGTCATAATCTGGTACAGCGGTTCGGCGACCTCCCGCTTGGCAAAGCCTCCCAGCAACAGCAGCACCTGCCGTTTGAAATGCCGGTCTCCGTATGGAAGTGCCCGCAGCAACAGCGGCACGGCCGCTTCCCGTTCGTTTAAAAAGCGCTCCACGTCATCGACGTACAGCCGCGCTTTCTCCAAAAGCCGCATTCGGGGTTCGAACGGGATGACGTTGCGGGTTTTCTTCCTCACGGGGTTATATCCACGAATTCATGGCAGTGCGCAAACATGACCGGGGGTGTAGCACACGGCCGTCAAAAATAAAAGATCGAATCGCGGGGTCCTGGTGAGCAGCAATCCGACCCGGTTGGCGTGGTATTCAAAAAAACAATCCGCCGGGCAATCCCGCTGCCGTGGTCTATATCGCCATGGCGCCTGCAAAAACATCGAGTTGCTATACCAGTCCCTGGTCCATCATCGCATCCACGACCTTCAAAAATCCGGCAATGTTGGCACCCGCGACATAATTGTTCGGGTGCCCGTACTGCTCGGCCGCCTCGAGACAGGTTTTGTGAATACCCTTCATGATCATCTGCAGGCGCGTGTCGACCTCTTCCCGGGTCCAGGAAATTCGCATGCTGTTCTGGGTCATCTCCAGCCCGGAGGTCGAAACCCCGCCGGCGTTGGCAGCCTTGCCCGGTCCGTAGAGAAGATGGCTGTCGACAAACAGGTCGACCCCCTCGGGAACCGTGGGCATGTTGGCCCCTTCGCACACCAGCTGCACGCCGCTTTCGACCAGGTGCTGGGCGTCACGGGCGTTGATTTCGTTTTCCGTGGCGCTGGGAAAGGCGCAGTCGGCTTTGTGGGACCAAAGCGGGTTATGATCCAGGGCCGGATCCAGCGCGGTATAGACGGCCTGGGGATATTGGTCGGCGTATTCCTTGATCCGGCCGCGGCGCATGTTTTTGAGAACCTTGACGAACTGCAGTTTCTCCCGATCGATGCCGGACTCGTCGTATATATAGCCGGAGGAATCCGACAGGGTCACCGGCTTGGCACCCAGATCCAGCAGCTTTTCGACGGTGAACTGGGCCACGTTCCCGGAACCCGACACCAGGCAGGTCTTGTCCGCCAGGGTCTGGTTGCGGGTGGCCAGCATCTCGGCGGCAAAATAAACCGATCCGTAACCGGTGGCTTCGGGGCGAATCAGGCTGCCGCCCCAATTGAGCCCTTTTCCGGTAAGCACGCCGGTAAACTCGTTGCGCAGCTTCTTGTACATTCCGAACAAGTAACCGATTTCCCGGCCGCCGACGCCGATGTCCCCGGCCGGCACGTCGGTGTCGGGACCGATATGACGGTAGAGCTCGCTCATGAAGCTCTGGCAGAAACGCATCACTTCGTTGTCGGACTTGCCCTTGGGGTCGAAATCCGAACCGCCCTTGCCGCCGCCCATGGGCAGCGTGGTCAGCGCGTTTTTAAAGACCTGTTCGAAGGCCAGAAATTTGAGGATGCCCAGATTGACCGAGGGGTGAAAGCGCAGACCGCCCTTGTAAGGGCCGATCGCACTGTTCATTTCCACCCGAAAACCCCGGTTGACGTGATAGCCGCCCTGGTCGTCCATCCAGGGAACCCGGAACATGATGACCCGTTCGGGCTCCACCAGGCGCTCCAGGATGCGGGCCTGGACGTAGGCCGGGTTCTGCTCCAGGACCGGCTTGACCGATTCGAGCACCTCTCCCACCGCCTGGTGAAATTCTTTCTGTGCCGGGTCCTTGTCGATCACCATCTGCAGGATGTCATCCATTATCATCTCCCCCCTTGTTATCGCGTCAATGGCCATGAAAAACAGCGGATGTTTTCCCTGCGAAGCCGCAAATGCCGGGGCAAAATGCGGTGCTGACAATGTTTTTGCATAGAAAAGGTTTGCCCCGGTACCAACCCTATTGCGCCGCTCTTTTCAATCTGATTTCCTACCAGATTTGCCGGGGCGTCACAAGCCAAATCCCGCCGATGTACCGCGAATGGCGCCGCTCGGCGATGATTTGCGCAAACCTGAAAAACGCGTGTCGTTGGCGCTCGGCGACCGCGCATGCCAGTCCAACGATTCGATTCATGATCATTTCCATTTTCACGCTCGGAAACCCGTTGGAAGCGGAAACCCGCCCCGAAATAAAAACCTAGCACAAACCTAACACAATTCTAACAAACGAAGATTAACTATACCCGGTGCACACAAAACCGGCTCCGGTGAACGGAGTCGGAAACGACTGCGCCCCGCATGGGTTGCGGGTCGAATCGTCGCATCACCATTTAAACACAGCGTAAGCGGGTGCCCGTATGCCGCCAATATTCTTATTCGTTTCTCTGCTGCTGCTTTCCACCGCCGCCTACTGGTTCGGCCGCAGGCGGGCGTTTTCCGCCGCCGGGGGCGGTGACAAAATCAGGGACCTGCACTCCCGCCCCACCTACTACGGTGCGCTGACCGCGCTGTGGAGCGCCATCCCGGCGCTGCTCATCTTCGGGTTCTGGCTGGCCTGCGAGTCCAACATCATCATGCACCTGGTGATCTCCGATTTGCCCGAAGACCTGCGCGCACTGCCCCCGGATCGCCTGAATTTGTTGATGAACGACATCCGCAACCTGGTCAGCGGCAACATCACCTCCGGGGAGATCGGCCCGGCGCTGCAGGCCGCCGCTAATCACTACCGCAATCTTCAGACCACCAGCCACGCCGCCCTGGCCGTGGTCGCCATTGCGATGGCCATCGGGGGCCTTTTGTTCGTGCGGGCCAAGATTACACCCAAGCTGCGTGCCCGCAACCAGGTGGAAACGGTTGTCAAATACATCCTGATCGTATGCTCCACCATTGCGATTTTTACCACGATCGGCATCGTGCTCTCGGTACTCTACGAAGCCATCCGGTTTTTCAAGGCCGTTCCGATCACCGAGTTTCTGTTCGGTCTCGACTGGAGCCCGCAGATGGCCATCCGGGCCGACCAGGTCGGCTCATCCGGGGCGTTCGGGGCCATCCCCGTTTTTTTGGGCACGGCGCTGATCTCGGCCATTGCCATGACGGTGGCGGTTCCGGTCGGGCTGATGTCGGCCATCTACCTGTCTGAATACGCCAGCCGTAAATTCCGTGCCATTGCCAAGCCGATTATGGAGATTCTGGCCGGCATTCCGACGGTGGTTTACGGATTTTTCGCAGCCCTGGTGGTCGCTCCGCTGATCCGCGGTGCCGGCGAATCCATCGGGTTGGATGTGGCTTCGGAAAGTGCCCTGGCCGCCGGTTTCGTCATGGGAATCATGATCATCCCTTTTGTTTCGTCGCTGTCCGACGACGTCATCAATGCCGTGCCGCAATCGCTGCGTGATGGTGCCTACGGTTTGGGGGCCACCCAGTCGGAAACCGTCAAGCAGGTAATCATACCGGCGGCGCTGCCGGGCATCGTCGGCGGGATCTTGCTGGCGGTGTCCAGGGCCATCGGCGAGACCATGATCGTGGTGATGGCCGCCGGCCTGGCCGCCAACCTGACGGTCAATCCCCTCAATTCGGTCACCACCGTCACCGTCCAGATCGTCACCTTGCTGGTGGGCGACCAGGAATTCGACAGCCCCAAGACCTTGGCGGCTTTCGCGCTGGGGCTGGTGCTGTTCGTGGCGACCCTGATCCTGAACGTGATCGCGTTGCACGTGGTCCGCAAATACAGGGAACAGTATGAATAAAGCTGAATCCGCCGAAACCCAACCCCCGCGCACCATGGACCGGGTCAATCAGGGTCTGGCCCGGCGTTATCGCGCCGAAAAGCGCTTCCGGGCCTATGGCCTAACGGCGATTGTCCTGAGCATCATGTTTCTGGGCTTTTTGTTTTTCAGCATCTTTTCCAACGGCTACACCGCGTTTTACCAGACCTTCGTCAAGTTGGACATCTTCCTGGATCCGGACGAACTGTCGCAGGAGGCCCTGGCCACGGCCAACTACCAGGGTATCGTCAAGGAAACCCTGCGGCAGATGTTTCCGGAAGCCGACAGCCGGCAGGAAAAGCGACAGCTGTATGCGCTGGTCAGCAGCGGCGCCACTTACCAGCTGCGGGACCTGGTGCTGCGGCAGCCGAACGTGATCGGTGAAACCGTTTCCATCTGGGTGCCGGCCGACGACGACGTTGACATGTTCATGAAAGGCCACGTCGCCATCGATGCTCCCGAGGATGAGCGGCGGCTGAAAGACAATCAACTGCGCTGGATCGAACAACTGCAGAATGCCGGTCGGCTGGAGCTGAGATTCAACCGAACGTTTTTCACCAACGGCGATTCCCGCGACCCCGAACTGGCCGGCATCCGGGGTGCCACCGTCGGCTCGTTCTTCACGCTGATCGTCACCCTGCTGCTGTCGTTTCCCATCGGGGTGGCATCGGCCGTATACCTGGAAGAATTCGCCCCCAAAAACCGCTGGACCGATCTGATCGAGGTCAACATCAACAATCTGGCGGCGGTGCCTTCCATCGTGTTCGGTTTGCTGGGGCTGGCGGTATTTCTGAATTTCTTCGGCCTGCCGCGCTCAGCTCCGGTGGTCGGCGGGCTGGTTTTGACCCTGATGACCCTGCCCACCATCATTATCGCCAGCCGAGCCGCGTTGAAATCGGTGCCGCCTTCGATTCGCGAAGCCGCGCTGGGGGTCGGGGCTTCGAAAATGCAAATGGTCAGCCATCACGTGCTGCCCCTGGCTCTGCCCGGCATGCTCACCGGAACCATCATCGGCATGGCACAGGCACTCGGGGAAACCGCCCCGCTGCTGATGATCGGCATGGTAGCGTTCATCGTCGACATTCCCGGTGGGTTAACCGACCCGTCCACCGTGCTGCCGGTGCAGATATTTCTGTGGGCCGACAGCCCGGAGCGCGCCTTTATGGAGCGGACGTCGGCGGCCATCATGGTGCTGCTGGCGTTTTTGATCACCATGAACGCACTGGCGGTCTACCTGCGCAAGCGGTTCGAACGCCGCTGGTAGTGGTGGTCCTTCTTGAGAGAATCATCGACTCGATCACACGGCGCATTCGCGCGATCATGCGAGGGCACACCGAATATTAACACAAAGCTAATAAAAACATAACAATTGGGGATGACAGTTACCGACTCAACAGAAATACCGAGCTCTGCAACAAGGGATCGGGTTTCTGGATCAAAGGGCGTTGTACCATTAAACTATTTTTATGCCAAAAGGAGGTTCCAATGATGAAGAAGATCGCCATTATCGCCGCTGTCGGCATTTTTGCCGTGGCAGCATTCACCGGGGTCGCTGTTTCCCAGTCCGCCCGGGATTACATTTCCATCGTGGGTTCGTCCACGGTCTATCCGTTCGCCACGGTGGTGGCGGAAACCTTCGGCAAGACCACCAAGTACCCCACCCCGAAAATCGAGTCCACCGGTTCCGGCGGCGGTCTCAAACTTTTCTGTGCCGGTGTCGGCGTCGAACATCCGGACATCACCAATGCTTCGCGCCGGATCAAGAAGTCCGAATTCGACATGTGCCAGTCAAACGGTGTCAAAGACATCATTGAAGTGAAAATCGGCTACGACGGCATCGTGGTGGCCAACGCCAAAAGTGCGCCGGTGCTGAAGCTGACCCGTAAAGAGCTGTTCCTGGCGCTGGCCAAACAGGTTCCGGATCCGAATGGTGCCAAAAAGGTGGTGCCCAATCCCTACCGGACCTGGAAAGATATCGATTCCAACCTGCCGGATGTCAAAATCGAAGTGCTGGGCCCACCGCCGACTTCCGGAACCCGCGATGCGTTCGTCGAACTGGTCATGGAAGTGGGCGCCGAGGAATTCGATTTCATCAAGGCGATGGACAAAAAAGGCTTCCGCGAAGTGGCCCACACGGTTCGAGAAGACGGCGGCTACATCGAAGCCGGCGAAAACGACAACCTGATCGTTCAGAAACTGGAAGCCAATCCGAATGCACTCGGCATATTCGGCTTCAGCTTCCTGGATCAGAACCGCGACAAGATTCAGGGGTCGCACATCGAGGGCGTCGCCCCGAACTTCGACAACATCGCCAGCGGCGATTATCCCGTTTCGCGCCCGCTGTTCTTTTACGTCAAAAAGGCACACGTGGGCGTGATTCCCGGAATGAAAGAATACTTGGGCGAATTCACCAGTGATAAAGCCTGGGGAGAAGACGGCTATCTGGGTGAACGGGGTCTGATTCCGATGCCGGATGCGGAACGCGAACAATTCCGTCAGGCGGCGATGAATCTGAAGTCATTGTCCATGTAAATCGAAGTCGCAATCCAATGTGCGCACGCAGGCCGGATGAATCCGAACGGCTTGCGTGCGCACGTTTCAGCGTCTGTAGTAAACCCCGAGCGGGTCCGTATTGTTGACACCCCTTTCGTCCTGTCATAGTAAGAAATTCGGAATCGGCCGCCAAGCCGGCCGCAGCCCAATGGAAAATGATTATGGAAACGGCAAAACCTGCAACCAACCCCGTTCCGAAAGAAGATCAGGCCATGCCCACCGATGAAACCGAGACAAAGAACACCGGCATGTCCGAAACCCAGCGGGTCAGCCGGAAAAACCGCGAGACCGTCGGCCGGATCGAGGTGGAAAATGCGCGCATGTCCTGTCGCGGGGTCAATGTCCATTACGGCGACAAGCAGGCGATCAAAAATGTGAGCCTGGACATTGCCCGCAACGAGGTCATCGCCATGATCGGCCCCTCGGGCTGCGGCAAATCCACTTTCCTGCGCTGCCTCAACCGCATGAACGACACCATCGAAGGGTGCCGGGTCACCGGCACGATCACTCTCGACGGAATCGATATCTACGACAAAAATATCGACGTCGTGCCGCTGCGGGCCCAGGTCGGCATGGTGTTTCAAAAACCGAACCCGTTTCCGAAATCCGTTTACGACAACGTTGCCTATGGACCCAAAATCCACGGCCTGGCCCGCAACAAGGCCGAAACCGACGAGGTCGTGGAAACATCGCTGAAGCGCGCCGGGCTCTGGGAGGAAGTCAAGGATCGGCTGGAACAGCCCGGCACCGGTCTTTCCGGCGGACAACAACAGCGTTTGTGCATCGCCCGCACCATCGCCGTCAACCCGGAGGTGATCCTGATGGACGAACCCTGCTCGGCCCTGGACCCGATTGCCACCTCCATCATCGAAGATCTGATCAGCGAACTGCGCGAGCAGTTTTCCATCGCCATCGTCACCCACTCCATGCAGCAGGCCGCCCGCGTGTCCCAGCGAACCGCTTATTTTCATCTGGGCGATCTCATCGAGATCGGATCCACCGAACGAATTTTTACCAACCCCAGACATCAGCTCACCCAGGATTACATCACCGGGCGTTTCGGTTAATTACGCCGACGAGAGGGTCTTTGGGGTTTGCCGCAACGTCGCACCCGCTCGGCCGCAATCCGCTTCGGTCGCATGGGTCAGCCTCGAATTTTCGGTGCGAATCCGATCGGGAACCGGTTCGAACGATATTCTTAGCCGGATGTTTCCGTCCTAATACGCACGTAACAAATGCCGCCTAAACAGCAAATCGGATACTCAGCCGGAAAACACGGCATCTCCGATGCTCGGCCCGCATCCCTACCGGAGGAAAGGTCACCATGAAAATTTTTTCTGTTTCACTGGCATTGGCAGTCCTGTTGACGGGCGGACTTGCAGAAGGCCGCGACCGCATCCACATTGTGGGTTCCACCGAGGTCATGCCCCTGGTCGAACCGGTGGCCGAAAACTTCTCCCGCATCACCGCCCATCCGGCCCCCATCCTGGAGCCGACCGGCAGCGGCGGTGGCTTTCGCCTTTTTTGTGAAAACGTGGGGTTCCAGACGCCGGATTTGATCGCCACGCTGCGCCCGATTACCTCGGCCGAGTTGGCGGACTGTCGGTCCAATGGTGTGGCGGAAATCACCGAAATCGTGATCGGCTCCGAGGCCGTGGTGCTGGTGAGTGCCGCCGGAGACCGGCCCTATGATTTCACTACGGCGCAGTTGTTCCTGGCCGCGGCCGAGCGGGTGCCGGTCAACGGCAACTGGACCGCCAATCCGAACGTGCGCTGGAATGAAATCGATTCGGAACTGCCCGCTCGAGAGATTAAACTGATCGCCCCGCCGCCCACCACCGGTGCCTATTATGCAGTGATGGATCAGGTGTTTGTCGCCGGATGCAGCCAGCTTCAGGAAGCCGATGCGCTCAGTGAAACCGAGCGGCACACGCTCTGCCGCACCCCCCGCAGGGACGGCAGTTTCGTCGAGGGCATGCGCAGCGCAATGCGCGTCATCGAGTGGCTGCTGGACAACCCGGAGGCCTTTGGCTTCGTTTCCTTCTCACAGCTGGCCCCCAACCCGGAACAGCTTACCGCGCATCTCGTAAACGGTGTGGCGCCGATCTATGAAAACCTGATTTCCGGACGATATCCCCTGCTGCGGCCCGTTTACCTTTATGTCAAAACCCAGCACGTCGAATCGGTCCCGGGACTGCAGCAGCTGCTCTACGAGGTGACCAGCGAGCACGCCATCGGCCCGGAGGGGTATCTGACGGAATACGGATTGATTCCGCTGGAGGACCGGGGCCGCAACCGGGCCCGCGACATGGCCATCAGCCTGCAGCCCCTGCCCCGCTAATAATTGCCGTGGCGAATGATATCCCCCTCGATCAGGTAGATCACTTCTTCGGCGATATTGGTGGCGTGATCGGCCAGGCGTTCCAGGTGGCGGGAGATCAGCAGCAGATTGATAAAATACCCCGGCGTTGTCGGGTTTTCTTTCATGGCATTCTTGATCTGGTCGTAGGCTTCTCTTTGAATCTGATCCACCTCGTCGTCCATGGTGACCACCTTGAAGGCCAGGTCGTTGTCCAGATTGACCAGCGCATCCAGGCTCATGCGCAGCATGGCTTCGGCCTTTTCGGCCATGGGGGCGTAGTCGTATTCGAATTTGACATCGCTGCGCTTGGCCAGCACCCCGACGCGCTGGGCGATGTTAACGGCCTGGTCCCCGATGCGCTCCAGTTCGTTGTTGATCTTGATCACGGCAACCAGGAAGCGTAGGTCCACGGCGACCGGCTGGTGCAGGGCCAGCACCTTGAGGCATTCCTCCTCGAGTTCGACTTCCACCTCATCGATCTCGTAATCGGTCTTGATGATCTCTTCGGCCGTGCGGGCATCCTTGTTTTCCACCGCCCTGAAAGCCTGGCGCACACGCTCTTCGACCATGGCACCCAGCGACAAAATCATTTTCTTGATTTTGTCCATTTCCTTGATGAATATCTTCGGCATGCTCCGTCCTCACTTTCTTAGCCTATCGCTCAATATCGGTCATCCAAATCGGCCCGTGATGTAATTTTCGGTTCTTTGCGACTGGGGGCGCGTGAACAAGGCACTGGTTTCGTTGACCTCGACCAGATTGCCCAGGTACAAGAACGCCGCCCGGTCGGACACACGCGATGCCTGCTGCATGTTGTGGGTTACGATGATGATCGTGTAATCCGATTTCAATTGATCGATCAGGTCTTCGATCTTCTGGGTGGCCACCGGGTCGAGCGCGGAACACGGCTCGTCCATCAGCAGCACTTCCGGTTCCACGGCCAGGGCCCGGGCGATGCAAAGCCGCTGCTGCTGCCCGCCGGAAAGTCCGAGGGCCGATTGGTGCAGGCGGTCCTTGACTTCATCCCACAGGGCTGCTCTGTGCAAGCTGGATTCCACTCGTTCCTCGATAAAATCGCGATTTTTCACACCGTTGACCCGCAGTCCGTAGGCGACGTTTTCAAAGACGCTTTTGGGGAAGGGATTCGGCTTTTGAAATACCATGCCGATCCGGCTTCGCAGCGACACCACGTCCACGGCCGGAGCGTAGATGTTCTCGCCGTCGAAAAACAGACGGCCCTCGACGCGGGTGCCGACGATCAGGTCGTTCATCCGGTTGATGCACCGCAGCAGCGTGCTCTTGCCGCAACCGGAAGGACCGATCAACGCGGTGACGAAGTTCTCGGGAAAATCGAGGCTGATGTCTTTCAATGCCGGATCTTCACCGTAAAAGAAAGTCAGCGCATCCATCGATATGATTGACTGAACATTATTACCGGATCCCGTGTCCATGGTCAAACCTTTGCCGTGAAAATTTTCAGTCCGGCTCAAAAAAATCCTGCATAAATGCAAATCAGGTGCGGTTGCGCCGCAGCCGGGTGCGATAGATAATGGCAACCAGGTTCAGGCCGAGCACCAAGGTAATCAGCACCAGTGCCGTGCCGTACTGCAGCGGCCGGGTTTGGGCAATGGCGGTGCCGGCCGTGGCCAACACATAGATGTGATAGGGCAGCGCCATGATTTCATCGAATATCGAGGCCGGCAGCTGCGGCGTAAAAAACACCGCCGCGGTGAACATGATCGGTGCGGTCTCACCGGCCGCCCGGCTGATGCCAAGTATCGCTCCGGTTAGAATTCCCGGCATGGCCGAAGGCAGCACCACCCGAAAGATCGTCTGCAGGCGGCTGGCACCCAGCCCGTAGGAGGCCTCCCGGTAGGATTGCGGCACCGCTTTGAGGGCTTCTTCGCTGGCACCGATCATGACCGGCAGCGTCATAGCCGCCAGGGTCAGTGCGCCGGCCAGCAGGCTGACCCCGAATTCCAGGTAGATCACGAAAAATGCCAGTCCGAATAAACCGAAGACCACCGAAGGCACACCGGCCAGGTTGTTGATGCCCAGCCGGATGATCCGAAGCAGCAGCCCCGGACGGGCGTATTCACTGAGGTAAATCGCTGCGGCAACCCCGATGGGAAAGGCCGCGGCCATGGCACCCAGGCCCAGCAGCAGGGTGCCGACGATACAGGGCAGGATGCCGCCCTTGGTCATGGAATCGGTCGGCACCTGGGTCAGGAACGTCCAGTTGATCGCCGGCAATCCCTGCACCAGGATGAACATGAGCACCGTCACCAGCGCCAGGGCGTTGATCCAGCCGGCGGCGCGGAACAGCGCAAAGATCAGCCTCTGGGCAAACAACCGGCGCGACTGGGCCCTTCTCTGAAAACCCGTAATCCGTTCCCGCGCCGCAGCTGAGGCGGCGGTGGCGTAACGGGCGGCAAAATCGATGGTGTCGGCCTTTCCGGAATTCATACCTGCACGGTCTCACGAAAAGCTCGGTTCAATTTCAAAGACGTCCGCACATCTGAAAAAACGCGGCGGTTTGGCATTCGGTCCGGCTGTTTTAGCAAACAAACGCATTTGCTTCCAACGAGCCGGCCCCTGCAAACGGCCCCTCCTGCACAAGTCGCCACCATTTCCTACAGCGAAGCCTCCCCGGTCTGGCGATACTTGTGGGCCAGTATATCGGCGACCAGGTTGAACCCGAAGGTGATGACAAACAGCACCACGCCGGTGGCGAACAGCGCGTAGTAGTGATCGCCGCGAAAGGGGGCTTCGGCCATTTCCGCGGCGATGGAGGCCGGCATCGGCCGCACCGGATCGAATGGGGAAACCGGGATCATGGCCGCACCGCCGGCCACCATCAACACCACCATGGTTTCGCCAAAGGCCCGGGACATGCCCAGAATCACCGCGGTGCTGATTCCGGACAGCGACGCCGGAAGCACGACGCGCCGGATGGTTTCCCAATGATTGGCCCCCAGGGCCAGGGAAGCCTCCCGGAGGCTGCCCGACACGCCGTAGATGGCGTCTTCGGAAATACTGCAGATGGTCGGCACCGCCATGAACGCCAGCATCAGGGAGGCATTGAACAGGTTTAACCCGGTGGCGACGTCGAACACGTTCTGCAAAAACGGCGCGACAACCACCATGCCGAAAAAACCGATCACCACCGACGGCATTGCCGCCATCAGTTCCACCACCGGTTTGGCGATTTCGCGCAACCGCGGTGCTGCAATCTCGGCCAGGTAGATCGCTGTGGCCACGCCGAGCGGAACCGCCATGGCGGCCGAGAGAGCCGTTACACTCAAAGAGCCGACGATCAGGGGAAAAATGCCGAAATCGGGTGGATCCGACGTCGGGTACCAGTAGATACCGAATAAAAAGTCAGCCACCCCGACCTTGGCAAAAATGGGCAGCCCCTCGGCGAAGAGAAACACCGATATCATCAACAGCAGCAGCACCGAACCGCCGGCGATACTGAAAAACAGCCGGTGCATCCATTTTTCTTTCAATCGCCTGCGCGCCGCCATGGACTCGAATCCCTCGGTGATCGAATGCGATCAGCTTCCAAATGGGTGATAATAACCTACTCGAACAAAGGCACGAACCCGATTTCCTCCACGAACTTCTGGCCTTTGTCGGGTGCGATCACATAATTGATAAAACGCCCGGTTTCGCCGATCGGCCACCCCGGGGTGAACATGAACAACGGGCGGCTGATGGGATAGGATTCATCCAGCGTGCTGCGCTTGGATCCGACAACGCCGTTGACGCTCAGCGCCTTGACTTCCGGACTGACATAACCCAGCCCGATGTAACCGATGGCGTATTTGTTTTTGGCGACCGTTTGCACCACGGCCCCGTTGGAAGCTTGCAGCAGGGCCCCCGGATAGACCCGCTCGCCGCTCATGACTTTTTCCTCCCAGACCTCGTAGGTACCCGATGAGGTGTCGCGGGAAACCACCACGATTTTGCCGCTGCCGGCCTCCAGCATGCTCCAGTGGTTGATCTCGCCGCGGTAGATGCCGCGCAGTTGATCCACGGTCAGATTGGTCAAGGGATTGTCGGGATGAACCACCGGAATGATGCAGTCGTAAGCAATGCAAAAGGGCACCGGATACACGCCCCGCTCCACGGCGCGCAAGACCTCGTTGTCCTTGATGAAGCGACTGCTGTCGGCAATGTCGGTGGTCCCGTCGATCAGTGCTTTGATGCCATTGCCGGACCCGCCGCCGGAAATCGAAATCCGGGTTTGCGGAAATTCTTTCATGTACTCTTCCGCCACTTTTTGAGCAATGGGCAGGACCGTGGTGGACCCCTTGATCACCAGGGTTTCGGCCTGGGACAAGCCGGTGAAGCCGCCAAACAGCAGCGGAAGCAAACCAAAAAGAATGAACATCGATTTTTTCACAGCATCTCTCCTGTCGCCGTATTCGGGTTGCAAAATAAAAATTTCTTTTAAAAAGCCAATCTTATCCATTGGCCTTTTAGGATTGATTCGTTACGAATTTGTTAGCGAACGGTTAAATTTACATAAATGGGAGGGCGTCGGATCGGTTCGAAGGCATCCCGAAGAGGTGTTTGCAGGCCAACGCCGGGGCGTGGTAAAATTGATTTAATCAGAATTTAAAATGGCGCTAACATTGGATAAATATCCGCGTCCCATCGTAATAGTGCGCAGGGACGGTCTGTCCTTGCAAATCAGCAACGGTGATTCCGATATCATCCGGGTGAAAGCCATTTACCAACACCATTTATCGTCCAACCTGCACCGTTTTCATTCCACGCGCCGGAATCCAGAACCGTGGACGACTCCCGATTTTCCTGCAAACACATTTTATAGTGTTTTTCACCGATCCTTGTGCTATATATGGTATCCAAAGGCCGGCCCGATGTCTCAGGTCGCATGTTCTTTCCCATCCCTAAAACCGAGAGGATATTGATGGAAACAGCGAAACAGTATGTCGTGGACACCAATGTTCTGCTGGAAGACCCCAATGCTCTTTTCAAACTGCGCAACGGCAATGAAAACGTCGTATACATTCCCTACCACGTTCTTCTGGAGCTCAATAAGTTCAAAAAAGACCCCCGCCTGGGTCACATCGCCACCCAGGCCATCATCAATATCGCCCAATATCCCGAACAGTTCACACTTCTCAAAACCGAGCAAATCGCCAAGTCCTTTTCCAACCAGGTCGACAGCCACATTCTGGACGAAATCCGCAACAGCGGGCTGGATCATCCGATCCTGGTCACCAACGACCGCGTGTTTCAACTCCAGGCCGGACTGTACGGCATCCGCAGCGAAGGCTACAAAGAATCGGTTCCGTCGAAATCCGAGGCCGAACGTTACACGGGTTTCGTAGACGATCGCAGCGAAGCCATCCCCAACTGTTTTTACTGGGGGGAGACCGGCAAACCGGTGTTCAACGGCCCCGGCGGCGAACGCATGATCGACTACCAGCTCAAGGTCTGGAATATAACCCCGCGCACGGTTTACCAGAACCTGGCCCTGGAGTTGATCTGCCACCCGGATATCCCCATTATCACCCTGCAAAGTGCCGCCGGTTACGGCAAAAGCTACCTGGCCCTGGCTGCGGCCCTGTATCTGACGCTGGAGAAAAAACGCTTCGAAAAAATCTATGTCGTCAAACCGATGATCGAAATCGGCCAGAAACTGGGGTACCTGCCGGGAAGAATCGATGAGAAGATGGAACCCTACACCCGCTACATCTCCGAACTGGTGCTCAAACTGCACAAGCTGCGGCCGGCCAATCGGCTTTTTGCCGATGCGGATTCGGTGCCGCCAAAATACGATTCCAAGCGCTTCGAACTGCTGCCACTGGCATACATTCGGGGCATGAACATCGAAAATGCGGTGGTCATCATCGACGAGATGCAAAACATGTCGCGCAGTGAATGCCGTTCGCTGCTCTCGCGCATGGGCGAGGGGGTCAAATGCATCTGCCTGGGAGACATCCATCAGGTGGACAATCCCTACCTCAATTTGGACAACAATGGAATGAACTGGGTGGTGAACAAGTTTCGGGGAAACCGAATCTACGCCCACCTGGTGCTCAAAGGCGACAAGTCGCGCGGTCCCATCACGGACCTGGTGATTCGCTCCGGCCTGTAAATAAAAAAAATTCAGTGATTTACAACGGATACGGTTTGTAAAGAGTCAAAATTGATGGAGTCGTAAAAAGTCGAAAATTCATAAAAATCTGTCATTCCCGCGCAGGCGGGAATCTCGAAATCATATTTATTACAGCCTGTTAAACCCCAGGTTTATCTACGCGGAGACAAACTCTTGCACGGGGATGACAAAAGATTGAAACCGACGTTACGAGGCCGTCATAATTAATCAAATTTAAATACATTCCTAGTAACCGCCCAATGAACATTGTTTACCCTGATATAACCATCAAAGGAGGGGACCATGCGATCCCTGGTAAACAGTGTGACCCATTGGGATGTGGTGTTCCTGAACCGAATCTTTCGGCTGGAAGGCCGGCGCTTTTTCTCCAAAGTTGTTCCGTGGATTTCCCACAGCGCCGATGGATATGCCTACCCGCTGCTTCCCCTGATTGTCTATCTGCTTCGCCCCGAACAGGCCGCCGGCTTTTTCGGAGCCGCCCTGCTTGCCTTCGCCCTGGAACTTCCCCTGTACAAAGTGCTCAAAAACTGGATCAAACGCGATCGACCGTTCGAGACCGTGGAAGGGGTCGAAAACCGGATCATTCCCAGCGACCGCTTCAGCTTTCCGTCCGGCCACACCGCTGCAGCGGTGGTCATCACCGTGATCGTGAGCCATTTTTTCCCGCCGCTGCTCCTGCCGGCAGCCACCTGGGCGCTGCTGGTGGGCTTCTCGCGGGTCTGCCTCGGGGTCCACTACCCCACCGACATTCTGGCCGGTGTCGTGCTCGGCTCCTGCTGCGGATTCATCGGACTGGCGGTTTTCGCCTGACCGTCGGTTTCCGCGCCGAAGCGGAATCCCCATGAATATCCTTTATGGGGTCCAGTCCACCGGCAACGGGCACATCAGCCGCTCCAAAGAAGTCATCGCCCGCCTGAAAGAACTCGGACACGCGGTCCGGGTGCTGTTCAGCGGACAAAATCCCCGCCGACTGAAAGACATCGAAACCTTCGCGCCTTACGAAATCCGACAGGGCTTGACCTTCCACACCCGGCAGGGGCGCCTGCAGCCGTTCAAAACCGCCCTCAATCTGAATCTGATCCGGTTTTACCGCGATATCCACCAATACGATGCCACCGACATCGACCTGGTGATCACCGACTACGAACCGATTTCAAGCCGGATCGCGGGTCGATTCGATCTGCCCTGCATCGGCATCGGACATCAATACGCTTTCTGCTACGACATCCCGGTTTCCGGCGACAATTTCCTCACCCGCTGGGTCATGAACCGCTTCGCCCCGGTGGCGTATCCGGTGGGCCTGCACTGGCATCATTTCAACACGGCGATTTTGCCGCCGATCGTGCCACAGCACCTGAAACCGGCCCCGGAGATCGCCGCCGACAAGGTGCTGGTCTACCTGCCTTTCGAGGCCACCGGCGACATCGAATCCCTGCTGCAGCCATTGACCACCCACCAGTTTCACATTTGGGGCATCCAGGAGATCGAGGTCCGGATCGATCGGGGCCATCTGCACTGGCATCCCTTCTCCCGGGAGGGTTTTTTGAACGATCTGGAGCAGTGCCGGGGGGTCATCACCAACGCCGGCTTCGAGCTGGCCAGCGAAGCCCTGCACCTGGGCAAAAAACTGCTGGTCAAACCGCTGGCCGGGCAGTTGGAACAGGTCTCCAATGCCCTGGCGGTGGAACAGCTGGGACTGGGAATGGTTATGGAAAGGCTCGATCGCAACGCCGTCGCCCTGTGGCTGGAGCAACCCGCGGGATCGCCGATGAGCTACCCCGATGTGGCCGGATTGATCACAGACTGGATCGAAAGCGGCCGCTGGGAGGACATCGAGGGGCTGGCAAAACAGGCCTGGGACCGGACCCGCGGGACCCTGCCGCCCTGGCCGTAGCCCGAACAATCCGCTTGCGCCCAGTTCCAATCCGGTTCGAATCGTTTCAATGTCTTCAATAACTTCTCGTTTCTTTTACGGGAGGTTCGGGACAATGTCGGAAGGCAAGTTTAAAGGTATCGCGCAAATACCTGTTTCAGGGATTGCAGATCCGCCAGATCGTGCTGCAGGACACGGTGCACGATACGACGGTCAATTTCGATGTACTCGTGGACCAGGGTGTTCCGGAATCCGATCATTTGAATCCATTTTTCCCGAAGTTCTTCCGAAATGATGCCGTGTTCCGCGAGCCGGCCCGGGATATCGCTGTACCAGTCTACGGTGCCCAGATTGCCGTCGGCAATAATATGGCTGCCAATGTCCGTCACCGCTTCGATCGCCAGCTGCAAAAATCTTTCGGCACTGCCATAGCGCTCCGGGTCGGCCAGGAACTCGTCCAAGGTGTAGCGACGGATATGATTCAGGATGTTCAGGTATTCGTCCAGCTTGTTGAGCCTCTTGCGAATTACCTCAGGCCTGACCATCGAGGATCCTTTTCTTGTATGCTTTTCGTTGCACTTCCAGGTAAGGCATAAAATCAAAATAATGACGGATGGTCTTCGAGAAAAAACTTGCCGCGTCAAAATCCGGTCTGGAATAAATCAGCTTATTCTGCCGAATGGCTTCGTAACGAAGTACAATGTCGTCCACGTCGATAAATACCAGGTCCACATCACAGAACCCGTGACGCGCCAGGTCGGTCAGAATGGCGGTTTTTTGCCGATGAAACTCAGCTGATTCCGGCAGCACCGCCAAGTCGAGATCGCTTTCGGAGTGGGTTTTTCCGGCGGCCGAGGAACCAAAGAGATACACAGCTAAAATCTGCGGAAAATCCTGAAAAATCCGGGGTAGCATTTTGAAATCAGGTGTTTTCATGAATCAATTATTATCGATTTTTCAGCTTCCAGTCAACTCGACGATCCGCCCTCTTAAAGTCACCGCAGGCGCACACCGATCCCGTCGGGTTGCCTGCGCACGATCAGCGCCTCCAGATCCATGGTTTTCTTCGAATGGCGCAATGCAATCCGGATCTCGATCCGGCTGCTTTCAAGACCGTCCACCGAAAGCTCGATGAACATGCCATCGGCATTGAT
>DAXETY010000006.1:0-8006 GCA_051155755.1 Desulfobacterales bacterium
ATTTATAAATATTCGGAAGATAAACGCCAGGGCCCCCAAATCCCGGAACCGGTCTATGAATTGATCCACGGTTTCTTCCAGGAATCCGAATGGTTCCGGCCAGATCAGTCCGACCACGAACCCGCCGACGAAAAGAACCAGTGCGATCAGGATTTCCGGTGCGACCGCCCGGATGAATCCGAAGGCCTTTCGATAGGCTTGTTTCAGTATTTGCCACATAATAAAAATTCGCCTGGGCGACGCCCATACGGGCGGCGTCGGACCGTCGCAACCGGAACCGGTTCGAGGTACAGCCGGGCCGCCGGCGGGCGGCCTTGACAGTTGTCGCCGGTGCCATACGTTTAGGCACTCGAGTTCTCGAGACGCAACCATTCGAAATCTAAACCAAATGGGTTTTCCGTCCCATCGACGGAATATCAGCGTTCACGGGCGACGGCGTTCGTTATTTGAATATACTAAGAAATATTTGGCTTTTTTATGCTTTGATCAAGCGAACCGTGTCGGATACCGACCGGGTCGGCGGGGGGCACCATGAAAAATCTGCTCAAGTGGATATTCATTATCGGCGGCGGAATCGTCGCACTGTTTATTCTGATTCTTCTCGTGCTGCCGCTTTTCGTTGACGCCGATCGATTCCGTCCCATGCTGGAAAAACAAGTCACCCAGGCCACCGGCCGCAACTTTTCCGTCGGCAAAGATGTCGACCTTTCTTTTTTCCCCCATGCCGGTGTGGCGTTTTCCGATCTCCACCTGGGCAACCCGGCCGGTTTCGATTCGGAAGATTTCGTGTCGATTCGATCTTTCGAAGTCCGCGTCAAACTGCTGCCGATTCTATTCGGCAACATCGAAATCAAACGCTTTGTCCTCAACGAGCCCCGCCTGGTCGCCATCCGAAACAAAAACGGCAAGACCAATTGGTCCTTTGACTCGGGCAAATCCACTCCCAAAACGGCGGACCAGCCGGCGACGCCTTCCGATACGACGCTGGCGATCACATCGCTCACCGTCGGTGATTTCGCCATAAAAAACGGCACGCTGATCTACATCGATAACGCTGCCGAGACCCGCAACGTGGTCGAAAAACTCGACCTCACAATGCAGAACCTCTCCCTCGATCAGCCCGTCCGCGTCGAGCTTTCCGCGCGTTTCGACGACAAACCGATCGGACTGAGCGGTACCGTCGGTCCGTTGGGCAACGACCCCGGCAGAGGAAGCATTCCGTTGGATGTTACCCTTACGGCCGTCTCGCAGTTGCAATTGCAGGCCCGGGGAACCCTCGCAGCGCCGGCCGTTGATCCGCGGTTCGACCTGGCGGTGGAACTGGCACCATTTTCGCCGCGCGAGCTGCTGATCACCCTCCGGCATCCGGTACCCGCGGCCGATCCCGACGCACTAAAACGCCTTTCGCTGCAGGCCGAACTCACCGGAAGTCCCAAAGCGATCACGGTATCCAACGGGCTGGTGAACCTGGACGAATCCCGGATAGAATTCAATGCCCAGGCCTCGGATTTTTCCAAGCCGGTGGTTTCGTTCAAGGCCGACATCGACCGGTTGAAACTGGATCGATACCTGCCGCCGCCGTCCGAAAAAAAGACCCAACCGGCACCATCCACCGGCAAAGACGGCAAAGGAGCCTCCGGCCAACCCGCCGCTGCGGGTGATGATCCCCTGCGCCGCATGGTGCTCGACGGGGAGCTGACCGTCGAATCCCTGACCTTGCATCGCGCCGAGCTTACCGATATCTTGATTCAGGTGAAAGCCCGTGACGGGGTCATCCGAATGGATCCGCTGCAGTTGCAGCTTTACGGCGGCGGCCTTGCCGGTAAAGCGGTTTACGATGTCCGGGGCCGGGAACCCGCCGTTGCTGCGGATTTGGCGCTGAAGGGCGTTCAGGCCGGTCAGCTGCTCCAGCAACAGCTCCAAAAAGAATTCCTGGAGGGCGTGGCCCATGCGGATTTACAATTTTCGCTGGCCGGGACATCCAGGATGTCGATTCTGAAAACCCTGGACGGCAAAGGTCAGCTGGTTTTCAACGACGGGGCCATCAAGGGGGTGGACCTGACATCGATGGCGCGCAATGTGAAAGACGCTTTCCAGCTGCAGAAGGCTCTGAAAGACCAACCGCGCACAGAATTCAGCGAGCTGCGCCTGCCCTTTGAGATCACCGGCGGGGTAATGTCGATCACCGACAGCCTGTTGCGATCCCCGCTGGCGCGCCTGGCGGCCAGTGGAACGGTCGACCTGGTCGAGCGCACGCTCGACATCCGGTTGACGCCGAAGGTGGTGGCCACCCTCAAAGGACAGGGCGGCATCAAGGAGCAGGAAGGCACGACGGTACCGGTGTTGATTCAGGGCAGTTTCTCCGATCCTCAATTTCGGCCGGACCTCAAGGCCGTCGCAGCAGAACAAATCGAAAAAAAAGTACTGGAATCGGACAAAGCCAAGGAGCTGCTCGAAAAAGAAGCGGTCA
The DNA here is from genome assembly GCA_051155755.1 of Desulfobacterales bacterium. Classification (GTDB taxonomy): domain Bacteria; phylum Desulfobacterota; class Desulfobacteria; order Desulfobacterales; family SG8-13; genus DAXETY01. The sequence goes on from DAXETY010000006.1 coordinate 2,471, forward strand.
AGCCCTACCAGGAAGAAGCCAAGGGCCTGCTGAAAAAATTGCTGGAGTAATACCGATATCTGGAAAGCTTCAAAACCATTTGGAAACCACCTCCCTTCCGTGCTTGACAACCGGTCCCGCCGGTATTCGATTTGTGAAAACGGGAACGCAACCAAACGGTTTGTGGGAGGAGTGGAGGATGCCGAAAACAACCTTGGTTTTTGCACTGGCAGCGTTGCTGACGGCCGGTGTCGCCGCAGCAGAGGAAACGATAACGATTCGAATGTTTTCCATCAACAGTCAGGGCGCCGGAGAGCCGCTGGGAACGATTACGGCCGAAGAAAGCCCTTTCGGAACCATATTCCGCCCTGAACTCGAAGGACTGTCAACCGGTCTGCACGGCTTTCACATTCATGAAAACCCCAGTTGCGAACCGGCTGAAAAAAACGGTCGGATGGTTGCCGGTCTTGCCGCCGGGGGGCACTACGATCCGGGTGTCACGGGCGTGCATGAAGGGCCTTTCGGTAACGGACATCTGGGAGACCTGCCGGCCCTTTATTTCGATCCAAGCGGCCGGGCGAACCACCCGGTCCTGGCGCCGCGGGTGCAAATCGCCGATTTGAAAGGCCGTTCGATCATTATTCATGCCGGCGGCGACAATTATTCGGACCAGCCCAAACCGCTCGGGGGCGGTGGGCCGCGGGTCGCCTGCGGTATCGTCAAGCCTTAGTACACGTTGGCGCAATTCTGGTGACGAATGTTTCACCGCCGAGGCGCTGAGAACGCAAAGGAGGCGCAGATAAGATTTCAAGGGTTTTCTCTGCGGTCTCCGCATCTCCGCGGTGAATATTCTTTAACCTGAAATACGTCACCGAAATTATGCCACCCAGCACTTCGTCGCGGTGCGGGCGGCGCGGGATGGATGCCGCAGATTGCTTTGCCCCGTTGATTCTTGCCCAAACCGGGTGCTATGCACCCGGTGCAAGTTCAACATCGAAGCACAAAAGTGCTTCTGCTTTTCCGGCCTATGGCCGAAAATTCAAGCCACCCGCTTCGCGGGTGGTTGTTGACTTCAGGGCGTCTGCAGGACATCGGCGATGACCTCCAGGGCCCGGGCGACCAGGACTTCGTCGGCCTGTGTTCCCATGTGCCCCAGGCGGAACACCTTGCCGGACCAGGCGCCGTAGCTGCCTCCCACCACCAGTCCGTGCCCTCGCAGGCCGGCGTCGAAATCTGTCCAGGACCGCCCCCCGGGCAGATGGATCGCGGTTACCGTTGGAGACGGCACTGCATCGGGGGCGGCGAAGAGTTTCAATCCCATCTCCTTGATTCGTTGTCGGCATTTGGCGGCGACACGGTCATGCCGGGCGAAGCAACGGGAAAGACCCTCGTTTAAAATTCGTTCCGCACCGGCGTTGAGGGCCGCGATACCGTGCCAGTTCGGCGTGTAGGGGAAAAAGCGGTTTCTCAATGCATGGCGAAACGGTTTCAGAGCGTCGTAGCCCACGTAGTCGATCTCCTCGATTCGTTCCCAGGCGCTGTCGCTGACGGAAAGAAAGGCGGTGTCCGGGGGCGCCGAAAGGCATTTTTGAGCGCCGCCCAGGCACAGATCGATGTTCCAGGCGTCGGTTTGAACCGGCGTACCGCCGATGCTGGATACCGCATCCACGTACAGAAGCGGCACCCGCAACTGTTTTTTCAGCGCGCCCAGCGGTGCCAGCGGGTTCAAGGTTCCGGAGGGTGTTTCACAGTGGACGGCGGTGATCATCACCGGTCGGAACGCTTCGATGACCTCCGCGACTTCGGTGAAATCGGACAGGGTTTCATTGTCCGGCGCGCTCACCTTCCGGATCACCGCGCCAACGGCCGCGGCCATGTCCGCAATGCCGTGCCCGAAGAGTCCGGTGGCCACCGACAGCACCCGGTCCCCGGGTTTCAGGCAGCTTTTCAATGCGCTCCACAATGCCGCCATGCCTTCCCCCGAAAGAATCACGACCGGATGAGCGGTTTCCATGATGGTTTGAAGGCCGGCGGCTGTGCGCTCGTACAACTCGAAAAACTCGCCCTCCAGATCACCGGATCCGAAGTTCACCCCCATGGCCGCCAACACTTCCGGCGGCAGTGACACCGGTCCCGGCACCATGGGCAGCGGATAAGTTTGCATGGCTCCCCCTTTCTTGCAGTTCGAAGATCAGCATAGGACCGGGCCAACGAAGCGTCAAGCGGTTTCACCGGGCGGTCTGCGCCGTCGATCCGGCCGGTTGGGGCGGTTTTTTCCTGCACCGGTTTGCGGCGCGAGATACCGCCAGTCTTTAAACCTGCCCCGGGCGGACGATGTAAATTCGTTGAATCCCGGTTTTCTCTCTGATATGGTACCCTTAAAATTCTCAAAGGGTCGGGAGCCGCCGATGAATTCGATCCAACTGCCGGATTTTTCCAACAAGGTCGTATACGTTCAACAAATCCAGAGGGACCACGGTGTGGCCCTGGAAAACCCGTCTTTTGAGATCCATGACGAACGTCTCTTTCTGGTGGGGACGATACCGGAAGGCGGTTCGGCGAACGATTGGCTGGCGGGGCTGGTTTCTTACATCGCGTGGGACTATATTCAGGAAATTGTCGTGTTTGATTCCATGGAGGATTACATCAATCGGCTTTCCCGGGGGTGGATTGACGAACGATTGCAGTGAGGCACTCGATGACGGCGACCATTTTGATGACCTCGATGACCGGTTGCAGCCGAATCGAAGGCGACCGGCAACTGCCGATCTTTTACATGAATGATTATTCGAAGATGGGATTGCGCGTCGACCGACTGGATGACGCCTGCATGCTTCTAAAGAGTCAGTCTTTTACGATCACCGAGACCGTCGCGGGAATTCGGGTGGAAATATCGTCCCCCGGTCGGATTCCGGAAATTTGCCGGACGCTGCAGGCGCAAGGAATCGCCTGCAGCATCACGGATCTGGTCGAATCCATCTACCAGGGCTGATAATTTCATTGATTTCCCGCCCGTGCGGCGGGTTTTCCCCCACTCCCAACGCCGCCCTACTTCCACCGCAAAACGTTGGCCGGCGTCGTCGTCAGGAATCGGCCCGCGCGGCTTTTCTCCGGAGCGCCTTTACACAGCTCTCCATTTTGCGCACCCGGTTTTCCATGGCTGAACGGTGATACCGGTCTCGGACCTCCAGGGGCATTCCCAACCAGACCGGAGTGTTCCCGGCGCTTCGCGTAATGGTTGTGACATTCGGTGAGTTCCGACCGTACACCTGGATGAGAATCGCTTCGTTCTCCCGGTTCCAGCGCGCGAAGCGACCCGGTTCCGGCTGAGGTTGTTGCAGCAGCTGTCGGCCGCTTTCAATTTGCGCCTCGAGTCGTTGTATCGCCGCGGCAATATCGCTGCTTGCCAGCGGCGGATCGACGGATGCGTTCATGGGTCCCGTTCTCCCTTCGGCGTCCAACGCGGATCGGATCATTTCATCGGGTAACATATATCCGGCCGCTTACCGCGACAAGGGTTCCGGCTATGTTACACGGCAGATCGGCCCCGGTGACCCCTGGTCAAAAAGGAATGACGGGAGCCGGGTCGTTGCTGCGGACTTCCGCATTCACTGATCGCGGTAGTCCTGGGGGCAGATTGGAATCCCGCTTTCGATTTTTGGGCGATTGCCCTTGCATTGAATGAGGATCGTATTACCCTGCACCCAGTAAGTGAAATTTGCCCCGGTGTTCCCGTAAACGGGGCGGAAACGTAAGCCCGAAAAAGCCCCGCTGGTTGAGGTTGCATCGGGATGGGTTCGATCGGACCTTCGAACATGACGACTTCCAGCAGCATATTGGGCATCGACTTCGGAACGACCCGCACGGTGGTGGCTGCGCGTTCCGGCGGCAATTCACCGATCTGCACCTTCACCTGGAAGGGGGAATTCAAGGAATACATCCCTTCCCTGGTGGCGGTCTCGCGCGGGCGGATATCCTACGGCTGGCAGGCTGCGGAATTGATGCACCGACCGGATGTGCAGGCGCTGCGTTCGATCAAGCGCCTGGCCGGTCGAATGCGACCCGACGACCGGGTGGATTTCGGCAAGCAGGGGTCTTTCCCGCTAATCGACCTGCTGACCGGTTTTCTATCCCACGTGCGTCGAATGATCATCCGATGCGGAAATTTGCCCCTGGAGAAACGCAAACCGCTGGAAGTGCTGGCGGCCGTGCCGGCCAACGCCAACAGCAACCAGCGCTATCTTACCTTCGAATCCTTGCGACGGTCCGGTTTCATCCTGCGCGGAGCCATGAACGAACCCGCGGCCGCCGCCGTGGAATATCTCCAGCGGCACCTGAAACATCTCAGCCCGCGGAGCCCGAAACGCTATGTGGTGATTTATGATCTGGGCGGCGGAACCTTCGACGCAGCCGTGGTGGGCATCGTCGGCCAGGGTCACGAGGTCATCGGATACGAAGGCATTGATCTGCTGGGCGGAGACGATTTCGACAATATCATTCTGGACATGGCGCTGGAGTCGGTCGGGGCTTCCCGCCGGCGCCTGACGCCGAGCCAGACCGTGCGACTGCTGGAGGAATGCCGGGATCGTAAAGAGGGGCTGAAGCCCAATACCCGCAAAATCATGGTCGATCTCGACTGCGTTTGGCCGGACGCCGATCCGGTCATGCTGGAAAGCGCCGATTTATATGAGCGTTGCGAACCGTTGATCCGCAGCAGTCTGAGGGCCCTGGAAACACTTCTGAAACGCACGGTCGGAAGCACCGTCCTCACCGATGATATCCGCAGCCTTGCGGCGGTCTACCTGGTTGGGGGGTCGGTGGCATTCCCCCCGGTGGCCCGGATTCTCAGGGAAAGCTTCGGCGCCAAGGTTCGCAGCACCCCGTTTCCCCATGCTTCGGTCGCCATGGGATTGGCTGCGGCCGGTGATCCGAGTGCCGGTATCCGCGTCCGGGAGTCGATTTCGCGCAATTTCGGTCTATGGCGCGAACAGGGTACGGACAAGGTGTTCGACCCGATATTTGTCAAAAACCGCCAGCTCGATCCCAAGACCGGACGCTCGCAGGCCATCCGTCATTACCGTCCGGTGCACAACATCGGTCGCCTGCGGTATCTGGAGTGCAGCGCTCTTGGCAGCCGGGGGGAACCGGAAGGCGATATCTTCATGTGGAAAGATCTTTTTTTCCCGTACGATCCGGACCTGACCGAGGCGCGCAATCTTCACTCCGTGTCCGTGGTTCCGCGCCCCGACCTGTCCTCCCAGGAGGTGCTGGAGACCTACGAATATGACGAGCGGGGCATCGTGCGCATTGAGATCGAAAACCGCACCGCCGGCTACCGGCGACGGTATCAACTGACGCCGTCCCAGCCCGAATAACCGGTTCACGCGGCAAAAAGACAACTTCAGGCTATACGCCGGCGTTCTCGAACGCTTTGGCCACCATACGCTGGGCTTCCTGCTGAATCTGCGCCAGGTGATCGGGGCCCTGGAAACTTTCGGCATAAATCTTGTAGATGGCCTCGGTTCCCGAAGGCCGTGCGGCAAACCAGCCGTTTTCG
>DAXETY010000007.1:0-47739 GCA_051155755.1 Desulfobacterales bacterium
AAACATTTCGGTCCGCTGGTCGAGTCCCAGCAAGAGTATCTGGAGGATGTTTTGTACAGCTCCCGCCACCTGCTTTCGCTGATCAACGACCTGCTGGATGTCTCCAAAATCGAAGCCGGTCGCATGGAAATGACGTTCGCACCGGTGGATTTGGAAGAGCTGCTGCGAAGCAGCCTCCGTGCGTTTCACCGACAGGCCGCCGAAAAGAACATCGCGCTGGAGCTGGACTTCGATGGCATCAACGGTCGAATTCGCGGTGACGAGGGTAAACTGAAACAGATTCTTTACAACCTGGTCTCCAATGCGATCAAGTTCACACCCGGCGGCGGGTCGGTCCAACTGCGGGCTCGCCGGCTCACCGGCGGTGCCGGGGAAGATGTAATCCGATCAAAGCATCCGGCGATTTTAACGGGCTCCGACGGTCAACCGGACTGGGCCGAAGCAGCGCCCCTTGTCTGGATCGCTGTTTCCGACACCGGGATCGGAATTCTGCCGGAAAACCAGGAGCGCATATTCGATCGATTTATCCAGGTGGATCAACATCGGCATCCAAAAACGCCGGGTAGTGGACTTGGACTTTCGCTGACCAAATCCCTGGTCGAAAAACACGGGGGGCGGATCTGGGTGGAGAGCGACGGCGCCGAACGGGGAAGCACCTTTCACTTTGTATTGCCGGTCTGAAACCATCACAGATGCTAGAAACCGCCAAACGTGGTAAAATGGTCAAGTAAATCGCATGAACCCTAAAGCAGAGATTCTGATTGTAGACGACGAAGAAACCGTTCGCAACGTACTCTACCAGGTGCTTGACGAAGACGGTTATTCCATCAGTGCGGCTGCGGACGGCCAACAGGCCCTGGAGCTACTGGAACGCAAGTTCTTTGCGCTGGTGATCACCGACATCAAGATGCCGGGGATCAGCGGTTTGGAGCTGCTGGCGACCATCAAGCACCGGTTTCCCGAAACCCAGGTGATCATCATTACCAGCCATGCCTCTCTGGAAACCACGTTGGAGGCGCTGCGCCACGGGGCCTATGATTACCTGTTCAAACCCTTCGAGGACCTGGATTTGATTTCCGCCGCCGCCCGGCGGGCCGTTGAGCAGGTTCGCCTTACACGGGAAAACCGCCGCCTGGTGGAAGTTCTCAAGCAAAAAAATGCGCAGTTGCAGAAGGCCAACAAGATCTTGAAAAACCTGGCCTGTCGCGACGGCCTGACCCGTCTGCACAACCACCGTTACTTCCAGGATTTTTTGAACTTTGAGATTCATCGCTCCCGGCGCAACGACGACACTTTTTCGCTGATTTTCGCCGACCTGGATTATTTCAAAAAATTCAATGACACCAACGGGCACTTGGAAGGCGATAATCTGCTGCGCCGGATGGCCGACATTCTGCAAAAAAGTATTCGGAGGTCGGACATGGTGGCGCGTTACGGAGGGGAGGAATTCGTGATCATTTTGCCCTCCACCGCCAAGAAGCAGGCCTTGATGGTCGGCGAGAAAATTCGTCGCACCGTGGAAAGCTATCCTTTTGAGGGGCGGGGCTCCCAGCCCGGCGGAAAGGTGACCATCAGCGTTGGGATCGCCGGTTTTCCGGAAGACGGTCAGGAACGGGCGCCGCTGATTCAAAGTGCCGATGAAGCCATGTATCGGGCCAAAAAAGGCGGCCGCAACCGGGTATGTGTGGCCGGAGCGGGGGCCGCGGTCAAAGATTCACTGAATTTGGAATAAAATTATAATAATTTGATATCATAGAATAAATGTTTTCCCTGATAGGGATTCGGAACAAGGAATGCCGGCATGAAAAACTTACTGATCGTTGACGATGAAGAAACATTGCTGCTGATCATGGTCGGAAGATTCGAGGAATACAGCGACCGACTGAAGATTTTTACGGCGCGCAACGGCAAGGAAGCCGTATCCATCCTTGAATCCAAGGAAATCGACCTGGTGGTGACCGACCTGAAAATGCCGAAAATGGACGGCATCGAATTGCTGGCCTACATGAGTCACAAGCACCCGGAAATTCCGGCCATCGCCGTCAGTGCTTACTGCACGCCGCAGATTCAGAAAAAGCTCAAAGAGATGGGGGCTCTGCGCGTCATGGACAAACCGGTCGATTTCGACCTGTTGGCCCAGGAGGTGCTCAAAGGGCTCGAAGGCGGCGACAAGCGGGCCTCACTGAATGCGTTTTCCGTCAGCAGTTTTCTGCAAATCCTTCAAATGGAGGAAAAAACCTGTACCCTGGAGGTCCATGGTCCCGGTAAAAAGCACGGATATCTGTACGTGGTACAAGGTGAACTTCACAATGCCCAGCTGGGGGACATCCAGGGTGAGGAAGCTGCCTATGCCATTGTGGCCTGGGAGAAGGCCCATTTTTTTCTGAAAGACCTGCCCCGCAATCGCCGGGAACAGGTCATTCAGAAAAGCATGATGTCGGTGGTCATGGAAGGTTTGCGCCGTAAGGACGAAGCCGACATGGAGGCCGAGGCCGGCGATGAGGAGCCCGAAATCGCGACGGAAGAAAGCCAAGTTGTCGAACTGGTTGAAGAAGACATTTACGGCGGCCGTGACGATACCTTTGTTTTCGAACTCGACGAGGTGTTGAACCTGTTCGAAGAGCAACCGCAAACCGACGGATCCGATCAGCCGCCTGCGCCTGCGGACGGTCAACCGGCGAAAAAACCCCGAAAACCGGATAAAAAAGAGGTGCAAACCAAAACCGCACCCGCCGGTTCCGCCGGTGGTTTCGAGCCGGTGGTGTTTCCATCCGTGGTTTCGAAATGCCGGGAAAGAGCGCTTCTGGAGGCCCTGCTGAAAACCGCCGATGAGCGATTGAACATCGATGCCGCGGTTCAGGTGAGCCGCTATCATAAACAGCGAGGGCAGCTTCGAATCGACGAGGTCTTTGTCGGGGCTGAAGAGGTGAAGACCGGTGTTTTCTATAAATGCAACAACCCCTTGCTCGACAAAGCTCTGAAAAACAAGCGTCCGCAGCCCTGCCGGCTCGAAGGGAGCCCATCGAATGAATTGGAAGGCATTCTGGCCACGGGCTGCGGCCTGCAGTCCGTGTTGTATGTTCCCCTCTTTGAAGACAAGAGCAGTGCGGTGTTTCTGGTCCTGGGATTTGCCTCTCACGATCAGATGAATGCTGCGCCGCAATCCGTGGACTGGCTTGCCAGCATGATGGCGCTGAACTACGAGCGCAATCGACTGCTGTACGTCTTTGCCCGTCAGCGCGAAGCCCTGGAAACCGTTGAGCAGATTGGGAAAGAACTCGGCGGCCAGAGCGTGGACATGGAGAAACTGCTGCGCGGCACCATGGAGAAGATCCGCTTGATCCTCAACGTGGAAGCCGGCGCCCTGTACCTGCGGGACAAGTCGGAATTGAAAGCAACCGTGGCGTTCAACACCTGTGGCGAGGCCTGTGAAAAATACCGCTTGAAAATCGGCTCCGGCGTTGCCGGCCACGTAGCGGCCAAGGGACGGGCAGCCATCGTCAACGATGAAACCAAATCTTCGGCTTTTTTTGCGCACATCGATAAAATCAGCGGCTTCAAGACCCGCTCGGTACTGTGTGTTCCAATGGTTACCCAGAGCTGGATCATTGGTGCCATCGAGGTGCGAAACAAGATCAACGGGGCCTTTACGGTAACCGACGAAGGACTGCTCAAACCCATCGCCGCCGCTTTGAGCGCCCTGCTGATGAACGAGCAGCTCAAGCGCAACAAGGATCACAGAGCCGCTTGATTCTTGCTCGAACCATGGCTGAAAATCCAGGCCACCCGCTATGCGGGAGGTTGTTTACGCCTTGAAATTCCACTGCAACCGTCGAATTCGTCCGCCCGGGACCATGGCGCCCGCTGCTCGATCTTTGCCGGTTGCGGATTGGCCCTCGAAATTCGCGTACCGCCTCGTCCGCGACAAAAACCCACTTCCCCGATGAATTCCTCGTTTTCCCTAAAATCGTTCCCGATTCGCTTTCTCTTGACGGATTGCGTAAAATCGACTTTTCTGACCCTGGCAGGACGGGATTGACAAGGGGTACGACCGCAGCCCATATTGTCCCCTTGCAGTTGGCGACGACGTTGGTTTCGAAAGCCGGCACACAGAACCCTACAACTTTCGCCGTTGCCGGAAAGACAGTTTTTCAAAGATCTATTTTTGGTTTCGAAAATTCATAAAAATCTGTCATTCCCGCGAAAGCGGGAATCCAGAAAACAATTTAATTACAGTCTGTTAAACTCGAGATCCCCGCGGGGATGACTCAACGTTGGGACCGACTTTTTACGAGAACGTCATTTTTGATTCGGCTCACATTGTCGGACTCGAAGAGAGAGAGAGATTTCACAATGGACGATTTTACCCCGGATCACTATCACCTCCGTCTGACACCCGACCTGCAGCGGTTTCGCTTCTCCGGCGAATTGGAAATCGAAGGGCATCTATCTGATGGTGCCGACACGATCCGTTTGAACATTCTGGACCTGGCCATTTGGCAATGCGAAATCCGCAGCGGCGAACAGCGTACGGTTTGTCCGTTTACGGTCGACACCGAGCGGGAGGAACTCCGGATTCACCTGCCGCAAGCGACGAGCGGTGCGCTGACGATTTTCATCGTTTATGAGGGATCGATCAACAACCGCATGGCGGGGTTTTATCGCAGCGGCTACAGACAAAACGGCGAAATCCGTTACATTGCGGTGACTCAGTTCCAGGAGAGCGATGCCCGCCGCGCGTTTCCCTGCCAGGATTATCCCCGCAGCAAGGCCACTTTCGACGTGGAACTGGTGGTCGACGAGTCCCTGACGGCCCTTTCCAACAACCCGGCCGAATTCGAGGAACCCATCGGCGATGGAAAGAAACGGGTTCGATTCCGCCGAACACCGAAAATGTCCACCTACCTGTTGTTTTTCGGCGTGGGTGACTTCGAGATCACCGAAGATGAGACGGATCGGCGGGTGCGGGCCGTTACGGTGCCGGGCCGTAAGGCCTATGCCGGCTACGGCCTGGCATTCGGCCGCGACGCGCTGGGCTATTGCGACGCTTATTACGGCATCGATTATCCGCTGGACAAGATGGATCTGATTGCCATTCCGGATTTTGCATTCGGCGCCATGGAGAACTGGGGCGCCATCACGTTTCGGGAAAACCTGCTGCTGCATTACCCCGGGGTGACCTCCCGGGCCGGGGAAGAGCGGATCTGTGAAGTGATTGCCCATGAAATCGCCCACCAGTGGTTCGGGAATCTGGTGACGCCTTCGGACTGGAAATACCTGTGGCTCAATGAGAGTTTTGCCACCTTTTTCGGCTTCGGTGTGGTGGATCACTTTCATCCCGAATGGGGGATCTGGCAGCAGTTCATCGCCGGGCAGACGGAATCCGCGTTGAATCGCGACAGCCTGCGTGCCAATTTCGCCATTGAAATTCCGGGCGGCGAACATGTGGTGATCAACACCAGCACCGCGCCGATCATTTACAGCAAAGGAGCCTCCATCTTGCGCCAGGTTCGGGGCTATATCGGTGAGACCCGTTTTCAGGAAGGCCTGCGCCGCTATCTCAAAACCCACGAATACGGAAATGCCACCAGCCGCAACCTGTGGGAGGCATTCGAATCGGCCTCGGATCGACCCGTCACACGCATGATGCAAAGCTGGATCGGACAACCCGGTCACCCGCTGGTGACGGTCCGGCGGGAGGAGAGCCGTTTGCAGTTGGCGCAGGAGCGATACGCCGATTTGCCCGGCGACTTCGATCAGCGCTGGGAAATTCCGTTGAACATTATGCTGATCGAATCCGACGGTCGCCAGCGGGTCATCCAGAGCCTGATGCGGGGTGCGCATCATACGATTTCCCTGGAAAACGAGCCGGTGGCTTACAAGATCAATGCCGGTCAGACCGGCTTTTACCGGGTGCAATACCTGGACGAGGGCAATCTCCAATCCCTCGGCCGGGCCGCCGAAGCCGGCTCTTTGGGACCGGAGGACCGCTGGGGCCTGCAAAACGACGTGCTTGCCATGGTTCGCAGCGGACGCTGCGGCGTTTCAGATTATCTGCGTTTCCTGAACCATTATCGCCGCGAACGGGTGTACCTGCCGCTGGCCGGTATAACCGCCAACCTGCACTATCTTTACCTGGTCGTGCCCGCGGTGCATCGCCAGACCATTGCCGAGACCGGAAAGCCCATACTGGAGCATGCCATCGCGGCTATCGGTCTGGATCCGGCCGAAGGAGAGGCTTTTACCGACTCACTGTTGCGGGACCAAATCATGGTTCCGGCCTATTTGTTCGGATCGTCTCAGGTGGCCGAGTTCGCCGATCGACGCTTTGAAGACTTGCGCCGGGGGCGGGATGTGCATCCGGACGTACAGAAAAGCGTGCTGCAGGTGAGTGCCGACCGCGGAGATGCAGCCCTGTGGGATTGGCTGAGACAACGATTCGAGGTCAGTGATAGCGAGCACGAGCGCCTGAATCTGCTGGCGTCCTTCGGTTGTTTCTCCGACTGGTCAATTCTTCAGTCGGCCCTGGAATATACCCTGAAAGCGGTTCCGGATCGCAACCGTTTTATCCCCATGGTCTCTGCGTCCGTCAATCCGGCCGCTGTCGATCACCTCTGGGACTGGTACCGGGAGAATCTCGAAGCGCTGGAGCACTTTCATCCGTTGTTGTACGAGCGGGTGATTGCCGCAGTGGTGCCGTTCGGCGGGCTGGGACGGGAGGCGGCGGTTCGAGCCTTTTTCGACGACTACCGGCAGCGCAAACCGCAGGTCAAAGACGTTGTGGAACTGTCTCTGGAACGACTGGAAATCAATCGCCGTCTGCGGGCGGGTGGTATGTGAGACCGGGGTGCCGGCAAGGCGGCTCTTCCGCCTTGCGACCCCGCATTGCGATACTCGCCTTTGAGTCAGACCTGCCGGGTCGAAGCCGGACCGCCCAGGCCGAAGCCCATCGAAGCGTAATCCTTGATACTGGCTTTGGCCTCTTCCAGTGTATGGCCCAATTTCCAGGGCTCCATGAAGCCTTCCAGCATCATTTTCCAACCCTCTTCATCTTTGTACAGCGTTGCATCCTCACAGGAAACCCCGCAGCCTTCTTTGCCGATGACATCCATCAACGTTTGCATCAGCTCTTCTTTTTCGCTCATGGTATGCCTCCATTTGGATTGCGGTGCAGTCTTACCGAAAGATGCCGACCGCCCGGATTCGGACTTCTTGCGAAACATCCCCTGTCGGTTCACACCGGAGGCGCTTCGCAATACAGTGATTTGTCGAACCGGTTACAGGTTATTGCGAATCGATTCGGTTGTCGTTTTCATTCTATATTGAGACCTAAGCACTGAGGCGATTCTGTCAATCTGCAAGTGAAACCGTAGGCGGTCGGCAGCGGCCGATGCAGTGAAATCGAAGCCGCCGAACAGGCTTGACAGAAATAGGCTTTTCGACTACCCATAGTTCACGTCCTACCTTGTGGCTCCGGTGTGAGCCCGTTTTCCGCAAGGGGTTTAGCGTCGTCAATTTTCATCCGTTGGATCGAATATGCAAAAGCGCCATCATCTTCCGGGAGAACGACTGTAATATGGATCGGCGAACCTTCCTCAAAATTGTCGGCATGGGCAGCATTTCCGTGGCGGCCGGCTGTACACCGGACCCCTATGGCGGACCGCGTCCGGACAAGAATCTCTTCGCTCCGGTCCATCATCCGGACGACATGGTGACCGGCGATGCCACCTGGTATGCCAGCACGTGCCGCGAGTGTCCCGCCGGCTGCGGCATTTTGGCGAAAAACCGCGAGGGACGAATCATCAAGGTGGAAGGCAATCCCGATCATCCCATCAACCGAGGCACTCTTTGCATTCGGGGACAGGCTGCCCTGCAGGGGATTTACAATCCGGACCGGCTGCAGATGCCGCAATTAAAGGAGAACGGACGCTGGCGACCGGTGTCGTTCGTCGAAGCGGAAAGAATTCTGCAGAACCGGATCGACAGGGCCGTCAGCGCCGGAGAAAACCGGATTCGCATGATGACCGAAACGGTGGGGGAAGTCTTTGCGAAACTTCTGGTTGAATCCCTCAGTCAGTGGAATTCTCCGCCGCCGCTGACCTTCGAGCTTTTCGCCTACGAATCTCTGAAAGCCGCAAACGGATCGGTTTTCGGGGTGCAGGGGCTGCCCTCCTATCGGATCGAAGAATCCGATGTACTGGTTGGCTTCGGCGCCGAATTTCTGGAAACCTGGTTGTCCCCGGTGGAATACGCCCGGAAGTTCAAAGCCATGCATGCGCTGCAGGGGGACACCAAGGGCAAATTCTTCCACGTGGGACCTCACCAGTCGCTGACCGGTGCCAACGCCGATCTCTGGCTGGCCTGTCATCCCGGCGGCGAAGCCGTCGTTGCCATGGGCCTGATCCGGGAAATTCTGAAACGCCAAAACAGCGAAGGGGCCACCCCATCGGCGCTGAACGACGGCCTTGCGGAAATCGTGGCGCCCTATACCCGTGACGAGGTCGCCGCCCGTGCGGGTGTCGCCCCCGAACGCTACGAGGCCCTGCTGCAGGCCTTGCTGCAGTCCGAGCGGCCCCTGATCCTGGGTTCCGGTGCCGGCAGTGCCGCCAATGCGCTGCCCACCGACACCGCCGCCAACCTTCTGAACCGGTTGTTGGACCCCGGACTGGCTCGAATCGATTTCACCCGGCGCCACCGGGTCGAGACCGCCGACGGCCGCAAGCAGGTCCTGGAATTTTTCGAAGTGCTGGATCGCGAGCCCGTCGATCTACTGCTGCTCAACAACGTCAATCCGGTCTATGCGCTGCCGCGCGGAGCGGCCCTGGAGAGTGTGCTCAATCGTAGTTCCCTGTTTGTCGTGTCCTTCAGCAGCTGCATGGATGAAACTGCCAGGATGGCCGACCTGGTCCTGCCCGTGCGCCTGCCGCTGGAAAACTGGGATGAATACGGCGGCCACAGCCGGCTGCTGTCCACGCTGCAGCCGGCCATGGGAAGACTGACCGATGCGCCTTTTTTGGGGGACGTGTTTCTCCGGGCCCTGGAGGGCAAGACGCGCGGGCGCGACAAGTACAAGTCCTATCTCGTCTCCAATCTCATCGCCCGGCAAGCCATTCGCGACGAAATGGGCTGGCTGGAAACCATCCGCAGCGGCGGCATTTTCGCTGAACCCGAGCCAACGGAGACGGCGCTGGAACCCGATTTGGGGGCGATCACCGAAATCCTGTCCAGTACCGCCGACCCGATCCGGTCCGGCTATTCCTTTGTCGCGGCACCGTCGATCCGGTATTTCGACGGCCGGGGGGCCAACCGACCCTGGCTCAGCGAAGTGCCCGAACCGGTCTCCCGGGTGGCCTGGCAGTCGACGGTTTTCATCCATCCCCAAACCCTGAAATCCGAAGCCCTGCGCCAGGGAGACGTGATCAAGGTGTCGACGCGCTGGGGCGATCTGCAGGCACCGGTTTACGAGTCTTCGGGGGTCAAGCCCGGGGTGCTGATGATGCCCATCGGACTGGGCCACACCGATTACGGGCGCTATGCGGCCGGCCGCGGCGCCCATGCCATGAACCTGCTAGAAGCCCGCAGTTCGGCCGAGACCACGCTGCCCAATTTCGTCGTCGACGGCGTGAACCTGCAAAAGACCGGGCGCCGGATGAAACTGGCCCACACCGACGGCAGCCGTAACGACCACGGCCGCAAGATCGCGTTGTCCATCCCCTTCGATCAACTGGGCGAGCTGTCCCAAAAGAAAAAAGCCGGCCTGGCCATGTGGGATTTTCCCCTGACACTACCGCTGCCGGAGGGCTATGATCCCAAACGGGATTTTTACCCTCCGCATGATCATGCCGGCTACCGCTGGTCCATGGCGGTGGACATGGATCGCTGCATTGGCTGCGGGGCCTGTGCGGCAGCCTGCTATGCCGAAAACAACATCGGCATCGTGGGGGAAGAGCGCATCATCGAGGGCCGTGAAATGGCCTGGCTTCAGGTGGTTCGCTACGAAAATGCCGCCAACCCCGAAAAAATCACCTGGCTGCCGCTCATGTGCCAGCACTGTGACAACGCGCCCTGCGAGTCGGTTTGTCCGGTGTACGCCCCCCATCACAACAAGGAGGGCATGAACAACCAGATTTACAACCGCTGCATCGGTACGCGCTTTTGCGCCCAGAACTGCCCTTACAAAGTCCGCCGCTTCAACTGGTTTACCTGGCAGTGGCCGGGGCCGACGCAGTATCAGCTCAATCCCAACGTTACGGTGCGCTCCAAAGGGGTGATGGAAAAATGCTCCTTTTGCATTCAGCGCATCAAGGTCGCTCACGGAGTGGCCAAGAACGAAAACCGCGAAATTCGCGACGGCGAAGTCTTGCCGGCCTGCGTGCAGACGTGTCCGACCGGCGCGCTGATTTTCGGCAACCTGATGGACAAAGACAGCCGGATTCGCAAGCTGGTGGACTCCGAACCGCGGGTGTACCAGATCATGGGATACCTGAACACCAAACCGGCGGTGTTCTATCTGAAAAAGGTAACTCACTACATGTAACCAATTTCGGAGGAATCTTTAAAACGAAAATCGATATAAATCCTCTGAATAAAAGCAGAAATATGTTTTTAAAAAATTTGAAACGCTCCGGGTTGACGGGACCGTAAAAAGTCCGTCTTAACAGAGCGTCATCCCCGCGCACACGGGGATCTCTAGTTTAAAATACTGTAATTAAATTGTTTTATGGATTACCGCCTCCGCGGGAATGACAGATTTTGATTAAATTGGGACTTTTTACGAATTCATCGGGGTTGGTTGTAAAGTGTAAACCTGTATTCAGGATTATCGGGGCGCTGCCATGACCCAACTTACCTTCGCACAGATCGACCAGACGGTTCTGGACACGCTGCGACCCGCCCGGGGGAGCTACTGGTTTGTAGTGTCGCTGCTGCTTCTGGGAATTCTCGTGGGTGCGGCCTGCTGGGCCTACCAGATTTTTCTGGGCATCGGGGTCGCCGGTCAGAACATTCCGGTCGCCTGGGGCACCTATCTGATCAACTTCGTGTTCTGGGTCGGGATCGCCCACTCCGGCACGCTGATTTCGGCCATTTTGCACCTGTTCCGGGCCGGTTGGCGCAACCCCATCGCCCGGGCCGCCGAAACCATGACCGTATTTGCGGTTTGCACGGCGGGCTTGTATCCGTTCATCCACCTCGGGCGGGTCTGGCTGGTTTACTACATGCTGCCGATACCCACCCAGCGGCACCTGTGGCCCAATTTCACTTCGCCGCTGGTTTTCGATGTGGTGGCCATCAGCACCTACCTGACCGTCAGCAGTCTGTTCTGGTACACCGGCATGCTGCCGGATTTGGCCCGCATCCGCGACAGCGCCACCGGCTCGCGCAAACAGATTTTCACCTGGCTGTCGCTGGGCTGGACCGGTGCCCACGAGCAATGGCGGCACTACATCCGCGGATACCTGTTTTTTGCCGCACTGGCCACGCCCCTGGTGATCTCGGTGCATAGCGTGGTCTCCTGGGACTTCGCGCTGGCGATCGTGCCCGGCTGGCACACCACCATCTTTGCACCCTATTTTGTGGCCGGCGCCATCCATTCCGGTCTGGCCATGGTGCTCACGTTAATGATTCCCCTGCGGCGGATTTTCCGATACGAGCAGATCATCACCATGCACGTGCTGGAAAGCGTGGCCAAGACGATCATTTTTACCGGGCTCATCGTCGGATTTGCTTACGGCACCGAGTATTTTATCGCCTGGTACAGCCACAACACAGTGGAGATGGAGACTTTTCGCTGGCGGGCCGTCGGTGAATACGCCTACGGGTTCTGGATTATGGTCAGCTGCAACACGCTCATTCCGCTGTTGTTCTTCTTTAAAAAAATCCGCACATCGATCCCCTGGCTCTTCGGGATATCGATCATCGTCAACATCGGCATGTGGTACGAGCGGTTCGTGATCATCATCGGCAGCGTGGCCCACGATTTTCTGCCCAATTCCTGGGGCTACTATGCGCCGACCCTGGTCGAGTTCGGCATCATGTTCGGCAGCTTCTGCCTGTTTTTCTTTTTGTTCGTACTGTTCGTCAAGCACATGCCGTCGGTCTCCATGACCGAAATGAAAGAATCGGTTGCCGAAGGAGGCGCCCATGGCCACTGAAACCCATGTGATGGGTCTGTTTCGGAATGAAGGGCAGGCCGTCAAGGCAGTCCACGCGCTGAAGGAGGCGGCCTGGCCGGTGAAACGCGTCCACAGCCCGATTCCCAGTCATCGGTTGTCCGAGGCGCTGCAGGTCAAAAAAAGTCCGGTGGGATGGTACACCCTGACCGGCGGCATCATCGGGTTTTTCACCGGCTTTATCCTGGCGATCTATACCGCCGAGCGCTGGGATTTGATCGTCAGCGGCAAGCCGATCTGGGCCCTGGTGCCGTTTGTGATCGTGGGATTCGAGTTCACCATTTTATTTTCCATATTCGGCAATCTGATCGGCTTTCTGCACCAGACGAAGTTGCCGCGGATGGAAAATCTCGACGAGGCTTACGATCCGCGCTGCTCGGGGGAGCATTTCGGCATCCTGGTCGCCTGCGAGGCGGATCGTCGCAACGACCTGGAATCTTTGTTCACCGAGAACGGCGGCGAGGTGCGGGTGTTTGAATAGGATGTGGGGCGAACCACCATCTCGAGACCCCGATTTCCCGCGGCGCGGCAAGCGCTTCAATAAAAATCAACATTCGATTCGAGTGGGCGTATGGAAAAGAAATCATCGCTCTGGATACTTTGGATCATCCTGATACTGGTCGGATTCGGCACCTTCATATACGGGATCGTGGCCTGGAATCCGGCGCGGGCCTGGCAGGCTTACCTCATCAACTTTTTGCTGTGGTCGGCCATTGCCCAGGGAGGGCTGCTGTTTTCCACCATCATGACCACCACCCGGGCGCGCTGGAGCGGTCCGTTTTCGGGCTTGTCGGAAGCGTTTGCCGGCTTTTTCCCGGTTTCCTTCGTTCTGTTCCTGATTTTGTTTCTGGGTCCATCCTACGTGTTTCCCTGGTCCCACGGTCATGATCTGCATGGAAAGGAAGTCTGGCTCAACATTCCGTTCGTGTTCGGACGGAACGCTTTTGGATTGCTGCTTCTTTACGGGCTGGGATTCGCTTATCTGTATCAGGCTCTGAAATTGAAAATCGAGGCCGGCCGGACCAAAGGGGTTGTGCGCAATATCTACAACCGGCTGCGGGGCGAACAGCCCATCGACGGCGAGAAGGTCCTGCGGCGCAAGCGGACATACAGCATCCTGTACATGCTGGCTTTTGCCCTGGTCCTGTCCCTGATCGGATACGACCTGGTCATGGCCGCCGATCCGCACTGGATATCCACGCTCTTCGGTGCCTACACTTTCGTAAAGGCCATTTACGTGGGCCTGGGCGCACTGATCATCACCGCCGCGTTCTTGCACCTGAACCCCCGCAATGAGTTTCGCGTGGAAAGCAATCAGTTTCATGACATCGGCAAACTTTTTTTTGCGTTTTGCCTGCTGTGGGCCGATTTTTTCTACGTGCACCTGGTGGTCATCTGGTACGGCAACATTCCCGAAGAGACGGCCTACATGATCGAACGGATCACGCAGGTTCCCTGGCGCTATCTGGCCTGGTTCGTTTTTGCGATCTCCTTCGTGCTGCCGTTTTTTATACTGCTGAACAAGAAAGTAAAAACCATGCCCAAGTTCATGATCGGGCTCAGTGTGGTGATCATTGCCGGCATTTGGCTGGAGCACCTGCTGTTGCTGGGACCGGCTCTTTCGCACGCCGCTCACGGGCTGCCTCTGGGTGTTGCCGACTTGCTGATCACCATCGGGTTTCTGGGGCTGATGCTGCTGGCCGTCGGGTATTTTCTGCGGCAGTTTCCGGAGCTGACCCGGACTGAACCCGAGTTGGTCCCGGCCGAAATGGTGGAGGTGGCCTGATGGAGATATTGCTGACCCTCTTCACCCTGACCGTTCTGCTGATCGTTTTGATCGTTTTGGCACGCCGTCACAAGCTGGCCCTGGCCCGCAACCGCCGGTTGCTGTTCTGGACGGCGATATCGGTGGTGCTGGTGGTCGGATTTCTGTTCTATTTTTATACACCGCCGGCCTTCGACATCGGCGTGGAGCAGCCGATCCCCTTCAGCCACCGGGTCCATACGGGGGTCAAGAACATCCAGTGTCAATATTGCCACCCGTATGTGGGCTATTCCATCAATCCGGGCATACCGCCGGTGGAAAAATGCCTGCACTGCCACAATTACATCATTGCGCGACACCCCCAGATCCTGAAAGAACACCGCTATTACAACACCCAGACACCGACCCCCTGGAAAAAGGCCAACTACCTGGCCGAACACGTGCTGTTCAACCACCAGCGACACATTCGCAAGGAAATCGCCTGCCAGGAATGCCACGGCGCTGTGGAGACCATGGATCGCATCAAGGGCCGGTTTTTTTACATGCAGTTCTGCATCGATTGTCATGAAAAACGGGGTGCGAACGTGGGATGCTGGCTGGCATGTCACAGTTAGCGGCTCCGGTTCGATGAATCATTGAGTTTTTTTCAAGGAGTATCGATCATTGACGACAGAACCTACCGAAAAACACACCACTGCCAAAGGTTTTTTGCTGACCTCGGCCTTCTGGATGATTTTGGCGACCGGTGCCGGACTGCTGGGTGCCACCGAACTGATGGCACCGGACCTCGTCAAAAACGTCAGCTGGCTGGTGTTCGGCCGGATCCGGCCGGTTCACGTCAATCTGGTCCTTTTCGGTTTCGTCACCCCCGGCCTGCTGGCGGCCGCGTTTTACTACCTGCCGCGTTTGATGAAAACACGACTGTTCAGTGAGACGCTGGGGATTGCCACCGTGATCGCCTGGAACGTTGCCCTGGTGGCGGTGGTGGTCAGCCTGACCGCCGGCCACAGCCAGGGACGTGAATATGCGGAGTTGATCTGGCCCATCGATGTCATGGTCCTTGCGGTCTTCGGGTTGGTGTTCATCAATCTGGCCATGACGGTCAAACGCCGCCGGGAACCGATCCTGTACGTGTCGATCTGGTATGCACTGGCGGCCGTGGTGCTGACCGGTACCACTTATGCGCTGGGAAACGTGATCTGGCGGCCCGACACCGGGGCGCTGCTGGGAATACCGGATGCGATTCTGCTCTGGTTTTACGGCCACAACATCTTCGGCCTGCTGCTGACCCCGCTGGCCGCAGGGGCCGCTTACTACATCATCCCGCGGGCGGTCAACGCGCCCCTTTACAGCCATGCCCTTTCGCTGCTGGGCTTCTGGGGACTGTTCGTGGTCTACACCCACATCGGCACGCACCACCTGCTGCAGACCCCGGTGCCGACCTGGTTGAAGACCGTGGCCATCGTCGACAGCGTGGCCATGGTGATTCCCGTCATGGCGTTTCTGATCAACATCTGGTACACGGCCAAGGGCAAGCTGGGCGAGATCCACGCCGACATCGGCGCCAAGTTCATTTTCACCGGCACGATCATGTACTTTTTCGTCAGCATCCAAGGCTCCATGATGGCCCTGCCGATCGTGCAGCGCATCACCCACTTCAACAACTGGACCGTCGGCCATGCGCACATCGGGGTGCTCGGCTTTGCCGGCATGATCGCCCTCGGCGGTTTGTATTACATTCTGCCGAAGATCACCGGGAAACCGCTGTACAGTCGCCTGTTGGCCGATGTGCAGTACTGGCTGGTGCTGATCGGCGTGGTGGGCTTTACCGTCGTGCTGACCATTGTCGGCTTGATTCAAGGCAACTCCTGGTATGCCGGTCAGGTGGTCTATGAAATTCTGCCGGCCGTGCACATTTACTATGTGCTGCGGGCCGCCATCGGACTGATGATTTTCACCGGTGCGTTGATTGGGTTCTACAACATCGTCAGAACGTTCATGCTCAAACCCGGAGAACAACCCTCATGAAAATGACGCAGACAGTCGTGGTTCTCGGCAGCCTGCTCATCCTGGCCGCGGTGGTCTATGTGGTGGTCTACTTGCCGTGGGCTTTTCGAATACAGGAGCCGTCGGAGATTTTTCGCGAGCGCACCGCCGAGGAAGCCGAGGGCCGTTTGATCTACATCGCCAACGGGTGCGTGTATTGTCACAGCCAATCCATTCGTCCGTTCGACTGGGGACTGGGAGCCGATCGTATTGCCCAGGCCGGCGACTATCTCGGGGATCGGCCGATTCTGCTGGGTTCGGCCCGCACCGGACCGGACTTGTCCCAGGCCGGCGGCGAGCACCCCGACGACTGGCATATCGCTCATTTTATGAACCCGCGTTATACACGTCCCAATTCCATTATGCCGGCATTCGAGTTCCTGGGCATGGATCAGATCGAGAAGCTGACCGCATACGTCCAGAGTCTGGGGCTGAAAGACGCCGACCGGCGCATGCAGCGGCAGCGCTACTGGAAGGAACAGGTCATCAAAGCCTACGAGGCCGGACCCGAATACAACGTGCAGTGGCTGAACGAACACGTCCCCCAGGGATGGCGCGACATCCCCAATCCCTATCCGACCACGCCGGCTGCGCTGGCGCGCGGGCAAAAAATTTACCTGGAAAATTGTTCCGGGTGCCACAGCCCGATCGGAGACGGCATGGGACCGGCGCAGCCTTGGATTTATCCGCCGCCGTTTAACTTCACGATTTTGAAAGACCGGGAGATCTCGGGCGGCATCATTTACTACCAGATCATGAACGGGATCACCGGCAGTGCCATGCCGTATTTTAAAAAAGAGCTGGAATCGGAAAAAATATGGGAGGTCGGCGACTACGTCGCGAACTACTTTATCAACCAGTCCGATGCCAATACCGAGCCTCGCGGCATCGACGCATCCCTGGAGCCCTGAAGGCGAATTGTTGATTTTGCCGCGGGTTCAAATTCTGCGAATCACCGGAATTTGAAATCCCGAAAATCGCAAAACCATTCAATCGGACGGAATGAAAATGTATTTCCCTTACTTCATGGCATACATCCTGATCGGGCTGACTCTGGGATTGGTGGTGTTTATCTGGGCGATGAAAAACGGCCAGTTCCGCGACCAACAGCGCGCCCGATTTCTGCCGCTGGAAGAAGATCACAGCCCCGCTCAAGCCCGGCCGGGCAAAGCCCGGCGCTGGGAAATTTATGGATTGATCATTCTGGCTGTCGCCGGCCTGGCGGCCAGTGCGGCCGTGCTGGTGGTTGCACTGCTGACAGACGGCTCCTGAAGGGGTGTCAAAGGAGACCCAAAGATGCGGTTTTACGAGCTTTTGAACTACCGACACGTGGTTCTGTACTTGTTTCCGACGCTGGTTTTTATCATCCTGTTCGTGATGCTGCTGGGCTACAGCCATTTCCGCAACAAGGATTCCGACGAACGCATGGAGAAGGTCCAGTACCGTTTCCCCGGCGGCATCGGCGACCGCTATGCCCCTTTCCCGCTGGGAATGACGTTGATTATCGTAGGAACGGTCATCTGGAGCTTTTTTTACATTCTGGTAATCGGCCTGCTGGGGGTGAAAATTTAAGACATGCAAACAACCGAGGAATTGAAATCCGAACTGGAATTCGAACCCAAACTTCCGAAAGAATCCACCTTCGGAGTCTGGGTGGTTTTGGTTCTGTTGCTGGCGTTGATTTTCGGCAAGGGTTTGATGGCGTTTTTCGTGATCGGCGACCTGGGGCAGCCCGACTGGAACTACGGGATCGTCCGGGATGTGCCGGGGGAGTCGCCTTATGCGATTTACGAGCCCCTGCCGTATTCGCAGCACGTGCGCGGAGACAAAGGAGAGTAAATGAAGAAGCTGCTGTTTCTGCTGGTGGTTGCAGCCGCGATGACCGTCGCTTACAATCTCCTGATTTACTATGACAACAATTTTATGTACGGACGCATGCGGGAAACACCGGCGGTGCGGCCTTATGAGAAGCCCATTTTCACCATGGAAGCCGGGATCGTGCCGTTACAGGGTGGAGATGCCATCTATCGGGCCGCCAGTGCCGAGAGCCTGTCGTCTCCAATCAATTTGAACAGTCCGGCGGTAATCCAGGAAGGCAAGAATCTCTATTTCACCTTCTGCAACCAGTGCCATGGCAAATACTACGACGGCAACGCCACGGTGGGACAGAGTTTTGCACCGCTGCCCACCGACCTTCGCAGCCCCCGGGTGCAGAATTTTTCCGAAGGCTACCTGTTCAAACACATCACCTTCGGAGGCGGACGTGCCCCGGCACTGGGAACGACGATCCAGGTGCAGGACCGCTGGCGCATCGTCGCTTTTCTCAAGTCGCTGGGAATCCGCCAATAACCGGCATCGAAATCGATCCTTTCAAATTTTGACTTCATTGGAACGAGGACGCCAATCCCTTCGGACCCACACAAACCCCGAAATGAACCAGACTGACACCCGCTGCGATTTGTGCGGACTGTCCCTGCGGCCCAAATTCTACGCTCTGGATGGCCGCGAGGGCGATTATCGCTTCTGTTGCATGGGCTGCCGGCAGGTGTTTTCCATGCTGCTGGAGGCCACCGGCAGCGCCGATCCGGAAGCCTTTCGTCGTTCCGAACTGTTCCGCCAGTGCCGCGAACTGGGCATTATTCCCGCATCCGAAGCCGACCTGGACCAGACCGTTGCCGACGGCACCCCGGCGCCTGTTTCCCCGGAAGCCGCGCCGGAAACCGAAGCGCCGAACATCCTTGCATTTCAGCTGGAGGTCCGGGACATGTGGTGCCCGGCCTGTGCCTGGGTGATTGACGAAACCCTTAAGCGCACACCGGGCGTCATTGCTTCGACCTGCAATTTTTCCACCGACGCGCTGCGGGTCCAGTACGATCCGGTGACAACATCTCCGGCCCGGCTGCGCGCGGCCGTGGCCGCCCTTGGATACCGGGTTCGCGATCCGCAACTGCCCGGAGCGTTGCAGACGCGCAATGAATGGATCCAGTTCGGCGTTTGCGCCCTGCTGACCATGAACGTGATGATGCTCTCCTTTGCGCTGTATTCGGGCTTTTTCAGCGATATCTCCGCAGAATTCGTCACCTATCTTTCCTGGCCGATTTTCCTGTTGGCCACCGCGGTGATGGTTTACGGTGGCGGGCCCATGATCCGCAAGACGGTGCGCGGTCTGGCCGCCGCTGCGGTGGGCATGGAGACCCTGATCGCCGTCGGTGCGACCAGTGCCTACTTCTACAGCGTGTATAATTTCCTGCGGCAGGACATCCACCTGTATTTCGACACGGCCTCCATGTTGATCACCCTGGTGCTGCTGGGCAAGCTGCTCGAACGCCGGGCCAAGGATCGCGTCTTGGAAGATTTGCAGAACTTTTTTTCCCTGCAGCCGACCAAGGTCCGGCTTCGGGCCGAGGGTTTCCCGCGGGGTCGATTCGTCGACGTCCGACAGCTGGCGGTCGATGACGTATTTTTGCTGCAGTCCGATGAAATCGCGCCCGCCGACGGTTTCGTGGAAGAAGGGTCGGCCGTGGTGGAAGAATCCGCCCTGACCGGCGAGCCGACTCCCCGCAATCGCCGGCCGGGGGATTTTCTGCGCAGCGGAACCCGGCTGCTGAGCGGTCGGCTCGGTGTGCGCGCCACCCACACCGGGGCAGATTCCACCCTGGGTCAGATGATCGGCATCATGGAACAATCCCTGGTGCAGAAAACCCGGTTCGAAGGACGCACCGATCGCTTTTTGACCCTGTTTGTCCCCATCGTGGTGCTGCTGGCGGCCGCAACGGCCGGCGCGTGCGTTGCCGCCGGCATTCCTGCTGAGCAGGCCCTGATTCGTGCCGTGACGGTGCTGGTGATCTCCTGTCCGTGCGCCCTCGGCGTCGCCATTCCGCTGGCGCGCGTAGCCGGTATTGCCGCCGCCGGTCGCATTGGGATTCTGGTGCGCAATTTTTCGGCCTTCGAACGCGCCGAACACCTCGACACTTTTGTTTTCGACAAGACCGGAACCATCACTTCCGGGCGGTGGGATCTGCAGCAGGTGATATCGCTGGCGGATCTGGATGAAAACCGCATTCTATCCATGGCCGCCGCCCTGGAAGCCGACTCGGAGCATCTGATTGCTGCGGAAATCCGTCGAAGGGCGGCGGAGCGGCGCATACCGTTTGCGCCTGCGGAGTCGGTGCGGGTTCACCCCGATGGAATCCGCGGGCGCATCGGTAAAAACGACGCCGCCATCGGTTCGCGACGCTTTCTGGAAAGCGTTTTTCCCGCCGGTTTCGCCGCTGCGCTGCCGCCGGAGGTTGCGGGCCGCTCGCGGGTGTACTTCGCTGTCGACGGTCTTCCGGCGGCCGTGCTGGTATTCGGAGATCCGGTGCGCAACGGCGCCCGCAGAACCATCGATCGTCTGCGGTTCGAAGGCCGGCGGACCGTGCTGGTCTCGGGAGACGCGTCCGCGGCAACCGAGTCCGTCGGCCGCCTGCTGCAGTTCGACGCGTTCGTCGGCGGTCTGTTGCCCGAGGAAAAAGCGTCCTTTCTGCGATCGCTCGGCCAACAGGGCCGGCGCACCGCCATGATCGGCGACGGGGTCAATGACGCGCCGGCCATGGCCTGTGCCGATCTGGCCGTGGCCGTACATTCCGGAAGCCGATTGGGGCGGGAGGTGGCCGATATCACCTTGATGCAGGGACGCCCCCGGCAGCTGCTCGATTTTTTATCACTTTCCGCCCAAACCAACGGCAAAATACGCCAGAATCTGGTCTTCTCCCTGGCCTACAACCTGGTCAGCATCCCTCTGGCCATGAGCGGTCTGCTCAATCCGCTGATTGCCGTGTGTGCCATGCTGTTGAGCAGTTTGAGCGTCATCGGCAATACCCTGCGGCTGGTGCGTTCCTACCGCGGCGGTGCCGCTTCAGAGGACAGCCCTTCCCAAGCCGTGTATCAATCTTCCCAGCCCCTGTAGACCGGTTGATTCTTGCCCAAACCGGGTGCTATGCACCCGGTACAAGTTCAACATCGAAGCACAAACGTGCTTCTGTATTTTCGGCCTATGGCCGAAAATCCAAGCCACCCGCTTCGCGGGCGGTTGTTGACTTCTGTAAGGGAAACCCGTCAAAATTTGACTTACCATCGAATGTGCCAACGGATTTCATTGGATGGCGAACCATCCAAAACCTGGATTTCCGCTTTGCAGCTTCAGCCGTATAACTTCCCTTGTACCGAAGCTCGGATGCATGTATAATACAATTATATTACAATAGATTGCATCAAGTCCCGCGCCGGGATCGAATCCTGTTGAACTGGCCTGTATCTGTGATTATTTTAGACTTCGCGAACTTCTGGATCCCACATACCGCAATGCTCGGTCTCTGAATCCGCTGCAGCCGGCCGGGGCGACAAAACCGTTCAATCAAATCCATAGCACCGTTTGTGCTTGCTACAGGAAATGTTCTTCTGCTGCAAGCCCGCGGCCCGGTCGGCGCCGTCCGGCCGCCAACGCCGCAACCGGCTTTCAGCAGGAGGGAAGAACCCGATTTCTCGGGCAGGAGGCATCATGGCAAATTCGAATCACCCGTTTATCCAGCACGTGCAGGCCGTGAAATCCGGACAGCGCATCTTCGAAAATGCGTTCCAGGGAGTTGCCCGGATGATTCTGGAGAGTGACATCCAGAAAGTGGTGGTCAACGGCAAGACGACCTATGATTTCAGCATCTTCCGCAACGGCAAAAAACACGTCATCGGCATGTACGATGAGATCAACAGTTTTGTTTCCTATGTGAAAGACGCCTCCGAAGGGGGCTCCTCGATGGAAATGGCCTTTGTGCTTGTGGGAGAGCCCGGTAACGGCAAAACTTTTTTCGTCGATTTTCTCTGTGCGAAGTATCGGGAGTTTCTATTCCAGGAGCACAATCGCAAATACACCTTTCGCTTTGCCAACATCGATCAGCTCGACGGATACGGGCGGATTCGGGTCATCGAATCCCAGACGTACGAGGACCCCATGATTCTGGCGATGAATTTGTTCGAAGATCCGTCCCGGAACCGGGAATACCTGGCCGAGGTCGGCGGGTTTTCAGACGGTGAGATCGACGTGCTCTACAACAATTATCGTCCCCTGGGTGCCTGCAGCGGCTATATCTGGAACGACATCTTCCGGCACGCTGACGGGGATATCGACAAGGCGCTGGAATTCATCGAACTGGTGCCGGTTCCGTTGACCGAAAGCCTTGGAACCGTAACCGGCAAGTATCCGGCCAAGGACAAAATTACCTCTTCGGCCGTCGATCTGCTCGGCGAAGAGTCGATTCAGCGACTGCTGCACATCACCGACACCAACAACCCTTATCGCTTCGACCTGCGGCGGGGAGCGCTGGCCCGGGTTGCCGGGGGCGGCATTCATTTCAGTGATGAAATCTACAAGAACAAAAAAGATCTGGTGCAGGTTTACCTCGGTGTCATTCAAAACCGCAATATCGAAATCGACGGTTACAAATGGCCCATCGACACCCTGATCATCGCCACCAGCAACAACTCGGAGTTCCATCGGTTCCTGGCCGAGAAAGAAGAAGCGCCCATCGTGGACCGCTGTCGGATCTGCTATGTGTCGCACAACACCAACTACAAGCTGCAGCGGGAACTGACCCAGTACGCCATCGGCAGCGAGACCCGAACGACGATCAACCGCGAATACCTGCACCAGGATCCGAACCTGAACTATGCGGCTTCGGTGGCCGCCGTGCTCAGCCGCCTGCCGCGATCCGAGAAATTGACCGCGGTGGAAACCATGAAGCTGGCTGCCGGCGAGGTGGCTGGGGAAAAGAGCATCAAAACCCTGGCCGAAGTGATCGACACCTTGAATCAGGACCCGGAGATCATCAACCGCTTCGGTCAGAAAGGGCTCGGACAGCGCAACCTGGGCCGATCGATTCAGCTGCTGATGGAAAGCTCCGAAACCAACGAAGGCCAGTGCATGTTCGCCTACGACATCTATCGATCCATTGAACGGGTGATCCTCGACTACGTCACCGAAGCCAATGACCGGGCCAAGTACCTGGAAGACTTGAAAATCGCCAAGGGACTCTATCGCGAACGCATCATGACCGAGATGTTCAACGCCTACATGGACGAACCGCTGGCGATTCGCAAGGACGTGATGAATTACGTCAACATGATCATCGGCATCGACGCGGAGAACCTCGGGCCGGACAAGATGTGGAAATACAAGGATCCGCAGACCGGCGAACTCAAGGCCCTGAAGATCGACGAGCGCTTCATCAACAGCGTGGAGGAGCGCCTGGGTCTGAAAACCGAGGAGCAGCGCGAAACCTTCCGCACCTCGATTCGGAAGATTTACGGCCAGAAGATCTCCATCGATCCGGATTACGATTTCATGGACAACCTCGAGCTGGTCAAGGCCGTCACCGACGTGCGGCTGAAATCCGACATCGCCGGGGCCGGCAGCCTCATCGGCGCGCTGGCCAACCGGACCAACGAGGAAAATCAGAAGCTCTACGACCGCATGGTGGACACCATGCTCAGCAAGCTGGGGTACTGCAAGACGTGTGCGCAGAAGACCATAGAATATTTTTGCACCCAGGAAGACGAAAATTGATGTCAGAGGCTCATCTAACGTCCGATTGCGGCGTTGTTTTGCGGATTGAAATGCTCACGTACTCGCGTGTACGCTCCGCTTTCAATCCGCAAAACGCCTTGCCCTCGAACGTAATCTAAGCCTCGGACATCAATTTACGGTTTTTAGAGAGCGGTTTAGGGCTGAAAGGTACGAAATAACAAACCGAAATATATGATTCGCTACTTCACGCCGATTTTGGAATCACATGTTATGAATTGAACCGATGCTTATATTGTAGTTAGAAACCCAAGCATCGAACCCGAAAGCGAACATCGACAGATGGACAGCAAATATAAAATCTACGAGGCATTGAAGGCGCAGGGGCTGTCGCCGGAGCAGGAGGCGGTCATCGAGGAAGAGCTGCAAGACGACCGCGAGCACGTGGTTGCCGACGAAGGCGATCGGCGGGGGGCGCCGCAAAAAGCGCTTTCCTTTTATGATTTCCACGACCTGCTCGATCTGCAGGCCATGACGGCCATGCAGCCGACTTACACCGCCACGGTGCGCAGCCTGGACGAATTGCTGGAACGCGACCGGCAGCGGGAAAAGGACGGCTTTCCCCGCAAGATCAATGTCGGGCGTTTGATCAAGCCCGGCAAGGGGGGCAAGACCAAGGTGGTGATCGTACCCACCACCGTGGAAGAAAAATTCATTCACGATCCCAATTTCAAACCCGCTGAAGAGGGCGAAGGGGAATCCTCCGGCGGCACCGGCGAAGGCGAAGAGGGCGAGGTCATCGGCGAGCAGCCGGTGCGTCAGACCGAAGGTCAGGGAACCGGCCCCGGCCAGGGCGAAGGCGGCGGGCACGAGCTCGAATCCAATGCCTACGACCTGGGTAAAATTTTGACCGAACAGTTTCAGCTGCCTAATCTGAAGGACAAGGGCAAGAAGCGTTCGCTGACACGCTACACCTACGACCTGACCGACAAGCACAAGGGCTTCGGACAGATTCTCGACAAGAAAGCCACCCTGCGCAAAATCCTGGAAACCAACATTCAGCTGGGCAATGTGGCCGATTTTGACCACATCGATCCAAGCCGATTTCTGATTAGCCCGGCGGACCGGATTTTCCGGATCCTTTCCCGGGAAAAGGACTACGAATCCCAGGCGTTGGTGTTTTTCGTTCGGGACTATTCCGGCTCCATGGCCGGCAAGACCACCGAACTGGTCGTGGCCCAGCATGTGCTGATTTACAGCTGGCTGCTGTATCAGTACGACCGCCAGGTGGAAACCCGTTTTATTCTGCACGACACCGACGCCAAGGAGGTGCCGGATTTTTACACCTACTACAATTCCACGGTGGCCGGCGGAACGCAGGTGGCATCGGCCTATCGGCTGGTCAACGAGATTGTCGACAAGGAGAATCTGGCACGGGACTATAACATTTACGTGTTTCACGGCACCGATGGCGACGACTGGGATACCGACGGCAAGGAAGCGATCCCGGCTCTGAAAACCATGCTCCAGTATGCCAACCGGGTGGGCATTACCATCGCCGAACACGCCTTCCGGGCCGGCAAAAGCAGCGAGGTCGAACGGTACTTGAAGCGTTCGGAGCTGTTGGAAAAGCAGTCCAAACTGCTGCGGATGGACGTGCTGGGCGAAGACGTCAACGAGCAGCGACTCATCGAGGGCATCAAGAACCTGATATCCGAATAGCCATATGGAACTCATCGATCAACATACCAAGAAAATCATGGAGGGCTGCAAAGAGCGCGCCCTGGATGCCGGGCTGCGCTTCGAGAACGAATCCCTGGAGTACATCGTCACCAATCGGGATCTGATCGAGCTCACCCCCAAGGTCATGATCCCCACGCTCTACGACTACTGGGTTCACGATGTCGAAGTGCTCAAGGAAAAAGGTCGCTACGAGCTCTATCCCAGCAATCCTTACGAAACGGTCATCAACACCCGTCCGGCCATTTCGTTTTACAACGACA
Organism: Desulfobacterales bacterium; assembly: GCA_051155755.1. Taxonomy (GTDB): domain Bacteria; phylum Desulfobacterota; class Desulfobacteria; order Desulfobacterales; family SG8-13; genus DAXETY01. Next base: position 25,540 of record DAXETY010000007.1, read on the forward strand.
ACAATCCGGACTGGATGAACGTGATGATTTTTTAGCACGTGCTGGGCCACATCGATTTTTTCCAGAACAATTTCTATTACCGCCACACCTGGGATTACGATTTCACCGGCCGGGCGTTGTCCGACAAGCGCATGATCGCCAATTTGAGATCGGAGAAAGGGCGCTGGGTCGATTATATCATCGAGTTTTCCCGGGGAATCGACAACCTGGTCGGCTACCACAACGAGTTGGCGCGCATCGACCGGCCCAAGGCGACGTTGAATTCCGAACGGCTCGACTTTTATTTCGACGTGTTTCTCCAGGACCACAAAAAGGTGCGGGTCAGCGAATACATCAAGGAAATCGAACACTACAATCAAACCCTGCGGGGTAATCCGGAAAGCGGTGAACGCTCGTTTTTCCTGGAGATCAACAAGAAATACCCGGAGTTCGAAGCGTTTTTCCAGAAAAGCCGTGAGAAGCGGGACGGCCGCAAACTGGATTTGCTGCAACACATCCTGGAACATTCGCCCTTTCTGAAGAAAGAGTCCAACCAGTGGATGAAGTCGGTGCTGGAGGTCATCCGCAACACGTCCGTCTTTCTGCAGCCGCAGATTCGTACCAAGATCATGAACGAAGGCTGGGCCAGCTACTGGCACGAACTTTTGTTCTTGCAGGACGATCGCATCAAGGGCCACGAAGTCGATTTTGCCCGCACCCACGCCGGCGTGACCTCCCTGCCTCGGGTGGGGCTGAATCCCTACGCGCTTGGCATGCGTCTGTTTCAATACATCGAAGAGGTCGGCAACAAGGGCAAGTATTCGATTGAATTCAGAAAACTTCTGGATGCCCGCGAGCGGGACCGCTACGACACACACCAGAACCGCGGCAGGGAGCTGATCTTTAAAATCCGGGAGAGTTTTTGCGACTTTTTGTTTATTCACACCTTCGTCGACCAGGATTTCGTGAGCCGCAACCGCCTGTTTGTGGTCGGCAAGCGATTGAACCGCGACCGCATGGTGTGGGAATATTATGTCAAGAGCCGCAAGGCTGAAGATTACCGCCAGATGTTGATCGATGCGATGTATCACCCGCCGTTTATTGAAATCTCGGAGAAAAAGAGCGACACCAACGGCACGCTTTACCTGGATCACCATTTCGAAGGCAAGCCGCTGGTCAAAGAATTCATCCCCAACACGATGCTGGGCATCGAGTATCTGTGGGGCGGTCCAGTTCAGCTCGAAACCAGTGAGGTGGTATCCACCGATGCCGGCGGGCGCCCGGCCTCTGGCTCCGGCGGTCGCGAAGAACACCGACCGGTGGAGATTCGGTGGGAGCGGGTGCGCTACACCATGAAAGATCGCCAGCTGCAGCGCGAAGTCATTGAAACACCGTAACAGGACCTGACCGCGGAAGGATTCTTTCCGCTTTGATAGAGGACGAGAAGAATGCCGAACCCATTGAAACCGATTTCCGATGCTCCGGCCGGGGGTGACGAAGAAGAACGGTCGGACATTCGCAATGCCATGGAAAAATTCGATGCCAGCATCGGCCGTTTCGATCAGCGCGCTCCCATTTCTTTCGAGGCGTTTCTGCAGGTGCTTGTGGACAAGCCCCGATTGGTCATTCGAAATATCTTTCAGATTTTTCACGATATGATCAAACGTTACGTCGGGCAGGGCCGCGACGAATATCCGGACGATCCCGAATCGATCAGCTATGTCTGCTACGACTGCAGCAAGCTGTTCATCGAGGGGTCCGACCAACCGTTTTTTGCCGATCGGCTCTTTGCCAATCGCCTGGTCAAACTGGTGGAGGCGATGAAACGCGGCGCCCAGCAGAACAAGATCTATATCTTTCGGGGGCCGCATGGATGCGGCAAAAGCACCTTTCTGAATAACCTGCTGAAAAAATTCGAGCAGTACGCCAATACCGAAGACGGCCTGTGTTACGAGACTGTGTGGCGACTTTATCCCAAGATGCTGGGTGAGGGTGGCGAAAACACCGGCCTGGCGGCGATGGACAGCCTGCTGCAGCTTCGGGAGCACCTGGGCAAGGACGAGCTCGAAATGCTCAAGCTGCATTCCGTGGTCAATGTCAACGAAGAGGTGATTGAAGTTCCCTGCCCCAGCCATGACAATCCGATTCTGATGATCCCCAAGGATTATCGCCGCACGTTTTTTGACGATCTGTTTCAGAACGACGAATTCAAGTGGAAGCTGTACACCGACAAAGAGTACGAATGGGTGTTCAAGGACAGCCCCTGCACGATTTGCAGCTCACTCTACCAGGCCCTGCTCAGTCGGGTCGGCAGCCCCTCGCGGGTGTTCGAAATGTTGTACGCGCGGCCTTATCGCTTCGACCGCCGGCTGGGGGAAGGAATCAGCGTGTACAGTCCCGGGGACCGACCCATGGGCAAAACCACTCTGACCAACGCATTCATTCAAAGCCGGATCAACGCGTTTTTGCGGGACAGCAACCAGGTCAAATACCTGTTTTCCAAATACGCCAAGACCAACAACGGTATCTATGCCCTGATGGACATCAAGTCTCACAACACCGACCGGTTGATCGAGCTGCACAACATCATCAGCGAGGGTATTCACAAGGTCGAAGACCTCGAAGAGAATGTCAATTCGTTGCTGCTTGCGGTGATGAACCCCGAGGATCAAAAAAATATCGAAGATTTTCAATCTTTTTCAGACCGCATCGAGTATATCAACATCGCCTACGTGATGGACCTGAACACCGAGGTGGAGATCTATCGCAATATTTTCGGAAAGCACATCGACCAGAGCTTTCTGCCGCGGGTGCTGCACAATTTTGCGCGGGTGATCATCTCCACCCGGTTGAATCGCCGTTCGGAGGCAATGCTGGAGTGGATCGGCGATCCGGAGAAATATCGGCTGTATTGTGATGAAAACCTGCAGTTGTTGAAAATGGAAATTTACACCGGCTACATCCCCAAATGGCTGCAAGAGGATGACCGCAAGCGTCTCAACGCCAAGCGTCGGCGCATGATTATCGCCGAGTCGGAGACCGAAGGCGAGCACGGCATCTCCGGACGGGATTCGATCAAGATATTCAATGAGTTCTATTCCAGCTACAGCCAGGGCAACAAGCTCATCAACATGTCGCAACTCTGCAACTTTTTCACCAAGGGCCGCAAGGAGTTGAGCAATCTGATTCCGGACGGATTTCTGGATTCGCTGCTGCGCATGTACGACTACACCATTCTCCAGGAGGTCAAGGAATCACTGTATTATTACAACGAGGAGCAGATCGCCCGGGATATTCAAAATTACCTGTTTGCCGTCAATTTCGAACTTGGCTCGGTGGAGACCTGCAAGTACACGGGTGAAAAACTGGAAATCACCGAGGAGTTTTTTGACAGCATCGAATCGCGGCTGTTGGGTGCCGGGGCCACCCGCCTGGAACGGCTGCGTTTTCGGGAAGACACCCAGAAAGAATACACCTCAAAGACCTTGACCCAGGAACTGCTGGTGGAAGGCAAGTCCATCATCCAGACCCGCATTTTCGACTCGCTGCACGAGCGCTATGTTTACAATTTGAAAGAAAAAGTGCTCGATCCGTTCCTGGAAAACGAAAACTTCCGCAGGGCGATCAAGGATTACGGTGAAGAGGACTTTAAAACTTACGATAAAAAGATCCGCGAGGATGTGAGCTATCTGATCAACAATTTGTGTGAGAATTTTCGCTACACCGACCAGGGCGCCAAGGAGGTATGCATGTACGTGATCGACAACGATCTGGCGCGCAAGTTTTCTTCGGATGGTCACACCTAAAAATCACTTTCGGATCACGCCGGGCCATGGCCATCGGTTTGGCGCCGGCCACCGAATTAGCGCAGCGCTTGCCTCGATCAGTGACAGCCTTCGACAGCCGTGCGCTGGGCCGACAGGCAGTCGCAGTATTGATCGAAGACAAAATACATGCACCGCTCGGAAAGCTTGGATTTTACATAAAACCGACATTCTTGCTGTTGCGCTTTTCCCTCCGCGGTACACACCGACATGACTTCCTTTTTGCAGTAGCTGATTTCTGAACGCTGCATGGTTGCACCTCCTGCAATTTTGTTGGCTCCCTTCTCTATTTATTCTCGGCCGCAAATCAAATCAGTGTAAGGCTTTTTTATTTGATTTCTGCAGAAACCGTGCCATATGGCGACTTCCGGTGCCTTTCAGAAAAGACGAGTGATTGCTTTACGTTGCAGTCTTGACAGCCGCGCGAATGAGGGGATCTGTCCAATATCCCGGGTTAGGCGGCCGTTTTGCGTCAACAGTCTGACGAATATGGGACATTTGCCTGGAGAGGTTGCCGCAGGTTTTGGGGCCGTGCCGGTTGAATGTTGATTGAATCGGATTGGAAAAGTGCTATCCCCCCATCCACACGCCGTAACGCAGCCGCCAGAGGATCGGCGGCAGGCCGGCAAAAACTAGAAATACGGCCAGGGCCAGCAGGACTCGGTCGGCGGCAGTCCGCTGCCGTTGAACGGCTGCTTCGGCAAGAATGCGGAACCGGGTAGATATTTTGGGCATGGCCCAGATTACCGAAGACTCGAAGGCAATCACGGCCAGAGCGCCGAACAGGGGGTATCCGACCCGGCGGTGTTCGGGCAAAAAAAGACACCACGGACATTGATGCTGGAGGACCTGGTAGTGATAGGCCGCTAAAACGTTTACCAGGGTGATGGCTGCCGCCGGAATCCAGAAAACCGCCACCACCGCTGCGAGCCCCGTGCTTTTCGCGGCGGGATGACGGCGGGTCCGCAGGACGGCGACGGCCAGCAGGACGCTCAGGGCGGTGAAGATGATGATCCAGGCCGCGTCCGATATTCCGGCGGTTTGGTGGGCGTCTTCGATGGTGCGGAATTGATCGTAGACCACCGCGCAGCAATCGACCGGACGGTACAGATCGACCCGGCGCAGGCTTTGGTAGGTGGTTACAGCGGCCAGCAGCGCCACCGGTGTTGTGCAAAGCAGGATACGGGCATTCAAGCGGGAGATCGGCTGATCCGGCCGGCTCTGGTTGAGTTTTTCGAACACGTTCCACAACAGCAGCAGCCATATCAGCAGACCCCGGAACAGCAGGGCCGGTGCGGCCTCGGCGCCCATGGACTGGATGACCCCCGTTCCGCACATGGCCCCCGGAACCAAATCCACAAACCAGTGGGTGATGCCGATTAGAAAAACCAAAGTGGCAAAAGCAAACAGGACCGACGCCCACCGGGTGCGGATGGCGGCGGCTTCGGCATTTCTTTCCAGGTTCAGTTGCCGGCGGTTTGCGTCGGCCGGAGACCAGTCCAAAATGATATAAAAGGCCGTCAGGGCGGACATCGACAGCAGCAGCAACCCGAGCAGATCACCGGAAAACACCGCGATGGCAGACGGATGCCAGATCATGACAGCCTCGACAGCTGCCGGTTCTCCAATCGGTAATGACGAAGCCGGCCGGCGCTCTGCAGAACCCGCGGATCGTGTGCGGCCACCACCACCACGGCGTTGCGCTGCAGGGGCTGCGCCAGCATGGACAGGATGCGTTTGGCGCCGGCGGCATCCTGGTGGGCGGTGGGCTCGTCGGCGAACAAAAACAGCGGTTCTGCGATCAGGGCGCGGGCAACGGCGACCCGCTGGCGCTGCCCGCCGGACAGGGTGCCGGCGGTTTCGTTTCGCAGGGTATCGATTTCCAGCATTGAGAGCAGTTGCCTTGCGCGTCGCCGGCTGTCCTGCAGGGAAACCTTGCGGGGAATCATCGGCAGCAGCACGTTTTCGATTACGGTCAGGTCCGGCAGTAGACTTTGGAACTGGAACACGATACCCACGCGGCGACGCCAGCGGTCGCGGAAGGACGACAGCCAGCGGGATACGATTTGCCCCTCGACCTGGATTTCTCCCCGGGTCGGCCGCATCAGACCGGCCAGGGTGTGCAGCAGGGTGCTCTTGCCGGAGCCGGTTTCTCCTGAAATCAGCGTCAGCACGCCCGGTGGAAAGGAAGCCTGCAAAGAGGCAAGCACGCAGCGTTCCCGGCCGTCTGACAGACGGTAGGCGACATCGACGTTGCGGCAGATAATCGTTCGGTCCATGGGTTCAGGGCATTTCCCGTTCCAGCAGGTCCAGCGGGTCGGCGGTGGAGGCCTTCAGTGACGGTACCAGGGTCGCCGTTAAAAACGGCAGCAGCACCAGGCCGGCGGTCACCAGCAGAATCGGTACGGCACCGCTGGTGTCGAGCACCAGCTGCGGCGGGGCGGTTTCCCAGCCCAGCAGCAGTGACGCCGGCCAGGAGACTCCGGGCCAGAACACCAGAAGACTGGACAGAAGCATGCCGATCGCAGTTGCCGGAACACCGATCACCAGGGCCCGTACCACCTGAACGCGGACAATGTCCCGGCTGGTCCATCCCATGGACTTGAGCAGACCGATTTCATGGCGACGGCCCAGGTGCTGGCGAACCACGGCCGCAACCAGCAGCGCGATGGCGAGCAGACTCGGAATCATTGCGACGGTGCTGATGGCGCCCCGGCGGGCCATGGCGGCCGCGTAAAAACCGGCGGCTTCGGCGCGGGTGGAAATCTGCACCGGCCAGGGAAACGCTTCTGCCAGGTCGGGAATCAACGCTTCGGCTTCTCCGGGGAAAAACACCTCCAAGGCCAGATCACTGGCATATCCCGGCGGCAGTCCGAGCAGCGCGCGGGCGTCTTCGGCACTGGTGAACACCAGGTCCTGGGATACGGTGCCGCTGTCGGCCTCCATCATGGAAATGACTTCCAGCGTGCGGGTGTCTCGGCCGCGAAGTTCGATCGAAGCGGCCGGTTTGCCTGCGATCACGCCCGGTCCCACCACGGCCTGACCCGTTGCGGGAGTGATCGGAAGCCGGATGTTTTCGAAAGGCTCTGCCGGTACCGCGATCACCGTCACCGGTCTCAAAGGACCGTTGACCACTCCCCATATGCGCGCTTCAGCGGCCGTGATGCCCGGCACGGCTTCGGCCAGCCGCCGGGCTTCTTCCGCCGGTAGCGGCTCCCACCCGACGATGTTGACCCTGCGGAGCACCAGATCGGGGGCGTCGGCCAGAATGCGCATTGCCGTGGTGGCTGTCGCCTGGGTGAGCAGGAGCGGCACGGCCAAAACAATGATGGTGGCCAGCATGGCCACTATGACCAGTGCACTTTCCCCCGGACGCCGCAGAACATCGCGGACGGCCCAGAATATCATGGGTGTGTGCCACCGAACGCTCATGGGGTTTGCAACCTCGGCAACAACAGGGTTTCGGAGGCAAGGTCGGTCGCCGGCAGTTGAGGGCTGAAACGCAGGTCCACGGTTGTCTCAGCTTCCGGTCCCAGACGGACGCGGCGGCCGGAAGGCAGCAGGGAAAGGGTTGACAGCCGAAACTGATGGGTCAGTTGCGCCGCGGATGTTACCGCTGCCGGAGTGCCTCGCAACAGCAGCAACCCAGTGGCTCCGGCTGCGAATATCGTCACAGCCGCCGCGATCGCCAAAGCCAACCGGGCAGTCGCCAGCCGGTCCCGGCGGCCGTGCTTTGCATTCGAAAGCTGCGGGTGGATCGGATCGACTTCGGAAGCATCTGGCATCATGGCTGGTTTCCGGAAGCGTTGTCGCCGGTGATGGAACGCCAGCGATCGCTGTCGAGTTCCTGCAATCGAAACACCTGATTGCCGCCGTGTCGACGCCGAAAGGTACGTACTTCTTCGGGACCGGACAGCGGCACCACGGCCGGCCCCATGGGACCGATAACATCGGAGCCTGCAACCCAGACGGCTTCCAGCGCATCCAGGGGTTGACCGGTGAAATAATTTTTGACCATGGCTCGGCGAATCCGGTGTTTCGGGTGGGCAAGGAAGATTTCGGGCTGCAGCCAGGCGCGAATCATGCACCCGGCGCTGCAGAAATAAAAGGTCGTATCGTCTTTCAGTTGAATGGCGGTGGAAAAATACGGATAGTTCATCACGCGCATGCCGCAAACCGGACAGCGGTCTTCCGGACTCACGTGCATCGAACCGTTTGTATCCAGGGATTTGCGGCCGGGCGGGATCCCGCCGCAATTCGCCCCCGGCGGAAGCACGGCCGTCAGTGCCAGCAACAACGCCATCCCCCATGTCGTCAAACGCAAAGCCACCGCTGGATTTTCCTCTCTTCCCCGGTCCTCCGCCGCTGGCCGGAGATGCCTGGGCGAAAATGGATTCCGGTAACATTATCCCACCAACCGGGCACTGAAAAAAATAAGTAGGAGATCGGGTGATTTCTGTCAAACCCAAATTGGAAAGGTCGGCACGCCGATTTCTCATTCTCCGGTTTCCGGCAGCCTGTGACAATGGTTGCCAGAAACCGGCCGGGACTGCTATATCTGAAACGTTTGATCATGCGGTTGACCCCCGGCGCTGTAAATTCGCACCGGTATCTGCCGCTCTCTGGAGGCGGTTGCCATGCAGTGGACACGGGAGAACTTTCTTCTTGTGGATGAACGCCGGGCCCTGGATCTGGACTTCATACACGGATTTCTGTCGGAAACCTACTGGGCCCGGGGAATTTCAAAAGAGGTTGTGGCCCGTTCTTTGGACCACTCGCTGTGTTTCATCCTTTTTCACGCCGGGCGCCCCATCGGTTTTGCTCGTCTGGTGACCGATCGCGCCACATTTGCCTATCTGGCGGATGTGTTTATCATTGTCTCTTACCGGGGAAAATCACTGGGGCGCTGGATGGTGCAGTGCATTATGGCACATCCGGAGGTACAGGGGCTCCGGCGCTGGATGCTTGCCACCCGGGACGCGCACGAATTCTATGAAGAGCTGGGCTTTCAACGCATTCGCTGCCCGGAGCGGTTCATGGAATATGTTCCTGGCAGCGCCTCCTCCACCGAGAGCGAATCGAACGGGAATATCGCCCCTTGAGCGACTACGGGCTGCTTTCCACTTTTCTGCTGGGTTTACTGGGTACCGGCCACTGCATCGGGATGTGCGGACCGCTGGTGCTGGCTTTTCCGGGCCGAAGCGGCGGATTTCTACCGCATCTGTTTTATCACGGCGGTCGGATTTCGACCTACGTGCTGATCGGCATGTTGATGGGCGGAATCGCCGCCGGATTGATGCGCATTCCCATGACCTCCGGTGGGGACCCGCTTCAATGGGTGGCCCGAATCCAGATCGGACTCTCGATGCTGGCCGGAGGCTTTCTGCTCTACCTGGGGCTTGCGCAGCTGGGTTTTCTCCGGGAACCCGGTTGGATGGCGGTGGCCCACCCGGAAAAGATACCCGGATACAGGCGGATCATCCGGGCGGCCTATCTAAAGGGCCATAATGCGCAAATGTTGCTGACCGGAATGATCATGGGATTTTTGCCCTGCGGGCTTTCCTATGCCGCTTTTTCGCGTGCGTTGGCCAGCGGCGATCCCATCGAAGGGGCATTGCTTCTGGCGGCTTTTGGGATGGGCACTTTGCCGGGCCTTCTTTTGCTCGGAACCGGAGCCTCACGCCTGGCCCGCAAATATCGCCGCCATCTGGATCTGGTCGCCGGCCTGCTGATGCTCGCCATGGGCTTGTCATTGACGGTCCGGGCGACCGTTGCCATACTTTGACAGGCAAAAGCGAGTTTTTTGCGGCGTCGGACGGGCTGCATGACCGGGCCGGATGAAAGTGGATTGAATCGATATTCGACGGGAGCATAGCATTGAAAGACGGTGGATTCTGGGGCGCCGCCGAGCGCCGATACGCCCATCTGGACGAAGTGATCCATAAAAACCGGATTGCCAACTACGGCTACCGGACGGTGGCCGAAGCGGAGAAAAACGACTGGGTGCGGCGGCATTTCGATTCGGTGGCCCGCCAGTACGATTTCATGAATACGCTGCTCAGCTTCGGTATCCACTACCTGTGGAAGCATATCGCCGTTCAGGCGTTGAGACTCCAGCCCGGGGAAACCGTTCTGGACGTGTGCGGAGGCACCGGTGACCTGGCGATCCTGGCCGCGCGCAAGGTCCTGCCCGGCGGACGCGTGGTGGTTTTCGACATCAACCGGGCGATGATCGAGGCGGGCCGCCGCAAACACTCCAATTCCGCGATCCGCAGAAAACTCGATTATGTCCAGGGCAATGCAGAGCACATTACGTTTCCGGGCCGATCCTTCGACGCGGTGATGGTCGGCTTCGGCATCCGCAATGTCACCCATATGGAACGGGGTTTTCGCGAAATGTTTCGCGTGTTGAAGCCGGGCGGCCGGATGATGTGCCTGGAGTTTTCCAAACCGGCCAACGTCGTGTTTCGATGGCTCTATGACATGTACTCCTTCTACGCGATGCCCCTGCTGGGCCAGCTGATCGCCGGCTCCCGGGATGCTTACACGCATCTGCCGGAATCCATTCGCGTGTTTCCCCTGCCGGATGAACTTTCCGCAATTCTGAGGAAGATCGGTTTTCACCAGGTGGCCTACCGACGACTCACCAACGGTATTGCCGTGATCCACATCGGCAAAAAATAATCCGCCGGCATCTGTTCGGGCACTGCTGCGGCGGTTTTACACGTTCTGCACAAATCTCCCCCCTGGCGGTTGACAATCCCGTCGGCTTGATCTTTTTTAAAGATACCCGGTGGAATATCGGGTTTTTTGTTTGCATGAAGCACCATGGTATTTTTGACTCCAGGAGGTTTTATGGCGTTTTTACAGGAAACGATTTTTGGCAATACCATACAACAGTGGATTGTGTTTGCGGGCATTGTCGTGCTGGGTACGGCAGTGCTGGTATTGGCCGCAGGGTGGATCGCCCGCAGTTTTCGCGCGTTGGATCGCAAGATTCCGGGCGATTATGCCGGCTGGATGGCGCATACCATGGAGCGGACCAAGAAATTTTTGATGCTGGTGATTGCGTTGTATGCCGGTACGCGTTATCTGACGCTGCTCCCTTCGACCGCCAAATTATTTTTGGTTGCAGCCATTATTGCCGGGGGGCTGCAGGTCGGCATCTGGGCCTCGTACTTGATCAGCCAGATGGTTGTCCGTTCCGTGAACCGGGCCCGGGGCGATACCGAAGCCTCGTCGGCGGCCACCATCATCAATGTGCTGAGCAGGGTGTTGGTCTGGACGTTCGTTCTGCTGGTGGTCCTGGATAATCTGGGATTTGACATCACGGCCCTGATTGCCGGTCTCGGGGTGGGCGGCATCGCCATCGCGATGGCTTCCCAGCAGGTGCTGTCGGAGCTTTTCGCCTCGCTGTCGATCCTTCTGGACAAGCCCTTCCAGGTGGGGGAATTCATTATCGTAGGGGACATGCTGGGCGTGGTGGAAAACATCGGCTTGAAAACCACCCGCATCCGCAGTCTGAGCGGCGAGCTGTTGATATTTTCGAATGCGGACCTGCTTTCGAGCCGGATTCGCAACTACAAGACCATGCAGGAGCGGCGCGTCGTGTTCACCATCGGCGTCGAGTACAGCACGCCCTATCAGAAGCTCACGAAGATACCCGAAATCATCCGCAATGCCGTCGAGACCACCGAGGCCACCCGGTTCGATCGCTGCCATTTTGCCAGTTACGGCGATTTTTCTTTGAATTTCGAAACGGTTTACTACGTGCTGTCCGGAGACTACAACCAGTACATGGACATCCAGCAGAAAATCAACCTGCAAATTTACGAGACCTTCGAGCAGGAGAATATCGTGTTTGCGTTTCCCACCCGCACGATCCACCTGAAACAGGCCGAGGAAGCCGGATCGTAAATCTTGAAAACGCGTGTTGCGGCCTTTGGCATTCGCGAGGGACTGGAAGCAGGCAGAATCGCTCCGACGAAAAGACCGAAGAACGGGGCTTGAAAATTTGAAACGCGCTGCCTATTCCTCCTCGATGGGGAAGGTCATCGTTGCGCCGTACCAGCCTATAACGGAAATCAGCGGAAATAAAAGAAGCGAGAGGATCAAGTACGGGATGTTGACGCCCTGTGAGCCTGCCAGCAGTTCCGGGTGGTTCAGTCGCCAGACGAAAAGCACCACCGCCAGAATCAGCGTGACGGCGGAAAGGGGGATCTTGATTGCCACCGGCCGCATCATTTGGGCCATGTAATTGTACCACCAGGTAAAAAAACCGGTGACCATGGCCACCAGCATGAACAGAATGCCGCCGGCCAGGCAGTGAAATGCCGTGGTTTCGAAGGCGCGATTGCCGGTCAGGACAAACAGGACATTGAAAAACGGGTTGGAGAGCATGAAAACGATCGGGAAATGAACCGTCATCGGATGGGGATGGCGGCGGAAGAAAGGGTTGGTCTCCAGCAACCAGGCCACGGGGCGGGGCATCTTTCTTTCCGGTTCCTGCTCCTTTGCCAGGACCGCCACCTGGGGATAACGCTCCAGCACGTCGGCCTCGTGGGGTGCGGCCTGAATGTCGGTACTCAGATCAGCACCGGCATTGTGCCGTCGCATGTGCTGGCCGCCTTTCCACATTTTGCTTTCGCTGACATCGTAGACCTTGCCTTTATGGGCGATATAAATCGGCTTTCCGTCTTTTCCATTGTATTCCGTCAGCTCTTTTTCCGTCATCTCCTTCATCGGTTCGTCCTCGGCGTTCCATTTTTCTGTGAAGGTCAGGTCAACCGGCCCGCCCGGTTGCACTGGATTTCGATGACCCGGTACGGGTCGAGAACAGGTTTCAACGGACGGCCAACACCAGCAGTATCAACGCCAACATGGCCGGTGGATAATATGAGGCGCGGTTGAACAGCGCCATGGCGCTGCGGCGCTGCTTGCTGCGGTACAGCTGTATGACCGGGGGCAACAACAAGTAAGCCCCCAGCAGCAGGGCGCCGGCATAAAAGGCCATGTTGGCGTTCAGAGGAGAAATGCCGATCAGGGCGGTTTTAAAGATCAGGGCAACGCTGATGGCCACCAGGGCGAGCCCGGCTGCATTGCGCGGCCCGAATCGGACCGGGATGGTCTGGGCATTGAGTTTGCGGTCCGCATCGATATCGGCCCAATCGGCCGGAATGTTCTGGCCGCCGATCTCCCAGAAAAACAACCAGAAGAAAAGCAGCACCACGAAGGCGAGGGAGGGATCGGCGTCTACGGCGAATACGGCGGCCACCGTTCCGGAGGTCTTTACAGCGCCGCTGATCAGGGTTCGCATCGGACTGATCCGCAGCATCCAGCAGTAAACGGCCTCCAGCAGGCAACCGCCGATAAAAATCAGCACGCATACCGGGTTCAGCAGCCAGGCGCCGACAATCGCCACGATCGACCAAGCCAGCGCCCAGGCCAGTCCTTTGGGAAAGCTGAGCAGCCCCTGGGCCATCGGGTGCCGTATCATAGCGGCGTCCAGGTAGTTGTCGGATTCCCGCAGCCCTCCGGATATCTTCGCCTTCTCCTGATCCACCCGATAGTCGATGACGTCATTAAGGGCGTAGACAGCCGTGTATCCGGCGAAGACGGTGAGCAGTCCGATCAGTGAAATGGCGATGGGTGGAAAATGGCCGAGCCAGAGCAATGCGCCGAAAACAGGCATCGCCATATCCAGCAGCGCGTGCGGGGTTCTGGAAAGGGCCAGGAACAGTTTGATATGGGACGGTGCGGTGCGGGTGTTTTGTGCGGGCGTGTCGGTCAACAATGTCGGTCCTGTCGGCAGTATTTACGTCTTTGCGGAAGCATCCTCCGGAAAACACATCCTTCGAATTTTAAAAAATCTTTCAGCTCACAAGCAGAAACCGGATGATTTCGGAGAAATCCACGCGGTTCCTCCGGCCCGGCCGGCGGCAGCAGATTGCACACGACCCACCGGCCGATTCAACGCTGTTTTCGAATGGGTCGCTTCATTTCGGCAGGCCGCGTTCCCGGCAGCGCCGTTCGGATCTTTCGGACGTTGCCGGCAGTTTACGATTCGGACAGCTTGCAGTCCTTGTCCCACTCGGGACAGACGTCTTTCATTTTGGCTTCGTATTGTTTCATGCATTCGGCGCATTCCAATTCGGCATTGGGCAGGTCGCCGTATCGTTGTTTCATTTCTTCGGCCGAAAGAACGTTGACACTGCTGCACCCGCACTGCGGACAGGCCGACTCGATCCGATAATTCTTACTGCTCATGGTCTCCTCCAACGTTCAAAATTCGATTCAACACTTCCGCCGGCAGAATGTTTTCCTGCCGGGCAACTTCGCGAACGGTTTTGCCGGATTCAAACGCTTTTTTGGCAATATCGGCAGCCTTTTCGTAACCGATCTCCGGGACCAGGCCGGTAACCATTGCCAGGCTCTGCTCGATGTTGGCCGCACAGCGCTCCCGATTTGCCGTAATTCCTTTTATACATTTTTCAGTGAAAACATCAACAGCAGAGGCCAGCAGATGAATTGACTGCAGTAGGTTGTGCGCGATCACCGGAATCATCACGTTCAGTTCGAAGTTCCCGGCCTGGCCGCCGTATGTGATTGCCGTATCGTTGCCGATCACCTGGGCGGCCACCTGAAGCACCGCCTCGGGGATGACAGGATTGACTTTTCCCGGCATGATCGACGAGCCGGGCTGCAACGATGGAATGTTGATTTCCCCCAGGCCGCAGCGGGGTCCGGAAGCAAGCCAGCGGATATCGTTGGCGATTTTCACCAGCGAGACCGCAAGGGTTTTCAGCGCGCCGCTGACCTCCACGGCGGCATCCCGACCGGCCTGCGCCTCGAAGTGATTGACCGCTTCGCTGAAGGGCAGTCCGGTGTTGCGGCGCAGGCGATCGATCACCCCGGCGGCAAAACCCGGCGTTGCATTCAAGCCGGTGCCGACCGCGGTGCCGCCGAGGGCAAGTTCCGCCAGCCTGGTCTCGCAGGCTTTCAGGCGGTCGACCGCCAGTTCGATCTGGCGGGCGAATCCGGAAAATTCCTGCCCCAGGGTCATGGGTACGGCATCCTGCAGATGCGTCCGACCGATTTTATGCACGTCGGTAAAATCCGCGGCCTTCTTCAGCAACACGGATTGCAGCATTCGCAACCCGGGGATCAGGCTCTGACGAATTTCAGATAGAGCGGCCACGTGCAGCGTGGTTGGGATCACATCGTTGCTGGACTGGCCCTGGTTGACGTGATGGTTGGGATGGACCGGCCGGCGGGTGGATTTTTCTCCGGTGAGCAGCTCATTGGCACGGGTGGCCACCACCTCGTTCATGTTCATGTTGGTGGAAGTTCCCGATCCGGTTTGATAGACGTCCACCACGAACTGCTTGTCGAAACGTCCTTCGACCACTTCGCCGGCCGCCTTCACGATCGCCCGTCCCAGCTCCGGTTCGAGCAGCCCGAGCTCCAGGTTTACTTCGGCGGCACAGCGCTTGATAAGCGCCAAAGCCCGGATAAAAGACGACTGCAGCACGATTCCGCTGATGGGGAAGTTTTCGACGGCTCGCTGGGTCTGGGCACCGTAATAGGCATCCACGGGCACCTGCACGGTTCCCAGCGTATCTTTTTCTTCGCGATAATCCATTTTAGGATTTCAAAATTTGAAATGCTCAATTCAGGATTTACTTGTCGTAAAGATCTCCCTTGGGCATCCGTTCGATGTTGCCGCGCAGCTGGGCGATTTCAATGCCCAGGCTCACGCACTGCTTATCGTCCATGCAAAGGGAAGCGTCCTCTTTGTCAAGAAAGGTTTTCAGTTCATGCTTGTCTTTTTTTAAATGGACCACCCAGGAATTCTGGGCCTCGTCGAATTCGACCTTCACATCGATCCCGCACTCTCCGATATCCGGATAAATCGATCGAATTTTTTCGCACAGCTTTTCCTTGTCGATCATTGCTGGCCTCCTTTGAGTAAAGACAGTTTCGTGCCGGACGTTAAATGCAGGTTCAAAATAAGGTTTTCCCGATTCGACGTCAAGTTGGACCCGGCGTTATGACTGACGCTTGCGAACCACGTTGATCAGGCTTCCGTCCAGGACCATCTCGATCTGACGTTGGCTCATGTGGTGCTGCAACGTGTAGGTGCGGCCGCGGGTCTTGTTGGTCATCTTCACTTCGCTTCCGGATTGGATGGCATCGCGCAGGCCCTCAAACTGCAGAACATCTCCCTGTTCGATGGCGTCATAGTCGGAGGGCTTCTGGAATGTCAGCGGAAGGATGCCGAAATTGACGAGGTTTTGCCAGTGGATCCGGGCGAATTTTTTGGCGATGGCCACCCGCAACCCCAGGTATCGCGGAGCCAGGGCCGCATGCTCCCGGCTCGATCCCTGGCCGTAATTGTCCCCGCCCACCACGATGAAGTTTCCGCGGTCGCGTTCCATGGCACGTTCGTAGAAATTTTCGTCGATGCGGCTGAAGCAGAACTTCGAAATCTCGGGGATATTGCTGCGAAAGGGCAGGATTTTACTGCCCGCGGGCATGATTTCGTCGGTGGAAATGTCGTCTCCCATTTTCAGCAGCACCGGTGCTTCCAGTGAATCCGGCAAGGGGTCGAACGCCGGCAGTGGCTGAATGTTGGGGCCCTTGACCAGCTCGATGGATTGCCGCTCTTGTTGCGGCAAGGGCGCCAGCATCATTTCCTGATTGATCCGAATTTCCGCCGGTTCACTGTAATCGGGGTATTTGCCGTCGAAATCCCGCGGATCGGTGATTTTTCCGGTCAGGGCCGATACGGCGGCGGTTTCGGGACTGCACAGGTAGACCTGATCTCCCTTGGTTCCGGAACGTCCCGGGAAATTGCGCGGCACCGTGCGCAGGCTGATTTTGCCGGAGGCCGGGGCCTGGCCCATACCGATGCAGCCGTTGCAGCCCGGCTGATGGATGCGGGCCCCGGCATGAATCAATTTTTCCAGGTATCCGAATTGAATGAGGTTTTCAAGGATCTGGCGCGAGGTCGGATTGATGTCCATCGACACCCAGTCGGCAACCTGGCGGCCTTCCACGATCAGGGCCGGCATGGCAAAGTCTCGAAATCCGGGGTTGGCCGAAGAGCCGATGTAGGACTGATAGATTTCTTTGCCGGCCACCTCCTCGACGGTGACCACGTCACCGGGGCTGCTCGGTCTGGCGATCAGCGGCACCAGCTTCGAAAGATCGATTTCATCGCTTTCGTCGTATTGGGCGTCTTCGTCGGCTTCGATTTCCTGCCATGCATCCTCGCGGCCCTGTTGTTTCAAAAAACGCCGCACGACTTCGTCCGAAGGAAAGATCGTGGTGGTGGCACCCAGCTCCGTTCCCATGTTGGCGATCACATGGCGATCCATGGCCGACAGGCTTTGCAGGCCGGGGCCGTGATATTCGACGATTTTACCGATGCCGCCGCTGACCCCGTGCCGGCGCAGCATTTCCAGAATCACGTCCTTGGCGCTGACCCAATCCGGAAGTTTGCCGGTCAGGCGGATGCCCATCACCGCCGGCATCTTGATAAAGATCGGCTCACCGGCCATGGCCATGGCCACCTCAAGGCCCCCGGCGCCCATGGCCAGCATTCCCAGCGAGCCCGCAGCCGGGGTGTGGCTGTCGGACCCGAGCATGGATTTGCCCGGCTTTCCGAAACGTTCCATGTGTACCGGGTGGCTGACGCCGTTGCCCGGCCGACTGTACCAGAGGCCGAATTTGCGGCAGGCGCTGCGCAGAAACAGATGGTCATCAGGGTTTTTGAAATCGGTCTGCAGCAGATTGTGATCGACGTATTGGGCCGAGAGTTCGGTTTTGACAGTGGGAACCTGCATGGCTTCGAATTCCAGCATTACCATCGTGCCGGTGGCATCCTGGGTAAGGGTCTGATCGATTTTCAGACCGATTTCCTCTCCGGGTTTCATCGTGCCTTTCACCAGATGGCTTTCAATGAGTTTTTGAGCAACGTTGCGGCCCATGATGACCTCCTCCTCAGTGTGATTGTAACCTGGTATTCTTCCAGAAATGGTTCTTTTCCCGCCAAGTCCTGCCGGCGGCGGCATGATTCACGCCATGGCGTGATTGCCGGCTGCGACCTGCGGCCTGTATGCATCGCGGGGGCGGCCTTGCAAAAAGCAGAAGGCTTCGGGGCAAAGAAAAAAAATACCTGTTTTGAATCGGGCCCCCCATCGCGCGACTCAAGCAAAAATGCGCAAACGGGCTTGAGTCTATGGTCCATTCGCGTCCCGGGAAGATGCTATTAACCGGGCGCCGATTTTTTCCCGTACGATCTGCAAAGTGGCCGCCGCGATTGGACGGACCCGGGCGGCACCCCGGTTGAGAATGCGGTCGATCCGGTTGCGGTCGGTTAAAAGTTCCTGGTAAGTGCTTCGCGCGGCTCCGAAGGTTTTCTCCAGCCGTTGCCGGAGTTGTTCCTTGGCGGCACCGTAGCCGATGACGCCCTGCCGATACCTGCGGCGCATATCCTCAACCTGTTCGCTCGAGGCAAAATGCCGGTAGATGGAAAAAACATTGCAGTTTTCGGGGTCTTTGGGCGCATCGACCGTCCGCGAGTCGGTAACGATCGCCATCACCCGCCGGCGAATCAAATCCGGATCGGCAAAAATGGGGATGGTGTTGTTGTAATTTTTGCTCATCTTACGTCCGTCCAGACCGGTTATGGTCTCAACAGACGTTTCGATCCATGCTTCGGGTTGACGCAGGGTATCGCCAAACCTTCGGTTGAATGCCGCCGCGATATCCCGCGTAATTTCCAGGTGTTGTTTCTGGTCGAGCCCCACCGGCACGACAGCGGCCCTGCAGATCAGAATATCTGCGGCCATGAGTACCGGGTAACTATACACGCCGGCGTTGATGTCCGCGTCGGGATCCCGGCCCGCGGCGAGGTTGGCATCCACTGCGGCCTTGTAGGCATGGGCCCGATTCAATAATCCCTTGGGGGTTACGCACTGCAGAATCCAGGTAAACTCGAAAATTTCCGGAACGTCGGACTGGCGATATAACACGACGCGTTGCGGATCGAGTCCCAGCGCGATCCAGGCCGCCGCAATTTCGTAGGTGCGGCGGCGAATTTCGTGCGGATCATTTCGTCCGGTGAGCGCGTGATAGTCGGCGATAAAATAAAATGCGCGAAATCGGCGACTCAAGGCCAGTGCCGGTCGAATCATGCCGAGGTAGTTGCCCAAGTGCGGGCTCCCGGTGGGTTTGATTCCGGTCAAGGCAATTTCCGGCATGACAGGTTTGAATCCCCCGGGTTTTGGGCTGCAATGGGCGGTTGAAAATATCATAGGCTTACAGGAGGCTCGATCCGAACCTCTGCCAAGCCCATCTTTTTGAGACTAACTACAATCTACTGCATGTCAACGTTCGTCCGCCGGCGACGGAGACGGGCGAATCCCGCTGCAAACCGGATGCGATCCTACCTCGGGACAGCCATCCGGTGCTGACGCAAGTGAGATTTTTTCTTGCCGACGGGGCTGCAGAGAATGTAATAACGAAGTTCACTTCTCCGACATGGATCGCGGAGGCCAATGCCGCTGCAACCGAAAAGGTGAAAAACAGAAAATGGGCAAACCCTGGAAAATCCTGCTTGTCGAGGATCACACCCTGCTGCGGGAAGGCATTCGGGCGATGCTTTCGCGTTTTGACGAGTTTGTCATCGCCGGAGAGGCGGCCGACGGCATCGAGGCCATTCGAAAGGCGGCGGTCACTCAACCCGACCTGCTGCTCATGGATCTTTCCATGCCGAAGATGAACGGAATGGAAGCGATGCGGGAGATCAAGCAACGGTTTGCCGGCGTAAAGATCATCGCGTTGACTGTCCACAAGGCCGAAGAATACCTGTTGGAGGCGCTTCGCGCCGGTGCCGACGGCTATGTTCTCAAGGACGCTTCCCAGGATGAGCTTCTTATGGCCGTGCGAACCGTGATCGGTGGGCAACCGTACCTCAGCCCCGGTATTTCGGCTTCCGTCATCGCGGGTTACCTGGATGGGAAAAAGGAGGATGCGGCGACGCCACTGGCTATTCTGACAAAACGGGAACGAGAAGTGCTGAAACTGGTCGCCGAAGGGTACAAGAATCGAGAAACGGCCGAAATTCTGGGGGTGAGTATAAAAACCGTGGAGAAACACCGCACGAGCCTGATGAAGAAACTCGATTTGCACAACGCCGCCGCCTTGACGGCTCTGGCGGTTCGCTGCGGCCTGGTGGTACCCCGCACCTAAAACCACTGCTAAGAACGATCGTCGCGAATGCGCTTCAGCGGCCAGGAGGCATGGATGGTGGTACCTTGGCCGGTTTTTGCATCGATGCCAAATTTCCCGCCCGCCATCTCCGTGCGCTCTCGCATGCTGGCCAAGCCGAAACCGCCGCAGGCTTCTTTCGCAGGTTGCGCCCCGGCCGGATCGAATCCCGACCCGTTGTCGACAATGGTCAAGTGCAGGGTACCGCCTACCAGCTCGAGCCGAAGTTTCACCTGATCGGCGTGGCTGTGTTTGGCCACATTGTTAAAGGCTTCCTGCAGAATGCGATACAGGACCGTTTTCAGATGCAGCGGTATGCTGCTTTCTTCGACCTCGATTTCGATAAGAATCCGTATTCCGGCGTACAACGACTCGAACTGGCGGCAGAACCAGCGAATCGTCGCCAGAATGCCCAGGTCCTCCAGCGAGGAGGGATGCAGATCGTTTACGATCCGCCGCACGTCTTCGATCGTCTCTGCCGCAAAGGCCGCAATGGATTTCAGCGGTCGGACCGCCGCATCGGCGCCCGGAGTTGCTTCCATGCTGCTTATGGTGTTTTCGATGCTGTATTTGATTGCACTCAGCCCCTGGCCGATGCCGTCATGGAGCTCCCGGGCAATGCGCCGACGCTCGGTTTCTTCTGCGGACAACAGCCGGGCAGAAAGCTCTCGCAGGTCTTTACGGGATTGACGCAAAGCGGTCTCGATCTGTCGCCGCTCATCGATTTCCCGAAGCAGCTGCCGGTTGGCGGCCGCCAGCTCGGCGGTTCGTTCCTTGACGCGTCGTTCCAGTTCTTCGTGGGAGCGCCGCAGGGCTTCTTCGGCTTCGACCCTGCGAACAGCGGCACCCAACTGCATGGCGGCCTCTTCGACCACGGCAATCATATCTGGAGGCAGCCGATTTTCGGTCCGGTCGGCAAGATGGATCAAACCCGATACCGCTCCGGCACTGCGGATCGGAACCAGGGCCAGTGACCGGTATCCGCTGCGCAGGCATGTTCCGCAGGGCGGTTTCGCATGCAGTCTTTCGGCCGCTTCGTTCAGATTGTTGATGAAAAACGTTCCCTGGGCGGTAAAACAGTGCTGGTTCGGGTGGTTTTGTCCTCGAAGGACCCGTGTGCAAAGGGTGTCGCTGTTTACCAGGGACAGGGGGCTTTCCTGTTCGATAAACTCTTCGGAGAATCCGGTATGAGCCAGAAACGGGATCAATCCCTCAGAGTTCAGAATCCGAACGCCGACGGCCTCGCAGCCGGTCAATGTTTTTAGCTCGGCAGTAAAGGCTTCCAACAGCGGCAGCATTTGAAAGTGCCGGTTGGCAATCTGGAGAAAGCCTTGCGATGCCTGCAGCTTTCGCTGATCTTTTTTGCGTTCGCTGATGTCGCGGGCAACCGAAAGCATATGCGGCCGATTTCCGAGGTAGATCCGGCGAGCGGATATCAGACAGGTCCGTTTTTCTCCCTTGCGATGAAGCAGTTCCACTTCGAGGTTGCTGACTTCGCCCTTTTGCTTCAGGATCTCGATCATGGTATCGCGTTGGGCAGGATCGCTCCAGATTGGAATTTCCACCGAGGATCTTCCTACGACCTCCATTTTGCGATAACCGGTCAGGGCATTGAAGCCGGCATTGACATCAATCAGAGTCCCGGTATCGATTTGACTGATGGTAATCGCATTCGGACCAGCCTCGAAAGCCACGCGAAATCGCTCTTCACTCTCCTGAAGTGAAACCTCGGCATGTTTCCGGCGAGTGATGTCCCGGAAAATCTCCAGCTTTAGAATGCGGCCCCTGGCATCTCGCAGGGGCGTGTCGAGCAGATCGTATGTTTTGCGGTTTTTGAAGGAATACCACTCCCAGCGCACGGTTTTTCCGGTAAAGACCGCCTCGTTTTTACACCAGGTACAGGCGCTCGACCGGTCGTGAAAATACTGATAGCACTTCCGACCGCCGACCGGACCGAATTCGGTCTCCAACGCGGCATTGATATAGACGATATTGCCATCGGCATCGACTACGTAAACACCGTCTTCCATCGCGTCGAGGATGCGCCGATAAAACTCGATGTCGCAGCCGCCGCAGTTGTGAGCGGGGTTTGGAGTGGCGGGGGGGGGGGGGGGGGGGGGGG
>DAXETY010000008.1:0-14118 GCA_051155755.1 Desulfobacterales bacterium
CAACGGACCACGGACAATGGACAACGGCCAGCGGCTGTTGAAAATATTTGCTGAATACCTTGACCTGACCAGCTTTCAATAAACAGAAATTCGCTACTTTTTTTTCATATCCTTCAACGATATGACCTTACCGTCTCCGGATTTCTGTGGACGGGGTTTTTTCGGTTCCTTTTCCCCCGGGTCGGAAGGCTGTGTGTCGGCCGGAGGGACCACTTTTTCCAGGCGCATGCGTTTGCCGTTCATCGTGAACACCTCACCGTTGATGTATGCTTCGCGCAAAATCCAGGTGACCACCTGCAGGGGGATCTGCAGCAGGAGAAGCCGCACCTGGTACCAGTGGGGCTTGGCATCCGCCTCGATCGCCTCGATGCGGGCAAAACTCAAGGGCTGGTCTTCCAAATAAATTAAGACAATTTCGTTTTCCGCAGTCATCTTGTGGGTACTCCCGGATGGGTTTGTCTATGATTGCAACCGATCAAACCAATTCAGCCCGCAATTGTAAAGACCGGACTTGTGGGCTCGGCCCGGTTTTTTTGGTTTTGACGGACGCAACCGAATCTCGTATAATATAAATGTATGACGATTATAATACAAGCCTGCCCAAATCGAGTGTTCCGGAATTTTAACCATTACAATATGTGATTTGATTTCAGTCGATTCCGCATTTCCCCGGAATTGCATCGGCGCGGTCGAGATCAAATGTACGGCGGTGGTAAGGGATATCGGGCATTGAAATATCGAATCAAAAAACTGTTTTCTTCCAGCTGGTTGTGGTGCACGGTCCTGACGCTGGCGGTCATCGCCGGGGTGGTTTTCGAGTTCGCCCCGATGCAGTTCCTGGAAAACCGGATTTATGATCGGCTGGCCGGCTGGCGCAGCCGCAACGATGCCGGCCCGATTGTGATTGTCACCGTTGACGAGCAAAGCGTGCAGGAAATCGGCCCCCGGCCCTGGCCGCGCACCCGGATCGCCCAGGCGGTCAGAAAGCTCACGGCCATGAAGCCCAAGGTGATGGGGATCCAGTTGCTGTTTCCCGGTCCAATGCCCGCCGCGGGGTTGGACGTTATCGAAGCCACCCGCAAGCAGCTGGATGAAGATCCCTTTTTAAAGCGCCGCAAGGGCCGGTACCGTTTCGAGCAATTGCTCGACGAGGCGGCCAATCAACTGGCGCCGGACAACCAGCTCATCGACGCCGTCAATTGGTCGCTCAACACCGTTTTACCGCTGCGGTTTGCCGACATGGAGATCTCCGACAGTCCCGCAGCCCTTCCGGATTGGCTGGCGCGACATTCCCTGGAATCGGCCGATTTCAAACGCCGCACCGCGCCGGTTGCCAGCGCCGGCATCGGTCTGTGGCGCGGAACCGATCCCGGGCCGCTGCAGGCATCCAGCGTCATCGCCACCTACGAGGAACTGGCCCGAAAATCCGGCGCCCTCGGTCACGTCAATCTGACTTTCGACCCGGATGGAACCGTGAGGCGCTGTCCGCTGCTGATCCTGTACCGGGATCGGCTTTTTCCGGCCTTTTCCCTGCAGGCGGCCGCCAAGTATCTCGACAGCGAACTCGAAGACCTGCAGATCGAAGAAGACGGACTGACGCTCAAGAACATCCATATTCCCACTGATGCCCAATTTCAGATGCTCATCGATTTTCGGGAGCGTCGCGGTGGTTTTGCCACGGTTCCGATCGCCGACGTGCTGCTCGATCGGGTCGACCCGGATCTTTTCGACAACAAAATCGTTCTCGTGGGCGAATCGCTGCCGCTGCATGGCGATCGACTCTATCGCACCACGATCTACCCGGCCCTGAGCGGGGTTGAGATTACCGCCAACATCGTGGAGAACCTCGTCAGCGGCAAGTTCCTGTCGCGGCCGTCCTGGGCGCAGATGCTGGAACTTCTGGTTTTGGTCTACTTCGGACTGTTTTTGATCTTTGTCATTCCGCGGGTCAAGCCCCGTGACGGCGCCCTGATCCTGGCCATTTTTCTGATTACGTGGGTGGGATTTTCGGTGGTGCTCTTCATGGCCTTCGGGGACTGGATCAAAGTGCTGCCGGCGGTATTTCTGGCGACGCTGGGTTACGGCGTGGCCGGGTTTCACCGCTTCGTCGAAGAAAAACACGGGGAAAGCGTCGAGTTGAACAAGATGCTGGGCCAGTCGTTCCAGGGCCGGGGGATGCTCGACATGGCCTTTGAAAAATATCGCCGGTGTCCGGTGGAGATCCCGGCGGTCAAAGAGCTGCTCTATAACCTGGCCCAGGACTTCGAACGCAAGCGGATGTTCACAAAGGCCGAAGCCGTATATGCCTACCTGCTGCAGGCCGGGCGTTACCGCGACGTGCCGAAGCGCATCGAAATGCTGCGAAATCTGGGGGATTCGTCCGGCGGCAACGGCAAAGCCGGTGCCTCTCTGATCCTGGACAAGGGGGCGCTGCGTCCCACGGTGGGGCGCTACGAGATTTTAGAAGAACTCGGCCAGGGCGCCATGGGTACGGTCTACCTGGGACGCGACCCCAAAATCAATCGGGAAGTGGCCATTAAGACCCTCAGCTTTACCAATGTCAGCGACGACAAGCTCGAAGAGGTCAAAGAGCGCTTTTTGCGCGAGGCGGAAGCGGCCGGCCGCCTTTCGCATCCCAACATCGTGACCATATTCGACGTCGGGGAAGAACACGATCTGGCCTATATGGCCATGCAGTTGCTCAAAGGGCGTCCGCTGGCGGACTACTGTCAGAAAGGTGCGCTGATGGCGGTAAAAAAGGTGCTGAAGGTCGTGGCCGAGGTCGCCGAGGCACTGCAGTATGCCCACACCCACGGCGTGGTTCACCGGGATGTAAAACCGGAAAATATCATTCTGCTGGACGAAGGGCAGATCAAAGTGGCCGACTTCGGCATTGCCCGGGTGATGAGCACCTCCAACACCCAGACCGGCGTCATCCTGGGAACCCCCAACTACATGTCACCCGAGCAGGTGGAAGGCAGCCATGTGGACGGCCGGTCGGATCTGTTTTCCCTGGGCGTGGTGATGTACGAGCTGCTTTCCGGTGAAAAACCTTTCCACGGAGACAACATGGCGCACCTGATGTACAACATCGCCAACGGCAGCCACGTGCCGCTGCCGCAGGTTGCCGCCAACGTTCCGGAGTGCTGCGTGAAAATTGTCAACAAGCTGCTCTCCAAGGACCCCGACAAACGCTACAAGACCGCTGAAACTCTGATCAAGAGCCTGCAGCAGTGCCAGGAAAACCTCTAAGCCGCCTGTCGTTCAAACATTGTGTGACAATCGCCTGCATTAAAGACTTGACCGCCGCCCTCCGTATTTTATAGTACTTCGGAAAGCTTTGCCTTTTTTCACGAAATCCCTTCGATTTGGCGGTTAAAACCGGAGCGATGTTTGTACACGATACAAAACGCTCCCATAAAAGATCGACTTCCACCGGACCGCGCTTTCAGATAAGACGCCCCATTCGCAGGAACAAAAATATATATTCTTGAAAAATTTGAAACAACCATTTTAGGAACCGGGTGTTTGAGGTGCTGCGGTCAAAACCGGGCCCTTCCCACAGGAGGTCGCGATGATCAGTAGCGAAGCCGCTTCGTTGACGCTTTCCCTGGCACAGGGGGCATTCAAACTGGCCGGACGGATGGATCGGTTGATGGCCGAAAAAGATGCCGTCACCGGAAAAATGATTCTGCCGATGCCCTCGCTGACCATTGGCCCCGGCGGAAGACAGATGGTCAACACCCTCGAGGCTTACCTGCAGTCCACCGCCGGTCGGGAGCCCGATCCGCTGGGAGCCGATCGTGAGCGGATCAAGGCGGCCGTGAGCGGCCGCGAGCCGGACCCGGTGGAGGTGGAAAAATGGTTCAAGCGCTATTTCCCGGAACAGGCCGTCCGCCGAACGGTGAGACCGGATGCCGCTTTTTTCAAGGCCCTGCAAAAAGAGCTGCCGAGTGTTGACTGGCAAAACGAAGGCAATCGACTGTCGGCGTTTTACATTGCTGCCGGCAAAGACGATGCGGAGCTTTCGTATACCTGGCGGCTGGCGCTGCTGGTAACCGACGTTCTGGCCGAGTTCGGCGCCGAAAATGCGGCGCTGATCTTTGACGACCGCAGGGCCCGGCCGTTGGTGGCATCGGTGCTGCAGCGATTTTCACGCCCGGATCTGGAAGATTTTACCGCCTGGAGTCCGCTGCTGCGTCATGTGCTGGGTGCCACGCTGAACGGGCTGCTGGATGTCCGGGATGTCTGGCAGGGGGAGGACCCTTGGGTAAACGCCTTGTTGAACGCCCTGTCCGCCACCCGCGACGAGGCCGGAGATGATTATCTGCTGGGATTGATCCGGGGGGAAGGATATCGGCTCCTGATCGCCGAGGGGCTGTCCGAAGCCTCCCGGGTCCTGGGAGCCGCCGATGCATCCGAATTCGAGCGGATTGCCGCCGATGTGCTGACCGGGGCCGCGCCCCTGGTGAAGTCCAACCGGGGCAATTTCCGCCATTTTTTTCAAGATCACTGGGGCGATCTGTTGCGGGCGGGGCTGCGTTCTTTTGAACGCTACGGACCGGTTGTGCTGGCCGATGAGTCTCCCCTGCTGCGCGACACGCTGCTGGCCGTGGTGTCGGAGCTCGGGCGGACCGGCGACAAAGAACTTCTCAGCCACGATATGTTGCTGCACCTGGCCGATGCGGCCATCGGGGCCGTCGCCCGAAATCCGGGGCTGATCACCGAGGATATCCACAAATCGTGGCTGCAGCAGCTTGTCACTGCGGTAACGCAGACCATCGGCGAGCAGGGAATTCGACGGACTTTCAGCAAGGAAGGACTGGCAGACCTTGTCGAGGAAAGTCTGCAGGTGTTTGCCGAACACCCCGAGCTCATCATCAGGGAACCCGGTCTCCTGCAAAAGCTTGTCGGCGGTGTGCTGACAAACCTGACCATCCTCAACAGGCTCGATGCCGAGCGCATTGCGACGGCTTCGGTGGAAGGCGCGCTGGCGGTGATTGCCGCCAATCCGGGGCTCCTGGACACCCAATACCCCGATCTGGTAGCCGATTTTGCCGGCCGGCTGGGGGCAGTGGTCTCGGCCGACCAGCTCGACGGGCTGCAGGCCGCTGCCATTGCCGCCGCAGCGGTCGATTCCGTCACCCTCAACCCGGAGTTGTTTCTGAAAACAGAAAATCGGATCAATACCGCGGTCCTGGATGCCTTGACCCGGGTTGCCGGAGACCGCCCGGGCGGCCTGCTGGCCGGTGCCGTCCTTGTCGGATCCGCCCGGGAGTTGATGAATGCAATGGCCCGCCACGGGCAGCACCTGCTGGGGGACGGACCGGCGGAAACCCTGGCCGCTCGACTTTACGATCTGGTGGATGCGGCGCTGGTCCGCGCCGCGAGCGAAATCGGCCGGGGGATGGCACTTCCCTCACTGCCGGCTCTTTTGGGCCGGTTGGTGGCGGCTGCGGCCCGGGGCGAACTGACGGTCCTCGATCCCGATGACATGCTGTTCAAGAAAGTGTTTGCCGAACTGAGCCGTATTGCATCCAATTGAAACCCGAACTGCATGTTTCAAATTCTTCAAAAAATATATTTTTGAAAATTAAAAACCCACAAGCAGACCCCCCCGGGAGGCGAAAATGAGATATCTCAAAAGTCAGCCGGCGGCGGCCATCGGACGGTTACTGGCTGTCTGGATGGCCTTGTCGCTGTTGTTGTTCTCCGGCTGTGTCACCCGGCAGGCCGTTGAAGACATCGTCGAAACCTCCAATGCCCGCATGATGACGGCCCAATTGGCTGGAGAGCCGTTGCCCTCCGGCCGGCCGTTCGGCACCGCGGACAGCGGCTGGAAGGAGCTGTCCGCGCGCATCGACGCTTTTGTGGAGGCTTATCCGGAGCAGACCGCGATGGTCAACGCCGTGCGCATTCGTCAGGCCATGCTGCTGATGTCCTACCGGCAGTACAATCAGGCCGAGGCCGTTTTCGACCAGGTCGATCCCGGAGAGCTGACCCCCGCCCGCGACAGGGCGCTTTACAACGTTCGCGAGCCGTTGCTCTGGTGGTTCGAACTGGATAAGACCACCGCCATGGCACCGGCCCAGTTCGAAGCGGCCGATGAAGCCCTGGCAACGTTGCAGGCCGAGGTGGACCGCCTGCAGGACAGCCCCGAAATCCGGGATTACCTGGCTGAAATCCGGGTCTGGATTGCGCTGTACAGCGGCCTGCAAACTACATCCGCCGAAAGGGCCACCGCCTATGTGGAAAACGGCATCGATCATTATGCCCGCATCTTCACTCCGGGGGACCTGGCCGCCCTGGGGCAACGCGCCACCCCCGAAGCATTCGAGGATTCGCCTGTCGCGGTCCGCCGCCGGCTGCGCGCCCGGGAGGTCGCCGATTACGCTGCAGAGGTGATCCGGAGTCAATCGATCGCCCCTTCGTTTGCGTCGGCCGAATTCGCCGAGCTGATCGCACAATCCACTTCCGAATGATCATCCGCGCTGGTGCGCCGGTTTCGGACACCGTTGCAAAGGAGGTACGGATGAAGACCGACCGGAAAGTCGCCGTGCTGCAGATGCCGCTCAAGGGATTTCGAGGCCCCTCGACCCGAACCCAGGTAAGGGGCTATCTGGAAGCCGGACGCTATTTGATCGAAGAGATGCGCAACAACTACCCCGGTCCGGATACGGATTATGCCCGAATTGCCGCCCCCAGCCTGGGTGCCGGCGATGTGTGGATCTGCACCCGTTGGAAGCAACAGCGTTACGCTGAAATCATCGCCGCTCCCGTGGAGAAAACCCCGCGAACCTCTTTTGAGGACGACCCCTTCGCAGTTCCGGAAGCGGCCTTGATTCAACGCCTGGATGCCTTCAAAGACTTTCGCTATGACCTGGATGAGGCCCGCTACCCATTCCGGCTTCCGGGCGTTGCCCTTCCCCAGGCGCCTCCGGGCTATATCAACTGCTGCACGTTTGTGGAGGCACTCGTCGTTCGGGCCTGGGCCGATGTGCATGACGGTTTCCGCTGGAGTCCCCGGCGCCACGGCCAGATGATGATCTTTTCCAACGACGATTATTTCTCACCGGTCACCGCCGTGCTGAAAGAGCAGATGGCAGTGGCGGTTGCCGATCCGGATACCCTGCCGCACCCCTGGACCCTGGTGCAGGGCTGGCGCTACCAGTGGCGCTCCGGCCACACCTTTCTCATCGTCGATCATCATCCGGCCACCGACCGGGTTCTAACCCTGGAATCCAACAGCTCTTACAGGGTGAACGGGGTTGGATTTCGGGCGATCGGCAATCTGCGGGATCAGCCGGATTCGGCGCCACCGGAAAACTGGTGGGAACTCGAGCAACTGTGGACCTGGGAGCGGATTTGCGCCACCTATCGCTACCGGCAGCAGGCCCGGCTCAAAGTCAAGGATCGCCGCTGGAGCCGAATCTGACGGCAAAGGCGGTCATTTGCGGCCAGGCTGCAGAGCCGGACCCGAATTCATTGCAGCGTTCCGCCGCAACCGGCGGCCCGGGACGATTTGATCACCACCGCCCGGGAGGTCTTGCCGTCGATCTTGATCGTAATCGGATGGTCGAACCACACGTACCGCAGATGCTCGGTTTCGGCGGCCGCCGGCAGGGAAGTGATCCAGTTCCAGTCGATGAAATCCCGGCCGTGGTTGCGCACGTTCAGATAACTGATCCCCAGGGAAGTGATGTTGTGAAAAAAGTGCGATCCCTGGGAGGGGTCGGCTTTCAGGTTTTCGGCGGTGGTTTCCACGATGGCCCCCACACCGGAGATATCTTTCCAGGACACCGGTATTCCCAGCCAGCGGTCGGCCGACCCCCATCGACCCGGACCGATCAGCAGGTATTTGCGCTGTTCGGATGTCAGCCTGTGATTGACGGTGCCGATCTCTGCGGCAATTTGCACGGTCAGGGCCGGATCGAAGTTTTCGGGACGGACGTAGACCAGGTCGACGATGTCTTCGAACAGGCCGTTTCCCAGTGCCATGGTCGAATAGCAGAAGGCCGCCTCGATGTCGGACTCGGAGATTTCCACCCGGTGGTTTTGCTGGGTAGTGGCCATGGGGCGGATTTGCAGCAGCGAAAATTCGGGATGCGGATCGGGGCTTTCGGGCAAGGTCAGGGAAAATTCGATCTCCACCGGACAGCCCATGCCCTTTTTGCCGATCTCGAGGATCTCCTGCAGAATTTCGGCCAGCGGGAACTGCCCGTACTTCAGCAAACCGGCAAAGGTGAGCACCGGGTATCCGCGCGGATTGTAGACGTCCCGGATCCGGTGTTCTTCCGGGCTGTAGGTGCTGCACAGCCGCCGTACGGTCGGATGGTCGACGGCTTCGTCGACGGCCAGCTGTGACAGGGTGCATTCGTCGTTGAAGTTGCCGGCGTCGCCGAAATCTTCCGGGAAGTGACCCATCTTCAGAGCGTAAAAATGGCGCTGGGCATTTTGCAGAATGTCATCCACAGTTGAGAACTGCGGCAGCAGTTGGGGGTAGGACGGGCAGAACCGCAGCGACCGGCCCCCCTCCACGACGGTTTTCCCCAGCCCCAGCGCAATGTGCGCGATGCCGTCTTCGGGCTTCATTCGATCCACCGGATAAAAGTTGAATGACTGTGCAACCCCCGAAACGGTCGGATAGAACAAATCCCGGTACTGATTGCCGCTCAGTTGCTGGATGACCACCGCCATTTTTTCGTCTTCGATGCGGTGCATGGTGCTGTTGGCATAGGACCGGGGTGCGCTCAGGTAGGTGGAGGCATAGACCAGTTTGATGGCCTGAATGAGCCGCTTCAGGCGCATGCCCAGCTCGGGATGTTCGTTGGGAAGCATGTAGGTGCGGTAGATGCCGGCAAATGGCTGAAACTGGGCATCTTCCAGCAGGCTCGACGAGCGCACCGCCAGGGGATAGGTCAGCTGTGCCAGGGTCGTTTCCAGATCGTTTACCAGCCACCGGGGCAGGCGGGCCTGCAGAAAGCGCCGGCTGATCTCCCGGTCATCCAGGTCGCCGGAGGCCAGATCCTTGAGTTCGTTTTCGGCGATGAACTGATCGAAGGCTTCGGTGGAAATCACCAGCGTCTGGGGCACCCGAATCTCGACCTGTTGGAAGGTTTCGCGCAACTTGCGGTTTTCCCGGAGCTGAATCGACATGAACGCCAGCCCGCGGGCCTTGCCGCCCAGCGACCCTTTGCCGATTTTGACGAACTCGAATTCCGAGTCGTACTGACCGGAAACGAATTCGGCGATCACCCCCTTCTGACGGCCTTTGCGCCGCTCCACGATGGATGCGACCAGGAACCGACGCAGGTCATCCGCGCTGGAAAAATCCGAAGCTTTGACCGGCTTGAGCTTGGTGGCCAGCAGGATCTCCGAACGGGCCATCAACCAGCTGGAGAAATGATTGCGGTAGGCGTGATAAAAGATCGACTCATCGGGGATCGAGGGCAGCACCTTCTGCATTTCCCGCAGATTGGAGACCCGGGCCACTTCGGTTCCGTCCGGCATCCGGAAGATGAAATCGCCGAACCCCAGTGCGCTTTTGAAAAATGCGCGAATTTCGGTGTGCAGGGTCGGTGAGTTCTTGTTGAGGAAAACGGCCGGTACCTGCTGGGCCCGGTGCCGGTTCTTCTCCTCGGAGCTGAGCATCAGCATCGGAATGTCGGCGGTTTCACCGCGGATCATCTGCAGCAGCTCGAAGCCGGCGTCCGCATCCAGGCGGCCTTCCCGCGGAAACCGCACATCCGAAAACACCGACAGCAGATAGGCCTGATAGCGTCGGTACAGGTACTCGGCTTCTTCGAAATTTTCCGCCAGCAGGATTTTCGGCCGCGCCCGCATCCGCAGAATACGGTGCTCGTCATTGAGGGAGTCCTCCATGACCGCCTGGGTCTGCAGCACGATTTCCTTGTAGAGCAGCGGCAGAATCGAGCTGTAGTAGATGGGCGAGTCTTCGACCATGATCAACACCCGCACCTTGGCACGCCGGGTGTCGAAATCGATGTTCATCCGGTCTTCCACACTTTTGATCATGGCCAGCAGAATATCGGTGTTGCCCGACCAGACGAACAATTTGTCCACCGGGCGGCGCTGGAGTTGTTCCTGGTCCAGCAGCAGACGATTGGTGCGGTGAGCCAACAGAAACACCGGCAGGTCGGGATAAATCTCTTTGATGTGACGGCTCAGACCGAAGGCGTCCATGTCGTCCAGGGTCGGCATGGTGATCACAAGGTCGAAATTCTTCCGGGAAAGCGCCGCAATGGCTTCCCGGGCCGACGAAACCCAGGTCAGGTGCGGTGGTCGCGACAGGTTCAGTCCGCGGTATTCGTGGATGATCCGTTCGGCCAGGCGGCCTTCCTCCTCCATGATGAAGGCGTCATAGGGGGTGGAGACCAGCAGGATTTCGGTGACCTTCCGCGACATCAACTCGTGGAAGACCTTGAAGGAAAGGTCGAACGTGTCGAAAAGCTCCGCTTTGGCCGGTTGCGTGGACTCGTTGCTGTGCATGGCTTTCAGATTCCGGGAATTCCGTAGGGCCGGCCACCGCGCCGGCCGCTTTCTGCCTTTTTGATGTATCGGAAAAACGCCTTCTCCGCAACCCGACGCGTGTGCAAGCTTCGGCGTTGACGGGCTGTGCGGATTGGATTAGGTTTTTCCCTTGTAAAGGTATTTCAACGCAAGCCTGAAGACGTCCATAGCACCGAATTATAAATGGACCACCGGTTTCGGGCTCACCGACGCAAGGGGCGGACGAGCCAACCGGCAGACCGCCCAACGGCCCAACGGTAAACAGGAGTGTCGATATGAAAATTGCCCTCGCGCAGATCAATCCGGTGATCGGCGATTTCGAATATAACTACGAGTGCATCCGCAGCCGGGCCGAGGCCGCCCGCCGGCGCGGATGCGACCTGGTCGTGTTTTCCGAGCTGGCCCTCTCCGGTTATCCCCCCCGGGATCTCCTCGACAAATCCGATTTCGTCGACGCCAATCTGCGCTGTCTCGGCCGCATGCTGGAAACCATTCGCGGCATCGGCGTGATCTGCGGATATGTCGAGCCCAACGATGCCACCCAGGGTCGGGCCCTGTTCAACACGGCGGTGCTTTTTGAAGACGGCCGGGTATTGCACAGGGTGCGCAAGCGGCTGCTGCCCACCTACGACGTGTTCGATGAAACCCGTTATTTCGAGCCCGGTTCGGAGTGCTGCCTGTTCTCCTACCGCGGCCGGCAGCTTGGGGTGACCGTCTGTGAAGACGTCTGGAACGACAAGGACATTTTCGATCGGCGCATCTACCATGTGGACCCGGTCCAGGAAATGGCCCGACAGGGTGCCGACCTGATCTTCAACATTTCCGCATCTCCCTTCCATCACGGCAAAATCGAGTTCCGCCACCGTCTCCACGGCTCGATTGCCCGCAAATACAAGGTTCCGTTCGTGTTCGTCAACCAGGTCGGCGGCAACGACAGCCTTCTGTTCGACGGGGTCAGCACGGCCTACGACCGCCAGGGGGATCTGGTCGCCCGGGCGGCGGACTTCGAAGAAGACCTGGTGGTGCTCGATACGGAATCCTGGCAGGGCGATGTGCGCGACATACCCGATTCAAAGGAGGAGGCCGTTCTCAAAGCCCTGGTCATGGGGACCCGGGATTACGTGACCAAGTGCGGTTTTTCGAAGGCGGTCATCGGCTTGAGCGGCGGTATCGATTCGGCCCTGGTGGCGGTGATTGCCGCCCGCGCCCTGGGACCCGAAAATGTGTACACGGTGTTCATGCCTTCGCGGCACACCTCCCGGGACAACTACGAAGATACCCGCCGGCTGGCCCGGAACCTGGACCTTTCCCTGGAAACCATTCCGATTGACCCCATATTCGACGCGTTTCACGGTGAGCTGGCGGCCGTTTTGAAAACCGAAAAGCACGGCGTCACCGAGCAGAATATCCAGGCCCGCACCCGCGGCACCATATTGATGGCCGTGTCCAACGAACGCCGCTGTCTGCTGCTTTCCACCGGCAACAAATCCGAGCTGGCCGTGGGATACTGCACGCTGTACGGCGATATGAACGGCGGCCTGGCGGTGATCTCCGACGTGCCCAAGACCATGGTCTACGACCTGGCGAATCTGATCAACCACGACCGCGAGCGCATTCCGCAGCGGATCCTGGACAAGGCGCCCTCGGCCGAGCTGGCACCCGATCAGAAAGACGAAGACGATCTGCCGCCCTACGCCGTGCTGGACCCGATTCTCAGCGCGTACATCGAGGAATCCAAAAGCGCTTCGGAGCTGTTGGCCATGGGCTATGAGCGTTCCCTGGTGGAGGCCGTCATCACCCGGGTGGACCGCAATGAATACAAGCGCCAGCAGGCCCCGCCGGGGCTTAAAGTGACCTCCCGCGCCTTCGGTTTCGGACGGCGCTATCCAATCGCCCAGCGGTTCGTCCCAGCCTACGTTCAAAAGCGGGTGCCGGCCGGCGGGAATTCGAGCTTTGCGCCGCTGAGCGGCGAAGAAGAATGATGGGCCGCTAGCAGCGGATGCCCTGGCGGGTGTTGCGTCGCCGCAGGGCCGCCTGGATCATCTGCAGCGTTTCGCGTTTGCGCAGGGACCAGTCCGGTGCCACCAGCTCTTCCGGGTGGGGGTCTCCGGTGAGTCGCTGCACCACCACCGAAGCGGGAATGCGTTCGAGAAAATCGCAGACCCCTTCCACGTATTCCTGCTGGCTCAGACACCGATATCCTCCCCGGCGGTACAGCGCATCCAGGGCCGTGCCCCGTATGACATAGAGCAGGTGCAGTTTGATGCCGTCGATGCCGATGCGGGCCAGCGCCTCGGCGGTTGTCCGCATGTCCGCGGCGCTTTCACCGGGAAGGCCCAGTATCACGTGCGCGCACACATGCAAGCCGCGCCGCCGGGCGGCTTCCACCGAGCGTTGAAAACAGGCGAAATCGTGTCCCCGGTTGATGCGGGCCAGGGTGGCGTCATGCGCCGATTGCAGGCCGATTTCAAGCCAGACCAGGCAGCGCCGGTCGAATTCCGCCAGCAGGTCGAGTACGTTCTCGTCGATGCAGTCCGGCCGGGTGCCTATGGAAATCCCCACCACGTCGTCGACGACCAGGGCTTCGCCGTAAAGGGATCGCAGCGTTGCGACCGGTGCGTAGGTGTTCGAAAACGATTGAAAATATGCTATAAACTTTTTGGCTTTGTAGCGCCGGGCCAGTCGCTGCTTGCCCTGCAGCAGCTGCTCGGTGATCGACATCCCGCTGGCGTGCGCCCCGGTCCCGGATCCGCGGTCGTTGCAGTAGATGCAGCCCCCCGTGGCAACGCGGCCGTCCCGGTTGGGGCATCCGAGGCCGGCGTCGATGGTGATCTTTTGCACCCGGCAGCCGAAGCGATCCCGCAGGTAGCGGTTGAGACTGTAGTAGCGCGGAGATGGTTCGATTGGTTCAATTGGTTTCATTGGTTCGATTGATTGCGGATTGCAGAGCGGATTCGTACTGAAAACGGCGAGGGGGCGAGTCGGCGAATCGGCGCTCGTCGAAAGTAATATTGGGCTCAAAGCGCAAAGCGCAAGGGAAAATGCCAAAATCGGAAATGATGGAAAACCATGAGAATTGTCCGTTGTCCGTAGTCCGTCGTCCGTTGTAATCCGATTGCTAACTGAAGATGATCGTAGAAACGCTTCGGGCGAATCCGCGCCGGAACAATTTAGTCAAAAAACAGTTTGTCCCCTGACAACGGACCACGGACAACGGACGCCGGCGCAGCCGGCAACCGACCATGGGTTCAGCGAACAACCGCAACTTACGCATTTATTGCTTTCGTTACAAGGAAATATCCGCAATGCCAGATAGTAACCAATACGACCTGATCGTGGTGGGGGCCGGCCACGCCGGCTGCGAAGCCGCCCTGGCGGCGGCCCGCATGGGCTGCCGCGTGCTGCTGACCGCCATCGACCTGGATAAGGTTGCTGCAATGCCCTGCAGTCCGTCCATCGGCGGGATGGCCAAAGGCCAGCTGGTAAAGGAAATCGACGCCCTGGGCGGCGAAATGGCCAGAGCCACCGATCAATCGGCCATTCAATACAAAACCCTGAACACCAAAAAGGGGCCGGCGGTCCATTCTT
>DAXETY010000009.1:0-24390 GCA_051155755.1 Desulfobacterales bacterium
TTCTTTGATGCTTTTCAGTATCTTTTTAAAGGTGGCATTTTCCTGCTGGGAGTAGAGAATGTCCAGGCACTGGATGATCGGCAAGCCGGCATCGATCATTGTGGAAAATTGCCTTGCAAATAGGATGATATCTCTTTGCGTGACTTTCGGCTGAAGGAAGGAAACGCTCTCAAATAGATCTTTTGGCTTTTCCTTGATTTTGCTGGGCTCAATTTTCATGCGCTTCAAACTGGTGCGCACTAATTCAATCGAAGAGGCCTCCATTTCGCCTTTCTTCTTATCGCCTCTTGTGTTCCTTCCTACCCAAACGTAGACCGGCATAATCAGGCTCCCTGTAATCGAGTCATGCTATACTTGCAAAGCGTGTATCGGCAATTGGGTCCGGAGGTAAATCGCATTGTCGCGTACCGAAAAGCAACCAACGGCAGCAGGTAATTAGATCATCCCGAATAGAGTGTTTCAAATTCCCAAAATACGCAAATACAAATTTAATACATTGTATCATAATGTCTGACAATGAACAATAAAATTCCCGGTGTACTGCCACCCTCCGGACACAGCCCGGTGCGATCTTATGATTTGCGGTTGCACTGGTCGGGTGGTTCCGATACTGATTCTGTATCACCAACGAAATCGTGTCGGAAAGCCGCCAGCGAATGCCGGCGATCTATGCGCACCCAAGCGGGAGGCTTCCATTGGCCCGGTCCGAAAAAGATACCAAGCAACTGACGGTCATCAGCACCCACGTCAACGCGGATTTCGATGCGGTGGCCTCCTTGCTCGCCGCCCAGAAGCTTTACCCCGAAGCTCGCGTGGTGTTTCCCGGCTCTCAAGAGAAAAATTTGCGCAATTTTTTTGTAAACTCAATGGTATATCTGCTCAACATGGTCGATCTCAAAGATGTCGATTTCGATCAGGTTGGCCGGCTGGTTTTGGTGGACACCCGACAACCGCAACGCATCGGCAAACTTTCCGAAATCCTGGCGCGCGAGGACCTGGTGATCCACGCCTACGACCACCACCCGGACAAAGCCGGCGATGTAAAAACCGACCTGGAGGTGGTCCGTCTCACCGGAGCCACGGTGACAATCCTTACCGAGATTCTGCAGGAACGCGGCATTTCCATTTCAGCAGATGAAGCCACCATCATGAGCCTGGGGATTTACGAAGATACCGGCTCTTTTACTTTTCCGTCGACGACGCCGGCCGACTTTCAGGCCGCCGCCTATCTGCTTTCCTGCGGGGCCAACCTGAACATCGTTTCCAACCTGCTGTCCCGGGAGATCAGCCCGGAGCAGGTCAGCCTGCTCAACGACATGATACAGTCCGCCACGCACTATAACATTCACGGTATTGAAGTGGTCGTCACCAGTGTTACCACCGACGATTACGTCCCGGATTTCGCCTTTCTGGTGCACAAACTCATCCGTATGGAAAACCTGGAAGCCGTGTTTGCCCTGGCGCGCATGGAAAATAAAATCTATGCCGTCGGCCGCAGCCGCGTGCCGGATGTGGACGCCGCCGTCATTCTGGAAGGGCTGGGCGGCGGCGGACACGCTTATGCCGCCGCCGCGTCGGTGAAGGGGCGCACGCTGGCCCAGGTGGAACACATGCTGGTCGATCTTCTCTACAAGCACATTCGATCGCGCCGCCAGGCCAAAGACCTGATGTCGGCACCGGCAATCACCGTCGATGCCGCCATATCCTGCAAGAAAGCCGGTGAAATCATCACTCGCTATAATATCAACGCACTTCTGGTCACCCGCAAGGATCCGGACACGCAGGGCAACATCCGACTGGAAGGATTCATTACACGGCAGGTGATTGAAAAGGCCCTGTACCACAAGCTCGGGCGGGTGCCGGTCGGTGACTATATGACCACCGAGATGGCAACGGTGGGCCCGGCTTCGGATTTGGCCGAGATCCAGGAAAAGATCATTGAGAACAAACAGCGCATCCTGCCTGTGGTGGATCAAGATCGCGTTCTCGGCGTGATTACGCGCACGGATTTGCTGAATATCCTGGTGCGCAGCAAGCTGCCGGAAAACAACCAGGTGTCGATCCTGCCCAATGAAACGGTCCACGCCCGCACTCGCAGCGTCCAAAAGTTCATGCGCGAACGGCTCTCGGACCACATTCTCGCAAAGCTTACCGCAATCGGCAAAGTTGCCGATGAAATGGGCTATCCGGTCTATGTGGTCGGCGGTTTTGTGCGGGACCTGTTCCTGTATCGCAGCAATGAAGACATCGACGTGGTGGTGGAAGGCGATGGGATCGCCTTTGCCCGGGAATTTGCGCGTCAGGAATATGCCCGCGTTCACACCCATGAAAAATTCGGCACGGCGGTCATCATTTTCCCGGACGAATTTAAAATCGATGTCGCCTCGGCACGAATGGAATACTACCGATTCCCGGCCGCCCTGCCCGTGATCGAGATGAGTTCCATCAAACTGGATCTGTTTCGCCGGGATTTTACCGTCAACACCTTGGCCATCCAGTTGAACCCGAAAAAATTCGGGACATTGATCGATTTTTTTGCCGCCCAGAAAGATATTAAAGAAAAAACCATCCGCGTATTGCACAACTTGAGTTTCGTGGAAGACCCCACGCGGGTGTTCCGGGCCATCCGTTTCGAACAGCGTTTCGGTTTTTCCATCGGAAAGCTGACAGCCGGGCTGATCGAAAACGCGGTTCGAATGGATTTTTTCAAACGCCTCAGCGGCAAACGGGTGTTTACCGAACTGCGGCAGATCCTGGAAGAGGAAAATCCAACCCCGGCCGTCATCCGACTGCACGAACTGAGTCTGCTGAAAGTCGTTCATCCCTCGATCGCGCTGGACAAGGAGCTGATCGCCCTGCTGACATCCGTGAAAAAAGTGCTGGCCTGGCATGATTTGCTTTTTCTCGAGGAATCCTATATGAAGTGGGCCGTTTATTTTTTGGCCCTGATCCGCGAGTGCGATGCCGAACACACGGAAGAGATCTGCCGGCGCTTCGAACTGGCGCCGAAACTGCGCAAGCTGTTCCGGGAAGAGCGAGCCGAGGCCGAACGCTGCCTGGCGTGGCTCGAGCGTCATTCGAAACCGAAAAACAGTCAGCTGTACCGCAAATTGTCCGGGTTTCAAATCGAATTGATTCTTTACATGATGGCCGCCACCAGTCGGGACTTTGTCAAAAAGGCCATATCGCTGTACATTACCCGGCTGCGCTATGTAACCATCGAAATCCGCGGTGCCGATCTTAAGGCAATGGGATTGGCTCCCGGCCCCCTGTACCGGGAAATCCTGCAGGCCGTCAAAGACGCCCGACTGAACGGGGCCTTGAAAAACAAAAGCCAGGAACTTCGCTATGCACGGCAATACGCGCAACAGGTCGCGGATACAGCCGATCGCCAGGCGGCTGGCCCGAGCAACCATTACTGATCAAATGCCGATTCCGAGCTGACAGGAGAACAATTCATGGCGGAAAAAAAGCGAATTCTCAGCGGCATGCGTCCCACCGGCCCCCTGCACCTGGGCAATCTGCTGGGGGCGCTCTCCAACTGGGTGAACATGCAGGATCAATACGAGTGTTTCTTTTTTATCGCCGACTGGCATGCGTTGACCAGCGATTATGAGAAGCCGGATCCCATATCCGGATATATTCGGGAGATGATGATCGATTGGCTCAGCGTCGGGTTGACGCCGGAAAAGAGCACGTTGTTTGTCCAATCGCTGGTCAAAGAGCATGCCGAACTGTTTCTGCTGCTTTCCATGATCACCCCGGTACCCTGGCTGGAGCGTAATCCGACTTTCAAAGAACAAATTCTGCAGTTAAGCAACAAGGACCTGTCCACCTTCGGATTTCTGGGCTATCCGGTCCTGCAGGCGGCCGACATTATTATGTACAAGCCGTCGGGGGTGCCGGTGGGCGTGGACCAGGTTCCGCACGTGG
The DNA here is from genome assembly GCA_051155755.1 of Desulfobacterales bacterium. GTDB lineage: Bacteria > Desulfobacterota > Desulfobacteria > Desulfobacterales > SG8-13 > DAXETY01. The sequence goes on from DAXETY010000009.1 coordinate 3,934, forward strand.
AAATCACCCGGGAAATTGCCAGGCGGTTCAATTATTTATACGGTGAGGTCTTTCCCGAGCCGGAGGCGATCCTCACGCAAACACCCAAGATACTGGGGCACGACCGCCGTAAAATGAGCAAAAGCTACAACAATGCCATCTATCTTTCCGACGCACCGGAAGAAATTTTTGCCAAAGTCGCGCAGATGATCACCGATCCCCAACGGGCCCGGCGCAGCGACCCCGGTGACCCGGATGTTTGTAACGTGTTCAGTTTTCACAAGCTCTACACCGCAACCGACCCGGTCACCGAAATCGATCAGCAGTGCCGCACGGCGCAGATCGGCTGCGTGGAGTGCAAAAAAATCATGGCGGAAAATCTGGTTCGGGCCCTGGCACCCGTGCGGGATAAACGACGCTATTACGAAGAGCGCCCCGATCAGGTGGAAGAGATCATTGTCGAGGGCAGCCGCAAAGCCCGCCAAGTGGCCCGCCGCACGATGGAAGAGGTAAGGCGCGCAGTAAAATTATAGAAAATGGCGACCGAAGCTTACCACATCAAGTTGACCGATATTTTCGAAGGCCCCATGGACCTGCTGGTCCATCTGATCCGTAAAAACGAGGTCGACATTTACGATATCCCCATTGCCCTGATCACCCGCCAGTACCTTGATTATCTGGAACTGATGAAATCGCTCAACATTGATTTCGCGGGCGAATTTCTGGTGATGGCCTCCACGTTGACGCAGATCAAATCGCGCATGCTGCTGCCGACTCACCCGGGTGAAGCGGACAGCGAAGATCCAAGGATGGAAATCGCCCGCCCGCTGGCGGAATACCTGCAGTTGAAATCGGCGGCCGAGGATCTGGCCCGCCGGGATCTTCTCGGAGAGCGCTCCTTTGCACGTCCTTCCAGCAACATCCGGGAAGTTTTCAAGCTCGACCAGGAATACATTCAGATCGGCCTGTTTGAACTGATCGACGCCTTTCAGCAAATTCTGAAAAACATATCCGAAGACGATCGCCTGGAGCTGACTTCCGATCGGATTTCGGTCAAGGACCGCATCGGAGAACTGGTGGATCTGTTCGAAAAAAATCAATCGCTCACCTTCGAGGAACTTTTTGCAGACCGCCCGAGCAAGAACGAAATCATCGTCACATTTCTGGCCATCCTGGAGATGGTCAAGCTGGAACTGATTCGTCTGGTACAGCACACCCATACCAGTGTCATTCGTCTGTTCTATCAGTAATATGGAAGATCTGAAAAACATCATCGAAAGTGTGCTCTTTGTCGCCGAGGAACCGCTGACCATCGATCGCCTGCGGCAGGTGCTCGAGCCGGCCGGAAGCGCTGAAATTCGCGAGGCGCTGCAGTCTTTGATCGAAGACTATCGCCGGCGCCGGGGCGGCTTTCTGCTGAAAGAAGTCGGGGGGGGCTTTCAATTTCGCACCCGCCCGGAATATCACGTCTGGATCAAGCGATTGGTGCAACCCAAACCGCCGCGGATCAGCAAAGCGGCCCTGGAAACACTGGCCATCATTGCCTACAAGCAACCGGTCATTCGCAATGACGTGGAGCGCATTCGGGGGGTGGACTGCGGCGGTGTGATCCGTATGCTGTTGGAACGCAACCTCATCCGGGTGCTGGGTCGCAAGGAGATTCCCGGCCGGCCCCTGATTTATGGCACCACCAAACGATTCCTGGAGGTATTCGATCTAAAAGATCTGAAAGACCTGCCGACGCCTCGGGAAATCGAATCGCTGGGTCTGGCCGCCGAACAGCGCGGTCTCTTCGACGAAGAACCGAATGCCGAATCGCCACAGACCGAAAACAAATCTCCGGCATTGCCGGATGAAAACAATTCTGGCCACACTGAGAATGTGCCGCCGCAAGCGCCGGATTCGAAGGAAAAATCCGATGAAGATCCGAAAGCTTAACATGCGGAACGGCTGTGTGAACTGAGATTCGGAACGAAAAAATTCTTGACTTCGGAGGGAACATCCATCTATGTATGAGCCGTTTTTCGAAAACCGTCGCCCTGGATGGAATCCCGGAGCCAAACGCATCAAGGAGTGCTCATGAACAGGTCGGATGTGATTAGCGTTCTCAAGGATGAGGCGCGTCTGAGCCGAAAAGAAGCGGAACGGGTCACAGACGCCTTCTTTTCCGCAATCGAGGAGACGCTGATCAAAGGAGAACGAGTGGAAATCCGCGGATTCGGCAGTTTCACGGTCAACCACTACAAACCCTACGTCGGAAGAAACCCGAAAACCGGGAATCGCATTCAGGTGCCCTCGAAAAAACTTCCCTTTTTCAAGGTCGGCAAAGAATTGAAAGAGCGGGTCGATTACTGATCGCTTCGGGGCGGTTAACTCAGCGGGAGAGTGCCACCTTCACACGGTGGAAGTCACAGGTTCAAATCCTGTACCGCCCACCAATGATATCCGGGGGTGACGGAGTGGTCCGTCACCCCCCCCCTTTTTTACCGGCCGATCTACAGTATTTTCGATACCATAGCCCAGCGCGACGTTCGGCTCATCCCAGCATATAAAACCCCAGGGCGCGATCGGAAGCGTTGGAAGGATGCATACTGCAGAAAGCCACGCCCAGGTCTCTTCCTTCGATGGTCTTGATCTCCACTTCCTTGCGGATCAGGGAGCGGTTGGCATCGTCCAGGTGAAATTCAATCTCCAAAATGTCACCCGGCTCGAATGCCGCTTTCTCGTTGATACGAAGGCGCAGGCCGGTCCGGGATAAATCCAGAACCCGCATGAACCCGCTTTGATAACCACTGTCGGAGTCGGTCTGCCGATAAGAGCCGGCAAAGTTGACCGCTTTGCGGAACTGACGGCGACGCTCGATGACGACGCGGTATTTGTGCCCGCATCGACTGCAGGTGACCCGCACCCGTTCGGCATCGGCAAGCCCCTTGTGTGCCTGGACCTGCACCACTCTTGGAAACCGGCATTCCGGACAAATAAAGGTGATCATACCCCGGCTGGTGATGTAAGCCTTCGCCGTCATTGCCCCTGCCCTGTTTCGGTGTGCAACTGAAAAGCCGCATCTAACATAATGGGTACAATCTATATCTCAGTTTAGGCGATGAGTCAAAATCCATGATATCCGAAACGATACATTGTTGCCGAGAATTAAAGGGTTCCGGAGATGACCGCAGCTTGAAATCAAAGCGCCTTTTCCGGATTCGCATCCAGACGCGGACGATGGGCGGGTCCACCGGTTTCGAAGATAGCTTGACTTATTTAAGAATATAATGTAATTTAAAAAGGTTACATATTGAAATGGAGCTGCCGATGTGCCCCGAAGACGGTGACGACCGCTACAACCAGATTCCTCGGCTATTTCGCCGCATTGCTCTGATGAGTGACGAACAACAGACAGAACTCCTGCGCCATCTGTTGCGGGGTCGAATCCAGAATACGCTGTTCAAGATGGTGGTGGAAATGTCCGACAGTCAACAGGCCCACCTGCTGGAAAAAATTGAAAATGAAGCCTTCAGCCTCGCCGAAATACAAACCGTATCCATTGACGAAGATGCCGCCATGCGAGGGCACCGGCGGAAACGATGCTTGCTGGCCGTTACCTACACCTTCGGCACGGAAACCTATCAGGACTATATTCTCGACATCAGCAGCGTTGGCGTGTTCATCGAAACCGAGCGGCAGTTCAGCGTGGGTCAGGAAATGATATTGAGTTTCAAACTACCCAACTATCAACAACCGCTGAAATTGGATGCGGCAGTCGCCTGGATCGGTCAAAAGGGCATCGGAGTTCGCTTCCGGCAACTCTCTTCCTATCAGGAAGAAATCATCCGCTCCTTCATCGAAAAAGAAGAGAATCGTTGACAATTCTTGAATTTTGCCCCACCGGCTGATATAATATTAATGTTCCAATCGGTTGAAGGGTTCGAAATCATTTTAGCGGGGTGAATTTCGGTGTTTCATGCCGAACTCCTTGGATAATCATTGAATCCCAATCGTTGGAACCTCAATTTGGTCACCCGCGGCATCAGCGGCGTTCGGCGCGAACGCCCGCAGTCGACCTTCGACCTTGCGGCGACTTCCGGAAAATCGTCGCAATTGTCGAAATCCGCGGCGGTCTTCCGACGCGCTGCTGATAACGCATCAAACTCGCTTCGCCACATCACCACCTGGGTTTTTGCTCCTCGGATCGGTCGGGTATTGAGGAATCGGTCGTTGTGTGCCCTATTGCTGGCTGCCTGGCTGGCTCAGGTCGGCCTGGTATATCAGGGACTCAGCGCCTGGCCCTGTCCATTTCACAGCATCATGAAAATGCCGTGTCCCGGATGCGGACTCACCCGGGCCACGGTATGCCTGCTGAAAGGTCACGGCCGTGCGGCGCTGGCACAACACCCGATGGCGCCGGCGGTACTGGCGGCGCCGATTGTTTTGTTGCCTGGGGCGGTGCTTCCGAAACCACGCCGGAAACGATTATTAAAACGGATTGAAATGCTGGAGCAACGGATACCGGTCGTTGGAATCATTCTGACCGGGTTGTTGCTGCACTGGGCAATTGCCCTGGTCGCCGGCCCGGAAGTCGGTTTTCCGGGATAACCTCCACGCCAACGGAAGAGGACTCGTTATGGAATACGTCTATCCCGCGCTAATGGGGCTGCTTTCCATCGCAAGTTTCGTGATTTTTGTCATCGTGCTGATCCGCTCGTTCAAAGACGGCGGTATTCTTCACGGAATCCTCGGCCTGCTCACCTGCGGGTTGTATACCTACGTCTGGGGATGGATCAAGGGAAAGCAGCTGCAACTGACCAAAACCATGTTAATATGGACGCTTTGCTGGATCGGCTCCGTTGCCATTCCCTTTGCCGTCGGTACAAGTGCCGTGATGCAGGCCATTCCCATGGCAGAAGAATTCGGTCTCCAGGCGCAGAAATCTGAAGAGACCAAGCTCCCGGCCCGACTGAAAAACCGGCCCCGGAAAAACCTCACCCAAAAAACCGCCAAGGTCCAGAAAAAAGCCCAAACCCCTGCGACCGACGCCGACTGGAACAGCCAGGCCGTCTCACTTTGGCGACAGGGGCAATACACGGATCCGCAAAAAGCCGCCGGACTCCTGGTCAAGGCCATCCAGCAAGACCCAAACATGGCGGAGGCTTATAACAATCGAGGCAATGCCTACCGGGAAATGAAAAAGTACCGGGAAGCGCTGCAGGACTATAATCAGGCGATCAGTCTGGATCCTCAGTTTGTCATAGCCTACAGCAACCGCGGCAATGTGTATTACGATCAGCAAAACTTCCAGATGGCGATTCGAGACTATAACAAAGCCATATCATTGGATTCATCCTATCATCGCGCCTATCTGAACCGAGGATTGGCCTATCAGCAGATGAAACGCAGCGATCTGGCCTGCCAGGATTTCACGCGGGCCTGTCAGCTCGGGGACTGCGAGGGCATCGAATGGGCTCGAAAGCAGGGAGTTTGCCAGTAATGTGAATTATTGAACGGCCCGTAAAAACGACTCTTCCATCAGACGACGCAGCATTTTCAGCGCTTGAATTTCGGCGTTCAGATGCTCCAGCAGCCTCGTCGATGCACGGCGCCGCTGTGTCGGGCAAATATACCAGGTACATACGAATGGCCTTTGCAGGCGCGGCCGCCGACAGCCGCAACTGCCGAGGTAACGGCACGGCGCATCCGAAGTGACCAGAATCTGTCTTGAAGGGATGGGTTGATCGAGCAGGTTCAGCAGCAACAGATCCGCAAAATCATACCAGGGATGCGCCGTTAAACAGCAGGGCGCCGGGCAATACCGACAGGTCCCGGCACACAGATCGTCCATATCTGCGCAAAGATCCCCAAGCTTGCGCGCCGTCATCGCCGCCATATCGAAAGCCGGTTTCAAGCGGACCCGGCGGCGTTCGATCCAGTACCGCATACACCGGTTGACCAGCCGCCAGCAGTGCGGGTCCGCCCAGAGGGGCGCCGAGGGCGGGCCCGGACAGCCGCCTGGCCGATCAGCCACACTTGGTAAACCCACAGAAATGGCAGGTCATGCATCCCTCCTCGAAGCTGACGGTCTGGTTGCATTCCGGGCAGGTCTCACCCATCAGGGCGTTATTGTGATTGGCCTTGCCACTGCTGTTGCGGCGGGTGCTGTAACGCTTTTCCAATACCCGGGCGATGGCGTCGGGGATCGAAAGCACCAGGCCGCCCTCTTGAAATACGGGATGCTCGCCGCCGATGCCTTTCAATTGTTCGATGATGTCTTCCACGGGCACGCCCGCGCGCAGGGCCAGCGAAATCAGGCGACCGATCGCCTCGGTCTTCGCCGTGGTGGACCGACCGGATTTGCCGATGGTGCCAAACACCTCGAAGGGCCGCCCCTCATATTCAGTCACGGTCACGTAGAGCTGACCCAGACCGGTGCGAATCTTGGTGGTAAAGCCCTCCAGGGTTTCGGGCCGCTCCTGCACCGCGGTCATAAAACTGCTGGTGCTTTTGGACTTGACCGCCAGGGAGAGAACCTGATTTTCCTTGCTGCCGTCGCGATAAATCGTAATGCCCTTGCAACCGAGCTGGTGGGCCAGATTATAAACGTTCAGCACGTCTTCGACGCTGGCGTCTCTGGGCAGGTTGACCGTTTTCGAAACGGCATTGTCGGTGTATTTCTGGAATGCCGCCTGCATGCGGACGTGCCACTCCGGTGAAACATCATGCGCGCTAACGAAAACCCGTCTTACGCCTTCGGGAATTTCCATAATCCCGGCGATGCTGCCTTTGCGCGCGATCTTGCTCATCAACTCACGGCTGTAGAATCCCTGTTGCCGCGCCACTTGTTCGAAGCAGGGGTTGATTTCCAGCAATTGATCGTTGTCCATGACATTGCGAACGAAGCTCAGGGCAAACAGCGGTTCGATGCCGCTGGAACATCCGGCGATAATGCTCAGCGTACCGGTGGGGGCAATGGTGGTAACGGTGGCGTTGCGATAACGGCAACCGTCTCGATGTTTGAACACGCTGTTTTCGTAATTTGGAAATACGCCTCGCATTTCGGCCAGATGCCGTGAAGCGGCATGGGCCTCTTCGTTGATGAAAGCCATGAGCTTTTCAGCGAAATTCAAGGCTTCCTCGGAATTGTAAGGAATCTGCAGTTGAAACAGCAGATCCGCAAAACCCATCACGCCCAGACCGATTTTCCGATTTCCCTTCACCAGCCGGGTGATTTCCGGCAGCGGATAACGCGATTGGTCGATGGTATTGTCCAGAAACCGCACGGCCAGCCAGATCGTCTCTTTCAGGCCTTCGAAGTCCAGCGACGGTCCCGAACCGGTGGCGATGGCAAAACGGGCCAGGTTGATGGAACCCAGATTGCAGGCTTCAAATGGCAGCAGGGGCTGTTCCCCGCAGGGATTGGTGCTTTCGATGAGCCCGAGTTCCGGTGTCGGGTTGTCCTTGTTGATTCGATCCAGAAAAACGATTCCGGGGTCACCGTTTTCCCAGGCGTGCTCGATGAGTCGCAGGTAAACCTCAGCGGCGTTGAGCTCACCGGTCTTGCGGTTATCCTGAGGGTTGATCAAATCATAGGTCGTTCCGGTCTCAACAGCTTCCATGAACGCATCGGTCACGCCCACCGAAATATTGAAATTGTTCAAATCACTGTTGTTTTTCTTACAGGCGATAAAATCCAGAATATCGGGATGATCCACGCGCAGGATGGCCATGTTGGCACCGCGGCGTGTGCCGCCCTGTTTGACCTGCTCGGTGGCCGTATTGAAAATCTTCATGAACGAAACCGGGCCGGAAGCCACGCCGCCGGTGCTGCCGACCCTGCTTTCATGCGGCCGCAGTCGTGAAAACGAAAAGCCGGTACCGCCGCCGGATTTGTGGATCAAGGCGGCATTGCGCAGGGCGGCGAAGATGCCGTCAAGGCTGTCTTCGACCGGCAGCACGAAACAGGCGGCCAGCTGCCCCAGGCGGCGGCCGGCATTCATCAAAGTCGGAGAGTTGGGCAGAAACACGAAACGGGTCATCATCCGGTAAAAAAGTTCTTCCATCTTGCTCACATCATCGGGACCGCCATAGGCTTCTTCGGCAGCGGCAATGTAGTGGGCAACTCTTTTAAACATCTCTTCCGGGGTTTCGATCACCTGCCCGTTCGGATCTTTTTTCAAATAGCGTCTTTCCAACACGGTCCGTGCGTTCAGACTCAGAGACAGATCGCTTTTCACCAGCATGGAGGCATCCAGTCGAAAATCGGAAAGCGCCTCGTACCCGTATTCGATCAGTTTGGTGCCGATGAGCTTTTCGATCACCGCCTGGGAGATGGTCTCCTCTTTCATCTTGGCAATCTCCTTGCGGAGATAGCGGCTGATGTCCATGGCCTGCTCGGGCTGAATCGCATTCTGCCGGACGAGAATATCCGTAAAACGGGCATCGTCCCAACGATACTCGTTCAGATCGAAGCGGCCCTCGTTGGTGACTAAAATTTTTCCTTGAAGACCCATCAGACGGCCTCCCATTGCTATTCGTTGGAAAAGTGGGCTGTGGGAAACAACGCTGGACGGCATTCCGGCCGTAATGGAAGGAAATAAGGGATCCCTTCACTATCCCACGGCGGTAAATTCGGGGGTCACCTCGGTTTCGTGACTGGTTCTTTCCGAAGGCGGTTCTCGGCCCTCGAAAGGTACCATTTGGATCTAACACACCACATATTGTGTGTCAACTGCAAAACATATCAATATGTAGATTCTTGCGAGTAACCCGGCACCGTAGATGATAAGCATTTACACGGTTGCGGCAATGTGGAAAAATAGGCGGTGTTGCCCGATGATCCCAGGATGTGGATGCCGAACGTGCTGCCCCGACAGATTGTATTTTCCGGCCGTCATACGCTGGGGATTTGTCAACGTGGAGACCCCGGTGGGAACGGACTTTTCTATTTTCACGGTTTTCCCGGATCCCGTTTGGAAGTGCAGGCGGCCGATACCGCCGCCCGGAGACGGGGGATCCGCATCATCGGGATCGACCGCCCCGGCTACGGCCTTTCCGCAGCGCAGCCGGGGCGACAGTTGCTCGATTGGCCCAACGACGTCATCCGGGTGGCCGATCATCTCGGCTTGGAAACCTTCGCCGTTTTGGGCGTTTCGGGCGGCGGCCCTTATGCCGCCGCATGTGCCTATCAGATACCGCACCGATTGACCGCTGTGGGCATGGCCGGGGGACTGGGTCCGATTCACACCCACGAAGCCGCAGCGTCCATGTGCCGGTTCAACCGGTTCGGTTTGAAATTGGCCGGTCTTTGCCCGGCATTGCTCCGGCCCTTGTTGACGTCGATTCGCTGGCTGCTGCAGCGGCGGCCGCAAACGGCGTTGCAGTTCGTGGCGCGCCGGGCCGGCGTCACGGATCAGAAATTCTTCGAACACCCGGAGCTGTTTGCCGTAATGAAGCAATCTTTCCGGGAATCGATGCGTTTCGGAATCGAGGGTGCGGCGGACGATCTTCGTATCTACAGCCGCCCGTGGCAATTCCCGTTGCAGGCCATTGGCGTGCGCGTGCATTTGTGGCACGGTGAAAGGGATCGACTCGTGCCGGCAACCATGGGACGACAAATGGCCGCTTCCATCGCCGATTGCCGCGCCCGCTTTTTCCCGGACGAGGGACACTTTTCCCTGATTGTCCATCGGATGGATCAGATCCTCGCGGATCTCTCCGGTGCCTGAGCCGCCGGGACGCGAAAGGATGGTTGCGATGATCGAAATTCGATTTCATGGCCGCGGCGGCCAGGGCGCGGTGATCGGCTCGGAAGTGCTGGCGCATGCGTTTTTCCTGGAAGGTAAATATGTTCAGGCATTTCCGGCCTTCGGCGTGGAACGGCGCGGCGCCCCGGTAACCGCCTTTTGCCGTATCGACGAACATCCCATCTTGCTGCGCAACCAAATTTATACGCCCGATCACGTGGTTGTACTCGACAGCGCTCTGCTGACCACCGGAGGCGTCACCCGTGGACTGAAATCCGACGGGGCGATTCTGATCAACGGCCGCCGGCCGGACTCATTTTACCGGGAGGCGATCGGCGACACCTACCGCATCTTCGTGGTGGATGCCGCGGCGGTTGCAATCGCGCACAAGCTCGGCTCCACCGCCGACCCCATCGTGAACACGGCCATCCTGGGTGCATTTGCCCGGGCATCCGGCCTGGTCCCATTGGAAGCGGTGGAACAGGCCATCGAAGCCTGCCTGACGCGCTTTGCCAAAGAAAACCGCCGCGCGGCGCGCGATGCCTTTGGATGTGTCCGAGCCGTACATGCCGGTGAAAAGGAGATCGCTCCATGAAAAAACAGCCGGCCGGGGGACCGGATCAACCGTTTGTGCTGAAATCCTGGCGGGATTTTCCGCCGATGAACACCTCCGTGGACACCATGCGTCACAATCGAACCGGCACCTGGCGCTATCTGCGACCCATCTACGAAAACAAGGTGCCCGCCTGCCGAAACGCATGCCCGGCCGGCAACGACATCGAAGCCTGGATTCGCCTGCTACAGGAAGGCAGGGAGCGTGATGCCTACCATCGACTGCGATGGGAACAGCCGTTTCCCGCCGTGCTGGGACGGGTCTGTTTCCGGTTCTGCGAAACCGCCTGCAACCGCAGCACCCTGGATCACAATGTACAGATTGCGGCCCTGGAGCGGTACCTGGGCGATCGGTTTTCATCCCGGCGCGAACTGCCTGAGGATGCCGCCGCTTCCCACGGCGCCCGACTGGCCGTGGTGGGTTCCGGCCCGGCCGGAATGGCGGCGGCATTCTTCGGACGCAGACTCGGATTCGAGGTCGACATCTACGAATCCCGCCGGCATCCCGGCGGCCTGCTGCACTGGGGGATACCGGCCTATCGTCTGCCCAAACCGATCGTGGCAGCCGAATATGAGACCATGAAAGCCATGGGCATTGCCCTGAAGCCCTCGACGGCGGTGGGCCGGGACATTGCCCTGATGGACCTGGTGCGCGGATACGATTACGTGTTTCTGGCCACGGGCAACACCGAGAGCCTGCGGCTGCAAATCCCCGGAGAATCCGAAAACCCCGCCGTGTGGACCGGCCTGGAACTGCTGCGCCGTCAGGCTGCCGGCCGCCCGATCGCGCTGGGACGCTCTGCAGCGGTCATCGGCGGCGGCAACACGGCCCTGGATACCGCCCGAACGGCGGTCCGGCTCGGATGCGCCGCCGTTGTCGTCTATCGGCGCACGGAGGCCGAAATGCCGGCCCACGCCGAGGAAATCGCCCGGGCCCGGGCCGAAGGGGTTGAATTTCGATTCCAGACCGCCCCCCTGCAAATCGAGGCCGATCGTCACGGCGAACTCGCGAGCCTGGTCGTCTGCCCCACGGCCCCGGGTCCGGCAGACCCCGACGGCCGCCGTCGTCCGATCCTCCAGACCGCATCGAGCTTCCGATTGCCGGTGGACAGCATCGTCACGACCATCGGCGAGGTGCCGGCGTTTGGATATCTGGAAAACCGAACCCGACAATCCGATGCGCGAGCGCTGGCAACCTCTGCTTCCCTGGAGGTGGCCTTCGAAGACGGTGCCAAAGTGTACGCCGGCGGGGATATCACCGGTGGACCCCAGACGGTGGTACATGCGCTGGCTGCCGGCAAAAAGGCCGCCATGGCCATGGAGTGCGATCGCCGGAATACGCGGTTGGATTCGATTCTGACCGATGTTGCCGTCGGCGATGGCCGGGCGGTCAGTTTCAAGCGTTTCTGCGAGCTGGACAAAGCCGAACCGCACTCCGGAAAATGGAATCTCGGCAAGGTCGCCGGCCCCGGTCAGATCAATCCGGATTACTTCCGGCAGACCCCGCCGCTGGTGCCGAAACTGCGGCCGCCGGAAGAACGCGTCCGGGATTTCGAGCCTTACGAAGCCGATTATCATCCATCGGACGCACGCAGGGAGGCCGGGCGGTGTCTGCACTGCGGACATTGCACCGCATGCGACAACTGTCGCATCTTTTGTCCGGACATGTCCGTCATAAGACAGTCCCGGACCGCAGCGGGCCCCCCGTATCGCATCGATTACGACTATTGCAAAGGCTGTGGGATCTGCAGTGTCGAATGTCCGCGCGGCGCCATCACGCTGATCGCCGAAGATCCCTGAGGCCAGGGCTGGATGAAACGGCGGCCGGCATGCGAATCGAAATCGAGCGATTGTCGGGGTTGCAGTAGATGCGGTAAGATCGGCAATCCCGCAGGGTTTCAAATTTTCAAAACTGAAAAGGAATCCCCCTTGCAGCAGGTTCTGAAAGGCAACCATGCGGTTTCCCGCGGCGTTCAGCTCAGCCGGGTCCAGGTCATCTCGGCCTATCCGATCACACCCCAGACCACCATCGTGGAGGCATTATCCGAACTGTGCGCCCGGGGCGAACTGACCGCACGGTTTATCAAGGTGGAAAGCGAACATTCGGCCCTGGCGGCCCTGATCGGATCGGCTTCGGCCGGCGCCCGATCTTTTACCGCCACCAGCAGCCAGGGACTGCTGCTCATGCACGAAGTGCTGCACTGGACGGCCGGGGCGCGCCTGCCGATTGTGCTCACCAATGTCAATCGCGCCGTCGCGCCGGGCTGGAATATCTGGGCCGACCAGACCGATTCCGTGTCCCAGCGGGATACCGGCTGGATTCAAATCTATGCCGAATCCAACCAGGAAGTCCTGGACAGCGTCATTTTGGCCTATCGGCTGGCGGAAACCGTCCTGCTGCCGGTGATGATCACCTACGACGCCTTTTTTCTGAGCCATACTTCGGAAATCGTAGACGTGCCCGATGCGGTCTCGGTGGATGCGTTTCTGCCGCCCTATCGTCCCCCGTATCGACTCGATGTAACCCAACCGAAAATGTTCGGGGGGATGATCGGGCCGGACTTTTATTACGAGCAGCGCTATCGGACGCACCGGGAAGCGATGGATGTACTGGATCGGTATCCGGAAATTTGCGCCGAATTTCAACAACGCTTTGGACGCCCCTACGATCTGACCGAGACCTATCGCGCCGAAGATGCCGAGGTGATGATCGCAACCGCCGGTACCACCGCATCGGTGAGCCGAATTGCCGTTGACCGGCTGCGGCAAACCGGCATCGCCGCCGGCCTGATGAAAATCCGGATGTTGCGACCGTCACCGAAAGACAGCTGGCGCAGGGCTTTGAGCGGTGCCTCGCGGGTGGTGGTCATTGACCGCAATCTCACCACCGGTGCCGGCGGTGTGTTCGCTGACGAAATTCGAAACGCCCTGTATGCAGCGGGCGACCGTCCCGGGGTTTTTTCGGCCGTAGCCGGGCTCGGCGGACGGGATGTCACCCCCGATGATGTCTGCGGCATCGTCCGGGCGGCTCTGGATTCCGACTCCGAGGATGCGCCGCCGATCTACTGGGGATTGAAAGAATAAGCCACTGAGCATGGGGCATAGCACATAGGGCATAGAGAAAGATATTGCGGTTTCGTCATGGGAATGCAAGCTGAGTCAACAACAACCCGCAAAGCGGGTGGCTTGCATTTTCTTGCCTGCGGCAATTGCCGCTGGCAAGAAAAGACAGAAGCACTTTTGTGCTTCGATGTTGAACTTGCAGTCGCAACCGGTTTGGGCAAGAATGGAGCGATGGTCGAATCCTCCCCGGGCAATTCTGCCGGGTGAAGTGAGGTGCACATGCAGATACCCTACGAATTTCCCGAAGGCCTTCCGGACAGCGACGGAACGCTGGAGCCGGGGGTGTTGTCCTGCCAGGGCTGCGGGGCGGCCATCGCCATGAAGCTGGCACTCAAGGGCGTCGGCAAACGGACCATCGTGGTCTTTCCCGCCTGCTGCTGGAGCATCATTGCCGGCGTGTGGCCCCACACGGCGCTGCAGCTTCCGATCCTGCACGTGCCTTTCGAAACCGGCGCGGTGGCGGCATCCGGGGTGCGGGCCGCACTGGATGTCCGTGGTGAAGCCGACGTTCTGGTGATGGCCTGGGCCGGGGACGGCGGCACATTCGACATCGGTCTGCAGGCGCTTTCCGGAGCCGCTGAGCGCAACGAAGACATATTGTACGTGTGCTACGACAACGAAGCCTACATGAACACCGGCATCCAGCGCTCCAGCGCCACGCCTTCCGGCGCCTGGACCACCACGACGCCGGAAGGTGCCGTAAAACCCGAGCCGAAAAAAGACATCGAACGGATCCTGCTGGCACATGACATCCCGTACCTGGCCACCGCGTCCATTGCCTATCCCGATGACCTGGTTGGCAAGTTTCAAAAAGCGCGCGGCATTCGCGGCACCCGCTTCATCCACCTGCTTTCACCCTGTCCGCCCGGATGGCGCTATGATCCATCTCAAACCGTACGAATGGCGCGCATGGCGACCCGCTGCTGCGTCTTTCCGCTCTACGAAGTACACCAGGGCGAATATCGCCTCAGCGTGATCCCCGACCCGATCCGGCCGATTTCCGATTATCTGCAGTCCCAGGGACGGTTCAAACCGGTCGACGCCGATATGGCCGATGCACTGCAAAACCAAATCGACAAACGCTGGCATTGGCTGCAGGAGAAAACAAAAACATGTTAAAAGCCCGACGTAGGAACACCTTCGGCGCCGGGTTCCATCTGGAAGTAGGCCTTGCGCTCCAGGTGCAGCAGAAATCGGTTGGTAAGATGATAGGGAAATTTGCGGATGGCGCTGTTGAACGCTTCTACGGCCTGGTTATAGCGCCGTCGCGCGACATCGATGCGATTTTCGGTGCCCGCCAGCTGGGTTTGCAAATCCAGAAAAGAAGCGCTGGCCTTCAATTCGGGATAGCGCTCCACCACCGCGAACAGTCGCGACAGGGCGATGGAAAGCGCTCCCTGGGCCTGCTGTATCCGTTGAAGGGCATCGGGATCGCTGAGGTCGTCTGTCGAAAGTTCCGCGGCGGCCGCTCGGGCCTGGATAACGGCAGCCAGGGTCTGTTGTTCATGGGCGGCATAACCGCGAACGGTCTCCACCAGATTGGGAATTAAATCTGCGCGTCGCTGCAGCGTGGATTCCAGATCCCCCCAGGCTCGAAAGACGTCTTCTTCCAGCCGCTGCAAATGATTGTAGCCGCATCCGGTCACGGACACAGCGGCAACCAGTAACAACAGGCCGAACGGATTGTGAAAATTTGAAACGCGCATTTTAGGTTCGGATTACATGAACGGGCCGCGCTGATTCTGGTGAAACAGGTGGCAAGCCTCTTTGCCCGGTCGGCCGGTGAAGACCGTGTCCAAAAATCCGGCAACCCGGTCCACCAATGCAGGCGTGGCCCCTTCCACCGTATGGCGCCGAATAAAATGTTTCAGCTGGATCAACTGATTGTTGGAGAGCCGACCGAATTCCAGGCCCAGCCGGCGGGATCCGGTATCGGTATCCGGACGCCGGCGATCCGATTCGGCAACCAATCTGTATGGAATTTTGTCCAGGTAAAAACTGCAGTCGGATACCAGAATTTCCAGGGTTTCGGTACCCTCGAACCAATCGAGGCCGGTTTCCGTCAAAACGCTCAAACCGTGTAAACTGATGTCGACGATGGGCAGGATTTTTACCGGTTCGGGTCGAAAGATGGCAAATGCACCTTCTTTGACCTGATAACGACGATGTTCTCTGCGTTCTCTTAGCATAAGCGCACCGTTTTCCCGCTTTTCGTTGTGTGGATGAAGGAATGGATTCAGGCCGGGTCTGGCCTCGATGGACGGCCCCCGGTGACGTGTTTCGATCGATCTTTCCGGCATGCGCCCCTCGAAAATCGTAGTACAAAATAGCACAAAAGGGGGGCGAATGCAAATGGTTCTTTGGATGTTGGAAAACCGTTGCCGGGTTTGGGCAAGAGTCAACCCGTTGAAGTCTCCAGCGGAGTGTCGGCGGTATACTGCAGCGCACCGACCGGGCAGACCTCGACACAGGCTTTGCAATCCCTGCAGTTTTCGCCAGCGGCCTCCGGATCTCCGAAGAAATCGATTACGGTGTTAAATCCTCGCCGGGCGAAGGTCAGGGTGGCTTGTTTTTGCTGCGCACGGCAAACCCGAACACAGCGGCCGCAAAGTACACAACGGTTGGGGAAATAATCCAGGCAGGGATGTCGGGTAACGACTTCCGGCTCCTTCAAGTGCCGCTCGAGTCCCCTGGGTTTCAGGCCGGCCTTCAGAAACCGGGCCACCTGCTGCAGGCCGCAGCGCTTGTTGGCATGGCAGTTCTTGCAGTCGACGTGATGCACCGAAAGCAGCATGGCCAGTGCGGATTTCTGCAGGCGCCGCACTTCCGGCGTGCCGGTGTGTACGACCATATCCTCGACCACCGGCTCGATGCAGGCCGGGGTCGGACGAGGTCGTCCCTCGATGGCGACGAAGCACAGCCGGCAGGATGCCGGCTGCGGCTCGAATCCCTCTAGATAGCAAAAATTGGGGATGTAGATGCCGTTTTTCAGGCAAACCTCGAGCAGCAGTGCGCCTTCCTCGACCTCCAGGGTCTCTTCGTCAATTCGAATGCGAACTCGATTGGGCGTCTCCGGGGCCATCACGATCCTTTCGACTCTTCTTTGTCCGGCGGTGCCGGCGGGCGCTCGACAATCGGCGCCAGACTCGGCGGAGACACTTTTACCACGGCGTGATATTCCGGCGGACAGGCCGCCAGGCACTCTCCGCACTTGACACACAGGGATTGATCGATGCCCTTTTTCCGGTTGGGCGTGGTGAAAACCGCATCCACCGGACAGCAACCTTCACAGACGTCACAGCCGCGGGCACATTTGTCCAAATCGATGTAAAATGCCGTCAAGGCACGGCACATCTTGCCCGGACAGCGTTTCTCCTTTACGTGGGCTTCGTAATCTTCGACGAAATACCGCATGGAGGTAAGCACCGGATTCGGGGCCGTTCTTCCCAGGCCGCACAGCGAGCCGTCGCGGATGTCTTCGCTGAGTTGGCGGAGCCGGGGCAGATCGGCCTCCTGGCCCTCCCCGCGGGTGAGTCGTTCCAGAATTTGCAGCAGTTGGAAGGTCCCGATCCGGCAGAAGGTACACTTGCCGCAGGACTCTTTCTGAGTAAAGTCGAGAAAATATCGCGATACGTCCACCATGCAGGCATCTTCGTCCATGACCACCATACCGCCGGAACCCATCATGGCGCCGGCGTCGGTGAGCGAGTCGAAGTCGATGGGGGTATCCAGAAATTCCTCCGACAGGCATCCACCCGAAGGCCCGCCGATCTGCACGGCCTTGAACTGCTTCCGCCGCGGGATCCCGCCGCAAATATCGAATATCAGCGTGCGCAGGGTTACACCCATGGGGATTTCCACCAGGCCGGGATGCTGGACACTGCCGACCACCGAAAATACGGCCGTGCCCGGACTGTCCGGTGTACCGATACTGCGGAACCACTGGGCTCCGTGCCGAATGATCGGGGCAATCGAAGCCAGGGTTTTGACGTTGTTGATCACCGTGGGGCGGCCGTCCAACCCGGATTCCACCGGATACGGCGGCCGGTGCCGGGGCATGCCGCGAAATCCCTGGACCGATTCGATCAAGGCGGTCTCCTCGCCGCACACAAACGCCCCGGAGCCTTCGAAAACCTCGACCTTCAGGTTGAAATCCGTGCCGAGAATTCCGTTGCCGAGTAGACCGAGATCTTCGGCCTGTCGGATGGCGCTGCGCACAATTTTCACGGCCAGAGGATATTCGGCGCGCACGTAAACCAGGGCGCGCTCGGCTCCGATGCTGCGGGCACAGAGAATGATACCTTCGAGCACCTGATGAGGGTTGCTTTCCAGCAGGGTTCGATCCATGTAGGCCCCGGGGTCGCCCTCGTCAGCGTTGCAGATCACGATCTTTTCTCCGGATGGGGCCCCCCGCGCTTTCTCCCATTTCATGCCGGTGGGGAAGCCGGCACCGCCGCGGCCCCGCAGGCCGGCGCGCTGTATTTCGTCGATAATCTCTTCGGGCGAACGCAACAGGGCTTCGGCCAGGGAACCGTATCCGCCTTCGGCCACGTACTCGTAAATGTCTTCCGGATCGATGCGGCCGCACAGCTCCATAATCACCCGGGTTTCATGCTGGAAACGCGGATATTCCAATACCGAGGGAATCAGTTCGTTTTCCACGGTCGCCCCCAGAATGTGTTCCAGACGCGGATCACCGCCTTCCAGGAACAGCTTGACCAGCATGTTGGCCTTTCCGGGATTGACCTCGGGATAGACAATGGGGGGAAAACCCGATTCGGGATGATCGATGATAACGTATGGTTCGGCATAGCAGTGGCCGCTGCAGCCTACGGAATGAATGCGGGTATCCAATCCGCGCTCTGCCACCGCTTGCTCGAAGGCAGCCCTTGTTTCCAGCGCTCCGGCGGCAATGCCGCAGGTCGCCATACCGATGTGAACGGTCGCAGCCGGTGCCGCTGCGAGGGCCTCCTGCCTGCGATGGGCGTGGGCCAGAATTTCGGCAAATCGCGCCTCAACCGGATGATTCGGAATGCTTGCTGGCATGCTTCTGCTTTTCTCTTTCTAGCTTTTCTCTTTCGATTTGAACCCGCATCACCAATCCCTCGACCTTGCTGGGCGCCATGTGCCCGTGAACGGTTTCGCCCATCAGTGTCACCGGCGCCAGGGCACAGCAGCCGACACAGGCCACCCGTTCGATGCTGAATTCACGATCTTCGGTGGTTTCGCCCTCGTGAATCCCCAGCTTGCGCTCAAAATTTTCCAGTATGATATCTCCGCCGCGCACGTGACAGGCCGTACCCAGGCAGACTTTCACCGGATTTCGACCGGGGGGATTGAAACGAAACTGATTGTAAAACGTGGCGACCCCGTAAACCTCGGAGGGTGAAATCGCCAGGTGTTCGGCCACCAGCTGCAGGGCGGCATCCGGCAGGTAACCCAAAATCTCCTGCACCATTTGCAGAATCGGAATCAGGTTTCCCCGGCGCCTGGACGCACCGTTCAATCGCCGGTGCAGTTCTTCCAGTTGATGGACGTCTTCCGCATCGAGGTCGAGGTTCATGAAACGCTCCTCAAAACCGAATGTTGCGAACCGGCAATCGGGAACATCGCAAATTGGGTCGGTTCGGATGCCGGCAAAAAAACCTCTCAACGAGTAAGAAATGATATTTTTGCAACGTTGAAACGCTCCGTTTCGGATTAGATTTTTTCCATGGCCCCATAGGCCGCCTGGATGCGGTCTCGCAACAGGAAACAGAGTTTTTCCATCAGGTTGAAGCCAAACAATGGATCGGCGGCCATCAATTCGCGCAACCGGGCGCCCCGCATCACGAGCACCCGCGTGGGTCGCTGACAAACGGCCGATGACATCAGAATATGCGGCTCGTCGAGCAACGTCGACCAGCAGCCCAGCACGCGCCCCTTGCCGAGCGCTTCGATCACGACATTGCCCGTGCGCGTGCCGATGCGCATGGAACGTTCGAGGTGGATCTGTCCATCGACGATGACAAAGAGCTGCTCACCGAAATCTCCCTGGCGGAAAATGGCTTCGCCGGCCTGACAGCGACGTTCTTCGCAGATACCGGCAATGCTGGTTAGATCATTTTCCTCCATTCCCTTGAAGAATTCACATTCTGCCAATGCCCGGGTCGTTTCGGAAGGTTCCATTTTGTCCCCCCGCCGTTTTACGGTTCTGTGTTCACCGCCGCAGTCGAGTGCTCGCCAAGGCTCGCTTCAGGTATTGG
Organism: Desulfobacterales bacterium; assembly: GCA_051155755.1. Taxonomy (GTDB): domain Bacteria; phylum Desulfobacterota; class Desulfobacteria; order Desulfobacterales; family SG8-13; genus DAXETY01. The sequence goes on from DAXETY010000009.1 coordinate 23,627, forward strand.
CAACGCTCGATTCGGGCTCTGCCAGTCGCCGATACAGTTCCAACAAGCGTCTGCCCAGTGCCGCCGAAAGGTGGCGATAAAAAAGGCGACCGTTTTCCTCGTCCCCATCGAGGAGCTGTTGAAATCGTTCCCGTTCGATTTTCAGCACGACCGTGGGCGCAAGGCACACGGCCGTGGCGGTATATCCGCGCCGGCCGATCAGACTCGACCAACCGAAAGCCTCTCCCATTCGGTCGCTGGCGTATACGATCCGGCCGATTTCGTCCAGACGCAACTGGATGTGGCCGCTTATGAGAATGAAAAACCAATCCGCCGGATCACCGTCGCGAAAGATCAGTTCATCAGCGTTGTACGAATGCCGGACGGCAAGATTCATCACCTCTTTGAGAAAATAATGGCTGAGTCCGGCGAAAAGGTCTGATTGGCGTAAATACATCCCTCAATTTCCTCCTGCCGTCCGGATGGTTTCCGGCCTTTGCGATGGCCTTGTGCATCTGGGGTAGAGCGGCATTGCGCCTTCGGCGGTACGCAATGGAAACGGGGCCATTTCTGCATGGGTCCTCTATGGATTCCATATAATTGAGGGAAACTTCTGTCAATGCCTGTCCCGGCCAGGGAGATCCGGCATCCGACAATGCCGATAGCCTGCGCCGTAATTTATACCTTAAAAGATTTCAGCCGATTTGAATCTTGCCGTTCGGCACGCGTATGACGCAGATGAACTGATCTTTCGTGACGGTGATCCGGCGGATTGGTTTTTCATT
>DAXETY010000010.1:0-89058 GCA_051155755.1 Desulfobacterales bacterium
GCGCTATATCGATCAAAACGGCCGACTGCACGGCCTTCCGGCGGGAAGCGTCGAAGCGGCGACCGACGGAGCGCCGCCGGCCGATGCATCCGACAATTCGTACGGCTGGATACCGGAACCGATGCGCGACCATGTGCCCTTGCTCTATGCGATCCATCTGTGGAATAACATGGTCCTGAAATGAGAGTTTGAAACGCTAGGATCCGGAGGTTCAATTTGCGCCGCTCTCCCAAAGGAGTGCACTTCTTCGGTCTGCCTGCGGGAAACGCGTTCGGGCTTTGGAATTCAATCATGGTTCAAGGAGGTATGGATGTCTGCAAATCGCTTGTTGTTGGTTTGTCTCCTGGTATGTTTCGCTGCCGCTCCGGTCGGAGCCGACGAGGTGCGCCTGAAAAACGGGGACCATCTCACCGGTAAAGTGGTGCGTATGTCGGAGGAAACCCTGATATTCGAAACCGCTTATGCCGGCGAAATCTCAATCAACTGGAGCGATGTCGCCGTACTCGACAGCGAAGCGCCGATCCGCATGGTACTCAGTGACGACATACAGGTGGAAGGCCGCATCGTCGGTGCCGAGGAGGGCAAGCTGGAGCTCGAATCCGATGCGCTGGCATCCCCGGTTGTTTTCGAGCTGAGCGAAGTGAAACAAATCAACCCCGAAGAAGTCCCGCCGGTGCGGATCAACGCGCGGGCCAACGTGGGCATTTCGGTGGAAAACGGCAACACCGATGCGGAAACCTACCGCCTGGACGCCGAATTTACGGCCCGCACCGTGAAAAGCCGCTACCGGGCCGGCGGCGAATGGAACCGGGAAGAAAGCGACGACGTCGAAACGGTCAAAAACTGGCTCGGTTATGCCAATTACCGCTATTTTTTAACGCAACAATGGTATCTGTTCGCCAACACCCTGTTCGAAAACGACGAATTTGCCGACCTGGATCTGCGCACCACCCTGGGCGGCGGCGGCGGCTATCAGTTTTTCGAATCCGAAACACTGAACCTGTCGGTGGAGGTCGGTGCCGCCTACATCGACGAGAACTTCATCGTGGCCGAGGACGACAGTTTTTCAGCCGCCCAGTGGGGCGTTGAGTATGACCAGTTTTTTTTCGACAATGCCATCCAGCTGTTTCACCGCAGTTTCGGCTACTGGAGTTTCGACGAAAGCGAAAACTGGCTGATCAAAACCCGCCAGGGCGTACGCTATCCGATCTACAAGGGCTTTACCGCCACCTTGCAGTACAACTACGACTACGACAACCAGCCTTCGCCGGATGCCAGAACCGATTGGGACTGGAGACTGCTGTTTTTGCTGGGGTACCAGTTCGGCAATTGAGGTGTGAGTCAACAGAAGCACTTTTGTGCTTCGATGTTGAACTTGCACCGGGTGCATAGCACCCGGTTTGGACAAGAAACAACCGACCGATTCCGTCGGATCGATGCCGGAGGCAGGCGGATGGCTCACCGGCAGGTACGTTGCCTGCCGGTGGCCTCCGTCGACAATGGAATCCGCCCCCTCCGGACGGTTTCCCGTTTCCCCTTCCCCGCAGAGGCAAAATGCGTGGCGGCCCATGAGAAACCGGCCGGCACGCATTTTTATTTTCTATTTTAAAATTCTAATATATAGTTTTCGCTATAAAAGATCTTGAAGAACCGCATGGATATTTAACAAATCTTGTGCACCGGGACCGGCAGCGGGACAAGCCTTCGTTTCGGCTGCATATTCAGGTCCTGGAAATGAAAAAAACCATTCTCGTCGTCTTCGTCCTGGCTGTGTTCGGGTTTTTCGGCTGGAAACTCTTTCAAAATTCAGGCGGGCCAGGGGGAGACAGCCCCCGCATGGGCTCCAATGCACCCGTGGCTGTCGAGATCGCAGCGGTAACCCGCACCGCCATTGAAGACATTCGGGATTTCAGCGGCACCCTCACGCCGCTGTCCAGATTTATTCTGGCGCCGAAAATTGCCGGACGCCTCGAAAAAATCGAGGTCAACATCGGTGAAACGCTGGCCGGCGGCCAGCTTGTCGCCGTCCTCGAAGACGAGGAATTGCGCCAGCAGGTCGACCAGGACCGGGCCGAGTTGGAAGTGGCCCGGGCGAACCTCCAGGAACGGCTGACCACTCTGGATAACGCCAGGCGCGAACTGGAACGCACCGTCGCGCTGCGGCAAAAGAAAATCGCTTCGGAATCCGAACTCGACGCCGCCGAATCCGAATACAAAACCCAGCAGGCCAAGCTGCAGGTTGCCACCGCCCAGGTGACCCAGAAGGAAGCCGCCCTGAAAATGGCGCAGGTCCGGCTTTCGTATGCCCGAATCCTGGTGCCCGAAAACCACGAAAGCGGCTACCGTGTGGTGGGAGAGCGCTTTGTGGATGAAGGCGCCATGCTGGCGCCCAATACGCCGATCGTCTCGATTCTCGACATCGGTTCCCTGATCGCCGTGATCCACGTGATCGAACGCGACTATCCCAGGATCCGGCCCGGCTTGCAGGCCATGGTGTCCACCGATGCATACCCCGGCCGGTCTTTCACGGGCCGGGTGATCCGGATCGCCCCGCTGCTGAAGGAAACCTCCCGCGAGGCGCGGGTGGAAATCGAAATCCCCAATGAACAACAACTGCTCAAACCGGGTATGTTCGTTCGGGTCCGGATCCGGTTCGACCGCCGTGAAAATGCCGTGGTCGTCCCCGCGGCCGCCCTGACCAAACGCAACGGCGTCCAGGGCATATTTGTGGCCGATCTTCAATCCCAAACCGCCCGTTTTTTGCCCGTCACCGTCGGTATCGTCAGCGGCGCCGAGATCGAGGTGACCGATCCACCCCTCAGCGGAGCGGTGGTGACCCTTGGACACCATCTTCTGGAAGACGGCTCCGCCATCCTGGTGCCGGAATCGAAGGCAGCCGGCGCCGGCCCCCAAACAGACCTGACCCCGGCCGAAATTCCGGTCGGAAAGCCGGAGGGAGGCGAACCATCATGAACATCGCCCGTTTTACCGTCCGGCGACCGGTGTTTACAGTGATGGCCGCACTCATCGTCGTGATTGTGGGCGGGGTTTCCCTGTCGCGACTTTCCATCGACCTGATGCCCGACATCACCTATCCCACCTTGAGCATCAGCACCGAGTACGAAAACGCCAGCCCGGAAGAAATCGAAGAGCTGGTCACCCGCCCGATCGAAGAGGCCATGAGTGCCGTGCCGGGGGTGGAGGAAGTCACATCGGTCTCCGCCGAGGGCATCAGCAGCGTCCGCGTCACCTTTACCTGGGGTACGGACCTGGATGCGGCGGCCAACGACATCCGCGACCGACTGGATCGGGTCATGCCCCGTCTTCCCGAAGACGCCGAACGCCCGGTTCTCCGGAAATTTGACCTGGCTTCTTTTCCAATCCTGATTATGGGGGTGTCCAGCAACCTGGACCCCATCCAGGTTCGAAAACTCCTCGACAACCAAGTGAAAAACCGGATCGAGCGAATTCCCGGGGTGGCTTCTCTGGAAATTCGCGGCGGACTGGAACGCGAAGTCCACGTGAACCTGGATGCGCAGAAGATCAAAGCCCTTCAGCTTCCCATCGACCAGCTCCTGAACCGGCTCAAGGAAGAAAACATCAACCTGCCGGCCGGCACCATCGAACAGGGGCTGCTGGATGTCACGATCCGCACCCCGGGGGTGTACAACCACCTGGACGATCTGCGCAATACCGTGGTGGCCGTGCGGGAAGGCGTGCCCATTCAACTCAAGGAAATCGCCGCGGTGGAAGACGCCTGGGAAAAAGTCACGCGCATCGTGCGGGTCAACAGCAAACCGGGCGTGCGTCTTTCGGTCAGCAAACAATCCGGTAAAAACACCGTGGAGGTGGCCACCGCGGTGCTGGCGGAGATCGAACGCATCAATCGGGACATCCCCCAGCTTACCATTATTCCGATCATCGACACCTCCGATTACATCAAGCGTTCGATTACCAACCTCGGCACCACCATCCTGTACGGGGGTGTGCTGGCCGTCTTCGTGCTGCTGCTGTTTCTGCGCAACATTCCCAGCACGGCCGTCATCGCCACCACCATACCGATATCGGTGGTGGCAACCTTCGCCTTGATGTATTTTAACGGGTTTACGCTCAACCTGATGACACTCGGCGGCCTGGCGCTCGGTGTCGGCATGCTGGTGGACAACGCCATCGTGGTGCTGGAAAACATCTACCGGCTGCGGGAAGACGGGCAGAGCCCCGTGGCGGCCGCCGAAAACGGCAGCCGGGAGGTGGCCGCCGCGGTGATTGCCAGCACCCTCACGACCCTGGCCGTTTTTCTGCCGCTGATCTTCATGCAGGGCATGTCCGGGATCATGTTCAAACAGCTGTCCTTCGTGGTCGGCTTCTCACTGGCCTGCTCGCTGGCCGTGGCCTTGACCCTGGTGCCCATGCTGGCATCGCGGATTCGGGGCTCGGCGATCGCGGCAACTGCCGGTGGCCGGGCTTCCGGCGGGAAAATCTATCGACTGACGGGCCGGTTCTTCGACGGCCTTGAAGATCGATACAAGCAGCTGCTGCACACCGCCCTCGACCACCGGATTGCGGTGATGACTGCGGCCGTTTTGCTGCTGGTGGGCAGTCTGGCATTGATCCCGCTGGTGGGCATGGAGCTGATGCCCGCCACCGACGAAAGCGAAGTGCGGGTTTACGCGGAAATGGCCCAGGGCACCCGGATCGACGTGGTCGATCGCAGCTTCGAACAAATCGAGGCCATCGTCAACCGCAGTGTTCCGGAAATCGATAACACGGTATCGTTCATCGGAAGCTCCACCTGGCGGGCGCGCGGGTCGAACGCCGGCGAGCTGCGCATCGCGCTCAAGCCGGTCGGCCGGCGCACGCGGTCCAGCGAGGAGATCGCCGCCGATCTGCGGCGCAAGCTGAACCACATCCCCGGAACCAAGGTGCGCACCCGCGCCGGGCAGGGACTTTTCCTGCTTCGGATCGGCACCGGCGGCGACGAACAAATCCAGGTTGAAGTCCGCGGTCACGATCTGGAGATTGCCGATGCCCTGGCCGCCCGGGTCGAACAGATTGTCGCCGCGGTGGACGGGATCACCGACACCCGCATCAGCCGGGAATCCGGCACGCCCGAAGAACTTATCGAGGTGGACCGCCAGAAAGCCGCCGACATGAAACTGACGGTTTCCAAAATCGCCAACATGCTGCAGACGGTGCTTTCCGGAACGGCCGCCGGTTACTACCGGGAGGCGGGCAACGAATACCGCATTCGTGTCAAAATCGAAGGGGCCGAAAAAAAAGACCTGCGCGAAATTCTGGACCTGCCGGTCACCAATGCCGACGGCACACCGGTGGTGCTGCGCAACGTGGTGCAGGTGCGCCCCCGGCAAGGCCCGATCCTGGTGGAACGCAAGGACCAGGAGCGGGTGGTTTTCGTAACGGCCAACTACACCGGACGGGACATGGGTTCGATCCTGGGCGACATCCGCAAAGACCTGCAGTCGATACCGGTACCCCGGGATTTCAGCATCATTTTCGGCGGTGACTACGAAGAACAGCAAAAATCCTTTCAGGAGCTGTTGACCAGCTTCGTTCTGGCACTGATCCTGGTTTACATGGTAATGGCCTCACTGTATGAATCGTTGCGATATCCGTTCGTGGTCATGTTCAGCGTTCCGTTTGCCGCCATCGGGGTGATCCTGATGCTTTTTGTGACCGGAACAACGCTGAATGTCCAATCCTACATTGGCTGCATCATGCTGGGCGGCATTGTCGTCAACAATGCCATTTTGCTGGTGGATCACATCAACCTGCTGCGGAGACGGGACGGCCTGGCTCTGCGGCCGGCCATCGAAGAAGCCGGCCGCCGGCGCCTGCGTCCGATTCTGATGACCGCCACCACCACGATCCTGGCCATGGCCCCGCTGGCGCTGGGTATCGGCGAAGGCGGTGAAGCCCAGGCTCCGATGGCCCGGGCCATCATCGGCGGCCTTCTCAGTTCGACGCTGATTACCCTGGTGGTGATCCCGACCGTGTATTCGATCTTTGAGCACCGCTCCGAAACCGCTGCAGCGGCGCCGTTGCCGCGGAAAACAGATTCCCCGGAGCGTCGGCGGCCCGGGAATCGAACGCTCGAGGAAACGCCATGAAGTGGATTGAACTGGAACAACGTTGGACGAAAATACTGCTGACTGCCGGACTGTTCGTGATTGCCACCGCCTGCAATCCCGCGATCCGACGGATCGACCCGGCGTCGGTGCCGACCGCTTCCCCGTCGGACAGCCGCATTGCCGCAACCGCCTCTTTTGAAAATTCCGAACCCCTGGAAAGAAACCGGCTGCCGGACGGGCCGCTGGCACTCACCGTCGAAGGGGCCATCCTCATGTCGCTGGAGAACAACCGGTCCCTGGTGGTGGAGCGTCTGAACCCGGCCATCGAAAAAACCTTCGAGCAACAGGAGCAGGCCGTGTTCGATCCGGTGCTCGGCGCCGAAGGTTCCGTCGGTCGGGACAAGGCCGAGCGTCTGGCCCGGTCCGGCTCCGACACCGAAAATTTCAACACCGACACCCTTGAAGGTTTCATCGATATGGCGCAGTTCTTTCCCACCGGCACGACCGTCACCGTCGAGGGGACGACCCGCGCCACCGACTCATCCCTGTACGACAACACGTTTTATGCCTCGCGCTTCGGCCTGTCGGTCACCCAGGCCATCCTGCGCGGCTACGGCACGGAAGTCAACCTGGCCACCCTGCGGCAGGCGATGCTGGACACGCGCTTTTCCGCATATGAACTGCGGGGTTTCACCGAGTTTCTGGTGGCCGAGGTGGAAAAAACATTCTGGGATTTTGCCCTGGCGCGGCGGCGCATTGAAATTTTCGAAGAATCGCTGAAGTTGGCCCGCCAGCAGCTGGAAGAAACCCGGGAGCTGATCAACGTCGGCCGCCTGGCCGAGGCCGAGTTGCCGGCCGTGCAGGCCGAAGTCGCCGCTCAGGAGCAGGGCCTGATCAACGCCCGCAGCGAGATGGAAACCATTCACCTGCGGCTGCTGCGCCTGCTCAATCCTCCGGGTGAGGACCTGTGGCAGCGCAAGATCGAGTTAATCTACCAACCGCGCCTGCCCGAAATCGAGCTCGATGCGGTGGAGGATTCGGTGGCGGTGGCTTTGCGCATGCGCCCGGTGATCAACCAGGCCATGCTCAGCGTGCAGCGCGACGATCTGCAGCTGGTCAAAACCCGCAACGGCTTGCTGCCCCTGGTGGATCTGTTCGTCACCCTGGGAAAAAGCGGCTATGCGGATTCTTTCGGAGAGTCCTTCAGCAATCTCGACGGCGACAGTTACGACGCCCTGGCCGGAGTGCGATTCGAATATCCGTTGCGCAACCGCCAGGCCGATGCCCGGCACCAGAGAGCCTTGCTCACCAGGGAGCAATCGGAAAAGGCGCTGAAAAATCTCTCCCAACTGGTGGAAGTCGACGTGCGCTCGGCCTATATCGAGGTCAACCGCACCAAACAGCAGATCGCCGCATCGGCCGCCACCCGGGCCTTCAACGAGGAAAAACTGCGGACGGAAACCGAAAAACTTCGCGTGGGCCGCTCCACCAGCATTCTGTTGGCCCAGGCCCAGCGTGATCTTTTGGTCAGCCGAATCACGGAAGTCGAATCCCTGGCCAATTATTTAAAATCCCTGGTGGATCTGTACTTGAACGAAGGCTCCCTGCTGCGGCGGCGCGGCATCGACGCGCCGGGGGAGAGCCCGGTCACCGCCTCGATCCGCTGACCGGTTTTGCGTCCAGCGGCGTCAGCCCGTCGGCCATAATTTCCACAGATACAATCCGTAAGCCAGCAGCAACAGCGCCCCTTCCCATCGCAGAAGCCTGCGGCCGGTATAGAGCAGCGGAAACAGCGCCGCTGAAAAGCCGACCATCACGGCCAGATCCAGCCGGTCGATGCCGGGTGCATGCAGGGGTGCTGCCAGGGCAGAGGCGCCCAGAATGCAAAGGATGTTGAAAATATTCGAACCGACCACGTTGCCCACGGCAATGTCGGGCTGGCGTCGCAGGGCGGCGATCACCGAAGTGGCCAATTCGGGCATGCTGGTTCCGGCCGACACCACGGTCAGGCCGATGACCGCATCGCTGACCCCCCAGAGCCGGGCGATGGCCACCGCCGAGACCACCAACAGACGCGACCCGGCAACCAGGAGAACCAGTCCGGCGACGATCCGGAAAATATCGCGCCACACCGATGTGGTGGCGGCGGGAAGGGCCTGATGAAATTCCTGCTCGACCTTCACATCGGAGCTCTTGCGCGCCAGATAAACGGTGAATGCGGTGTAGGCTCCCAGTGCGGCCAGCAGCCCCGCTCCTTCGGCGCGGGAGACGCCTTCGCCGCCCAGAGCCCCGATCATCAACAGGGATACGCCGATCATCACCGGGGCGTCCAGCCGGATGACCGACAAATGAACCGGAATCGGACAGATCACCGCCGCCAGTCCGAGGATGACGGCGATGTTGAAGATGTTCGAACCCACCACGTTGCCGATTGCAATGTTGCCGAGCCCGTCGAGTGAGGCCCCGAGACTGACGACGAGCTCCGGCGCGCTGGTACCGAACGCCACGACCGTCAGGCCGACGACCAGCGGGGTCAATCCCAGGCGCAGGGCGGCCGAGGCGCTGCCCCGAACCAGCCACTCGGCCCCCCAAAACAAGACCGCCAGCGATGCAATCAGATACAAGGAATTGAGCAACATGGAGATTTCCATTCGAAGGTTGGATTCGACCAATCGCAAGCCGGCAGGGTACCGCCGAGTGAACCGGCTGCGACTGCGGCCCGCCGGCACCGGCGCATCCGGATTGCGGACGGTGCGCACCCTTCGGCACCCACCGCCCCGGAATCCCGGATGCCGGCGATGCGGCCGCCGGAAAGAGCCTTGTCCTGCTGGCCGCAGTGCTGATCCTATTGCTTCTGATATACGGCATTTTCTACCGGATTCGGAAACGACATCGATTGCATGTTTCCAAGCATTGAACAATAAGCTACCATCGACTCAACAAGCATCACAATCAAAATCAAGGACCCACACACCTCGGAAAGGATCATCCCATGCCGTTGCACCCTGTTTCCACGACCGGCCAGATCTCTTACCCGTTGCAGATCTCACTGGCACGCATTCCCACGCCCCTGGAGCCCCTGCATCGGATCGGTGAAAGACTCGGTGTGGAAATCGCTGTCAAACGGGACGATCTGACCGGTGCCGAGCTCACGGGCAACAAAGTGCGCAAACTGGAATTCGTATTGGCCGAGGCCATCGACCAGGGCGCCGACACGGTGCTTACCTGCGGCGGCGTGCAATCGAATCACTGCCGGGCAACTGCCGTGGCCGCCGCCCGGTTGAACCTCGGCTGCCGCCTGCTGCTGAGAACGCCCGATCCATCCAACCCCCCGCCCTGGGAAGGCAATCTGCTGCTGGATCGAATGGCAGGAGCCGAAATTGTCTGGATCACACCGGACGAGTACCGCCGGCGGGAGGCGTTTTTCGAGCGTGAAGCCGCCTTGCTTCGCGATCAGGGGCGAAAACCGTATGTCATCCCCGAAGGTGCCTCCAATGCCCTGGGGGCCTGGGGTTACATCCGGACGATGGAGGAGATCGCCGGCGACCTGGCGGAACTTCCCGGCGGGCTGCTGCGACCGACGACCATCATACATGCCGCCGGCTCTGGAGGCACCACGGCCGGGTTGATCCTCGGCAAGGCGCTGCTCGGACTGGATATACGGGTGGTCGGGGTCAATGTCAGTGACGATCGGGACTACTTCATCGAACGCATCGGGGATATCTGTGAGGATTGGCTCCATCGATATGGACCGGAACTTTCTTTCTCCAGGCAGCGAGACATCGAGATTTTGGACGGCTATGTCGGCCGCGGATATGCACTGTCCCGCCCGGAAGAGCTGGCCTGCATCGGCGCGTTGGCCCGCGCGGAAGCCATTTTCCTGGATCCGGTGTACACGGGCAAGGCCTTTTACGGCATGACCCGCGAGCTGGAGCGCAACCCGGATTGCTTCGGCGCGCGCGTCGTATTCCTCCACACCGGCGGCATTTTCGGGCTTTTTCCAAAGGCAGCCGAGTTGGCGACCGCTCTCCAGTAGTGTACCGCATTTGGGCCCGGGCTTTGTTGCCGCAAAAACCGGAAACCGCGCCCTGCAAGACCGCACACCATCCTTACAGGCACTGCGTGTCGATTGGGCCCGCCGGGGAATCCCACCGGCGGGTCTCGCATCGGTCTTCGGAGGTCAGCCGCCGTTCACGCCCTTGGCGATGCAGCATGGGCTGCAATCGCAGGTTCCGTTCATGCTGACGGCCATTTAAAAATAAATATTATCGACTAATAATAATTATCTATTATAGTCAAAAAAAATTTAGCCCGGCGCCTCCCGGCACTCGCGGCAAATACCGAAGAAATCCACCCGGTGGGTCAGGATTTGAAAACCGGTTTCTTCGGCGACCTCGTCGGTCAGATCTCTCAGGCTGTTCAGTTCCGGATCGATGATTTTGTGACACCGGGTGCAAATGACGTGCGGGTGCGGATCGGGGTTGTGCCCGTCATAGCGGTTGCTGCCGTCGGCAAAGCCAAGCTCCAACACCTCATTGACCTGCTTGAGAAGGTGTACGGTCTTGTAAACCGTGGCAATGCTGGTCGTTGGAAACTCGGTGCGAACGTTTTCGTAAATGTGTTCCACCGTCGGGTGCCCGTCATCGGCGGCCAGTACTTTCAGTACGGCCAGCCGCTGGGGCGTAATCCGGAAATCGTGCGCTTTCAGCTTTAACAGCATCTGCTCCAGACGCTGCTTCACGGTTGCCGTCGGGGCTCTGTGATCCATACGCATTAAAGAAACCTGTTATTTTAAAATAACGATTATCAAAAAATTACTACGGCATCTGTGGCATGTCAAATGAAATCCGGCGGCGCGACACCGGCCCGCAAGTTCCCTGGTCGTCGATCACCTCACTTCCGGCGGCAAGCTCGATTCTCCGGTGCCGCAACGTATTTTCTGGGGCGTTATCGAGGGGGTATGCACTGCCGCACTGCTGATGGGCGGCGGATTGGTTGCCCTGCAGAGTGCTTCCATTGCCACCGGTCTGCCGTTTACCGTTGTTTTGCGGATCATGTGCTACAGTTTGTATCTCGGTCTGCAGGAGGAGCATTATCACGCCACGATGATCGGTAAGATGGAACCGGAGACCCATCGAATCGAGATCCCTTTGGACAAAGAAAAGCAAACCGGACAGAAGAAGCGCTCTTGAGCCGAACGGTAAGACAACAACTTGAAAAATGCTGCTGATTATGGGTCCGGACTGATGAGAAGATGACCATTTCGGCTGAGTCTGGAGCGATCGATGACATCGAATATCCCGAGACCGAAGCCCGAACCTCCGATAAAAACCCGACTGGCAAGGCCGTACACGCTGTGCGTTTTCCCGGGGGTATCGTAGGAAGAGACGATGCGCAAGGATCCGGGACTGCGGATATCGATGAGTTGAAGACCGCGGGAGCCGTCCGCGACAATGAGAAGATCGTACAGGGAGTAAACGCCCTGCGCCCTTCCGGGTGTTTTCACAGATCCGATGATTTGAGGCCGTCCCGGATCCCGGATCGCTACGGCAAAGATACCATCCGCAAAGTCCGCCACATAGGCATGATTGGATGTCACGTGCACTGCACGTGCATCGTGAAATGTGCGGATCGAAGCAACGGTTTGCGGCTCGGCGGGTCTGCGGATGTTGATGACCTGAAGTCCGCCATTGCCATCCGCCACGTAGGCATGGTTGGCGGCAACGACGACACGATATGCTTCGCCCGGCGTGTCGATGGATGCCACGATCCTTGGACGCTCCTTGTTGCGAATATGGACGATTTGAAGTCCTGACTGTGCGTCCGCCACACAAGCATAGTTGCTGAAGACATAAACGCCCCGTGCGTACCCGGGCGTATCGACGCTCCCAACGATGAACGGCTCGGCGGGATTGCGAATCCCGATGATTTGAAGACCGGCCGAACCGGCCGCGACATAGGCAAAGTTGCCGGCAGCGCAGACGCCGTTTGCTTCACCGGGCATATCGACGATTGCCACCTGCCTTGGATCCGCCGACCTGCGGATGTGAACCACGGACAGTCCGTTGGCCCCGCCTGCAAGATAGGCATGCTGACCGTGAACATATACATCCAATCCCGACAGACGGCTCGCCCGCGCGCCGGCTGCATCCAAAATCAGTGCCGGCAAGAGCACCGCACCTGCCAATAACCAAGCATATTTCCGCATCGTCATTCCCCGAATTGAAATGCCAAGCAGTATGTTTTCGCTGCAGTCTTTTTACCACAGTTCCGGAGGTTGATCATGTTAAATTTTCGATCGTCTTGATCTTTAGGATTCGGCCAAAAAAAACGAGGGGCATTGGAATGGCTCCAAGCCCCTGTTTTTATTGAGTGGTGATCCCACCGGGATTCGAACCCGGGTTACCGGCGTGAGAGGCCGGCGTCCTAACCACTAGACGATGGGACCACGATGTTTTTTAAAGGCTTATGAATAATAAAAGTCGGCGTCCCTGTCAATATCCATTCCGTCAACCCATCCACTGCAAGCGGTTGGTTGCCGCAATCGTGGGTCGCGGCCTGCGAGCTGCTTTCACTCCTCTTTTTCCGTTTTTTTGCGGCCCTGGCGGATGCCGATCAGGAAATAGGGAACAAAGCCGACAAACGGGATCGAGGCCACCACCCACCAGACCACTTTTTTCGCCGGTGAATCAAAACTGCGCTGGGCGACGTCCACAACGGCCCAGACGGTCAGCAGGAAAAAAGGAATGCAAAGCGCCAGAAAAACGGCGATCTGAATCAGAGTCATGCGGCCTTAACCCCTCAGAAGATCGAAGATCGACAGAATCGCTTCCACGTAAGGCTCACTGTGATTGTAATGATAAATCACTTTTTGGGCTTTTTGTCGAGGAATTCCGGGTTTCCAGCCATGAATCTTGAGATAATAGGCGATGCTGGCGATGGCGTCGGCGTCGTCAAAAAGGTCGATCCGGCCGTCGTTGTTGCCGTCCCGGGCCAGTGAATCGATGTTGCTGGGCATAAACTGGGCAATGCCCATGGCGCCGGCAAAAGACCCTTTCACCGCAGCCGGGTCGAACCCTTCGGTTTCGGCGTGCCGCAGGAAGGCGGTCAGCTCACGGAAAGCCCAGGCCGACTTTCGATCGGCCCATTTGTCGAAGGCGCTGTGGGTCAGGTCCGCTGATTGTGAAATCTCTTCCCACAGCTGTTGGCGAACCTGCAAGTCCGCAAGGGCCGCCAGGGTGGAAAGCGTGTTCAATACCGACCGCGTCCCCACCAGTCTGCCGAGCTGGGTTTCCACCAGAATAATGGCGGTAATGACCTCGCGGTCAACCCCGTAGGTTTCCTCGGCTGCCTCGAAAGCTGCCTGGTGAAGAGCCAGGTAGGTTCTCGCGCGCCGGATCAGCCGCTCGTCGGTGTATTGATTGTAATTTACATTGGATTCGCGGTGCACGAAATACACCGAAAGCCCTTCGGTTTCGAACCGTACTTCAGGTCTGGCGTACAGTGCCTGTAGTGCGTCGGCCTCGAAGCCCTCGGCTGTCAGCTGCCGCTGCAGAGAAGCAAACGAGTCGGCTCCGGTTGGTGAAGCAGCGGCGACAGCGGCCGGCGCCATCAAAATACAGATTCCCAACAGTCCAATAAACCGTTTGAATAACAAAGATTTCGTTGCGATTGATAATTGCATGCCCTGATCCTTTGCTGCAGTTTCTCGATGGGATTGAATCGAGCCCGAATGATGTGGTAATTGATCGCGGTTAGCTTTCACCGATCGGATTCCGAACGGATTCGGAAATTGGATTATAACACAAAGGGAGCCATGTCGGAATTGTGAAAAAAGGCAATCGATCCGTCTTTACCTGCCAGAGCTGTGGTTATCACGCCGCCAAGTGGATGGGACGATGCCCGGACTGCGGCGCGTGGGATTCCATGGTGGAAGAGGTGCAACGGGCCCTGGGGCCCCGCTCGAAATCGCGTTCCTCAGCAGCCGCATCCATCGAGCCCATTCCCATCGACGCTGTGGACCTGGAAGATGAGGAACGCATCCGCACCGGAGTCGAAGAGTTCGATCGGGTGCTCGGCGGCGGCATCGTCGCCGGCACGCTGGTGCTGATCGGCGGCGATCCGGGTATCGGCAAGTCCACGCTGATGCTGCAGGTACTCCACGGATTGGCAACCGCGGGCCGCAAGGTGCTCTACGTGTCCGGTGAGGAGTCCGTTCGCCAACTCAGGCTGCGGAGCCGGAGATTGAAGGCGGTTTCTCCCGAACTGCTGGTGGCGGCCGAAGTCGATGTGGATGCCGTGCTGGAAATGGTGGGACGGCATCGACCGGAAGTGCTGGTCGTCGATTCGATTCAGACCATGTTCAACCGGGAGCTGTCGTCGGCTCCCGGCAGCGTTTCCCAGGTCCGGGAAGCCACGGTGCGCTTGATGATGCTGGCCAAGCGCAGCGCCGTATCCACATTTCTGGTGGGGCATGTGACCAAGGAGGGCGCCATAGCCGGGCCCAAACTGCTCGAGCACATGGTCGATACCGTGTTGTATTTCGAAGGCGAACGCAGCCACATGTTTCGGGTGCTGCGGGCGGTGAAAAACCGTTTTGGTTCCACCAATGAAATCGGTGTCTTCGAAATGAAAACCGACGGCCTGGCCGAAGTTGCCAATCCATCGGCGGCGTTTCTTTCCGAGCGTCCGGCCAACGCACCGGGTTCGGTGGTCACGGCCAGTATCGAGGGCACCCGCCCCATTTTAGTGGAACTGCAGGCTTTGGCCAGCAGCAGCGGCTACGGGACGCCGCGGCGCACCATTCTCGGCCTGGAGCCCAACCGGGTGGCTTTGCTGGTGGCCGTCATGGAAAAGAAGCTTGGAATGCACCTGATGGGTCATGATATTTTCATGAACGTGGCCGGGGGTGTGAAAATCTCCGAACCCGCGGTGGACCTGGCCGTGGTGGCCGCCATCGCCTCCAGTTTTCTGGACCGACCGGTCGACGAAGCCACCCTGGTGCTCGGAGAGGTCGGGCTTGCCGGGGAAGTCCGCGGTATCGGCAACATGGAAACCCGCATGGCCGAAGCAGCCAAGATGGGCTTTCAGCGATGCATCCTGCCGTCCAGAAACCGCAAACAGCAAACCGCAGGCGGGATTCAGGTGGTGGGGGTGGGAAACGTTTCCGAAGCCGTCGAAGCCCTGTTCTGATCGGCCGGGTTCATGCCTCCGGCTTGATTGTTGCCGCAAATGGTATTATAAACGTTCGCTCGAACGTGACCGGACTGCGAACACGGCGAAGTCCGGTTGACAAAATGAGGCCTTCGGCCCGGGGCGCCCTGTGGCGTCTGCGAGATCATTGCCGCCTCACCGCCGGCAATCCACAGTGCGATGAAACGCAAGGGAGCGAAGTCCAACCGCTGGAGCGATCATTATACCCGGCGTGCCCGGCAGGAAAAATTTCCGGCGCGCTCCGTATACAAGCTCCAGGAAATTCAGCAGAAATTCCGGATTATCCACCGGGGGGACCGCGTTCTCGATTTGGGATGCGCACCCGGCTCCTGGCTGGCCTACGCCGCGCGCTGCACCGGTTCCGGCGGTCGGGTGATCGGCATCGATCCCAGGCCGGTGAAGGCAAACCTGCCGGACATGGTAACGGTGGTGCAGGCCGACGCACTGGGAACCGGATCCACGGCGATGAAACCGGTAATGGAGCGCACCTTCGACGTGGTGCTCAGCGACATGGCACCGGCCACCACCGGGCAGAAAGATACCGATGCGGCGCGCTCCTTTCGGCTTTGTGAGGCGGCCCTGGAAATCGCCGAACAGGTCCTGGTGCCGGGAGGCCGGCTGCTGGTCAAAATTTTCCAGGGACCGGATTTTGAAACCTATCGGGCAGCGATGGTCACGGCCTTTCAACAGTGCCGCATTTACAAACCCCGAAGCAGCCGCAAGGCGAGCAAAGAGATCTACGTCATCGGAATCGGGAAACGGTAGGAGGATTCTATGTCAGGTCATAGCAAATGGTCGAGCATCAAACATAAAAAGGCTGCCGTGGACGCCAAGCGCGGCAAGATCTTCACCAAGCTGATCAAGGAGATCACCGTGTCGGCCCGAATGGGCGGCGGTGACCCGGATGCAAACCCCCGCCTGCGAACGGCCATTCTCGCTGCCAAGAGCGAAAACATGCCCAAGGAAAACATCGAGCGGGCCATCAAAAAAGGGACCGGGGAACTCGAGGGCGTCAACTACGAGGAAAGCATCTATGAAGGCTACGGGCCGGGCGGGGCAGCGGTCCTGGTGGAGTCCTTGACCGACAACAAAAACCGTGCGGTCGCCGAGATTCGCCATATTTTTACCAAAAACGGCGGCAGCCTGGGTGAAAGCGGCTGTGTCGCCTGGATGTTCAAAAAGAAAGGCTACATCGTGGTCGAACGGTCGGCCGTGGAAGAAGACCACCTGATGGAAACCGCCCTGGAGGCCGGCGCCGAAGACATCCGGGAAGATGCCGACAGCTACGAGATCATCAGCGCAACGGAAGATTTCGAAGCCGTCAAGGCGGCGATCGAAGCTGCTGATATTCCACACGTGACCGCCGAAATCACCATGCTGCCGCAGTCCACCACCGAACTGGCCGGCAAGGAGGCCGAACAGATGGTGCGCCTGATGGAAATGCTGGAAGACTGCGAAGACGTGCAGAACGTCTACACCAATGCCGATATTCCCGAAGAGATTTTTGAAAGCGCCTGATGAGGGCCTGCATCTTCGAAATGCGTACCGCTAAGCCCGGTTCCCGCGCTGACCCGGAAAGATTCAGGCCAGATCGACCATCCGCTTGACGGCTTCGAAGGCCGGACGGCGGATTTCTTCCGGCACAGCCACCCGCCCTTCCATGCCCTCCAGGCTGCGCAGGACATCTTCCAGCCGGATTTTTTTCATGTCCTCGCAGCGCATCTTCTCGGAAACCGGAAAGAAGCGTTTGTCGGGGTTGTTTCGGCGCAAAGGATGCAGCAGCCCGACTTCGGTGCCCACCAGAAACGTTTCCCGCTCCGAGTCCGCGACATGCCGCAGCATACCGGATGTGCTGGTGATCACATCGGCCAGTTCCAGGACCTCCGGGGGGCATTCCGGATGGGCCATGAACAGGGCCTGCGGGTGAGCCGCCCGCGCCATGTGGACATCTTCGACCGTCAACCGGTCGTGGATCGGGCAGCACCCTTCCCATATGTGCACGGTTTTGGCGGTGCGTGCCGCCGTGTAGCGGGCCAGGTTTCGATCCGGGGTCATCAGGACCTGGTCTGCCTCCAGGCTGTTGACGACCTTCACCGCGTTGGCAGAGGTGCAGCAAATCGTGGACATCGCTTTGACCGCCGCAGTGGAATTGACGTAGGTGACCACCGGCATGGGCGGCAGGGAGTCGATTTTGGCCGCCAGCGACTTCGGATCGATGGTCTCGGCCATGGGGCAGCCGGCATCCAGACGCGGCAGCAAAACGGTTTTTTGCGGTGAGAGGATGGCGGCGGTTTCCGCCATGAAATGCACGCCGCAGAACACAATGACATCCGCATCGGTGCGGGATGCCCGTATGCTCAATTCCAGGGAATCCCCGCACAGGTCGGCCAGGTCCTGGATTTCCGGCGGCTGGTAATTGTGGGCCAGTATGACGGCCTTGCGCTCCCGCGCCAGGTTCCGGATTCGCTGCTGAATGTCCATCGGGTTCCTCTCCTCCGGTCACGTTTTGCATACAACCCGCGGCAACACCATCACCTTTCCGCAAATGGACACGAACTGAGTCACCGTTGTGCTTCGATGTTGAACTTGCAGTCGCACCGGGTTTGGGCAAGAATCTCCGCACACCGGGCCAAAGCCGATTCAGCCCTGCTCGTCCATGGTCACCACATCGGTGCCTTCCGGTATGGTGAATGTAAACAGGTCCGGCTCGGGAACCAGGCCGAATTGCGAGTTGAACAAATCGATGCGGGTTTCGTCTCCATAGGGGTTGTAGGTGATCACCCGTTGGACGGCGTAGTCGGATTCGCGGACGTAAAGATCGATTGCGGCCACCTCGATGGTTTGCTCCAGGGGGCTGAGTTTCAAAACGTAAAAGCCGGGTTCCTCTTTATCGGCAAAGGCGATGTCGAACTTGCGTCGTAGCACCCGGATATCGGCCAGAAATCCGGCGCCCTTGCCGTCGCCGAAAAACGCCGGCGAGCGGCCGATAATCACCTGGTTGTCTTCCGGGCGGTAGATCCACAGGCGAGCGCCGTTGGTGATAATCACCTGTGGTTCGGGCTGTTCGTATTCCCAGCGCATCATCTGGGGTTTGCGGACGAACATCCGTCCCCGGGCCTCGTCGGAAATCTGCATGGCCTTTATGGTCGAGATCTGGTAAAAATCGGCGGAAAAACCGGGCACGTCGTAGCGGGCCTCGACCCCGGCGATCACCGTCTGCAGATCTGGTTCCGGCGGGTTGGATTGCGATTGGGCCATCACGGCCGCCGTCGACAACCATCCGCCCATCACAATCCAGAACACCCAGTTGCGAATCAACCCCGTTACACACATAAAAATCTCTCCAGGAAACGGCACCCGAAATGCCGCGACGACCGGCGCCAATATCGCACCGGCCGCGGTGGTTGCGCGGCGGAAAACGCCGCAAACGATGCGGCGCCGGTATCCGCCGGTTTCAATGGTCCTGAAAGTTCCCGCGGATCCATACGCGATCTCCGCCGTTTTGTAAACCATCGTGGCGCAATCGGCCTTATCGCATCCTGTGCACCAGCGCTTTGAGATCATCGGCGCTGGCGCACAGGATGCGGTCTTCCGTCTGAACCAGGTCGCGGATCGGTTCGGTGCGCCCCCATAAACCGATGCAGACCCGGTCAATTCGTTCAATGGTTTCCAGCACCGCGGCTTTGTCCACATATGGAAAGCGTTCGCCCCCTGCCAGCAGCGTCTCCATGGTTTCGTTTTTCAGCCGCGCCTCGAAACGCTGCTGCTTGATCAGGTGAATGGCAGCAGCCCGTTTTTTTTCGTTCAGAGACCGGTACATATCGCAGGATTCGTCGAATTCCTCCATAACGTCCAGCAGAAAAGTCAGGTCTGCCAAAAATTCCGAATCGGCGGCCTGCTTCTGAATGTAGTCGCACAGAAAATCGCGCTTGATCTTTCCCGGCATCCGCCGGGCGTTGCGCAGGGTTACCTTGACGACATCCTGCAGTCCGGAAGCAACACAGGCCTCGATCCGGCGCCGCAGCTGCGGATCGATCCGAACGGTGATGTTCAGACGGTCTACGAAGGCTGCGGCCGCCTCTGCTGGAAAACGCACCTGCAGGGGCACGCGGCGGTCTTCGAAGCGCAATGTCGCCTCCGGTGACCGGCGCCCGATGGCTTCGGCAACAATGCGTGCATCTTCTGCGTTGTAAGCATTTCGCTCCAGCACAGGTTCCAGGCGAACCTGCATGGCTTCGTCCGGGAAGAAAAGCAGCTCGCAAAGGGTATCGCGTTCCGGGTTCGAGGGCCCCGTCACAAGGGCTGCCAGTTCTTCGGCAGAGGGGTTGGCGACGGTGGCGTCGATAAAATCGGACACCGCGGCGTCGACAACCACTCCTTCCTGGAACAGGGTTTCGATCCATCCAATCAATTCCCGGCAGTGCGCCTGCATACATCCCTTCTTTTCCGGCCAATCTCTGAATAAAGACGGAATCATGGATTTTGAAAAGCGGAAACGCTCCATATCGTTCAGAGATACGATGCCATTTTGAACATCAGCTGGTGCTTCTGCAGTCCGCCCGGAAAGCTTTCCTTGAGCTTGCCGTTATCGAAAATGAACATGTAGGGCACGCTGAGCACTTCGTAGCGGGAGGCAAACTGGGGGCTGGCATCCACATTCACCTTGGCCACCCGGATTTTTCCTTTGGATTCCCGCGCGAATTCGTCAACGACTGGCGCCACCGTGCCGCATGTGGGACACCAAGGTGCCCAGCAGAACACGACCACCGGCAGGGGGGACTGCAAAACCATCGATTCGAAATTCCGGTCCGTAACCATCACCGGTTGGGGGCGGAAGAGTTCACTGGTCGGAAGCACCTGTCCGCATTTTCCGCATTTGGGTTCGGAGTCGACCCGCGATGCCGGTATCCGATTGCGGGTTCGACAGGCCGAACAACGCAGGGTGAACGTTTCCTCAGACCGATGGTCTTCGGCCGCAACGGCCAGTGGTTTGCGGCATTTACCGCAACGGGCCCTTTCGGGGTCCCGATCCGGGGGAATTCGATTGCGGGTGCCGCAGGACGAACAGCGCACGACATCCGTAGCCGTCTGGTTCATGAATCTGTCTCCGTCTCCGTCAACATTTTTGGCAACAATATAAACTGGATTCACCCATTGTCGAGGCGGTCGCACCGGTGTTGCGGCTCAGGCCGCGTCTTTCCGGACGCGAAACCAAAGCAACACCCGCGGCAGTGCCGAGGGCGGCGCGGAATGCTTCAAGGAACGGCACGCAAATCACCCCTCTGCCGATCGGACGTTACCGACACAGCCGTTTTGAAGGGTAATGCGTATCCGATGTGCGATCGACAATCGAAGACAGGGAAAGGTAAAGATTACAAAATGTTGCGGAAGGCTAAAAAGGTAAGAATCCCTGAGGTGAACAATCCCAGCGATCCGAAAAGAACCGGGCGTCGATATACCAGCGAATCGAATGCATGGTAGGAGCGATCGAGTTGTTCGAGCACCGGTTCGGTGGAAAGCCAGGTATTGAGCTTAAACTCCATACTCTTTACGTGCTCGGGGCTGTACAGCAGAATCGATCCGATCAACAATCCCACGATTCCGGTGATCTTGCCGATCAATGCCATCGCGCTGACGATCATCTCTCCGGTGGACTGGAAGGTGCCGTCCTGAAAAAATATCGTTACGAAACTGCGCACATCCAGGCGATAAAAGAGAAACACCAGAATGAACGCGCAACTGACGATAAAGGCGACACCGAACATCATATTGTGGCGATAGATCAGGTTTTCGGTATTAATGGATTTGTCGACAAAACGCGTGAACTTGCGATCCAGGTAAACCATGCGATTGCAGATATCTCCGAATTTGCGCATGGTGGTCGGGCTCACGATCAACAACAGGGAAAAAAGCGCTCCGAGGATTCCGATGGTTAACGTAAACAATTCAAGTGCTTGCAGGCAAATTTCCCAAATGATATGCATTAACGATTCTCCTGTGCAGGCCGCGTTGATCCGTTTCCAGAGGGTGCGATTTCATCAGCATTCGCGGCCACCTGCTCTGACCCTTTCTCGTTAAAGTCTAATTATACCTTCTGACCGGTCATCGGGCAAGGCTTATTCCCTGGACCGCCGATCCGGTGCCGATGCCGTGCGGATGCGTCCAAGGCAAACCAAAATGGAAGCAAACGCTGCGATTCGCCCGATCGAGGCTCCTTGACACCTCCGGGGCGATCTTTTAGTATCACTGGCCAGTTTCCGCCTAAGTAGATGACTCAGATAAGGAGCCGCCATGGATAATCCTATTCAGAACTACTGGCATCACCGCCTGCATGAACTGCAAAAGGCGCTGGAAGCGAATCATTTCCGCGTCTATCGGGCCGAAAACGGCGATGAGGCCCGGCAGCGGGTGCTCGAGGAAATTCTGCCCGCCGTCCGACCGCAAAGCATATCCTGGGGCGGTTCACTGACATTTGTATCCATCGGTTTGTACGAAGCACTGAAAGAAAGAGACGATATCGAAATCCTCGACACCTTTGACAAGTCGCTCCCACCCGAGCAAATGCTGGAACGCCGCAGACGGGCCCTGTTGACGGATCTGTTCGTAACCGGTACCAACGCCGTCACCGAAACGGGCCAGCTGGTCAACCTGGATATGATCGGCAATCGAGTGGGCGCCATCACCTTCGGCCCCCGGAACGTATTGATCCTGGCCGCCCGCAATAAGATCGCAGCCGATTTGAAAGATGCCATCTTCCGCATCAAAAATTACGCGGCGCCGGTCAACGCCATGCGACTGGACAAAAAAACGCCCTGTACCCGCACCGCTTATTGTGAAGAGTGCCGAAGCCCGGACCGAATCTGCAACAGCTGGACCATCACCGAAAAATCGTTCCCCAAGGACCGGATCAAGGTTGTGTTGATCAATCAGGCTCTCGGCTTCTAATCCCATGGACACGGCATCGGAATACGCTGTACAAAACCTGGTTGCTGTGCGGAAGAAACGCCCGCTGGTGCACAGCATCACCAACCTGGTTTCGATCAACACGGTTGCCAATGCGCTGCTGGCGGCCGGCGGTGCACCGGTGATGGCATTTGCGCCGGAAGAGGTCGGCGAGGTGGCCGAGCATGCCGATGCGCTGGTTCTGAACACCGGCACGCTGACCGAAAACCGGCTCAAAGCCATGCAGATTGCCGGCCGGCGGGCGGCTTCCCGGGGCATTCCGTTGGCTGTCGATCCGGTGGGGGCCGGCATATCCTCCTTCCGCACCCGTGCCGTGCAGGAAATCCTGACACAACTGCCGGTGCAGGTGTTGCGCGGAAATCCGTCCGAGATCCTCGCATTGAAACGAAAAAAAACGGACATGGCCGGAGTGGATGCAGTTCACTCCATGGAACAGGCCCGCCGGGCTGCCGTTGAAGTCGCTACAGAATTTGGCATCACGGTGGCGGTTACCGGTCCCGTCGACCTGGTGACCGATGGCCGCCGCGCACTTCTGGTGGCCAACGGACACCCGCTGCTCACCCGGATCACCGGTGCCGGATGCACGGCCACGGCCATGATCGCGATGTTTCTGGCCGTGGCATCGGAACCGCTCCGTTCGGCCGCAAGCGCCCTGGCCTATTTCGGTCTGGCCGCCGAAATGGCCGCCGAAAGTGCCCAAGCACCGGGCAGTTTCTGGATACGACTGCTGGATGTGCTCTATGCAATGACACCCGCGGAATTTGCCGAAGGCTGCCGGATCACAACGGCATCGACCGACCGGCAAACACGATGATACGTTGCACGGTACATCCGGGGCCCATAAACATCTGAATGGCGCGGTTGTCGAGCAACCTTCGCCCGGCGATTACCGGGTACAAGCTTACCAATGGACTTGAAAGAAATTGGCGAATTTGGATGGATCGAACGGATCCGAAAGGCCCTGCCGATCCGCAACCGCCGAATTGTCAAGGCAATCGGCGACGATGCCGCGGTCTTTCGCTGTGACGGTGATTTCCTGCACCTGTTGACCACCGACCTGCTGGTGGAGCGGGTTCATTTCGAAAGAGCGACCATCGGCGGGGCGGATCTCGGCCACAAGGCCCTGGCGGCCAACCTCAGCGATATCGCTGCCATGGGGGGCGTGCCGCAGGATGCGTTTATCAGTATCGGGGTGCCGAACAACTGCCGCCTCGAATATCTCGACGCGCTTTACGACGGTATGAAGCAACTGGCACAGCAGTATGATGTCAACATCCTCGGCGGCGACACCACCGGGTCCAAAATCGACCTGGTGATCAATATCGCCCTGTCCGGCAAAGTCGAAGAAGATCGGGTGCGGTTCCGCAACACCGCCCGGCCCGGCGATACCATTTTCTGCACGGGCTGGGTCGGTGAAAGCCGGGCCGGACTGCATCTGCTTGCCAACCGGCTGCCCATCGATTCGGAGGACCTGGCGACGTTGCGAAATGCGCATTTGCGCCCCCGGCCGCATATCGAAGAGGGCCGTTTTCTGGCCTCCTGTCCGGGGGTGCACGCGGTGATCGACGTCAGTGACGGGCTCAGCTCCGACCTGGGCCATATTGCCCGGGAAAGTCGGGTTGGCGGCCGGATCTTTTCGAACCGCATTCCGGTCTCTCCGCCATTGGCCGAATTCTGCCGCCGCTTTGATTTCGATCCACTGGAAATGGCCCTGGCCGGAGGCGAAGATTACGTACTGCTGGGTACGATGGCCGCCGCCTCCGCGGAAAGCGTGGCGCGGCGCTTTCGAAACGCCTTCGGCCGGCCGTTGCACTGTGTCGGCGAAGTGACCGACCTCGGGATCCTGGAGTGGGTCGATGCGGCTGGAGATTGTCGTCCGCTGACCGCCACCGGCTGGGACCACTTTGCCACGGACGTTCCTTAGCTCGTGTCCATCCAGAAATGGCCCTTTTTCCGCTGAGCTGCGTTCTCCGCGGGTTTGGCGGCTGCGACGTACTCCATGTACGCCTCGCCGCAAACCCTTGTGCGGCCTTGCTCAATGAAAAAATTGCTCATTTCTGCATTGGACACTCTACAGTGCCATCAACTTTCAGTGGATGGGCACTAGCTCGCGTTGGCGCCCGCGAAGCGGGTGGCTTGAACGTTCTGGCTGCGGCACTCGCCGCCGGCAAGTGAAGACAGAAGCACGTTTGTGCTTCGATGTTCAACTTGCAAAAGCAGCCGGTTCGGGCAAAAATCACCAATACGCAAATAAAGAGGCAGCCTGATGATTTCCGACTCTTCCATTCCGTATCGCAAAGTGATGTCCATCGCCGGGTCCGACAGCGGTGGCGGCGCCGGCATTCAGGCGGACTTGAAAACGATTTCCGCCCTCGGATGCTATGCGACGACTGTGATCACCGCGCTGACGGCCCAGAATACCCGGGGCGTCACCGGAATTCATGCCGTCCCGGCCGAGTTCGTCGACCGGCAGATCGAGTCGGTGCTGTCGGACATCGGCACCGACGCGGTCAAGATCGGAATGCTGTTTTCGGTCGAGTTAATTCAAGTCGTCGCCGAAGCCCTGCGGCGTCATGCGGTGACCAACGTGGTGCTCGATCCGGTAATGGTCGCCCAGAGCGGTGACAAACTCTTGCAGGACGACGCGGTGGAAGCCCTGAAACGCGAATTGTTTCCGCTCGCCGCAGTGGTTACGCCCAATCTGCCGGAAGCGGCCGTCATGCTGGGAAGGCCGCCGGAAGAACTTGCGGACCTGAAATCCGCCGCCACCGAATTGGCGGACCTGGGCGGCCGCAGCATTCTGATCAAAGGAGGGCATTCGGAGGGAAGCCGCAGCGATGACCTGTTGTATCTGGTTGAGTCGGACCGGTTTGTCACGCTTTCCGGCCCCCGGATCGAAACGGTCAACACCCACGGCACCGGCTGCACGCTTTCCTCGGCCGTCGCCGCCCGGCTGGCCTGTGGCGCGGACATCGAAACCGCGGTTCGGGATGCCAAAGCTTTTATTACCGGCGCGATCAAAGCCGGTGCGGCCTATCGGCTGGGACACGGCCACGGCCCGGTGCATCATTTTCACCGCTTCTGGAAGTAGACAGCCTTTTCAGCATCAGGTCTTGTGCGTCTTCAGTTTTAATTCATTGGCGGAATAGCCGAACATGGAAAGGACCGAGTGGGCCAGGCGAACGGCCTCTTCGGCATGCAGGCGGGTTTCCACGAATATGTTGGTGCCTTCGATATTGAGCGGCATCCGCAGTTCATCCGGATCTTCCCGGAAATAAAAACGTCCGTCCACCGAGTGCCAGAGGAGTTTTTCCAGGTCGCGGTCGTGGCGGGAAACCAGCACGTTGCAGAGTTTGAAAATAAACTGACTCCAGGATTCGACCTCGTAGTCGCGTCCGTTGAATTGAAAACTCTCGATGGATTGGCCTTCGTAGCCGGGCTTGACCGCCTCTTTGAGTTCGATGATCTCCTCACGGGATTCCACGGCCTCGGACAGCTCCAGGGGTTCCGAGTCGGCTGCAGGCGACTTGATGGAGTGACGGATCAGAAAATCGACGATGCGTTCCTTCTCGGGCCGCAGACCGCAGCTCTTTTCCACGGAATCGGTCAGCAATTCCACGATGCGGGGGTCCGGCTCGGCCAGCATGCGGCTCCAGTTGTCGCCAATGGCCTTTTCCAGCACCCGGCCGCTGCGTTTTCGATGCATCGACTCGGCCGTCTTCAGCGACATGCCCGACAACACGTTTTTTCTGGCCAGCAGCTCCACGAGCGGTAGGGCCGCATCGCGGGGATTTTGCTTCTGCAGGTCGAGGGAGCAGAACCGTTTCCGTTCGGTGGGGCCTTCGCTGAAAGCCAGAAAAAACCACCACAGCACCCCGTTGGTCAGCACTGCCAGCTTGACGCCTTCCTGCAGGGCACAGCCGAGCAACTGCTTCTGCTGGGGGGCCAATTCGTCTCCGACTTTCTTTACGTCGATAAACACCTTGTCCATTTTGTTGATGCGCAAGGCGTAATCCACGCGCTGAGACTTGACCGGATGATCGGGCTTCACCTCTTCCACGTTGAAAATATCCCAGCCGAGAAGCGAGAGCACGCGAATGACCAGGGCCTGCTTGGTGGAGGCCTCGTCCAGACTCCCGATGCGTTTGTTTTTCTTCACACTTTCAATGTATTCGGCAACTGCTTTTTCCATGATGACGCCCGTCGGTTTTTTTCAAAGCGAGCCCGGATGGCTTCCTTCACGGCTGCGCCCGGCGGTTAAACGACCGATGATTTTCAGACGATAACCCCTTTTTAATACAAACATTTCTTTTCAGCAAGCAACTTTTCCGCCGTCGTGTTCCCGTCGGCCTCGAAATGCGGCCGGCAATTGAGCTGAACACTTTTTGAACGTTATGAAATTCAAATGGTTACACGTCCACAGCATTGCGGAAAAAACGTCGTCGTTCGGGTTTGGGTCGAAAGCGGCGTATCCGGCTGCGCAGGTTCCGCAGCGCCGCGCGGCCGCCTCGATTTCCATAGCGCAAATACGCGTACAGCCGGATGATCGCTTCCACCTCTCCGCTCAGATCGGGCCGCCGGCTGCCGATCCGAATCGCGAAATCCAGCGGGCCCTCATGGGGATGCCGCACCAGGCCGGCCCGGGCAAGACGGGCGCAAAATTGCCAGTACGCCTTTTGAGCCGCATCGGAAGAAGCTTCGCGGGTCTGTGAAAAACCGTAACGGTAGAGCACTGCCAGCAGGAAACAAATCCCGACGGCGAACAGCAGCAAGACCAGTACCGCCGCGGCGCCTTCGAGCTGGAAACCCATCCGTCCCAGCATGGAACGCTGTCGTTGCGGTGAATACGCCATGACCCAGCGATCCCAACGATTTTCGGCCGCATCCCAGCCCAACTGGAGCTGATCCCACAGCTCGGAAACCGCTCCGAGGCGTCCCCGAAAGGGCTGCAGATCGGATCGCTCTTCGACCGGCAGCGCTTCGGAGATACCCTGCAGGATGCGGCTAGGCTCCACCGCCAGGGTCGGATCGCGCCGGGTCCAACCGGATTGCGGAAGCCAGACTTCCACCCAGGCATGGGCGTGCAGTTGGCGCACCATCCAGTAATCAGCGTAGGGATTGGGTTCGGCTCCCAGATAACCGGCCACCACCCGAGCCGGAATGCCGGCCGCGCGCATCAGAAATGCGAATGTCGAGGCATAGTGTTCGCAATACCCCTGTCGCGTATCGAACAGCAGGCTGTCGACGGCGTCGTCACCCAGCAGCGGCGGGCGCAGCGTGTAGCGAAAACCGTTTTCCCGGAAAAACCGCAGGCCCAGATCGACAACGTCTGAAGAGACTCCGGCCTGCTGGCGCCACTGCGCTGCCAGCTTGCGGGCCCTGGGATTCCCCCGGGCCGGAAGCTGCAGATAACCCGCTTCCCAGAGCTCCGAAGGCCCGGCGCTGCGATAATCCACCCTTGATTCCACCGCGTAGGTATAGTTTTGTTTGACCTTGCGCCATTTCATCAGGGTGTAATCGGAATAAACGCTCAGACGCCCCCGGGCCTCGACCGGAAGGTCCAGTGCAAAAAGCCACTGCCGGCCGTGCGGTTCCATGGTTATGGTATATTGAACCGGTCGCCCCCCGAAAACCATCGGCTGCGCCCGGCCCCGCTCCCCGGAACGATGCCAGCTGCGACCGTCGAAGGCATCAAAGGTCAGTCCGCGCCAGTACAGGTGCTCGATGGCCGGAACCTCATCCTCGAACTCGACTCGAAACGCCACCTCGCGACTCAGGACGATTTCCGATATGGTTCCGGAGGACAGCACGTCGGAAAATCCGCTGACGGCCTGCTCGGCAGCGATTCCCCACAGCCCGCCGTGCATGCGCGGAAAAAACACGAACAGAACGACGGCGATCGGAACGGCCTGGATCAGCAGTCGGGCCGAAACTTTCAGCGGCCTGCGCCAGCCGCCCGGCACCTCGTGCAGGCGCACCAGCACGGCGGTGGTCACCCAAAGACCGACGGGTACAAACAGGCCCGCCATCAGGGAGCTGGTAAAAAACACCACCGAAACGCCGAGAAAATAGGCCAGAAATAGACTCACGACGACATCCCGGTGGGTTTCCACCTCCATTAGCTTCACGGTGGCCAAAATCCAAAGCAAGGCCACCGCGGTGTTGCGATCCAGCGCCCCGCCCGTGCCGACCAGCACAGCCAAAATTCCGGCAAGGGTCAACAGCCGGCGCGTCCGGGGAGCTGCCGGCGACCGCCCGCTGCGAACCCGGAGCAGCAGGATCGCCCAGGTGGCAACGCATCCCCCGGCGACCCACCAGGGCAGCCAGCCGATGTGGGGCAACAGATTTACGGCCAGAGCCGCGATCAATGCCGGTATGTGAGCCACGGCCGAATGTGTCATGAAGATTCGATTCCGGGAAACAGGGCCAGCGCTGTCAGACAGCGATGGCGATGGGCTTCTCCGCCACCGGGTGCAATAACCCGGCCGGGCAATTCCAGTCCGTAGGCGTCTCGGTTTCGGTCCGCATCGAGCACCTGTCCACAGAGAATGGAAAGTTTTCGTTCGATGTCCGTTTCCGCAACGGCGTCCCATGCGAGAATTCGAATCTCTCCGCGGGCCCCGGTGAAATCCTTGGTGTAAAGCCCCTGTCCGCGGGAAGAAGCTTTCCAGGAGATGCGCTGGAGCGGATCCCCGGGGCGATAGGCGTTGAGCCCCTGAAAATCCTCACTTCCGGATCGATTCTCGTCGGCGCCTTCGCTGCCGGCGCCGCCGCCGTTTGCGGCAAACGCGGTCGGCTCCGATCTTTGCGGGGCCGGGTACACAAGACACTCCAGGTGCTCCGCCAAGCAGCGGCGCCGCCGAAACAACCCGAGCGGATGGACGGTCGTCGCCACACAGGGACCGGTGATCATCCGACCTCGCTGCCGGGCCGCCATTTTCAAACGTACCCGCCGGTTCTGATCGGCGTGGAGATCGACCTTTCGAAATTCTGCCCCGGCACCTTCCAGACCGATCTCCACCGTCTGGCCCCCGGCACGACAGTCTCGCACCACGATTTCAAAAACGGCCGGCTCACCGGCAAACACCGGCAGGGCCTTACCGGAAACCAGCATCACTCCGCTGAGGTTTCGCCAGGTGTGCAGCGTGGAAACCAATCCAACGCCGCCCAGCAGAAACGTAAGCAGAAATCCGAAATTATTGCCGTAATTGATCGAGCCCACCAGCATGGCGGTCAGCATTACCAGATAGGCCCACCCGTAACGGGTCGGCACCAGCGCTGTCCTGCCATGCCGACAATTGCCGGGCACCGACAGGCGGGAGACATCGCGGAGCGCACTGGGGACAGGATTGGGTTCGATCATCGATCAGGTAACAGGAACTTCCATCATGATGGCGTGCAGGGTTTGCGGAGAAAATTCGCGCCGGTCCTCCCTGCGGTGCAGGCGATGACCGACCACCGGGACGAGCACCCGCTGCAGGTCCTCGGGAAGGACGAAATCCCTTCCGTGCAGATAGGCCCAGGCCCGGGCCGCCGCCAGCAGATTCAATCCCGCACGGGGAGACAGTCCCACGGAAAAGTGATTCGAAGTGCGGGTGAATTCCAACAGGTCCTGGACGTACTCCAGCAGGGCGTCGGACACTTGCACCCCGGCGGCCTTGCGTTGAATGTGCTGCACATCCGCACCGTCCAGCGCCGCCGAGAACTCCTGCAGGGCGGCCCGACTGCCGCCGCTGCGAAGCAGCTGCCTTTCGGCGCTTCTGGCGGGATAGCCGAGTTCAATGCGCATCAAAAAACGATCGAGCTGGCTTTCCGGCAGCGGAAAAGTGCCGGACTGTTCGGCCGGATTCTGGGTGGCGATCACGAAAAACGGTATTTCCAGACTGCGGGTTTCGCCTTCAACGGTCACCTGGCGCTCTTCCATGGCCTCCAGCAGGGCGCTCTGGGTCTTGGGAGTGGCGCGATTGATTTCATCGGCCAACAGGACCTGGGTGAAAATGGGGCCCGGGTGAAACACGAAAGAGCTGCTCTTGCGCTCGAAAACCGAGACCCCCAGCACATCGCCGGGCAGCATGTCGCTGGTGAACTGAACGCGTCGAAATTGCAGGCCCAGGCATCTGGAAAGCACTTTGGCCAGAGTGGTCTTGCCGATGCCCGGCAGGTCTTCGATCAGCAGGTGCCCGTCGGCAAAAAGACAGGTCAGCGCCAGTCGAACCTGGGATTCTTTGCCCAGCACGACGCGGCCGATTTGCGCAACGATCGTCTCAAAAAAACCGGGGTCTCTGTCGGGGGATGAAAAATCCATAGGGGAGTATTATAGCGTGAATCCTGCACCCGGCCAACTGTTTCCGTGGAGATCGATGGATCGCTCGGCCCTCGCGGCCCCTGCCGGGTGCGTGGATGCCCGGCGGTTCGTATGACTCCCGAGGGTCTTGATACCGGCTCAGCCCAGAAACCGGAAGGCGAAACTGGTAACCACCGACCAGAGCAGCACCGCCACGGTTGCAAAAAGACACAGGGCGCCCAGTACCCGATGCGGCAGCCGTTCGCGTTTGCTCTCCTCGTAACCCAGCAGATACCCCAGCAGCGCGCCGAAAACCAGGCCGCCGCCGTGCCCCCAGTTGTTGATACCGGGCACCAGGAAACCGAAAATGAACAAAACCACCACCCAGGTTCCCACCTGGCGGTAGATCGCCATACCGTAGCTGCCCCCCCTGCTTTTGCCGAAGTACAGGGCCGCGCCGATCAGGCTGCAAACCGCCGCCGAAGCACCGATGGTAAATCCGATGCCCACCAGGTACGAAACCAGAAAGCCGGCCGTGCCGCCCAGTGTGTAGATGGCAAACATCCGGTAGGTGCCGTACTCGCGGATGACCAACGGGGCGAGCTGCCGGAAGGCGACCATGTTGAAAAAAATGTGCAGAATGCCGGAATGCAGATAGTTGGCCGCCAGCAGGCTCCACCAGCGGCCGAATCGATCGATGGGCACCTTGCCGGTCATCCCCAGCAGCAGCAGACTGCGGTCGTCGGGAGCCAGAAAGGTAAAAAGATTGGCGGCCATGCTGGTGGATGCGGGGTTGAGCAATATCGCCAGGACGTACATCACCACATTGACGCCGATGACGCGGTAAACCAGCTGCTGAGGATCGCGCAGGCCCACCGATCCGAACAGCCGCTTCAAGGGCGAATTCGGACGCCGCAGCCCGCAATGGGGACAGCGCGGTTCGTCGGCACTGATCAACCGACTGCAATTCGGACACAGCATCGAATTACGCGCTGCCATGCCGGGCTCCGATCCTGCGTCCGGTATTGTTGTATCGCAAATGATGCCACCGAAAGACCGGCGTGCGTTGCACGGCGGCGTGCGGTCTGCTTTGCCGGACCTGTAGTAGAAAGCGCTGCTTTATGATCGAGGATTTCATCGGGTATGGCCGTTCCGACTCGGGGAGATTTTTCGGTTGATGAATTCGGTATAAATCAACAATTGCTTTCCAACACACCGGTGACAAAATTAGTACCGGTTACCATCCGGTCAAGAAAATTCGAACGAAAAAGCCGGAGACGCCTTGTCTATACGGGCGCCTCCGGCCTTCAATCGATGCAAAAGGCATCGCGGATGTCAGTTGTGTAAAAAAGGGGACTGCGGATCAGTATTCCGGATGACATTCGATGCAACCGGAAGGACCGGCTTCGGGCAGTTTTTCGTCCAGCACCATGTAGGATTTCGCCCGCTCCAGATTCCTGGCGCGGATTTCCCGGTGGCAGCCGATGCAGGACTGGTGAAAGGCATACTTGTAGTATTTGATGGCCTCGTCCGAATAAGAAAGGTAATCGGAGGGCTCCTCCGGCGCTGTGGCCTGGTCGTGGCAGCCGGTGGCCATGCAGCCTTGAATCGGCTCTTCGCCCTGCCACTTGTGGTGACAGACCCTGCATTCGGTCGCGAAATGACGGGAATGGGGAAAATCCACCGGTGCTTTGGTCGCCTCGACGCCTTCAGGCGGTTTGAGCGTGATCACCCCCATGGGAACCACCATCTCATCGCTTTCACCGGAAACTTCCAATGACAGTGCCGCAGTCAACAAAAGCGCCAAACAGACAATCACCAGTGCTTTTCGCTCCATCCTCGCCCCCTTCGGCCAGAAACATTGATAATTCAATCAATTGCATATCGATCGGTTCCGACGCGCTGCAAGCATTGTTTGCTATATTATTTGAAAAATTGCAACCCCAAAATTTGTACCGGCTCGAACCCATGGCGGAAACGAACACCCCCGGCGATTCGGCGTCAAAGAAGGGGCGAATCGCACGGTCCGGATTCCATTCGGCCGGATGTCCGCGGTCCGGCATAAACGACGAAAACGGTCGTTCGCTTTGGGTTTGACAGTACCTGAGATTTTATCTATAAAAAATGTTTACACTCAAATTCCTGTCCGTTATTTCCCCGTTCCACCCATGCATTTCGAGGCGGTTTTGGAGCGCACGCAACTTACCGGAAAAACTGAAACCATCATCAGTATCGTGATTCTGACGCTGCTGGTCGCAATCGGTACATCCGTTTTTTACCGGCAGTCTTTCTTTAACCCGGCTGTGCTTACGGCCACAGTGCCGGATCGGGCATCCACGGCCGAAAAGGACCAACAAGACGGGTCACCGGCGACAAGCATCGTGCCGTTGCCGGGTTCGGTCATCCCGCTCTCTGCGCCGGAACGCTTCGACCCCGAAACCCTCTCGGACAAAATCAACGGTAAGGCCGAGCTCTACCTGTCGGCCGGTTTTCAGCGCCTGGAAACCCAGCGCTTTCGACTCCGCGATACAGCCGAAGCGTGGATGGAGCTTTTTTTGTATGAAATGGGAAACCCGGAAAACGCCTTTGCAGTTTACAGCAGCCAGCAGCGGGACAATGCGCAGCCGCTGGATGTCAGCCGGTTCGCCTATCGGACGGAAAATGCCCTTTACTGGGTTCATGGCAGCAACTACGCCGAGCTGATTGCATCCGAACCTTCCGAATCCCTTCAGCAGGCCATGCTGGCCATTGCAAAATCGATGGTTTCCGGCCGGAAAGTCGAAAAACAGGGCGTGGACCTGCCTTCGATCTTCCCGACCCGGGATCGAATCAAGGACAACATCACGCTGATTCCCAGTGACGCGTTCGGCTTTTCCAGACTGGACCGGGTCTACACCGCCGAGTATCAAATCCCCGAGGGCACTTTCACCGCGTTTCTGTCCGACCGCGGCACACCGGAAAAAGCCCTGGACGCCGCCGAGGCTTATCGAAGCTTTCTGCTGGAGTTCGGCGGCCGGCAGCTCGAGTCGCCCGTAAAAGGCGAAACGGCTTCCGGACTCATGGTGGTGGAAATCCTGGGCAGCTATGAAGTGATCTTCTCCCGGGGGCGTTTTCTGGCCGGTGTCCACGAAGCCCCCGCAATCATGCCGGCCCTGGAGCTGGCAAAATCCATGAAATCACAAATCGATGCATTCATTACCTCCCAATCCCGTTGATCCCGACCGCCGGCGATTTCTGCTGCGGCTCACCAAGACCGGGCTTGCCGCCCTTGCAGCCGGCGCAATCGGTTACCGGTTTTTCGATCCGAACCCGCCCAGCGGAGCGCCGAAGGAGGGCTCCGGTGCCCGGCTGGCCGATTTTTCAATAAACGGAAGCGGACCGCAAATGGCCATCGTGCGCGGCGGTCAGCGCGAAAAAACCGTCCAGTCGGCTTTGGCTGCGCTGGGCGGCATCGAGCGTTTCGTTCGCCCCGGCGACCGGGTCCTGCTCAAGGTAAATGCGGCCTTTGCATCGCCGCCTTCGTTGAATGCCACCAGCCATCCGGAGCTGGTGAAAACCGTCGCCGGTTTGTGCCTGAAGGCCGGCGCCGGCCGGGTGATCGTCACCGACAACCCCATCAACGACCCCCAGAGCTGTTTCGACCTGACCGGGATATCCCGGGCCGCCAAAGAAAGCGGTGCCGAAGTCATGTTGCCGGCAACGCGGTATTTCCGTCCCGTAACGGTACCCGGCGCCACCCTGCTCGAAAACTGGCCGGTGCTGTTCGAACCGTTCCGGTTTGTAAACAAGGTCATCGGCCTGGCACCGGTCAAGGATCACCACCGCAGCGGGGCTTCCATGACGCTGAAAAACTGGTACGGTCTGCTGGGCGGCCGACGCAATATCTTTCATCAGGACATTCACACCATCATAACCGAACTGGGAATGCTGATGCGGCCGACCCTGGTGATCCTGGACGGAACCCAGACCATGATGCAAAATGGACCTACAGGCGGGTCGCTGTCCGATCTGAAGGATACAAACACCATGATCGTCAGCACCGACGCGGTGGCCGCAGATGCGTTCGGTGCCTCGCTGCTGGAGCGCCGGCTCAGCGATCTGCCCCACATTCAGTCTGCCGCCGAGGCCGGTGCCGGTACGGCCGACTGGCGCTCGCTCAACCCGGCGATGATCGAAATAGGATGAGATGGAAAAAGCGGGAAATCCCCTTGTGCGGGACCCGGCGGAATGAAACCGGCCGGCCGCCGGGCCGCATCCGAGGCCGGGCCGCCGTAAACGATTCGATTTGATCACAGCAGGAACGCAATGAACATCCGTACGACCCGTCGTATCAGTCAGGGATTTTTTCTGGTTCTGTTTCTATGGTTCTGTGTCACCACCACCCTGGGCGACAACTGGTGGCAGCTGCGGGGCTGGCCGGTAAACTGGTTGATACAGCTCGATCCGCTCACGGCCCTGGCGACCCTGTTGACCACCGGCACGATCTATGCCGGTCTCCTGTGGGCCCTGGCCACGGTGCTGTTGACCCTGGTGCTGGGACGCTTCTTTTGCGGCTGGCTCTGCCCGTTCGGAACCATGCACCAGATCATCGGTTACCTCGGCCGCCGGGGCATGTCGACATCCGCCCAAGCCCGCCGCAACCAGTATGATCCCAAACAATCCATCAAGTACTGGATCCTGATTTTTCTGCTGGCCGTCGCCGCCGCCGAACTGTTGATCGATCTGCTGCGCCTCCCGCTGCGAGGTCCGATTGCGGCGCTTTGGGCCGCTATCGTGCTGCTGGCCATTTCGGCCGTGTGGATGCTGCGCGGCCGGATGCGCCGGGGAGTGATCTTTTTCGTGTTGGCGGCACTGGGATGGTTTTCGACCGCAATGCTGGCCGGAGACGGCCAGCTGCCCTCGGCCTCCCTTCAGATCGGTTTGCTCGATCCGCTGGCCCTGGTCCACCGATCGGTCAACCTCGCGTTGCTGCCGCTGGCGGATCAGTCGGCGGTCGATCTTTCCGTCAACCCCCGTTATTACCGGGGCGCCTGGCTCATCGGCGGCATTTTCGCAGCCGCCCTGCTGCTGAACCTGAAGGTGCCGCGGTTTTACTGCCGCTACGTGTGTCCCCTGGGCGCCCTGCTGGGCATTCTGGCCCGCAATGCACTGTGGCGATTCGGAAAAACCGAGGCCGAATGTATCGACTGCCGGGTGTGCGAAAAAAACTGTGAAGGTGCCTGCGCTCCGGCATCGACCATCCGCATTCACGAATGCGTCCTGTGCACCAACTGTCTGAAAGACTGCCGCCACGACCTGATGCGCTACCGCATGCGGCCCTCGGCAGCCGGCGAGATTGCGGCCCCGAATCTGTCCCGCCGTCAGTTCGTGAGCGCCACGGCCGCCGGTCTGGCCGCAATACCGCTGCTGCGGCTCGACGGACACCTGGCCGCGGGCTGGAATCCCGAGCTCGTCCGGCCGCCGGGGGCGCTTGCCGAAGCACAATTTTTATCGAGATGCATCAAGTGCGGCCAGTGCATGCGGGTGTGTCCGACCAACGTGATTCACCCGGCCGGCCTTCAGGCCGGCATCGAGGGTCTGTGGACGCCGGTGCTCGACTTTCGGCTGGGAACCAGCGGTTGCCAGTACAAGTGCATTGCCTGCGGCAACATCTGCCCGACAGCGGCCATTCGGCCCATCAGTCTGGACGAGCGCCTGGGACGCAACCAGTTTTCCGCAACCGGCCCGATCCGGATCGGCACGGCCTTTGTCGACCGGGGCAGATGCCTTCCCTGGGCCATGGGCACGCCCTGTATCGTCTGCGAAGAAAATTGTCCCGTCAGTCCCAAGGCCATCGTAACCCGGGTGGAATTTGCGCCGCTGCCGGCAACCCAATCGGTTTTCCGAATCCAGGAAGCCGCTCCCCGCGAAGTGTGGCTGCAAAACGCCGACCTGCTGCCGGGGCAATTCAGCGGCGGGGATTATTTTTGCCGGGTTGGCGCAGCGCCCGATGCCGGACCGCGTCGGATTCTGGCCAATACGGACCGAACGCTGGAAATCGCGCCGGAAAATCCCTGGAATCCGCCGCCGGAGCCGGGCAGCCGCATCGAAATCCTGATCCGCCTGCAGCAGCCCCAGGTCGTGCCCGAACGCTGCATCGGATGCGGGGTGTGCCAGCATGAGTGCCCGGTGCGGGGAAAAAGAGCCATCCGGGTCACGGCGGAAAATGCCACCCGGGATCCGGAAAAAGCCATGACCATCGCCGGGAGGTAGCCGCGATCCAACGGACCGGGTTTTTCCACATAAACCTTGACGATCTCGTAAAAAGTCCAAATTTCATTAAGGTCTGTCATTCCCGCGCAGGCGAAAATATATAAATTATAGTTATTACAGTATCTTAAACTCGAGATCCTCGCCTGCGCGGGGATGACACACTGTTGAGACTGACTTTTTACGAGATCGACAATGTTGAGAAATTACCGAAACACCCAATGAAGTTGACCGGTAAAGAGTCCCGCGGTTTCTTCCGGGATCCACCGGAGAACCGGATCGACTTGTTTCCGTCCACCTTAAAATGCGAAAAATCACACCGGAGGGTTGTATTGTATGAGTTCGAAACCGATTTCAAGTTGTTCGCGCCGCAATTTTCTCAAGGTCGCCGGCGCAGCCGGCCTGAGCACCCTGATCGCACCGAACGCGATCCGATCGTCCGCAGCGGCCGAACCGGACGGGGAGGTCGCAATGCCCCGCCGGCCCTTTGGCCGCACCGGCGTCGAAGTGCCGATTCTCTCCCTGGGGGGCATGTTTGACATTCCCAACAATCAGCTGCTTCTGCGCCAGGCGGTACGCTGGGGCGTAACCTACTGGGACACGGCCAATTCCTACGGCGGCGGACGCAGCGAGCGCGGCATCGGCAAATATTTTTCGCGGTTCCCGCAAGATCGCCAAAAAATCTTTCTGGTTTCGAAAACCGGCGCCTGGACGATCGGCGGCATGACCGAAGACCTGGAAGAATCCCTGGAGCGGCTGCAGACCGATTACATCGACCTGCTGTTCGTTCACGGAATCAGCAGCATTCGTGAAATGAACGACGATGTGCGCGCCTGGGGCGAAAAAGCCAAATCCCAGGGCAAGATTCGCTTTTTCGGCTTCAGCACCCACAGCAACATGGCCCAGTGTCTGCTGGACGCATCCAAGCTGGGCTGGATCGACGGCATCATGATGACCTACAATTACCGGCTGATGCACGACGAGGACATGCAGGCGGCCGTTGCGGCCTGCAACCGGGCCGGCATCGGCCTGACCGCCATGAAGACCCAAGGCGGCGGTCCGGTGCGCACCAACAGTGAAAGCGAAATGCAGCTGGCGGGAAAATTTCTGCGCAAAGGGTACACCGACGGTCAGGCCAAGCTCAAGGCGGTCTGGGAAGAACCGCAGATTGCCAGCATCTGCTCCCAAATGCCGAACCTGACATTGCTGATGTCCAACGTGGCCGCCGCTGTAGATCGCACCAAAATCAGCGCCTTCGAACGAGACCTGCTCCAGCGTCATGCGCGTGAAACCCGGCAGTCTTACTGTGCCGGCTGCCGCAGTCGCTGTGAGGAAGTCCTGGCCGAGACGGTTCCGATCGGAGACGTCATGCGCTGCCTGATGTACAGTCGCAGCTATGGCGAGCTGGAGCGTGCGAGGTCTGAATTCAAGGGCCTTCCGGAAACCGCCCGCCGCCGGCTGGCCGGCCTGGATTACACCGCGGCCGAGCGGCAGTGTCCGCAGGGGTTGCCCATCGGAGAGCTGATGCGCGAGGCGGTCGACGAACTGGCCTGAATTTTAATGCAAGGGAGTGCGAAATGGACGTTCGATTTGTCTACATGACCGCCGGCAGCCTGGATGAAGCCCGCAAGATCGCCCGCGAACTGGTGGAGGCCAAGCTGGCGGCCTGTGTCAATCTGATCGACAACATGAACTCGTTCTACCTTTGGGACGGCCGGCTGCAGGATGACCGCGAAGTCGTTCTGATTGCCAAGACCACCGCCGCCCGCATCGCCGATCTGACCGCCCGGGTCCGGGCGATTCACAGCTATGATTGTCCCTGCGTGGTCAGCCTGCCGGTGGACGGCGGCAATCGAGCGTTTCTGGATTGGATTGCCGCCGAAGTCACTGCGGTGTAATCGGCCAAAAAATCCTTCCCTTTTGGCCGACAGTGTGGTTAGAGACCGGTTCCAGAAATCCTGTCCGGGGCGGGTGCGCTTCGTTCGATTTCGGTTGCCGGGCTTTTGCAACCCGGTCGCCGGGCAGGACTCGGGTTTACTCCGGGACAAGGATGATTATTATTCAGGATCAACTTCTGGCCCAACAAGGAGGCAGCTATCATGTACAACAAAGTCGTTATGGATCATTTTCGCAATCCCCGCAATGTGGGCACCATCGAAGATGCCGACGGCGTCGGAGAAGTCGGCAACCCGCTTTGCGGCGACATGATGACCATTTACCTGAAAATCGATGACGATCATATCGAAGATATCAAGTTTCAGACCTTCGGCTGTGGGTCGGCCATCGCCGTATCGAGTATGCTGACGGAAATCGCCAAGGGCAAGTCTCTGGAGGAGGCCAAAAAAATCACCAACAAGGATGTGGCCAAGGCCCTCGAGGGGCTGCCCAAAAACAAGCTGCATTGCTCGAACCTGGGGGCCGACGCGCTCCAGATGGCAATCAAAAACTACGAAGACCGCAAAGCCGGCAAACCCACCCCCGAACCGATCCGAAAAGACCAGCACGAACACTCCCACGGAGACAAGTGCTACTGTCCGTATTGCGACATTGAAATTGCCGACGGGGTCAACTTCTGCGAAGCCTGCCAGACCGATCTCGAGGAAGAACATTAATCCGCATTGCGCCGCAATGAATCGGGGGGATGGAAAATGAAGTACATCAATCTGGATCATATTTCCGCCAAACCGCTGCTGCCGGAAGTCAAGCAGGCGATGATCGAAGCCATCCAGGCCGACTACCACAATCCCTCCAGCCAGCATAAGGCCGGTGAGCTTGCCGCTGAAAAATTGCAGCAGGCCCGGGAATCGGTGGCCCGGCTGATCAATTGTGCCAACTCCAAGGAAGTGATTTTCGGCTCGGGCGGCACCGAGTCTGTCAATCATGCCATCAAGGGGGTGGCAATGGCCAATGCGGAAAAAGGCAAGCACATCGTCATCTCCAACATCGAACACAATGCGGTGATTCGCAGTGTGCGACGTTTGAAGTCGATGGGATTCAAAGCCACGTCGGTGTCGGTTGACGAACAGGGCCGGGTGAACCCCCAGGAGGTGGCCGACGCCATCACCGATGAAACCATTCTGGTTTCCATCATGCACAGCAACAATGAAACCGGAACCATTCAACCGATCGAAGAAATCGCCAAAATCACCCGCGACAAAAAGGTGATATTTCATACCGACGCCGTGGACTCGGTGGGCGTCGTACCCATCGACGTGCAGAAAATGGGAGTGGATCTGCTCAGTTTTGCCGCCAACACTTTCAACGGCCCCACCGGCGTCGGCGGCCTTTACATTCGGCGCGGCACCCGCATATTCCCGATCCTGGACGGCGGCGTGCAGGAGCACAACAAGCGCGCCGGAACCGAAAACCTGGTCGGCATCATTGGGACCGGCGTCGCCGCCGAGGTGGCCCGTGAGAACCTGCCCCAATGGCAGGAACACCTGCTGCGGCTGAAGAAAAAACTCCTTGGCGAACTGCCCGAATATATCGATGAATACATCATCAACACGCATCCGGAGTTCAGCCTGCCCAACATGGTGTCGCTTTCGGTGAAATATATCGAAGGCGAAAGCGTCATGCTGATGCTGGACGACGAAAATCTCGCCGTCTCCACCCGGTCCGCCTGCGCCACCGGGTCGCTGCGGGCCTCCCACGTGCTGATTTCCCTGGGACTGAGCCACGCCGACGCCCAGGGCACGCTGGTGGTGTCCTTCGGCAAGGACAACGATGAAAAAGACATCGAGCATTTTCTGAAGGTCCTTAAAAACGTGGTGGTCACGTTGCGAAACATGTCGCCGCTTTATCAAAAAGTATCCCAGGGCTAAGGAGCGTGGTGCGGTGCCACGGTCGAAACCCATCCAAAAGCCGAAACCATCCGGCACAGTCAAAAAGATCAATCTGGCCCTGCAGGGGGGCGGCGCCCACGGCGCTTTCACCTGGGGTGTGCTGGACCGCCTGCTGGAAGCCGAAAATGTGGAAATCAGTGCCATCAGCGGCACCAGTGCCGGTGCCATTAACGCGGTGGTGGTGGCCGATGGCCTCATGGCCGGCGGAAGAAGCCGGGCCC
Source organism: Desulfobacterales bacterium (assembly GCA_051155755.1). GTDB lineage: Bacteria > Desulfobacterota > Desulfobacteria > Desulfobacterales > SG8-13 > DAXETY01. The sequence goes on from DAXETY010000010.1 coordinate 40,865, forward strand.
GGGAGGCACTGGCCCGCTTTTGGAAAGCAGTCAGCCATGCGGCGGCATTCAGCCCGCTGCGCCGCACGCCGCTCGATACCCTGTCGGGGAATTGGAACCTGGATTATTCCCCGGGGTATCTGTTCTTCGATCTGTTCAGCCGCATGGCGTCCCCTTATCAGCTCAATCCATTTAACCTAAACCCCTTGCAGGATCTGCTGGTCGATCAGATCGATTTCGAACGGGTGCGCAGCTGCGACAAAATGAAGCTGTTCATCAGTGCCACCCATGTTCGCAACGGACAGGTGCAGGTCTTCGAACGCAACCAACTGACGGCCGAGGCCGTCATGGCCTCTGCCTGTCTGCCCCAGATTTATCAGGCCGTATCGGTCGATGGGGAGGATTACTGGGACGGTGGATATGCCGGCAACCCGGTCCTGTTTCCCTTTGCCTACCGCAGTGACACGAGGGATATCGTCATTGTTCAGATCAATCCGCTCACCTGCCGGGAGACGCCGACCACGGCACGCGAAATCCTCAACCGGGTCAATGAAATCACCTTCAACGCCAGCCTGCTGCACGAATTGCGGGCCATTGAATTCGTAGGGCGCATGCTCGAAGAGGGCAGTCTCGATCCGCAGCGCTATCGCAAGATGCTGGTGCATATCATCGCCGACGCCGAAGGCTTCGCCGCGCTGAATGCTTCCAGCAAAATGAATACCGAGTGGGGCTTTCTCGAACAACTCCACACTGCGGGCCGAACAACGGCTGAAGAATGGCTGAAGACCCATTTCGACGATCTCGGAGAGCGATCCTCGGTGGATCTGCGCAGCCTGCTCCACGGATGTGAATCGCGCTGAACTGGCAAGATAAAATTCGATTCCAGCGGTCAGGGTAAGCATTTCGGGCCGGTTGCCGGCCAGCCGATGTGAATCGATTTGCCTGCCGGCGGGGTAATTCAATGCAAGTTGACATGATGCCGCAAAACGATTTATAGATCCAGGTCATCAAACCGACTGTGGACGTCACCCTGACGAAATGCACCATTCCAGTCAACGACAATCAATTTACGGCGAGGAGGAGACAATCATGGCAGACGCATATGTAAACATCATCCTCGATGATGCCAAACTGAACCAGTTGAAGGAAATGGGATTGGACGGGCAGATCAAGGATATCGAAGGCAAAAAAGCGGTTCAGGTGGAAATGTCCAGAAAAGACCGTAAAAAACTGGAAAAAGGATTTGCCGGCCTGGCATTCGATGCATCCAATGCCTGCGTGCTGCCCGCAGAAGCCGAACAGCTTCTGTGGCAATTCATCTCCGACAACAAAAGTCTGGATGTCATGAAGTACGCCATCACCAAACTTTACAATCCGCTGGCAGGGCGGGATGTGTTCGGGCGCGGCACCGGCATGCGCTGATTTTCTTCATAAGGATGGATCGATACGAAAACCCCGGTCGGATGACACCGGGGTTTTTATTTGCCTTCCAGGCATATGGTGTCCAGAACCGGACCCAATTCGGGTTTGATTCTTCTGAGTTCCCGCAGCCGCCTGCGATCGAAGATGTTATCCAACGAAGGCGGCTCCATGGCGAAGGCGTTCTGCCTTCCAACGCTTTCCATGGTCACCGCCAGCGAATAAATGGTAACCTTTTCAAACAATTCTTCTTCGGAAAGCTCGACTTCGGTTCCCTTCTGGTAGCGAATGATTTCGGAAACACAAGCCGTCAGCACCGGATCGGCATGAAAGCCTTCGTGCTTGCAATCCCCACCGATGAAGTGCGAATCGATGAAATGGTCCGCCAGTTGTTGAATATGAGCCAGCCAACCGGCATCCAGGTTCTGGGGCAGTACGGCGGAGGGCCCCCTGGAAAGCACTTCGTTACCGAATTTTGAAAGCATCATAAGTCATCACTCCAGAAATGGTGCCGTTTTTACCGGTGCAGATCGCCGAAGGTGGATTTGCGGCGGAAAACCGGTCGTTGAACGCTGCCGATCAGGGTTCTTTGAGGCGGTCGAGAATCAAACCGTAAAACCGGTCGCTGCCGGCTGCAGAGAAAACCCAGCCCAGATGGGTCTGGCACGATCGGCAGATCGCCACCCGCCAATCATAGCCTGGAAACCAGGTGAATTCGTCGGTGCCCGGACCGGTGTAACCACATCCGATTGCCGAGCGAAAACATCCGATTTCATACACGATCCCATGGGGATTGGCAAATGTGTGGCGATGGGCGCCTTGCTTGCTGATTCGCTCGGCAGCCCGGGTAATGGCCTGGCTGCATTGCCGGCAGAGGATATAGGATTCTTCCTCTTCTTCGAGGGCATCTTCGACTTCTTCCTCCGGCGCGCTCCCCGGCAGTGCTCCGGGCCTTTGTCCGCGGTCCTTCAACAGAGGATTGCCGAATTCGTTTCCCGGTATCATTGCCATCGATCCTGTTGTTTCCGGTGATCTTTACAATGCTTTACGGACCATTATATTCAAAAAGTTCGGGTTGTAAAGGCGGATATCCACAACGGGGCGGGTTTGCATGCGCAAAATCATCACCGTGGCGATCCTCGCAGGATGGCTGGCGTGCCTGCCGGTTTTACCCGGCATCGCCGGTGAAGATTGGAAGGCGGAAATTCGGCCGCTGGTCGAACGGCTGCACGTCAACTACCTTAGTCTGGATGCGGTTTACCACCGATTGCATGAAGCGGCAGTCGAGTCGGTGGACCGCTCCGCGGAAGAACTCAGTTACATTCAAAAATCCTACCTGTTTGTCAGCGAAGCCAATCTGATCTGTTTTTACCAGTGGGAACTTCTGGCGGCCATCGATTTCATCCAGGAAAAAAAGATGGCCGATTACCTGACGCTGCGCATCGAGGACCTGAACCGTTCCATCTTCGAGTCCCGGGACCGCATCCACTTGCTGAAAATGTATTCGGGTTTCATCGAACACAGCGGGGCGCTCGAATCGATCGACCAGGCCATCGGCCTCATCGAGGGCAATATCTATACCTACGAGGCCCTGCGAGATGCTCTGCAGCCGCGGGCCAATCCCGCCAACCGATACAATCAGAAATTATAACCGAAACGACGGTGTCAGGGCGCCTGCACCTGAAGTGCGATTTTTCCAAAGTGCCGGCTGGCGGCCATTTCACGATGGGCCTCTGCGGCCTGCTCCAGCGGAAACACCCGGTGTAAGATCGGCGTGATGGCGCCGGAGGAGATATGGGGCATCACCTCCTTGCGAAAGGCGGCGACGATGGCCGTTTTTTCATCCACCGGTCGGGCCCGCAGCACCGAGCCGATGATGCGTTGACGCTTGACCATCAGTCGACCCAGATTCAGTTCGGCCGTCGCACCGCCCATCAAGCCGATGATCACCAGGCGCCCGCCGATCGCCAGGGTTTCCAGATTGGCCGTAAGGTACCCGGCTCCGATGTGATCGAGAATGACGTCCGCGCCATGGTCCCGGGTAAACTTTCGTACTTCCCTGGAGAAATCTTCGCGCTGATAATCGATGACCCGATGGGCTCCCAGCGCTTCGACCCTTGCCACCTTGCCGGAAGAAGCCGTGACCAGAATCCTGCCGCCGGTAACCAGGGTGCGGCACAGCTGGATGCCGGCGGTGTTGACCCCTCCGCCCCCGCCGTGCAGCAGCACCGTCTCTCCCGGGTTGAAGCCGGCAATCGAAAACACGTTCAAGAAGGCGGTGATGTAAACTTCGCTGATGCAGGCCGCCTGCTCGAAAGGCATCGAACCCGGAATGGGAATCAGGTGTTCGGCCGGCGCCACCACGTACTCGGCGTACCCGCCGCCGGTCAGCAGCGTCATGACGCGGTCTCCCGGCTGCCAGGAACCGCTCTGCACACCCGGGCCGGTTTTGTCCACCACGCCGGCAGCCTCCAGACCGAGGATTTCAGATGCGCCCGGCGGAGGTGGATAGTTACCCTGCCGTTGCACCAGATCGGCCCGGTTGACCGAAGTGGCGACCACGCGGATGCGGACCTGGTTTTCCGCCGGTTCCGGAGTTTCCACTTCGCCGACCCGCATCACATCGACGTCACCGAATCCATCCAGCACGATCGCTTTCAAGAAGGCACCTCCCTTTGCGCTCCATCCAGATGCCCCTGCAGCGCTTTCCGGACGGCTCGCGCAAATCGCTCGAAGACCGCATTGGGTTGCTTTTGCCCGGATTGCAACGATCCGGCAAACATCCGCCGGCGCAGACCGGCGGAGAGTTCCAGCTGAACCCCCTTGCCGCAGCGGCATCGATTGCAGATGTTCAGCGGGTGTGCCCCCGGGAAAAAGGGGCTTTCGCGCACCGCAAAACCGGCTCGCCGCAGCCAGTCTCCGACACCGGCGCGCAATTCCCGGTGGCGGCCGCCGATATCGACCACCGGAACGTTGCCGCCGCAGCCGTGAATCGAAACGACCGCATCGGATCGTTGAACCAGCGCCAGTGCGGACGGTTCATCGAAATTACGGCTCGTTAAATGGAGAATCCGGTTGTCCGACGGCATCAGGCCGCGGAAACTGTAGTAGCCATGACGGCTGCCGGCGATGGCGTCGGCCAGTTCGCTGGTACCGGGCTCGATGCCGCCGCCGTGAATGGCCATTACCAGAATTCCCGAGGCGCCTTCGCGGGCCTCCACGGTAAAGTCGATGTCGGCCCGCGCGTGCTGCGACAGCTCTGTATAGTTGCGATAATATTCCATAGCCCTGCATGTAACCGGTTCGCCCGGGACATACCACAGCGCCCACCGAAATGCTACGGTTTGACGCCGGCGGCGATCGAACCCTATATTACAGACGCGCTCCGCCCTTGCAGGGCGCCGAACCATGGCATTCACCGAAGCTGCAAAACCGAGACGCATGGGGTTTATTCTGTTTCTGGTCACCTTTTTCGGCCTTTACGGCTCAGTGCACGTTTACACCTTCCTCAAATGGAAGCGTGCAGTGGGACCGGGACCGGCGGCGGCGCTGGCCGTCGTGATGTGGATGGCGGTGATGACCGCCGCCCCGGTATTGGTGCGCATCCTGGAAAAAAACGGGCTGGACACCGCCGCCCGCAGCCTGGCTCACGTCGGCTACGGATGGATGGGCCTGCTGTTTGTCTTTTTCTGCGGTGCGCTGGCGATCGACCTGCTGCGTTTGATCCTGTTTCCCCTGCGGCAGTTGGGCCTTCACCTGCCGCTGCCGGAATTTTCCGCCCGTGCGGCGTTTACGATTCCGCTGATGCTGTCGATCGCCGTTTGCGTCTACGGATTTTTCGAAGCCCGACAGATCCGCACCGAGCACCTGGTGATCCGCACCCACCGCATACCGGCTCATGTCGGCCGGGTACGGATTGCCCAGATATCCGACGTCCACCTGGGCCTGATCGTGCGCGCCCAACGCCTGGACCGCATCCTGGAGCGTGTGCGGGCGGCCGCACCCGACATGCTGGTCTCCACCGGCGATCTGATCGACGGTAAGCTGGACCAGATCGGCGGCCTGGTCCGCAAAATCCGGGAAGTCCAGACACCGCTGGGCAAGTTCGCCGTCACGGGCAACCACGAATTTTACGCCGGGCTGGACGCCGCCCTGGCGCTTACCCGGCAGGCCGGGTTCACCGTGCTGCGCGGCGAGGCCCGTCCGGTCGCCGGGGTGCTGAACGTGGCCGGCGTCGACGACCCGGCCGGCAGACCCCACGGCCGGATGGGCGAGGTGCCGGAAAAAACCCTGATGGAGAACCTTCCCGGCGACCGATTCACCCTGCTGCTCAAGCACCGGCCCTACCTGGATAAAGACGCCGTCGGTTTTTTCGACCTGCAGCTTTCGGGCCACACCCACAAAGGCCAGATCTTTCCCTTCAATTTTGCCGTGGCCCCGCTCTATCCGACCGTCGCGGGCCGATTGGAACTCGAACGCGGACTTTTGTATGTCAGCCGCGGATCGGGCACCTGGGGCCCGCCGGTGCGTTTCCTGGCGCCGCCGGAGGTGACCATCATCGACCTGGTTGCGGCCGACAAAGCCGAGTGAGACCTTCTGCAGGTTAAAAAACCGCTCTACAGCAGCAGACGCGGGATGCTGCGATTCCAGTGTTTTTGAAAATGCAGCGCCCCGTTCACATGGACGGTCAACCCGACGGCGATCTGAAAAAACCCGTCACTGCCGGTGATGGTGACCTGCACTCATCCAAAGAACCGCCGCCTTCCACACCCGGCATACTTGACGGGTCGAAGGGGCTTGGCGTAAAATTTTAAAACTTGTTTCCATCACGAGGCGGGGGAATTTCCCTGAAGCAGGAGTCGTCATTCCCCTGCCGGTGGAAAAGCCGGCCGGCACGGTGGCCGGTCCTTCGGATTTCGTTGCAGCCGCATGCCGTCGCAAGGCGGGACCCGTTACCCGCCCGTTGCCGCAGGAGCCGTTGCTTGCCCGTTTGGCCGCTGCGAAGCGGAGTGTAAGGCTTTTAAGGCCTTCGTTGCCGCTGCGGGAAGGAAGGAGTGCGATGTTGCGTGCCCAATTTTTCCGGATTTTATTCCTGTGCCTGCCGGCGGTCGGAATCGCGTTTCCAGGACCGTCCGCCGTCTCGAGCGTCGGTGCCGCCTCTCTTTATTACGTCTCTGCCGAGGGTTGCGACAACAACGATGGACGCTCGCCGAAAGGCGCATGGCGCAGCCTCACCCGGCTCGCACGATATCGCCTGCAGCCGGGCGACCGTGTGTTGTTCCGCCGCGGTGACACCTGGCGCGATCAGTTGACCGTCTCTTCTCCCGGCACGGCCGATGCCCCGGTCCGATACGGCGCCTACGGCACAGGGCCGCTGCCGCGCATCGCCGGTACCGTTCCCATCGCACCCCGTCGCAATGCCGTCCGCAATTTCGATTTCGCCGAGTTCCATGGTGCAATCGACGACGGCCGCGGAGATGCATTCCTGCACTTCATCGCCGCCGGCGGCCTTGTGGAAGCCGTATCCGACACAACTTCCTCCGACGGGGTTGCCGCCAGGCTGACCGAAGCCGACGGCACCAAAGCTCACCTGCTGGCCGACGTTTACCTGCCGGCCGATGCGCGGGTCTCCCTGCACTGGAAAGCCAAATCCCGAATCGCCGACGGCACCATGGCCCTGCGCCATCAGATGGACGGTATGCGCTACCTGCAGGACGACCTGCAGACCTGGTCTTCGAAAGCATGCTGGCGGGCGGCGGTACTGGCGGGCGGTGTGGACGCAACCTGGCGGGAACGCTCGATCGGTTTTTCCACGGACACGGTTTCCGGTAAATACCAGCTATATTTCATTTCGGGCAATGCGTCCGGTGGCGACAGCACCACCTGGCTGGACGACGTACGGCTGCAGATCGACTGGGAGCGCGCTGAAGACAATATTTACAAAATCGGAACCGGATATCGTCCCCGGCGGCTTTTGATCAAATCCGGCGACAAATGGAGGGCAGCACCTTACCGCCTACCTGGAGACGGATCCCCGTTGAAGTCACTCGATACCGGACAGTGGCGCTACGATCCGGCTGACGGCCGGATTTACCTGCGCTGGGAGGGAAGCCACCCCGCAGCCGCCGGCGTACGCATGGAGATCTCGGTACCCGAAAACGGTGACCAGGGCCAATGCGGCATTTACATCGACCATCCGCATGTCGCCGTGGAAGGCCTTGCCGTGGAAGGCTGGCCGGACGACGCCCCGGCATTCAGTTCTGCGGGCGGCATCGCCATCACCGACAAGGCCCATTCCGTGGCGATCTCCCGGTGCCGGGTGGATTTCAACTATCGCGTCGGCGTTTATTCCAGAGCCGATTACGGCCGCTTCACCGACAACCGTTTCACCTACAACGGGGGCAGCGGCCTGGTGTTTTACGGTGCCGCCCGCGGCAATCGAATCACCGGCAACCAATCGAGCCACAACGGGTTTCAGGGTCAAGACAGCGACGACGGCGAAGGCATCGGACTCGGAGAGGATACCGCCGAGAATGTGATCGAGGCCAACCGCATCCATCACAACAACCTGAACCCGGCCAGCGGCAACCACGGGGGCCTGGTTCTGCACCGCAGCAACTACAACGTGATCCGCTACAACCGCATCTTTGCCAACACCCGGTCGGGCCTGGTCGTCGAAGGCGACGGGAACGAGGTGTACTACAATCTGGTCTACGACAACGGCACCGCCGCCGCAAAGAGCCGTGCCTCCATAACGGCCAACCTGTACCTGCGCGATGGCTCGAAAACGGGAAAAGGCGGCAACCGCGTATGGAACAACGTATTCTATGGCGGCGGCACCGCCGTACGTTGGATGGGAAACCTGTTCGTCAAGGAGGCCCTGAGGGGCGCGGAAATTCGCAACAATGTCTTCTGGGGATTCCGCAACCTGAATTTCGAGGACGTACAGATCCGGATCGACACGGCAACGCAGATGGACGGCACCGTTTTTTCCAACAATCTGATCGGTCCCGAAGGCGCCGGATTCATCCACTACCTCGGCCGGGATTATGCCGGACTGGAAGAATACCGCAGCCGGGCAGGACGCGAAATCGACTCCATTGCCCGAATACCGCGGTTTGTAGCACCCGAACGGGGCGATTTTCGCCCGCAGGCAGCCTCTCCGCTGATCGACGCCGGTGTCGACGTCGGTCTGGAAAGCGATCTTGCGGGCAATCCGTTGCGCGGGGCGCCGGATATCGGTGCATTGGAATTCATTGCGCCTCCCATCGAACCGGCCGCAGCGCCATAATCGAAGGCAACAACCACCCGCAAAGCGGGTGGCTCGGATTTTCGGCCGTAGACCGGAAAGACAGAAGCACGGTTGTACCGCTATCTTGAACCTGCGGTAGCACCCGGTTTTGGCAAGAATAAACCGGTCATCGTCCTGAAGCAATTCAGCATGCAGATTCCGGACGGACGGGTTTTCTCCGAATCGCGAAATTTTCGCCGTGACATTTTGTTCTTTTTCCGCTCGTAAAAACGGTTCATAATATATCGATGAAAATTGAGGCACGCAGTGATCCAAGACCTGCGTCTACAACAAACGGGGCCCCTTCGGTGGGATCACATTTCCATTGGGGTGTTGTCCAACGATCCGGTGAAGAATTGATGCCCACACTAAATAAAAGCGAATCATTTCAGGCTTATGAAAGAGCGGTCATCGGCACCGAGCGGGCCCGGCACACTTACATGAAACGTTTCAACACCATTTATGACCTGGCGGGCGGATATAAAGGCAAAAGGATACTCGATATCGGCTGCGGCTTTGGATTTCGCACCGTCGGGGTGGCCCGGCGAGGTGCCTTGTCGGTTCATGCGATCGACGCGGATGCGGAACGGATCCGGGAAGCCGCCCATTATGCCAGGGTCTGCAATGTTCAAAATACCGAATTTCGTGTAATGGATGCGGCCAACCTTGTCTTTGACGATGAAAGCTTCGACCTGGTGTTGGCGGATGAAATGATACACCACCTCAGCAACTTGTCCGTAGTCTTCAACGAAATCCATCGGGTGTTGAAAACCAACGGTGCGGCCGTTATCTCCGACCATAATCGCTTGAGTGTGCCGTCAGAATTGGTCAGAACGATGTATTTTGGAAAGCAGAAAGAACGGGTGTATACGGCCAGGGAAGTAAAAGATTTTTTTGTAAATGCCCGTTTTCATCACATCGCGTGGAAACATATCATTTTTACCATGCCGGTTGCCAATGCCCCCGGATTGATTCTGAAATTAAATTATTGGTTGGAATCGATGATCGAATTGACCCCGGTTTTACAAACCCAGTGCGGTGTCTACGTAATTCGTGGCGTAAAATAGGCGCCGCTAAGGTGATTTCCATGGCCAGCCGATTTTTACCGAACCTGCGCTCGCTTTCCCGGGATCAAGTTTTTCAGGGATTGAAAACCACCATCACCATCAGCCTGGGTGCGATCATCGTGGCGGTGGGTTTCAGCCTGTTTCAGGTTCCCTACAACCTTGCCGCCGGCGGCATCACCGGCGTGGTCATTATCGTGCGCAACTTTGTCGAGCTGCCCGGTGGAACCCTCTATATGGTACTGAACGTGCCCCTGATGATCATTGGATACCGCTATCTCGGACGCTGGTTGTTTCTGTTCCGAACCCTGCTGTCGGTATTCGTCTTTTCGGTCGCCACCGATTTTTTTGCCTATACCATGCCGCGGATTCTTCCCGAATATCCAATGACCGACGACATGCTGCTGGCTTCGGTTTACGCCGGCCTGATCACCGGCATCGGCAGCGGCCTGATCTATCGCGCCGGCGGCACGATCGGCGGCACCAGCATCATCAGCCGGATCATCCAGCGCAAGTCCGGCATCCCGCTCAGCCAACTCTATCTGCTGGTGGACGGCGTCATCATTCTGGTGGCGGTGTTCACGTTTGGTTGGGAAATCGCGCTGCACGCCATCCTGGTGCTGATGATCGGCGGTATTGCCTCGGATTTCGCCCTGGAAGGCCCCAGTGTGGTTCGAACCGCCAGCATCGTCACCGATCATCCGCGGGAACTGGCCGATGCCTTGATGGCCCGCCTTCGTCGCGGGGTAAGCATCTGGGAGATCACCGGCGGCTATACCGGCAAAAAACGGGCCATGGTGTTTTGCACCGTCAATCGGGCCCAAATCTTCGAATTGAAACAGGTGGTCAGCGATGTGAATCCGGATGCGTTTGTGGTCATCGGAAATGCGCACCAGGCACTGGGGGTCGGCTTTCGACACGTCAAGCACAAAAGAAAAACCGATGCCGGAAAGGATTAAATCGTGTCATCACCTCTTCGTGGACGGGCACTAAATAATTCAGTGATCGGGGAGTTTCCCCTAAAAAGTTCTGTCATTCCCGCGAAGGCGGGAATCCAGACAATTCTACTGTTGCATTCCAAAGTCTGTACGATCAATGGATAGGCAAAAAAACGCACCGACTGTTCAAATAATTTGGTCGGCAATCTCTTCAATCGACCGGTTGGTCACCTCGATGACGCGCAGGCCCGGAATGGTTCGAAAAATGCGGTGACTGTAAAGCACTTCGGAACGGATGGCACGCATGTCTCCGTACTCCCCCTGTCCGGCATAACGCATGCGTTTTTGCCGGATAATGGCCAGTTTTTCCGGGGCGATGGTAAAACCGATTTTGCGCGCCTTGACCGTAAACAGTTCCCGGGGCAGAGCAAAATCCGGAATGATCGGTATGTTGGCCACTTTCAGGTTGTTGTTACAGGAGATGTATAGACTGGTAGGCGTTTTGGAAGTACGCGATACCCCCAGAATCACCAGTTCGGCGTCTGCCAGGGTTTCAATGTTCTGCCCGTCGTCATGTTTGAGCGTGTAGTCGATGGACTCGGCCAGGCGGTAGGTTTCCTCTCCCAGGCCTTTCAGCAGCCCCGGTCGAAATACCGGCAGCATGTTCCAGCGGTGTTGCAGTTGTTTGAGCAGGGGACCGAGCAAATCAATGGTGTAGATACTCTTGTGATGCTTGGAGCGTTTTATAAAAAGCCGCAGCGCCTCGGAAACGAGCGAATAAATGACAATCGAGTTCGAGGCGACGGATTGGTCCAGCACTTCCTCCAGTTGTTCGACGGTCTGAATGTATGGAAAGCGCATGAAATTGGGGTCCACGCGATCGAATTGAACCAGGGCGGCCCGGATGACGCGTTCGGCCGTAATTCCGGTGCCGTCGGAGATGATATACACGTGAACGGTTTGCGTCTGATCCATCGGACGGTTTCCGACCGAAGGTGAGATCATCGGGGATCATGCAATTATTATGGCGCCTGCCGTGATATTGCCGAACCCGGAACAATTAGGATTTCATTTTATGACTTATCGACAATATTGTAACAAGCCAATGGGGTGAAATCCGTATTTTGCCGTTACCTTGTCAATCCGGGTCCGAATGCTTTCGAGTCGCGAAAACACAGGGGATGAAAACCATTCGAGCCGAGATCCCGAGGAACAACGCACCCATGCTGTCCGTATTGAGTCAACAACCACCCGTGAAGTGGGTGGCTTGAATTTTCGGCCATCGACCGGGTTCTTTCATGACCAACAGCATGGGTAGATTTTCTTCCCCGCCCACGGCGGTTGTGGACCCACATCAGTTCGAAATTGTTTACAAAATCAATAAGGACTCGTCACGAGGAAGGCAGCAGTTGCGGAGAATGCTGCAGTTTCAGGAGACGGGATCATCATCGGGCGACGGACCCCGATTGCGGTCGGCCAACTGCTTATTGGTTCCTGTGAAAATTCATGTGGATGACTTTACCGCGGGTCGAAAAGCGATCTGCCGGGGAACCGTTTTCAAACGGTGAACCTTCAGCGGGCGTATAATGATCGGCAAATATCACGCTCTCGATCCGGCCGTCTCCCAGCGCGGCGACGCGGTCTGCAATGAAAACGGCTTCTTTCCACTCACGAGTGGCGTAAATCGTCGTCATGTAAAATTCTTTGATGATTCGGGCAATATCGAGAAGCAGTTTCTGCCGGATACGGGTGTCCAGGGTTGACAGCGGCTCGTCCAACAGCAGAATGCGGGGCTGACGCGCCAGCGCTCGTCCCAGTTCCAGGCGCTGCTGCTCAACGACGGTCAACTGGCCGGGGTATTTATTTTCGACATCGACAAGACCCACTCTTTCCAGCAAATAGGCCACTCGCATTTGCTTGAGCATTTTTTTGCAGCGGCCGGCGGCAAACTCCAGATGCTGACGCACCGTGAGATGCGGCCAGAGGGATGGCTCCTGGAAAACCATGGCAATCGACCGGGCGTGGGGTTTCATGTGACGACCCGGAAGACTGGCGATGCTGCCGTCGAGCCAGATCTCACCTTCTACAAGGGGCGCAAGGCCTGCGATCGATCGCAACAGCGATGTTTTGCCACTTTCCGATGCGCCCAGCAGTGCCATGCACTCACCGGGATAAACGTGCAGATCCGTCTTTTGCAGAACCCGTCTGTTTCCATATCCAATCGCGAGATTTTTTATCTTGACCATTTCGGATGTCTCCCGGAAATTCCGATCGATACCATCGATGCCTGCACGAACCGAAACAGACGCATGCGGTTCAAGCGCCGAAGCCGTTTCTTCCCGCCGCTGAATCCTGCGGCCAGTACCAGCACAAGCAGATTTACGCCAAAAAGGGCAACCAATGCCATGGGCTCGGTTGCCGTGATCGCTGGAACCATACCGGGTTCCACCAACGGTGGCGCGGCACCGGGCGGCGCCGGTGTTCCGGTGACCACACCCAGGGACCTGCTCAAGACAAATGCAACTGCAGCGGACATGACCAGCCTTTGGGCGGATAACGGCATCAGGATCCGGCGATATCGATCCCAGGGCGAAGCCTGGTACAACAAAGCAGCCTGCCGCATCGGGGCTGAAATGAAAAATACCGCGCCGTTCGTATAACCCACGCAAACGGCCAGAAATTGGGCCGCACTGCAAATCGTTGCCACCCAGAGTCCGACGTAAATGCCCTGGCTGAGTGTCAGATCGAGCGACGGGGAAAGGCCGGTGATTCCGACAGCCGGCAGGAGAAGAAACAGCCATCCTTTCAGCGTCCACCGGAGTTGGACCTGTCTCCGGAAGTTTTCCGAACCCCCCTCGGCCGAAACCGGCAACAACATCGCCGCCATGAAAGCGGCAAGGCCGCCCAGGACGACATGTGATCGGACGATCTTTTCAGCGGGCAAAACGCCCGGGTTGAAAACGGAAGGGAAAGCCGACAGCAGCAGCGGCAACAGGATCGTCGCCGCCAGCAAAATCATCATGGCGGTCAATGCCGCAATGCAGGTTTTGCTGCAGGTTTCTCCGGTGACGTAGGACCTTCCATTTGCCCCTTCGCATTCGGCTTGCATTCGATGGATCTCTCGTGTCAGCCGACCGGAAACAAGGACGGCAGCAAAGAAAAACGGCATCAGTTGCACCGCAGCCGGCAGTATCTCCCGGGATGCGCCACTGCCCGGTGTCCATACGGTCGATAGGGTATGCAGCCGGTACACAGCGGGAATCATATAATCGAATAGACAGAAAACAAACACGAGGCCCGCCCCCGTCAACGCGAAGGGAACCACCAGGGGAAGCTTGATGCGGCAAAACACCGGAATGGATGAACGGTAGATGATGGCTGCCTCCGTTACCCTGCGGTCCACATGGATCAACCGCCAGAGGGTCGGCAATGCCACCAGCGGAAAATACGCGATGGCCTGTTCGGCTGCCGCCGCAAGCAAATATTCATTGAACATCAGGGTTGGTTCGAGAAGGTGAAGGGCCTCATCACGGGTGGCCGGGTCGATCAGCTGCGGCACGAAACGCCATATGAAACCGTGGGCGGGCAAGCAAAGCGGCAACAACAGCATCCACAGCCAGAACCGCTTTCCCGGGACATCCGGGCGGGATGCCAGAAGCGCGAAAGGAAGGCCGATTGCCGAGGCAAGAATGGTTGCGATCAAGGCCAGCTGCAAACTGCTAACAAGGCTGCTCATCGCTTGCGATCGTTTCCTATCTTCGGGCTTGCGGGCACAACCCCTGATTCAGCCGAATTCGGGTCATGTCGTTACCCAATTTCCGGAGAGCAAAACGTTTGCAGTCGCCGGAATGACACACACGGTTATGACGAAAACTCCGGCTGCATTATCCAACGATTCCCAAGGAATTCCATAGCAAGGTCCGGCGACTGCAAACGTGATGTTATAAAATCAAAAACCGGGATTCCTTTCAATCGGAAGAATTTCGTATTTTGTTCTGGTACTTTTGTACTAGACGACATGCATTTACCATACGTTGCGCTTCATCTGACATGCGCATAATCGGGTAAGCCGGATCGCAGAAGAATATGGATGACAACGACGAGGAATCGATTGGCGGCAACCCTGTCAAGGTAACTTCTTTGCCCTAAAAATAAAATATTATCAAAGGATTAATTAAAATCTAACATCATTTTTACGCTTGCCAAAACTCGTTTCGGCAGGTAAACTTTGATGAAGTCGTAAAAAGTCCAAATATACTCAAATCCGTCATTCCCGCGAAAGCGGGAATCTCGAAATTATAGTTATTGCTGCATGTTAAACTCGAGACCCCCGCCTGCGCGGGGATGGCACACTGTGAAGACGGACTTGTTACGAACTCATCAACTTTGATATGTTCCGAAATTGAGCGGTTGTCGGGGTTGCCGCCCTGGTGCAACATATTGCATACTGCACGGGGGCGAACCAATCCTGGGAAGAGACCCCTCAACTCGATCTTCCGATTGCGAACAAAGGGTTCCAAAACGGTATGCCGGTATACGAGTACAACGCGCTGGATCAGCGCGGTAAAAATATCAGCGGCATCATCAACGCCGACAGCGCGGTCGCTGCGCGCCAGAAGCTGAGGTCATCCAGCAATTTTCCGGTCTCCATCAAGGAGGTTTCCGAAGATGCAACCTCCCGCAGGGCCGGCCGGGGCATCCGCATGCCCTTTGCGCGCGTGCGGGAGCGGGATGTAACCATGATGACACGCCAGCTGGCGACACTGGTCGGTTCCGGCTTTCCGCTGGTCTCGGCCCTGGACGCATTGATCCCGCAGATCCGTTCCATCGCCTTTAACAAGGTAATGGCCCGGATCAAGAACTCGATCCTGGAGGGCAACAGCTTTGCCGGCGCCCTGACACTGTATCCGGAGGTGTTTACACCGCTGTATAAAAACATGGTCCGCGCCGGTGAAAGTTCAGGGACCCTGGAAATCGTTCTGGCCCAGCTGGCCGAAATCATGGAAAAGCAGCAGGAGCTGAAAAACCGCATCCGGTCCGCCCTGGCCTACCCGATTTTAATGACCGTCCTGGGCTCGGCGGTACTGGTCCTGCTGCTCATCTACATCGTGCCGACCATCACCGGCATGTTCGAAGACATGAACCAGGTGCTGCCGGCTCCGACGCGGTTTTTAATCGGCCTCAGCGACTTGCTGAAAGCATACTGGTGGATCATTGTCGTGGCGATTGTCGCCGGCTATGTGGCGATCCAGCAGTTCAAAAAGACAACCCGGGGCCGCCATCTGATTGACAAGCTGATGCTGACCTTTCCTGTCAGCGGTGAGTTGATCCGGAAGCTGACAGTCGCCCGGTTTTCGCGTACGCTGGGATCGTTGCTGGCCAACGGTGTTCCCATGCTTTCGGCCCTGGACATTGCCAAGAATATTGCCGGCAACGTGGTGATATCGCATTCGGTGAACATCGCCGCCAGAGAAGTCGGACAGGGGCAGGGGCTGGCCAATGCGTTGTCGGCAACCCGCGTATTTCCGGACCTCACCATCCAGATGATTCAGGTTGGCGAGCAGAGTGCGGAGTTGGAGGCAATGCTCGCGAAGATGGCGGACGTGTTTGAAAACGAGGCCGAATCGAGTATAATGAGTCTCACTTCGCTGCTCGCCCCGGTATTGATTCTGATCATGGGTGTAATTGTCGGCTTCATCGTGCTTTCGATCTGCTTGCCGATATTCGAAATGAGCCAATTGATCCGGTAGTTTCCATGCGTTGACGGCCGAAAGGGGCAAGCGCATGGCAGCGCTCGGTGCATCCTTCATGTTCGCGTTGGCACGGTGACGCGGCCGGTACTTGTCCCGCTCCTGCAAACGTTGAATGTGGAACACCGAATGTGATATTCAACAATTTAAAACGCTCAGTTTAGGTATAACCACTTTCGGAGGGATAATGGTTCCATACCGTTCAGACAACCGGGGCTTTTCACTGATCGAGTTGATGGTGGTGATCGTCATACTCGGCATCCTGGCCGCATTCATCGGTCCCAAGCTCATGGGGCGCACCGAACAGGCCAAAGCGGTTCAGACCCGGGTTCAAATCGAAAGCCTCGAGACGGCGCTGAAGCTCTACAAACTCGACAATGGATTCTATCCGAGTACCGAACAGGGGCTGCAGGCGCTGGTGGAAAAACCCGAAACCGGCAATGTCCCCAGAAATTGGCGGGCAGAGGGTTACCTGGAAAAAGGCCAGGTGCCCACAGATGCCTGGAAAAACGATTTTATTTATCTGGCGCCGGGAACCCACGGTGATTACGACATTACCTCCTACGGCGCCGACGGCGTCCCGGGCGGTGAAGGCGACAACAAAGATATCAACAACTGGGAGCTCGATTCTTAATTATCCGGTCTTCATATTTTCTTTGAAAGCGTCCGGGGAAGCGGAGCCAAACGATCGGAACCGGCAACCAGCATCTTGCGCCGGGTGGCGGCTTGGATCCGGCCGAAATATTCATCCGGGGTGGCTGCTGCGGGCCGAATTCGTAAATCCACCCGGCTCGTTATACCGGTTTGCATGGCCGCAAGCCCCCACTGCCGGCAGGGCGAAACACATCGTCCCGCCGATACCTGAAACCCCATGACAGCGAATCTCTTCGATCACCCAGCCCAGCCGTACCGATTTTCCAATAAATCCCCAATGGGCTGCAACTGCCGGGATTGGGCTTACGCAGACCTTCGGCCGGTAACTTACCGCCACCGGTCGACCGCCGGATTCACGCTGATTGAAATCACCGTGGTGGTGTTTCTGATCGGCATCCTGCTACTGGTCGCCATGCCGCGCCTGCCGGAAGCGCCGCTGACCGATCATACGCGCAAAGCCTCCCGCTGGCTGGTTTATACTGTCAAAGAACTGAAGCAACGCTCGGTCCGCGAACAAAAAACCTACAGTCTGCAGCTGGACATGGACGCCAATCGGTTCTGGATCATCCGTGAAGACATGTCGGAAGAAGAGAAATTGGCCGCCGAAGAAGAAGCCTATCGCCCCGGCGACAATGTGCGCATCACCGATGTCGAATTTCCGCAGCGGGATCAGGTGACCGTCGGCAGGTCCGAAATCCGTTTCTACCCGAGAGGTTATTCGGATCGGGCCATCATTCATATCGACGACGGCAAGCAGCGCTATTCGTTTCGTGTCGAACCGTTTTTGTCCAGCGTAAAGATCTATGAAACCTATGTCGGGTATAAAAAGGGATAGGGGCAACGCGATCACGGATGCCGGTTCTTCCGGAACCTGCGCCGGCTTTACCCTCCTGGAGATGATGGTGGCCGTGGCGGTCATCTCCATTGTTTTGCTGGCCGTGTATCGTCTGCACTCTCAGACCCTGCTGATGAACCAATCGGCTCAGTTTTACAGTCTGGCACCGCTGCTGGCCCAGGAAAAACTGGCCGAGCTGGCGATCGCCGAAGACATCGATCTGCTGGAACAAAAAGGGGCTTTCGGCGAAAACTACCCCGGCTATGGCTGGGAGTTCAGCACCGAGGTGGTCACCCCCGGATCCCTGAAACACACCGCAGACCGTTTTCGGCGCATCGACCTGAAGCTGACCTTTAACCAGGATGAACTATCTTACGACGTCCGCACCTACCGGCTTCAGCAGCCGGAAGACGATGGGCGTTAGGCAGCCGGGCACAGGCGCTATGAATACGGGCTTGAATCGACATCTCCGCACCAATCGCCGGCCGCCGCTCGGTTTTACGCTGCTGGAAATCCTGGTTGCCATGTTCATTTTCGGCATCGTGGTGACGACCGTTTTCGGTTCTTTTCACGGTGTCTTCGGCAATGTCGAACAGCTCGAAGACAGCATGAACGCCTTCAGTATGGCACGGGACAGCTTCGACCGGATCACCGCCGACCTGCGAGCGATCCATGTGACCCCGGCCGTCGCGTTCTCTCCGCCGGCAGAGGCCGACGACCAGGACCTCTTTCGACTCACCGGCGAGGCCGACACCGGTGTGGACGGCGACTTCAGCCGCCTGCGCTTCACCTCGCGCGCACATCTGCCGATCGGCGACGATCGCCGCAACGGCATCGCCGAGGTGATCTATTACGTCACGCAAGAAACGGACGGCACCCGGGTGCTGCGCCGATCCGACCGCCTGGAGCTTTCCGAAACGGAAGCGCCGAGCGGGGACGATCCGATTCTGAGTGAACAGGTCCGTGTGTTTCGGATCGGTCTTTACGACGCCGAAGGCGAGGTGCTCGAACGCTGGAATTCGGATTCGGAAGAATATGATTACGCCACGCCGCGGGCGATTCGCGTGGAACTGGAAATCGGCGACGACAGCTACGCCCGGGGGTTCGATACCGTGATATGGCTGCCGCAATACCGGGAGAAGGTAGAGGCCAACCGCTAACATTTGTAACGGATCGTTGATTGCGTCGTTTGAACCTGCATACCGACATGAAACCGCTGATGCCGCTGAAAAACCGGCGCGGGATGGCGCTGTTGATCACACTGACGGTGATCTCGCTGCTGATGATCACCACGGTGGAGCTCAACCGCAGAACCCGCAGTGACGTCCAATCCACGGCCATTGCCCGGGATCGCTATATGATATCGGAGATGCTGACATCCGGGGTTCACCTGGCATTGGCGCTGCTGGCCGAAGACCGCAGAGACAGCGAGGCGGATTCACTCCAGGAGGACTGGGCCGATCCCGATAAAATCCAATCGCTGCTGCAGTCGATTCCCTTCGATCAAGGCGAGATCGCCCTGCAGATCAGCGACGAACGCAGCCGCGTGCAGGTAAACGCACTTGTTAAATTCCCGGAAGGTCGCGAGTTCAATGAAAACCAGCGCCGGCTCTGGGAGCGCATATTGCGGGTTGCCATGCTGGCCCATGAGCAGACCGAAGAAACCGATTCGGTCAGCACCATCGTCAACTCCTTGAAAGACTGGATGGATTCGGGGGACGACGACGCCATTACCGGGCTGACGGGCGCCGAATCGGATTTTTACCAGGATCTGTCACCGCCCTACGGCTGCCGTAACGGAATGTTTACCCACCCGGCCGAAATCCTTCAGGTCCAGGGAATGACACCGGAGCTGTTTTACGGCGACAAAGAGATCCCCGGTCTGATAGACTATCTGACGGTGATGGGAATGACCGACGACGGCGGCGGACGTTTTACCTTCGACGGAAGGATCAACATCAATACCGCGCCGCTTCCCGTATTAATGGCGCTGCTGCCGGAGGAAAATCAGGACCTGGCGGTGGCCATCGATGAATACCGGCAGGAAAAGGACGGGGAGAACTACGTGCACGATCTGACCAGCCCGACCTGGTATCGCAACGTGCCCGGTGCCGGCGATATTACCATCGACGCGGATCTGATCACCACGCGCAGTGATTTTTTCCGCATTGACGTGCAGGCCAAACGCAACGGGATCGAGAACGCCGCAACGGTCTTCATACAGCGGGAGCCCATCGGAGAATCCGATCAAATTCGCTGCCGTATCTTGAGCTGGGAACAGGATTGATGCTATAATCGGCATGTTGGCCTTTACCGGGCCGGCCGTGTCGAAGGCACAAAGGCTATGGGCAAGAAAATTCTGGGACTGGACATTCAAAATCACGCCGTGGCGGCTGTGATTGTCAACAGCGGTCTGCGCACCAGCCGGATCGAAAGTTACACCTTTATCCCGTTTGACGATCCCTCCGTCGAAGACGGCGGACTGTCGGCGGCACTGGACATCCTGACGCAACGGCTGGACCTCGGCGGGAGTGTATGCGTGGTCTCGCTGCCGCCGGATCGAGCCTCCTTTCGCAATCTGCAGGTGCCGTTCAAACAGGTTAAGAAGATCCGGCAAATCCTGCCGTTTGAACTCGAGCCGTCGTTGCCGTTTCCGGTGGAAGAGGTTGTGATCGACTTTCATCCGATCCGCAATGACGCGCTCGGCGAGGCCACCGAACTGATCGCCGCCGCATATGAGACCTCCGGCATGCGTTTTTACCTGGAACAACTCTCCGCCCGCCATATCGAACCCCGGATCGTCACCGTCGGTGCCTATGCCGCTGCCATTTGCCTCTGCCGTCTGGGAAATGTTCCGCCAAACAGTCTGCTTATGGATGTCGGCGATGACAGCAGCACCATGTTCGTTCTGGCCGACGGCCAGCTGCGGCTGGTACGCTCGATTCCGTCCGGCAGCCGCAAACCGTTTCGCCCGGAATTGCTGTGCCAGAACATTCAGCGAACCCTGTTTGCCCTGGAGGAGCTGGTCGACCCCGGCTATCTGCCCGAACAGATGCTGATCACCGGTCCGGCGGTGGGCCGCAACGGTCTGGTGGCCGACATGGGCCAGATGTTGAACATCCCCACCGTTCCGACCGATCTGACCCGGGATACGGAAAATCGAATCGATGAATTTCCCGCCGACGCCTGGCGGCCGCATCAGATGAACAACGCCTTGGCCCTGGCATTGCTGGAAGTGCTGGGCATCAAGGGCCTCAATTTTCGCAGAGGACCGTTCGCCATTCGCAAGCGCTGGGCCGAATACAAACAGAACATCACCGTGGCCGCGATCCTGGCCGGCGTACTGGTGCTGATGATGCTGACCAACGTGTTTCTCGATTACCGTGCCAGGTCCCAGCGGCTCGAGATGCTGGACCGGCGCATCACGGAAATTTTTCAGACCACGTTTCCGGAGGTCACCCGGGTGGTGGACCCGGTGCAACAGATGCGGGTCAACATCCAGCAGTTGAAAGGAACGTCTCTGTCGGTCTCCGATTCCGGCAATCAGCTGCCGGCCGTGGACATCCTCAACGAAATCAGCCGACGGATTCCGGCCGACGTCGACGTACAGTTTTCCCGTCTGATTCTTGCCGACGACAGCGTGGTCATCAGCGGGGACAGCGATACGTTCAATTCGGTGGACACCATCAAAGGCAGCCTGGAATCCTCCGACACTTTCCAGGAGGTCACCATCGTCTCCACCACCAAGGAAGCCAAAGACAACCGCATCCGGTTCCGGCTGCGCATCAAACTGTAACGATGCTTTTATAACCGGCGCACGCCGCCGAACCGTCACAGCAGCCATAGAAACGGCGACAAGACATGAATTGGAATGAAATCCTGAAAAAACTGAAAATCAAGGGAATTCCGCTGACGGTGACCCGGCGCGAGCGATTGGCTCTGATGGTTGCCGGCGGTGTCATTGCCGCTTTCCTGCTGATCCAGCTGGTGGTGATGCCCCTGATCGAAAAAAACCGCCTGCTCAATCGCCGGTTGGAGGCCCAGAGCCGGTCGCTGCAGGAAATGGTCGCCCTTCAGGGCGAATACCTGCAGCTGAAGCGTCGCAGTGAAACCGCCCAGGCCGAACTTTCGCGCCGCAGACCCGGATTTACGCTTTTTTCGTTTCTCGACAGCCTGGCCGGGCAGACCGGGCTCAAGGACCGCATCGCCTACATGAAGCCGTCCACCACGACCCAGGAAGGCCTGCCGTACAAGATTTCAGTGGTGGAGACCAAGCTGCAGGGAATCACCATGAAGCAGCTCACCGGTTATCTCTACCGGGTGGAAAATTCGGAAAACAGCGTGCGCATTCGTCGGCTTTCCATCACGAAAGAAGGAAACCAGCAGGGAACCGTCGATGCGGTAATGCTGGTGGAAACCTATGAAATCTGAATCGGCGATGGGGCAATGCCGAAAATTCGTTGTGCCGGCCTTCGTCAGCGGCTATAATCCAAACCGACCGTGCGTCGTTGCGACACGCCAGCGGCGGCGGCAACCAATAACCGGGCATCGGTGCCGGGCGTTTGCTGGGAGCACAACAGCGACGGCCGCCGGGTGCTGCAGCGGAAAATTTTGTCGGAAGACATATGATAAGACGGCATAACCAATCAATCCGGATCGCACTGGTGGTGCTGGTGTTGATGTCGCTGGCGGTGTCGGCCCTGGCTCAGAAAGCCGGAACGCCCAAAGTCGGCGATCGCTTCGTGACCATCGACTTCAACAACGTCGACATCAATGTATTCATCAAGTTCATCAGTGAACTGACCGGCCGCAACTTCATTGTCGATCAGCGCGTCCGGGGCAACGTCACCATTATTTCGCCCACGAAAATATCGGTGGACGAAGCTTACAGGGTCTTCGAATCGGTCCTGGAGGTTCACGGCTTTACCACGGTGCAGGCCGGCAAGGTCACCAAGATTCTGCCCTCGCCGGAGGCCCGCACCCAGAATATCGAAACCTACCTGGAAAGCCGCCGCCTGCCCCCGGAAGACCGGCTGGTCACCCAGTTGATCCCGCTGACTTACGCCGATCCGGACGAAATCAAGCGACTGTTCACCCCGCTGGTTTCCAAAAGTAGCGTGATCGTGTCCTACGCCCCCACCAACATGCTGATCGTCACCGACATGCAGTCGAACATCCAGCGGCTGCTGCGGATCATCGATGAAATCGACGTGGCCGGCATCGGTCAGGAAATTACGGTCCTGCCTTTGGCGCACGCCGACAGCAACAAGCTGGTCAGCCTGCTGAGCTCGATTTTCCAGGCCGGCCCGCCCAAAAAGGGCGGCACCGACAAGCTGCTGAAATTTGTGGCCGACGAACGCACCAATTCGCTGATCATCCTGGCCAGCGAGATCGACACCATGCGCATCCGCAGCCTGGTGGACATGCTGGACCGCGAAACCCCCCGCGGCAAGGAAAAAATCCGGGTCTATTTCCTGGAATACGCCGACGCCGAAGAGCTGGCCAAGGTCCTGCAGCAGGTGCCCTCCAAAGAAGCCGCCGGGGCCCAGCCCAAGGGCCAGGCGCCGATCGTTTCCGGGAACGTCCAAATCACCGCCGACAAGGCCACCAACAGCCTGGTGATCACGGCCAGCAGCGAGGACTACCAGGTGCTGGAGGAAATCATCCGCCAGCTCGACATCCCCCGGCCGATGGTTTACATCGAGGCGCTGTTCATGGAGGTCGACGTCAACAAGGACTTCCGGCTGGGGACCGAGTGGCTGGCCGCCGGCGAGACCGAAATCAGCGGCAGGGACACCTTTTTCGGCGGCGGGTTCCGTCAAAGTGAAGGCAGCAACCTGATCGGCCTGGCCACCGACCCGCCGGTGTTCCCGGGCGGCATGTCTTTAGGGGTGTTCACCGAGGCCATCACGATCGCCGGGGTTGAATTCAGCAACCTGGCAGCCGTGGTTCAGGCTTTCAAGGAAGACCGGGAAGTGAACATCCTGCAGACGCCTCAGATTCTGACCACCGAAAACCAGGAAGCCAAGATCAACGTCAGCACCAACATCCCTTTTCAGACCCGCACCTCCACCTCGGAAAACGAGACCTTCAACTCCTTCGAGTACCGCGACGTGGGCACCATTTTGAGCATCACTCCGCACATTACCCGCGAACGCCTGGTGCGGCTCACCCTCGCCCTGGAGGTCTCGGCGGTGGAAGACACCACCGACTTTCGTCCCACCACCCTTAGGCGCACGGTGGACACCACTGTGATCGTGCGCGACAACGACACGGTGGTGATCGGCGGATTGATCGAGGACCAGACGGCGAGCTCCGAGTTCAAGGTGCCCCTTCTGGGCGACATCCCGGTCCTGGGCTGGCTGTTCAAGGTCCGCAGCGAGGCCAGTCGCAAAACCAATCTGTACGTCTTTTTGACACCGCGGGTCATTAAAAACCCCGAAGAAGCCGAACGCATTTACGGCAGCAAGCGCACCCAGATGGACACCTTCCGGGAGGGCCAGATCAAGCTCTTCGACCCGCAGGCCGCCGAAGAACCCAAGCAGGTCGACTGAAATGGAAAACCGGCTTTTCCACATTCTGAAAAAAAGCTTCGGCGTTTCGGAAAACGTATATGAAGAAGCCCGACGCATCCACCGCGAAAAAGGCGAACGCCTGGGCGAAGTGCTGGTGGGCAAAAGCATCCTGACCGAACACCAGCTTCTGGAAGCCCTCAGTTTCCTGTACGACCTGCCGGTGTGGCCCGATCTGCCGCTGGACAACATCGATTTCGAGTTCACCCGCCTGGTTCCAATCCATTTCCTGAAGAAATACCGGATGGTCCCGCTGGTGATCAACACCTTCGAGCAAAATGCACCGCGATCCGGGTCCGGGGATGGGGTTGCCGAAAATCCCGAATCCACCCGCATCGCTCCCCGTTACGTGATCGCCATGAACGATCCGAGCCTGTTTCAACCCCTGGATGACCTGGTGCGCATACTCAAGCTCAAGGAGTACGACGTGGTGCTTTCCACCCGGGAAGCCATCCTGGCGGCCATCAACCTGTCATACGACCTGGGCCAGGACTCCGCCGAGGAACTCGTCCAGGGTCTGGAAGAAAGCAGCGGCGAGATCATCGGCGAGCTGGAAGAGTCGGCCGATTTGCTGGATGACACCAGCGATGCACCGATTATCAAGCTGGTCAACCACATTATCTCCCAGTCCATTAAAGCCCGGGCCAGCGACATCCACGTCGAGCCGTACCAGGACAGTTTCAAGGTGCGCAACCGCATCGACGGTATTCTCTACGATCTGCTGTCGCCGCCCAAATGGGTCCAGCCGGCGTTGATCTCACGGCTCAAGGTCATGGCCAAGCTGAACATCGCCGAAAAACGCCTGCCCCAGGACGGCCGCTTCGACGTCAAAATCGGCGCCCAGGAAATCGACGTGCGCGTATCGACGATACCGACCGCCTTCGGCGAACGGGTCGTTCTGCGCTTGCTCAACAAGACCAGCTCCGTGTTCGAGTTGTCCGAACTGGGCCTGGCGCCGGAACGGCTGAATCAGCTCAAAGAACTGGTGCACACCCCTAACGGCATCATCCTGGTGACCGGTCCCACCGGCAGTGGAAAAACCACCACCCTGTATGCGGTGCTGCAGTCCATCAACAAACCGGACATCAACATCATCACGGTGGAAGATCCCATCGAATACCAGATCAAGGGCATCAGCCAGATTCAGGTCAACCCGAAGATCGAGCTGACCTTCGCCCGCGGCTTGCGCTCCATCGTGCGTCAGGATCCCGATGTCATCCTGATCGGAGAAATCCGGGACAAGGAGACCGCCGATATCGCCGTGCAATCGGCCCTTACCGGGCACCTGGTGTTCTCCACCCTGCACACCAACGATTCGGCCAGCGCCGTCACCCGCCTGGTGGACATCGGTGTGGAACCGTTTCTGCTCTCCTCATCTCTGACCGCGATCGTCGCCCAGCGATTGGTGAGGATGCTTTGCAACGAGTGCAAGGAACGCTATCGCCCCGACGATCTGGCCCTGCAAAGCGTCGGCATCGATCCGGCCCGTTTCGGCAACCGCACCCTCTACCGTATCCGCGGCTGCGAAAACTGCTTCCACACCGGTTACCGGGGCCGCTCGGCCATATTCGAAATACTGGTGATGGACGAACGTTTAAAAAGCCTGATTTTGAAAACCTACGACTCCAACAAGATCAAGAAGCGCGCGGTGGAAAACAACATGATCACCTTGCGCCAGGACGGGGTTCAGAAGCTGATCGAAGGCAAGACGACCATCGAGGAAGTGTTCCGGGTGACGCAATTGTAGCGGAGGACGCTGGCTTTCATCGGGAAGGAAGTGCTGATTCGAACGCATTGCCCGTTGATGAGATTGAAACGGCGAAGCGGGATAACGGCGAAACGGCGAAAAAATCGGTTTCATCGGCCGATTGGTTTCATCGAGGACGCCAGGATGCTTATTTGGCTGGTAAGTTACACGTGCCTGAATAGAGTGTTTCAAATTTTTCCGTCACGCCGCTTCGCCCTTTCACCGACTCGTCGTCTCGCCCCCTCGCCGTATCGCCCCGTCACCCTTTCTCCGTTACGCTGTCACGCCCTTTCGCCACCGCGCCGTCTCGCCGTCTCGCCCGATCGACCCGTCGCCGATTCAAGTGGATAACGGTCAAGATACCTTAAAAAAGAACACCCTCCATCAACCGCAGTGTTGCTAATCTAAATCGCGCACCGGCAATGCCCGATAGCCGCGATGGTGGGCCATGCGCACCGTGTAGTGATAGACGTTGTCGAAATTGAAAATCCGCGCAACGGGGGCAATGGGATCGGTCTCGGAAGTCCACACCCAACCGCAGCTGAGACGGATGACCGGTACGATCTGCACCCACTGACCGCAGTCGGTTTCGTAGCCCCGATAATCGGGCTTATCGGATACCAGACTCTGGAGTTCTTCCAGTGTGGGCAGGCGCCAGTTGTCATAGGTTGCCGTCAGCGTGTCGGGGAAGGTGTATTTGACCCAGCGCTGTGCCTGCCGCCAGTTGATGTCGCCCTGGTTGTCGAATTTGGACCACATCACTCCCAGTTGCCGGTCGGTCACCGTGTCGTCGCCGTTGTCGACAAACCGCTGCTGGGACGCGGCCGGAAACGCCCAGATCAGAGCGAAAACCAACATTGCAGACGCCGCAAAAGGCTTCATCATGTTCGGCCTCCCTTCCTAAGCGGTGCACGGTTCAAAAATGAAAGCGACCGAGGGGCCGCCCGGACAACCGGGAAGCTCGCCGGCCTGGCTGCCATCAATCGAGTTGAATGCGGTTGCGCAGCCGTTCGGCCTCGGCGCCCTCCCGGTAGGAAACCACCGGCACCGGCGCACGTCGAAACACCTTGTCCGCCACCGAGCCCACAAATACATATTCCAGGTTGGAGCGTCCTTTGATCCCGACCACGATCAGGTCGACATCTTTCTCCACGGCAATTTTGAGCAATTCGTCGGCGGGGTCGCCCATTCGAATCAGAATTTCGATCCGGTTCGTCGGAAATGGGTGCGCCTGCACGATGTCATCGAGATTTTTGCGGCGTTCCTTTCGAATGGCGTCAACGTACTGTTCGCCGTTTACCTGGTAGCCCATGGCCGAGATCGTCTGCACGGCGTCCACGTCGCGCCGGTTCACGACACTGGCAACCAGCAGGTCGGCGACCAGCGCCTTAGCCAGGATGGCCGCATAGCGGTAAATTCCGGCTGCGTGTTCCGAAAACGCCAACGCCGCCATGATCTTTTTGATTTCGGTCATCGCTGGATTTCCTTCACCCCCTTCGGGTACCGGTGGGTCCGCGGCGGGGGTCTAACGGTTAAAATTGCACCCGGTCAGCTCGTCGCCTCGACCGGCTCTGCTTCCACGGGAATTCGCGGCCGCTGCATCAAGTACAACATGCCATAGATGGCCAGTCCGATCATATAGGTCCAGTAACGCTGCTCGTGGGGAATCCCCACCCAGGAGGCGATCAGATCCGGGCGCATCAGCACCAGAGTCACGCAGAGAAACAACGGGATCTCCCAGATCTTGTTGGCGGCCACAAACCAACCCTGGGTCGCGGAAGCAAAAGCGAAATTGCCGACGCAGGCCATCGCGAATATCAGCAGTCCCTGGGGCCAGCTGTAAATATCGTGCAGGATCAGGTCGGTGTTGAAAATGAACATGAACGGCAGAATAGCCGTGCGGATATCGTACATGAAACCCTGTATTCCCGTGGGAATGGGCGGCGATTTGGCGATCGCCGCCGCCGCATAGGCCGCCAGCCCCACCGGTGGCGTATCGTCGGCCAGGATTCCGAAGTAAAAGCAGAACAGGTGGGCCGCCATCAACGGTACGATGAAACCCTGCAGGCCGCCGATGGTGACAATGGCCGGGGCGGTCAGCGAGGCCATGACGATGTAGGTGGCCGTAGTGGGCAGCCCCATGCCGATGATCAGGCTGGCCACCGCCGTGATGACCAGCATCAGGAATATGTTGCCGCCGGAAAGGGTATCGATGATCTGGGTGATCAGCTGTCCCAGGCCCAGGGCCACCACGCCCACGATGATGCCCGCCGCCGCCGTGGCCAGCGCCACCGAAACCATGTTGCGGGCCCCGGAGGCCAGGGCCGCAAAAATGTCGACCACGCTCCTTTTAAAGGCCGGCAGCAGGGGCTCTTTTTTCAGGTACGCTTTGACCGGATTTTGAAACAACATGACGATGGCCATCACCCAGATCGCATTGAATGCCGCCAGTTCCGGCGTATGCCGCACGACGATCAGTTCGTACAGCAGAATGAAAAGGGGCAGCAGGAAGTGGCAGCCGCTGAGCAGGGTCTTAAAAAACGGCGGAAGTTCACTGCGGGGCATGCCGCGCAGACCCAGTTTCGAGGCTTCCAGGTGGGTGATGCAAAACAGGGCGGCATAGGAGGCAAACGCCGGTACGGCCGCGGCTTTGATCACCTCCACATACGGCACGTTGACGTATTCGGCGATGATAAAGGCCGCCGCCCCCATGATTGGCGGCGCCAGCTGACCGTCGGTGCTGGCGGCCACCTCCACCGCCGCGGCTTTTTTGGGCGGATAGCCGACCTTCTTCATCAAGGGGATGGTAAACGTCCCCGTGGTAACGATGTTGGCGATGCTGGAGCCGGAGACCAGGCCGGTCAATCCACTGCCCATGACGGCCGCTTTGGCCGGCCCGCCCTTGAAACTGCCCAGCATACTCAGCGCCAGATGAATGAAGTACTGCCCGGCCCCAGCCTTGTCGAGCATGGCCCCGAAAAGCACGAACAGAAACACGATGGTGGCTGAAACATCCAGGGGAATGCCGTAAATGCCTTCGGTGGACATGGTCATCTGCCCCATGAACCGGTTCAGCGAGGTCCCGCGAAAGGCGATCAGCGAGGGCATGTGGGGACCGAGAAACGCATATACGATGAAAAAAATCGCGATAATCGGCAGCGCCGGGCCGATCACCCGTCGCGAGGCTTCCAGCAGTACGACGACCAGGATGGCACCGAACACGAGGTCCATGGTGATCGGCATGCCGTAGCGCATGGCGATCGCTTCGTAATAGATGGCGATGTAAAGGGCCGCATAGGCTGCCAGCGCCGCAATGACGTAGTCCAGAATCGGAATCCGATCCTTGACGGAAAAATACTCGATTCCGAAAATCGGCCGTTTGAACATCGGGAAATTCAGATAGACCAGTGCCAGAGCGAAAGCCAGGTGAATGGCCCGGATAAAGGTGGAATCGAGGATCAGCCAACTGGCAACGGAAAGCTGAAACAAACTCCAGGCGACGGCAATGATGGGGATCACATAACGACCGAGCCCTTTGGGACGCCGGCCCATGCCTTCTTCCTCTTCCGCCATCCTTCGGGCAATCTCCAACCCCTCGTCGATTTGCTTGGCCTCGGTATCACTCATGGCTGTCCCCTATCTCAACTCTGCAGGCAGATGCGATGGTCATCGCAAGCCGGCCACCGTAAGGCATCCTTATGAGGTAAAAAAAAGGCGGACTCAAGAAAGGATTTCCCTTAAGAGTCCGCCGCTGTTAAATGCACAGTATCAATCCTGTGGGTGGCAACTACATCATGCCGACTTCCTGGAAGTACTTCATCGCACCCGGGTGGAACGGCGCGGACAGACCCTGAAGCATCCCTTCTTTGGTGAGCACCTTGTAGGCGGGATGCAGGGATTTAAAGGTCTCGAAGTTTTCGAAAACCTCTCTGGTAATGGCGTACACGACGTTGTCGGGCACCTTGGCCGAAGTTACGAAAGTCGCCTTCACGCCGAAGGTGGGCACATCTTCTTCGTTGACCGCACCGGGGTAAAATTCGATGGGAATCACCGCCGGGGCGTAGTACGGGTGTTGCTCCAACAGGGTGTCGATGTTTTTGATGGAGGCAAACCGGACCTCGCGCGCGCCGGCAGTGGCTTCCTTGATGGCGCCGCTGGGATGGCCGACGGTGTAGAAGAAAGCGTCAATGCGGCCGTCCTGAAGCAGGCCGGGCGCCTCGGCGGCTTTGATCCCTTCGGCGATCAGGTCGGTTTCATAGTTAAGGCCGTTGGCCTCCAGTGCATCGATCGAATTCTGGCGCTGGCCGGAACCGGGGTTGCCGATGTTTACCCGCTTGCCCCTCAAATCCGTGATGTCGTAGATTTCAGCATCCACGGCCGCCACCAGGGTGATCGATTCGGGATGGATGCTGAAGACAGCCCGCAAATCTTCCTGGGGGCCGGCCGCTTCCCACTCGGCCAAACCATTGATGGCCTGGTATTGACGGTCGGACTGCACGACGCCGAACTGCAGGTCGCCGGCCATAATGGCGTTTACGTTGAACACCGAGCCGCCGGTGGATTCCACCGTGGCGCGGATCCCGTACTCGTCTTTCCGGGCGTTGACGATTTTGGCGATGGCGCCGCCGGTCGGATAGTAAACCCCGGTGATGCCGCCCGTGCCGATGGTCACGAACGTCGTCTCGGGCCTGGCGGGTGCCGTCTCTTCAGCCGCCTGTTCCTGTTGCTGCTGTGGCTGCTGCTCTTGGCCGCATCCAAGCACCAGGCCAAACCCCACAAGCAGCAACAGTGTGAGCGTCAATACTTGCTTCATCGAGACCTCCTTTTTGGTTTAGATGAGAAATTCTCAAAGAAACCCGTCTTTGTGAGCCCTGAGTACGTCCCCCCTCTAGGCAATTAATTAGAATGTGATTTTCGATGGATGAAAAGTCAAGTCGATTAACGTCAAATTCGTATCAGAATTCAAAAAGCAATGCAACAAATTTGTCCGATTTTACTTTCCGAGAGAAAAATGTAGAAAATAACGGGCAGCAATCCCGGCAGTATCTTAGACAAGCAAATTGCAATCGTAAAGCGGAATCCGAACATTTCTTCACTCCGCCTTTAAGTGATATTTCTTCGCGAGCCGCGCATAACGGCCGGCCTCTTCCAGACGCCCGCGTTTCAGGCATCCATTGCCGTAAACGACACATTTACGGCGCAGTGCCATTACGGCCGCATTGTACTGGGCAACCCGCAATGACTCGTTTTCAAGGATTTTCACCAGAGATCGGATACGATATTTGTCCAGGCAGGGCTGCCGCGAGAGTTGATCGGGGTGCCCGCCGCGCTTGACGACCCCGGGACGGTCGAGGCGAGCAACCGGCCACCGGCAGGCCACGCGCAGCCAGAGATCGTAATCCTCGCAGGCCGGCAGTTGCTCGTCAAAGAAGCCGACTTCGTCCAACAGGGACCGGCGCAGCATAACCGCCGAGGGGCTGACCAGGCAGCGCTCCAGGGAAGGCTCGAAAATGTCCCCGCTGGGCTTGCGATGACGCCGGGCGGGATTGACCCGCACGCCGTTGCGAATCCAGATCTCCTCGCTCTGGCAGATCATTCGCCGGGGATGATCTTCCAGGTAGGCCACCTGCTCGGCCAATTTGCCGGGCAACCAGAGATCGTCCGAATCCAGGAATGCGATCAGCCTCCCCGCGGCGGCCCGAATTCCGGTATTGCGGGCGGCGCTCACCCCGCGATTGCTCGAATGGATGACTGTCAGCCGATCGCCGTACCCGTCCAGAATTGCGGCGGTCTCGTCGGTCGATCCGTCGTCCACCACGATCAGTTCAAATCCTTCAAAATCCTGGGCCAGCACCGATTCCACCGCCTCCTGCAGAATCCAGGCCCGGTTGTAGGTCGGAATGATAACGCTGACCCGCGGTATCGAATGGTGGAAATCTTCGGCCATTGTTGTTCTTCGGTTTAAAGCGATCATCGATTTTTCGGATGCGGCCACAACGGCTCCGGCTGTTTGCATGCGCACGCAGGTGAAATCGATGCCGTCAAACCATTCGTTCGATTTCGTCCAACTTCCGGCGCAGTCGCTTGGCCGAAACCGGTGCGGCCGTGCCAAGCTCCTGGGCGAACACCGACACCTTGTATTCTTCCAACAGCCAGAAAAATGCTTCCAGTGCCTGTTTTTTCTCCGCACTGGATGAAGGGTTCAGGTCCGAGACCAGGCGCTGGAGTGCTTCGTTGAAGGGCGTTGTTTCCGCGGCCTTGAGCCGGTCTTTTTCGATGTTGACCGCCGCCCGCTCCGCCCGCATGGCGTTGGCGCGAATAAACCGCGGCAGCTGGCCCAGGCGTTCTTCTTCGTAGATTTCCAGGAAATTGTCGGGAACCAGTCGATCCAGTTCAAGCGTCAGGTGTCGGCACAGCTGCTGCAAAGCGACATTGGATCGATTCGCATGTTCCACCTGCCCCAGGGCCGAACGGGCGTTGCAATCGGCTTCGACAATCGCAGCGGTCAGGTCGCGCAGTCGCCTGCCCAGCGGCAGCATTTCCGCGGCCGCGATCTCAATCCGGGACCGAAAATCAGCGGCGCGGCGAATGTTGCAACGCATGAGCCGGCGGCGCACGGCCTGTTCCATCCGGTTTTCCAGTTGCGCGATACCGCCGAAACGGGCCGCGGGCATTTTCAAATTTGCCGGCAGAGCGATGGATTTTCGCAGAAATTTCAACTCCCGGGCACAACGATGCGCCAGCAGGGCTTCCACCCCCCGGCAGTGTTCTTCCCCGGCGCTCGCCCGGTCGCGGAACAGGCGCAGCGCGATCCGGCCGCCGGCCTCATCTTCCGTCGTCAGCGCGGGAAACACCCGCCAGTTGCCTCCGCCGGACACCGGCAGCTCAATGCTCTCCGGAAGATCTGCAAAATCCCAATCCTTGATATCCGGGCGCTCCCACTCTTCCCGGGCGCGCTCCAGGCCGTCGAGTTGCACCGAACCGGAAAAATTTCGTTTGAGGACGGCGCTGTCGCGACTGCTTTCGATGACCTCGCCCCGGGGTCCGACCACCGCGAGTCGCATGCGCAGATGCTCCGGGAGCCCTTCGTCGGACCAGACCGCAACCGGAATGTCCACGCCGAAGCGCCGCTGAATGAATGCGGAAAGTTGCGAAAACAGGGGTCCTTTGCGCTGCGGCATCTCTGCCAGGATGACCGCCACCGTGTCGGAAACCGGAACCAGTTTCTTGCGGTGGCCTTTGGGCAGGTTTCGAATCAGGGCGGCGATTTTCTCTTTCAACAGCCCCGGCACGAGCCACTCGATTTCCTCGGACGGAACCAGGGGTGCCGCCGTGGACGGCACCCGGACGGTCAGCCCGTCTTCCGCAGATCCGGGTTCGAACCGGTAACGACAGCCAAAACTGCGGCCGCCCAGGTGCAGGCGGGCGGGATAGGCTTGCCAGAGGCGCTGGTCCGGTTCGAAATTGAGAAGGTCGCCGGGCTGCATTCGCAAAAAATCGTCGCCGCCTTTTTCCCGCATCATTTTTTTCAAGGTTCGGACATCATAGACCGACTTCAATCGCTGCCGGTAAAACCGGTAGCGTTCTTCTTCGCTCACCAGCAGGTCGCGGCGACGAAGGCGGTCTTCCATCTGCAGAACTTCACTGATCTGTTGCCGGTTGTGTTTCAAAAACGGCGGCCTGGGCTCCAGTTGCTGTTCGACCAATCCTTCGCGGATAAAGAACTCGGTGGCCGATTCCGGGTCGATGGGACCGTAGGAGACCGTGCGGCCGAATACGATCGGCAGCCCGAAAAGGGTGACCTGTTCGGTGGCGACCACCTCGCCGCGTCGCGGATCGAACCGGGGATTGAGATAGTTGCGCCGACACAGGTCACCGCCCAGTGACTCGAGCCAGCGGGGATCGATTTCGGCCGCCGTGCGGGCAAAAAGCCTTGAAGTCTCGACCATTTCGGCCGCCACGATCCAGTCTCCGGCGCGATTGAAAATAGACGAGCCCGGAAATACCATGGTTTCGCGCCCCTTGGCCGCACGATACAGGTTTTTTCCTTGCTTTACGGCGATATTGGACAGAAAGCCGCTCAGGATGGATCGGTGGACGGAACCGTAAATCTGGTTCGGTTCGGAGAACGATCCCGAAGAAGCCTTCATCCCGAGGGCTTTGGTCAGTTCGATCAACTGGCCGTGGATATCGGACCATTCCCGCATGCGCCGGTAGGAAAGAAAGTTGGCCCGGCAGTATTTTTTCATCTGGTTGTTGCTTTTCACCGTTTGGCGATGCCGATGGTAGGCGTCCCAGATATGGAGCAGGGTAAGGAAATCCGACCGCGGATGATGGAAGACCGCATGGGACTTGTCGGCTGCATCGGCCTTCTCGGCCGGACGCTCCCGGACGTCGGCAATGCTCAAGGCCGCGGCCAGCACGCGCACTGGTTCCAGGCAGCCTTCGGCGTCGGCCTCGATCAACATCCGCGCCAGCCGCGGATCGATCGGAAGTCCGGCCATCTGTCTGCCGCGTTCGGTGAGACGCCGTTGCGGGCGGCTACTGCCCGTGCGGGCAGCGGCGGGGGGCCGCACTTCGATGGCGCCGAGTTCTTCGAGCACCTGGTATCCGTCTTTAATGCTCCGGGACGCCGGCGGATCGATGAATGGAAAATCGTCCACGTCCCCCAGCCGCAGCGCCATCATGCGCAAAATGACCTCGGCCAGGTTGGACCGCAGAATTTCCGGGGCGGTGAAACGGGGACGCCCGAGGTAATCTTCTTCCGCATACAGCCGGATACAAACACCGTCGGCCACCCGGCCGCAGCGCCCCATTCGCTGGTCGGCGCTGCTGCGGGAAACGGGGACCACCGGCAGGGCCGTGGTGCGCGTATGCGGGTTGTACTGCAGAATCCGCGCCAGACCGGTGTCCACCACGTACTGAATGCCGGGAATGGTCAGGGAGGTTTCGGCCACGTTGGTGGCCACGATGACCTTGCGCTGCGGGCTTCGCTGAAACACCCGGGACTGCTCGGCACCGGAGAGCCTGGCAAACAGGGGCATCACCCGGCAATTCGAATCCAGGGCCCCCTGCAGGATCTCACAGGTGTCGCGAATGTCCTGTTCGGTGGGCATAAACACCAGAACGTCGCCGTCCGGTCGTTCGATGGAGACGCGGCGGACGATTTCCGCAGCCAGCTCCGCGGCGGAAGACTCTTCGTCGCCGACCTCCCAGGCGGAACGAAATCGGGCGTCCTCGGGGGCGTAGATGATCTCCACCGGAAACATGCGCCCGGACACTTCGATAACCGGCGCCCGGTCGAAGGCGCGGGAAAACTTCTCGGTGTCGATGGTGGCCGAGGTGATGATCAGCTTCAAATCGGAACGGCGCTGCAGAAGCTGTTTTAGCATGCCCAGGACAAAGTCGATGTTCAGACTGCGTTCGTGGGCTTCGTCGATGATGATGGTATCGTATTCGGTCAGGTTGCGGTCCCGGGCCGCCTCGGCCAGCAGAATGCCGTCGGTCATGATCTTGATGTAGGCATTTTTGTGGATGCGGTCCTGAAAACGAATCTTGTAGCCCACCGACCGAGCCGACGCTTTTCCGAGTTCCTGGGCAATGCGGCCGGCGATCGAGGTTGCCGCGATGCGCCGCGGCTGGGTGCAGCCGATGCGCCCGTCGACGCCCCGGCCGGCTTCCAGGCAGAACTTGGGGATCTGGGTCGATTTGCCCGAACCGGTCTCTCCGGACACGATCACAACCGCATGCTTGCGAATGGCCGCAATCAGGTCGTCCCGGCGTTCGATGATCGGCAGGGACGGATCGTAGGACACCGCGGGGCGATGGGCGGCCCGCCACTGTTTGCGGGCCGCAGAGGCCGCCAGGCGTTTCTGCAGGCCCGCCAGCTCTTTTTCCACCGATTGGCGCGGCCGGCTGCCGCGCCGCTTCTCCAAACGGCTCAGGCTGCGCCGCACGGCATGCCGGTCGGCCGCCATGGCCTGGTCGAGCGACGCCTGAATGGACTGAAATAAATCGAATTTTTCGTTGCGATAATTCACGGACACAGGTGTTTTCAAAACCTTTTGATCAATTCACCGCCCGTACCGCCTGCGGCGGCACTCGAGGCGCAGAGTTCGCAGAGGAAATTCTGGTTGCACTTTCTGCTGAGAGGACAGAAAGTGCAACGCTCCTGCTGTCGGTTTGGGTAAGATTTCATTGTTATGGGTCAACGGTCAAATGAAACCGGACTGCATGCCGCAATTTTGATATTGAATTTTCGGGCGAATTCACCTTTCGGTTTGCCGTCCTCTCAACGCCAAACCGAAAAATCGAATTTCTCTGCGTCCTCCGCGGCTCTGCGGTGAGCGATTATTCCCCGATGATTTTTACTAACACGCGCTTGCGGCGCCGGCCGTCGAACTCGCCGTAAAAAATCCGTTCCCAGGTCCCGAAGTCCAGCCGGCCTTCGGTGACGGCCACAACTGCCTCGCGACCCATGATCTGGCGTTTCATGTGCGCGTCGGCATTGTCCTCGCCCACGTTGTGCCGATACCGGGATACCGGCTCGTGGGGGGCCAGTTTTTCGAGCCACACGTCATAGTCGTGATGCAGGCCGGATTCATCGTCGTTGATGAACACCGATGCGGTGATGTGCATGGCGTTGACCAGCACGAGACCCTCTCTGACACCGCTTTCCTGCAGACAGTCTTCCACCTGAGGGGTAATGTTGATAAATGCCCGCCGGGTGGGAACTTCGAACCACAACTCTTTCCGATAAGATTTCATCCGTGCCCCCTTTCTTGGTTTTCCTTGCAATTATAGACACTTCCAACAAAAGGTCAATTCCTGTTCAATCAACCTCCCCGTACGCTTGGCCCTTCATCCTCCACCTCCTGCCCCTGACCCATGCCATATGCCCTCTGCCCTCTGCCCTCTGCCCCATGCCCTGTGCCCTCTGCCCTGTGCCTTTACCCTTGCATTTCAGTCGGAATTATGACTAAACGATGCTCAGAATTTGAATGTGATGCGGCGACCCGAACCCGCCGGTGCGGCCGTCTG
Organism: Desulfobacterales bacterium; assembly: GCA_051155755.1. GTDB lineage: Bacteria > Desulfobacterota > Desulfobacteria > Desulfobacterales > SG8-13 > DAXETY01. The sequence goes on from DAXETY010000010.1 coordinate 78,154, forward strand.
CGGTGCCGCAGCGACAGCCGGTAACTCAACCGGGTGTTTCATGAGGTGTTTCATGCGTTCGGAAACCGAAACCCAATATCTGCTCAAAGCCATCGAAGCCTTTCGACGGCGGATGATCGTGGTTTCGCCCGATTTTCGCATCCTGGCCGCCACCTGCCACATGAAGGAGATCGAAGATGCGGCCCTGGTCGGCCGGCATTGTTACGCGGTGCTCTACGGGCGGGAGACGCCCTGCAGTAACTGTGCGGTGAAAAATGCACGGCAAACGGGCGGCCCGGCGCTGCGAACCAAAGAGGACGACGTTCCGGTCCAGGAAAACGTCCCCTGCCTGTATGCCTACCCCATCACCACCGACGACAAGCAGGAAGCCTATGTCAGCATGGACTTCGATCTTCCCACCCGGGGCGAAATCGAGGAGAAACTGCAGCGTTCCAATGCGCTGCTGCGCAACCTGATCCTGAGCGCGGTCGACGGCGTGATCGCAGCCGACCTGCGCGGCAAAATTCTCATCTTCAACGAAACCGCAGCGGAAATCTTCGGCTACAGCGTGGAAGAAGCACTGGAGAGCCTCAACATTCGGAACATCTACCCGGAGCGCCTGGAACTGGAGGTCATGCGCCGTCTGCGCAGCGACGAATACGGCGGCCGGGGCAAACTGCGCTCCTACCAGGTCGAAGTGCTGCACAAAAACGGCGATCGGATTCCGATCAACTTGAACGCCGCCATTGTGTACGAAGGCAATCGCGAGGCGGCCACCATCGGATTTTTTCACGATCTGCGCGAGATCCACCAGATGAAAGCCGAACTGGAAAAAACCCAGATGCAGCTGCTCCAATCTGAAAAAATGGCCTCCCTGGGCAAACTGGCCGCCGGCGTCGCCCACCAGCTCAACAATCCGCTGGGCGGCATCACCCTGTTTACCAAGCTGGTTCTGGAGGATTACGAACTGGAGGAAGGCGTGCGGGAAGACCTCGGCCGGGTGCTGCGGGATGCCGAACGCTGCAAGGACACCGTCAAGGAACTGCTGGAATTCACCCGCCAGACCCGCCACCTGATGCAGCCCCATGACATCAATCGGGCCATCGAGCGCACCCTTTTCCTTTTGGAAAACCAGTCCCTGTTTCAGAACATCGAAATCGTCAAGGAACTGGATGCCTCCCTGCCGCCGGTAAACAGCGATATCCAACAGCTCAATCACATGTTCATGAATATTATCCTCAATGCGGCCGAAGCCATGGAAGGTGACGGCCGTCTGGTTTTCAAAACCGGCATGGTAGCGAACGAGGCGTGGGTCCGCATTGAAATCTCCGACAGCGGCCCCGGGATCCCGGCCGACATTCTGCCGCAGATTTTCGATCCGTTTTTCACCACCAAAGACGAGGGCAAGGGGACCGGCCTGGGTCTGAGTCTGGTGTACGGCATCGTGGAAAACCACGGGGGACGCATCAAGTGCGAAAGCCCCGGCGGAAGGGGAACCACCTTCATCATCGAGCTGCCCTTGGCACCCAACGAACATGGAGGTACGAATGGTGAATGACCACCTGGAAGCCCTCGACGTACTGGTTGTGGACGACGAGGAGGGCATCCGTGAAGGTTCGCAGCGCATCCTCAAGCGGATCGGGTTCGAAGTCCAGACCGCCGAACGGGGGGACCAAGCCCTGAAAATCGTCGAACAGCGCCACCCCGCCATCGTGCTGCTGGATTTGAAAATGCCCGGTCTGGACGGCATGGAAGTACTGGGGCGCATCAAAAATATCGATGCCGAAATCCAGGTGATCGTCATTACGGGCTATGCCACGGTGGAAACGGCCATCGAGGCGATGAAAGAGGGGGCCTACGACTTCATCCCCAAGCCGTTTGAACCCGACCAGCTGCGTATCGTCGTCAACCGCGCGGCCGAAAAGATACGTCTGACCCGTGAAGCCGCCCAGTTGGAACGGGAGCGCGCCCGCACGCTGTCGGATCTGGGAGCGGAGAAAAGCCGGGTCCGCACCATCGTCGAATCCCTGCCGGACGGCGTGCTGGTGACCAATGCCGCCGGCCGGGTGGTGCTGGTCAATCCGGCCTGCCGCCGCATGCTGAACCTGGACTCGAAGGCCGGCAGCGGCGAACCGGTTGAAGATACCATCCCGGACGAATCGCTTTGCCGGCTGGTACGGGAAATTTCCCGCGGCTGTCATGTCGATTACGGAGACATTCCCGCTCAGGAATTTTCACTGCCCAACGAGACCTACCTCCGGGCCCGGGCTCAGCCGGTGCTCGGCGACCGCAAGGAATGCCTCGGCACGGTGGTCAATTTCGTGGACATTACGACCATGAAGGTCCTCGACCGCCTCAAATCGGAATTCGTTGCCAAAGTGTCCCACGAGCTGCGATCCCCGCTGTCCACCATCCACGAGCAGCTGGCGGTGGTGATCCGGGATCTGGTGGAATCCGCCCCGCAGCAGGATCACCACCTCCTGACCCGGGCCCAGGAACGAACCCGGGGGCTGATCTCCCTGATCGGGGATCTGCTCGACCTTTCCCGCATCGAGGAGGGACTGATCTGCCGCGAGCCGCAGCCGGTCCAGATCGGAGAACTGCTGCAGCGCATCATCGAATACGTCGGCGAGCAGGCCCGCGCCAAAAACCAGGCGCTTTCGCTGCAGCTGGCCGAAGATCCGCTGCCGCGCATGAACGCCGATCCGGTGGCGCTGGAAAGTGTTTTCGGCAACCTGATCACCAATGCCGTCAAATACACGCCGGAAGGCGGAAATATACGGGTGGAAGCGGACCGGGCCGGCATCAACGTGCGCGTGCGTGTGATCGACAACGGCTTCGGTATCGCCGAAAAATACCTGGACAAAATTTTCGAGCGGTTCTATCGGGTCAAAGACGACAATACCCGCTACATCACCGGAACGGGGCTGGGCCTGCCCATCGTCAAGGGTCTGGTGGATTCCATGGGCGGCATCCTGGAGGTGGAAAGCACCCCCGGCGAGGGTTCGACCTTTACGGTGCTGCTGCCCACAGATGCCCGCTGAACACGGGCTTGGCAAATCAAAACGCGCTGAGACGGCGAAGATGCTGAATGGATGGTGCTTATGAAAAAATTCTTATGGGTTGCGATTGCCGGATTCCTGGCCGTTCACTGCGCAGCGGATCGGCCGTTGATCTATGGTACGAACTACGACTACGACGAAACGGTAAACTTCTCCGGCCTGGTGCGCTACCGCTGGGAACCGCTTCCGAAAACCTCCGTCGTCGACCCGCTGAACGTAAAGCGGATCAAGCGCGTCGCCGATGACATCCTGCAGTCCAAAGGACGCATGGAGGTGCAGGATCGTCCGGATTTTGTCATCGCAACCCTGGCCGTGACCTCGAGCCGAATCGACAACACCGGCGGTTTCGACGAATACGGTCTATACAAGGAAGGCCGTCTGCGCCTGTCTTTTCTGGATCCGGAAAATGGTGAGATTCTTTGGTGGGGAGAAACCCGCCTGCGACTGCAACCGGGTCTGCAACCTCAGGAAAAAGACCGGCGCATCTTCGATGCGGTCGCGGAAATCCTTCAGCATTTTCCGCCGACGGCTTCCTGAATTCACCCTGATTTGATGAAATCGTTACATGCAAGGAACTTTCCCCCGGCAAGGGGCCGGTACAATACCCCGCCTTACTATGAGGGATGCGACGCCGCCAGGATGGCTGTAGAAGGGCCGGCCACCGCGCCGGCCGGTTCCCCCCTTGCGGGAACCCCATTCCGGGATAAGTTCCTTTGAATTTAGGCATCCATACCGTTCTTCAGCGCCCTTAAAAATTCTTCGGGCGGCACCTGCAGGCCGGTCCAGAGCGCAAAGGTACGCCGGGCCTGGTATGCCAGTGCGGAGAGGCCGTCCACGAAGGCAATCTGGCGATCGGCGGCCAGCATCTGCCAGAAGTTTTCCCGACGGCCGTAATTCAGATCGAACACCAGCCTGCATTCGGGCAGTTGAAGCTGCCGTGCCAGGGCGGCCATTGCGGGAGATTCGTCCGGGCTGGAAACCGAGGTGGCGTTGACGACGATGTCCACCGGCCATGGACGATCCGCCAGGGAATCGATGGCCACCGGTTCACCGCTGAAACTGGTCACCAGCTTTGCGGCCTTATCCCGGCTGCGCCCGGCCACGAAAATCCTCGCCGCCCGCAGCCAGTTCAGCACAAACACCACCGCCCGTCCCACGCCGCCGGTGCCCAATACCAGGGCGCTGCAGCCGTCCACTTCGAATCCGGCCTCTCCGAGGGCGTCCATGATGCCGATGGCATTGGTGTTGTATCCCTTGAATCGGTCTCCATCCCGGACGATGGTGTTGACCGACCCGATGATGTTGGCACCCTCCGAAAGGCAGTCCATGAACGGCACGACCGCCTCCTTGTAAGGAACGGTCACGTTCGCACCGGCGATGTTGAGCACCCGCATGCCATCCAGCGCCCGGCCCAGGTCCTTGGGCCGAACGGTGAACGGCACGTAGGTGGCCCGGATGCCCTGGCTTTTCATCACCGTGGAGAAAATCGACGGTGACCGCAGGTTGGGGGCCCGCTCGTCGCTGAGGATGCAGTAGACCTTCATGAGGGTTACGGGTTGCGGGTTGCGCGTTACGGGTTGCGGGTTGCGGGTTGCGCGTTACACCCGAGCGGTGCAATTCAGGTCCGCCGGCGGCCGCACGCCGCCGGCGTTGTCGACCTGCGCCGGCGCACCTCCTTACACCGCCAGCAAACGCTTGATGCTGCGGGTGATCTCCTCGGCCGACGCCGGCTTGGCAATGTAGTCATCGGCCTCGGTGGCCATGCCGTCGGCATGGGTATACCGGGTGGAGGTCACGTGCGAAGCCACCGCGGTCAGCAAAATGATCGGGATGTCGCACAGGCTGTCGTTTCCTTTGAGTTCCTTGCAGACCGCGTAACCGTCTTTTTCCGGCATCATCACGTCCAGCACGATGGCATCCGGCCGGTTGGCCTGCACTTTCTCCAGCCCCTCCACGCCGTTGTAGGCCACCTCCACCAGGAAGCCTTCCTTCTCCAGGTTTCCCTGCACCAGGGAAGCGAAATCGGGCTCGTCGTCGACGACCAGGATTCGTTTCTGCATTGTCATGATATACCTCCCTTTCTGCGTTGTTTCAGAAGGTTCGTTCGGTCCGATCGGCCGGCATGACCATTCGGAGATTCCACCGACCGAACCGATTCAATTGACTTCGGGCCGCGGATAAAGACCGGCGGCTTCGACGATCTCCGGAACTTTCTCTTCCCATTCGATGGCCATGATGTGAAACCCGGCCAGTCCCTCGACCTCCTTGAGCCGCTGGACGGCTTCCACGCAAATTTTGATTCCCTCTTCGGCCTGTTTTTCCTTGGGAGTGTCACCCAGGCGCTTGACGATCTCGTCGGGTACGTCCATGCCCGGCACCCGGTTTTTCATGTAGCGGGCCATTCCCACCGACTTCATGGGCGTGAGTCCGGCCAGAATGTAAACCTTTTCCGTCAGGCCCCGATCCCGGGCCCTGGCGATCCAGTCCTCGAACTTGTCGAGATTGTAAATGCACTGGGTTTGAATGAACTCGGCGCCGGCGGCTACTTTTTTGGCCAGGCGGGGTACCCGGATTTCGTAGGGGTCGGCGAACGGATTGGCGGCCGCACCGGCGAACATCTTCGGCGGTCGCTTGATTTCGTCACCGCCCAGAAACTTGCCCTCGTCGCACATGCACCGCACGGTCTGAAGCAACTGCATCGAATCCACGTCGTGCACGTTCTGGCCCTGGGCACAGTCGCCGAAACTCTGGTGATCGCCGGAAAGACACAGAATGTTGTGAATGTCGAAGGATGCCGCCCCCAGAATGTCGCTCTGCAAAGCGATGCGATTGCGGTCGCGCGTGACCATCTGCAGGATCGGCTCGAGGCCGGCCAGCCGCAGGTGAATGCAGGATGCCAGACTGCACAGGCGCGTCATGGAGGTCTGGTTGTCGGTCACGTTGATGGCATCCACGTGATTTTTGATCATCTCGGCTTTTTTACGAATCACCTCCGGGTCGCTGCCCCGGGGGGGGCCACACTCGGAGGTGACCGCCAGATGACCGGCGGCAAGGATTTTTTCCAGTTTGCTCGGTGTCCTGACTGCTTTCATAGCTTCAAATCCTCCCTGACGACCTTGCGCGGTCCGCCGGACCGTTCGGTGGACCAGTCTTTGATGGACATGATTTTTTCGTAATCCTCCAGGCGTCCCAGAGATTTGAGGCGATCGACGATCAACTGCCATCCGCAATCCAGGTCTTTGTTGACCTCGCACTTGCCGCTGGCGGAACCGCCGCAGGGCCCGTTGAAGATCCGCTTGGCACAGCGCGACACCGGGCAGATGCCGCCGGTTTGCGCCAGAATGCACTGTCCGCAGCCCTGGCAGCGCTCGGACCACACCCCGCGGGACTCGTTGGCGCCCATAAACAGGGTGTTAACCCCCGGATACACCGGCATGCTGCGGTATTTCTCGGCGGTAAACTGCACCCCGACGCCGCAGGCGATCGACACCACGGCATCGTAGTTGTCGATGACGTCGCGAATCTCTTCCAGGTATTCGTGATCACACTGGCGCTCCAGGGTTCGCTCGCTGAAAGTTTTTTCGTTGCCCTCCTTGGCGAAGTACATCCGCAGCGCCGAGGCCAGCATTCCGACTTCTTTCTTTCCGCCGACCTCGCAGACCGTTACGCATTCGTTGCAGCCCAGGATCAGGACGTGATCATGATCCTTTACGGTTTCGATGATTTCCTCGATAGGTTTCTTGTCGGCGACAATCATGGATTTTCATCCTCCTTCAAAAGGGTTTCGACAGCACCCGCCTGGCTTGCGGATCCATATCAGCGCACAGCCGCCGACTCCGAGTCAGTTGCAGGGGCTTTCTTTTTTCTGCGGGCCTGCCGGATCGGGTTCATCCCGGCGGCAAGGACCGCTGCGTGCATCTCCTCGGCATACTTCACGAACAGGGGACCGTCGCTGGAGGACAGGTTGCACATCCGCACCCGCTCACCGCCGATGCCGATCGTGTCCAGCACCGCTGCGGCCTGGGCCACACGCTTGGCGGCCCGAAAGTTGCCGCTGTTGAAATGGCAGTCGCCCTCCCGGCACCCGACCACGTAGACCCCGTCGGCGCCCTTTTCGAAGGCCCGCAGAATGTGCAGGGTGTCGACCTTGCCGGTGCAGGGCACCCGGATGATCCGAATCGAAGTCGGGTAGCTCAGCCGCATCGAACCTGCCAGGTCCGCAGCCGTGTACCCTCAGTAATTGCAGCAGAACGCAATGATAATGGGATCAAATTCCTGGCTCATAGCACTTCCTCCAGAAGCGATTCGACCTTGCACAGAATCTGGTCGTCCTCGTACCAGTTGAGCTCGATGGCCTTGGCCGGACATTCGCCGGCACAGATTCCGCAGCCGTGGCACAGGGCCGCGTCGATCTCGCTGACGCCGTCGGCGTTGATCCGCGGCACCTGGTAGGGGCAGGCGCGCACGCAGATCAGGCAGGCCGCGCAAAGCTCGGATTGCACCCGGGCGGTGACTGCCGAGAGTTTGAGCCGCCGCTGGGCCAGAAACGTCGTGGCGCGGGCGACCGATGCATAGGCCTGGGCGATGCTTTCTGACAACAGCTGGGGACTGTGGGCGGTGCCGCACAGGAAGATGCCGTCGGTGGCCATGTCCACCGGCCGCAGCTTCACGTGGGCCTCCATGAAATGGCCTTCGCTCGTGCGCGCCAGCTTGACGATGGAGGCCAGCTCTTCGGTGTCGGAAGGAACCATACCGGCGCTGAGTGCCAGCAGGTCGGCCTCCACCTCCAGCAGGCGGCCCAGTACGTGATCGCGAAAGGTCACCCGCACGGCGTCTTCGCCGGTCTGCACCCGGGGCGGCTGATCGGTCGTGTAGCGCACAAAGATCACCCCGCGCTCCCGGGCCTGGCGGTAATAGTCCTCCAGGCGTCCATAGGTGCGAATGTCCCGGTAGAGCACGAAGACCTGGGCCTCGGGGTTGAGTTGCTTGATTTTCAGGGCGTTTTTGATCGCACTCTGACAGCAGATACGCGAGCAGTTGGGATTTTCGTCGTTGCGGGAGCCCACGCACTGGATCATGACCACCTGCTGCAGTTCGGCGGCACCGGCGTCTTCTAGGCGGCCGGCCAGCTCCACCTGGGTGAGCACCCGGTCGCTCTGTCCGTAGCCGTATTCTTTCGGTCGGTATTCTTCGGCCCCGGTGGCCAGGATCATCACCCCGTGGTTGATTTTGCGTTCGTACATGCCCGGCCCCACCAGCACCTCGGTGGTGAAGTTACCCTTGAAGCCCGAAAAACCGACCACCAGCGAGCGGGTGAGCACCTGGATTTGCGGGTGCTCGCTGACCCGGGCCATCAGCTTGCCGACGAATTCCGACACGTTGGCCCCGTCGATGGTAACGGTCAGCCGACCGGCCATACCCCCGAGCCGGTCTTCTTTTTCGATCAGCACGGTTTCATAACCCTGATCGGCCAGCCCCAGGGCCGCGGTCATGCCGGCAACCCCGCCGCCGACGACCAGGGCGCGCTGGTTGACTTCGATGACTGTTTCCTGCAGGGGAGCCAGCGAAGCCGCCCGGGACACCGCCATGTGCACCAGTTCCCGGGCCTTGGCGGTTGCCTCCGCGGGCCGGTCTCCGTGAACCCAGGAATCCTGGTTGCGAATGTTGGCCATCTCCAGCAGGTACTTGTTGAGACCGATCGCCTCCAGGGTATCCATGAAGATGCCCTCGTGGGTCTTGGGGGTGCAGGCGGCCACCACCACCCGGTTGATGCGGTGCTCGGCGATGGTCTGTTTCATCTGTTCCTGGGCGTCCTGGCTGCAGGTAAACAGGTTCTGTCCGGCATACACCACCTGGGGCAAACTGCGGGCGTAGGTTTCCACCGCGGCCACGTCCACCGTCCCGGCGATGTTGACCCCGCAGTTGCAGACAAACACGCCGATCCGCGGCGCCTGCCCGGTGAGATCGATCTCGGCGGGCAGCTGCACCTGCCGGGTGCGGGTGTTGCGGGCCTGCGCCAGCCGTCCGCCGGCCAGACAGGCGGCCGCGCTGGCCTCGGTCACCGAACCGGGAATGTCCTTGGGTTCCTGAAAGACGCCGCAGGCGAAAACGCCCGGGCGGGATGTCTCCACCGGGGCCAGCGGGCGGCTGACGGCAAAATTGTAACCGTCCACTTCGACGCCGAGCCGCTCGGCCAGTTGCCGGGTTTCCTGCGGCACCTGCAGCCCCACCGACAGCACGACCAGGTCGAAAAATTCCTCCTGCATCCGGCCGCTCTCGTCTGCATAGTGGATGCGCAGATCCCGGTTTTCACCGATTTCGTCGATGGTATGCACCCGTGCCTTGACGAAACGAACCCCGGCCTTGTCCCGGGCGCGCAGATAGTATTTTTCGTACTCCTTGCCGAAGGTGCGGATGTCCATGTTGAAAATCGCGCAGTCCAGCTCCTGCTCGGCGTGCTCCTTGGCGATCATGGCGTCTTTTATGGCGTACATGCAGCAGACCGACGAACAGTAGCCGTTGCCGCAGCGATTGGTGTCGCGCGACCCCACGCACTGCAGCCAGGCGATTTTTTTCGGTTCGGTGCCGTCGGAGGGTCGCTGCAGGTGCCCCATGGTGGGACCGGATGCGCTCAGAATTCTTTCGAACTCCAGGCTGGTCAGCACGTTTGGGTTGGTGCCGTAGTGGTAAAAGGCTTCCAGTCCGGAAGGATCGTAGGGCTCGCTGCCCGGGCAAAGCACGACCGATCCGACCTCTAGGAGCCGCTCTTCGGGTTTTTCCTCGTGGATGAGTGCCTCGGCCAGGCAGGCTTCCACGCACTGGTAGCACTCGCTGCACACCGCGCAGGACAGGCAGCGCTCGCCTTCGCGGCGGGCGGCCAACTGGTCGTAGCCGAGCTGGACTTCGTTGAAATTGGCGATCCGCTCGGCCGCCGGTGCGTGGGGCATGGCGGTGCGGGGCTTTTCCTCCTGGCCTTCCAGGGGCACGTCCTTGACCCCTTCCCATTCGGTGCGGCGGCCTTCGCGCAGGTCCCGACCCTGCAGCAGCCGGTCGATGGAGATCGCCGCCTGCTTGCCGGCGCCGATGGCTTCCACCACCGTACGGGGGCCGGTCACTGCATCCCCGCCGGCGAAAATGTCCGGATCTTCGGATTGCAGGGTCACCGGATCGACCCGGACGGTCCCCCAGTCACTTAGCGTGCAGGCACACTCGTCGGTCAGGCAGGCCCAGTCGGATTCCTGTCCGATCGCCGGAATGACCGCATCCACCTCGATGTTGAATTCGCTGCCGGCAATCGGCACCGGCCGCCGGCGCCCGCTGTCGTCCGGCGGCCCCAGTTCCATGCGGATGCATTCGACGGCGGTCACCCGCCCGTTGTGGGCGATGACCCGCACCGGATTGGTCAGGGTCATGATCTCGATGCCTTCGTCATGGCACTCGGCAATTTCCTCGTCGTTGGCCGGCATCTCCTGCCGGCTGCGGCGGTAGATAACAAACGGTTTGCGGCTGCCGGTGCGAAGCGCCGTGCGCACAGCGTCCATGGCCACGTTGCCGCCGCCGATCACCGCCACCCGATCGCCCAGGTGGATCCGCTCACCGAGGTTGACGCGTTTTAAAAAATCCAGGCCCGGAACTACGCCGTCAAAATCTTCGCCTTCAATGCCGAGCAGCTTGCATTCCTGAGAGCCGATGCCCAGGAAAAACGCCTTGTATCCCTGCTCGCGCAGCTGTCCGATCGTAAAGTCCTTGCCGATCTCCACGCCGGTTTTGAATTCCACCCCCAGCTCCCGGATCACCTGGATCTCGGATTCGATGATATCCCGGGGCAGCCGGTAGGCCGGGATGCCCACCGTCAGCATTCCGC
>DAXETY010000011.1:0-6753 GCA_051155755.1 Desulfobacterales bacterium
CGCCGGACATCCGGAAAACGAACTTGCCGATGGGCTGGCGCGCAAGGCAGTGGCCCGGGGAACACAATGACGGTTCGATTGGTTCGATTGGTTTGATTGGTTGCCGGAGTTTCGGGCGAATTCAAGCCGAAACGGCGAATCGGCGACAGGGCGAAACGGCGCGAAACCGGTTTGATTGGTAATCCGCGTTGCGGGTTGCGGGTTGCGGGTTGGTTACCGAAGCTTTTTTACAACGGACGAGGCACAACGGACCCGTTTTTTATTTAGGCATTTTAGGCATTTACAATTTTAGGCATTTGCCCTGGCTTTGAGCCTTCAGCTTTAGACATTTGCTTTGATTCTGACGAACGACGGACGTCGCGCAGCGACATACGGACCGCCGACAACGGACACTGCGAAGCAGCCAACGGACAAACCGGCTGACGCAATGCCGGCCCAGCCGGCCGCCCCAAAATAGAAAGCCCTGTTTTGGAAAGAACAGGGCTATTCGGTTCCGTCACCGCTGGTGCTAGGCTTCCTTCAAGCTTTTGATTTCTTCTTTCAGGTCGTCGATCTCTTTTTTGTAGCGCTCGACCTCTTCTTCTTTGGCCGGCGTTGCGGCAGGTGCTTCGTAAGGTTCTTCCCGTTTCCAACTATCCTTGAGTTCGTCGAAACCGAGATAGATCGCCAGCGCTCCACCCAGCAAAAGCATGATTGGAATGATGCCGCTCAAAACCATCAGAAACGGCCCCCACCAGATGGCAAGACCGATCAGCCCCAATGCCGCTGCAATCGCCCCTCCGATCAGTGTTTTCATATACAAACCTCCTCTTTGCTGTTAAATTTCGCCAAACCGCAGCAACAATGGCCGCACTGTAATATTCGCCGAAGCATCCGTCAAACGATTTCTGCCGGACCGGGATCATTGCAAAGTGAAAAACATCAATCGCCGTTCATATCCGGTGGTTAGGCCGCCTTTGCCCATATGCCGGACCTGAAAACACGCGGCAGGTTTATCACAGTTTACAACCGAAAACAAGTCCCAAACCAAACCAAATGCAGGGCAGATTCTCCCGGCTCAGACTGCCGTTTTTCAACCCGGCGGCCGACGGCCGGATCAACGACCCTTCGAATGTCAACGGCAGTTGTCATCCCGGGCGAGAGGCCCAGAAAACCATTGCAAACCGCTGTGGTTTTTGATAAAAAATTATTTTCATTGTAGCTACTTACCTGTACCATCAATATTTGGGCCGACCGGCGCCACCGTTTGCAGAATGCATCCATCCGGTGACACAGGTTTCGATATTCCGGCGATGAAAACCGATCACACCGATTTCGATGAAGCTCGTAAGGAACAACCGCTTCCTGAATGGCTCCAAAAAGTTCTCGGCGGCACGCTGCATTACTACAGCTGCATTCTTCCCAGCAAACTCAGCCGGCCGACCCGGGCGATTCTGAAAAGCTTTTACGCCGGCATACGGGTCGGCAAGGTCCAGAGAGCGGTGCTCGAACAGATACCCGACGATGCCGTTCTGATCTTTGTCAACAAGACCAAGAGCAAGTTCGAATATCTGTTCTACCACACCTACTGTTCGCAAAAGGGCTGTGCGGTCCCGGAAATCGGATTCGACTACCGGATCTTTTTATGGCAGCCGATATCCAGGGTTTTCAGAACCGTGGTGGCGCACCTTTACCATCTTTTCAAGCATCGATCCCTGATGAATCCCTTCCGCAACGGCTATATCGAACAGGAACTCGCCGCCGGCCGCAGCGGATTTCTTTCAATGGTGGAAAAGGGTGAGTTTTACCGGCGCTTCGTTAAATCCAAAGTCGACCCGATTCAACATCTGATCGAAGTGCAGAAGAAAATCGAGCGTCCGATCTACCTGGTGCCGGTGTTGATGTTCTTCAGCAAGGATCCGATCCGTTCCAATCCCAGCCTGATCGACATCCTGTTCGGTCCGGAGGGGAAACCGGGCAAAATCCGGCGGCTGATCACCCTGTTTCGGAAACCCGGCAAGGTGTTTGTGGAAATCTCCGATCCGGTGAACCTGAAGGCGTTCGTGAAGGAAGCCTCCGGCCGGAGCCGGGGCGTCGAATACCAGTCCCTGTACCTGCGGCGCAATTTGCTGCGTCAAATCAACCGCCACCGCCAGAGCATCACCGGCCCGGTCCTCAAATCTCCGGAAGAACTCAAAGAAAGCATTCTCACCGGGGAACGGATGCAGGAATTTCTTCAGAAGCAGACCGAAATCCGCGACCTACCTTTGATGCAGCTGCGGAAAGAGGCCGACGGCTACCTGGAAGAAATCGCCGCCAAGTACAGCCCCGGACTGGTAAAAACGGCCTCGGTGGTGGTCGAGTACATCACCCGAACCATGTTCGACGGGGTCTCGGTCAACAGCGATGACATCCGATTCGTCAAGGACGCCTACCGCAAAGGTCCCTTGATCCTGATCCCCTGCCACAAAAGCCATATCGATTATCTGATACTATCCTATGTCCTGTACCATAACGATATGACCTGCCCTCACATCGCCGCCGGTAAAAACCTGTCCTTCTGGCCCATGGGACCGCTGTTTCGAAGAGGCGGCGCTTTTTTCATCCGCCGCAGTTTCCGGGGTGCAAAGCTTTATTCAAAGGTGTTTACCGAGTATCTCTACAAGCTGCTGGAAGAAGGATTCAATATCGAATTTTTCATCGAAGGCACCCGCAGCCGCACCGGAAAACTGATTCTTCCCAAGCTGGGTTTTCTTTCCATGCTGCTGGACGCGTTTAAAAACGGGGCCTGTGAAGACATGAACGTCGTGCCGATTTACATCGGCTACGACCGAGTGCTGGAAGAAAGCGCCTACGTCCACGAAATGGAAGGCGGCCAAAAAGAACCGGAAAATTTGCTGCAGCTGTTGAAAGCGCGCCGTTTCCTCAAGAAACGCTACGGACGGATTTACATTCGATTTCACCAGCCCCTTTCCCTGAATCGGCTCCTGCAGGATCAGGGCTCCAGCCTGGCGGCCATGAGTCCGAAAGACAAAAATGCGTTCTGCCGCAACCTGGGATTTCGCGTCATCAACGCCATTAACAAGACCACGGTGGTCACCGCGCACGGACTCTGTGCCTGCGCTTTGCTGAACTCCCCGCGGCAACGGTTTACCTTCGAACACATCAGCGAGCTGGTGGACGATTACATGCGGTTTTTGCAAACCCAGAACGTCGAGTTGGCCGACACCCTGCAGATCGACCCGCAGCATGCCGTGGAAAACGCCTTCGAAGCCTATCTTCAGCGTAAATTCATCGAGACCGTGGCACGGGAAAAACGCGATACAATCACCGACACGGAATATGCCGTGCGGGTCAACCAGCGCATCAATCTGGAATATTACAAGAACAACTGCGTGGCCTTTTTCATTCCGGCCGCCTACACCGCAATGGAAATCCTGAATCTGGATGCCTTCCAATTTTCCACCGCCCACATTCACTCGGGCTACAAGGCCTTGCAGCACCTGTTTAAATACGAGTTCGCTTACGATGTGGACATCAGCGCCGAGCACTATGTCCGCAAAACCATCAAGGCCTTTATCGACGAAGCCATCCTGATTCCGCATCAGACCTTGCCGGACACCTACAACGTAACGGCCGCCGGATTTCGGAAACTGAAATTGTTCGCCGGTTTTTTGAAAACCTACTTCGAATCCTACCTGATCGTTTTGAACTATTTTTTGCTGGCACCGGAAGACGGTCCCTCCGGTAAAGATCGGATCAAAAAAATCGAATCCCTGGGCCGCCGCATGTTTAAACGCGGTGAAATCGAGCGCATGGAGGCGCTCTCCAGGATCGGTTACGCCAACGGGGTGGAATTCTATACCTCCCAGGGGGTCAGAAATTCCGAGGATCGAGACGCCATCGTGAAATACATGGATGCCATCCAGCGTTGCCTGGACCACCTGGACTGATGAAAGCCTTGATTCTGGCCGCCGGTCTGGGAACCCGGTTGCAGCCTTACACCCACCACACTCCGAAACCGCTTTTCACCATCGCCGGGCAAACCCTGCTCGAACGCGCCATCCGCCAGCTCCGGGCGGCCGGATGCCGGGAAATCGCGGTCAATACCCATCACCTGCACGATCGCATCGAAGAATTCCTGGAAAACCGGCGCTTCGACATTCCAGTTTGGATGCGCCATGAACCGCAGATCCTGGGAACCGGGGGGGCCATTCGCAATCTGGCCGATTTTTGGGACCGGGCGCCTTTCCTGGTGATGAACGCCGATGTCTGCAGCGATATCGATCTGCGACAGGTCTACCGGTTTCACCTGAGCCACCCGGATCCCGTCACCCTCGTGCTGATCGATGCCGAACCCTTCAACAGCGTCGAAATCGATTCGAATCAATTCGTGGTCGATTTCAAAAAACCGGGAGAATCCGCACATCGCCGCCTGTTGACATTTACCGGGATCCAGGTGCTGAACCCTGCCGTTTTGGAGGACATTGCCGATCAAGGCTTTTTCCACAGCATCGATGCCTATCGCCGTTTGCTGGCGCGCGGTGAAAGAATTCGATGTTACGGCGCCTTCGGCCGTTATTGGAGAGATATCGGCACGCCGCAGCGCTATCGGCAAACGGCTCTGGAGCAAATGATTCCAGAGGCCTTCCGGCTTTGCTGTCCGGAACGCCCCCCCGGCAACGGGATCTGCCGGGAACTCGGCGGCGACGGTTCCGACCGGAACTGGTATCGATTGATTTCCGGGGACCGGTCATTGATCCTGGCCGATCACGGCATCCGTCAACAAATCGGCACCTGCGAGGCGGACGCTTACATCGATATCGGACGCCACCTGCACCGTTGCGGGGTGCCGGTGCCGCAAATTTATCTGGCCGACCGTTTTTCGGGACTGGTACTGATGCAGGATGCCGGCGACGAGCATCTCCAGGACCGGGTCCGGCGAAAGGGCCTGACCCCGGCGGTGTTGGACCTTTACCGGCAGGTCGTTCGAACGCTGGTCAGGCTCAACGTGAAAGGCGGCCGGGGATTCGAACCGGCCTGGGCCTGGCAGACGGCCACCTACAGCCGCGAGGTCGTGCTGGAAAAGGAATGCCGCTATTTTCTGGATGCCTTTTTAAAGCGCTGCCTGTCCATGCCGGTGCCAGCCGAACGGCTTGAAGCGGAATTTGCGCGGCTGGCCGACGGCGCACTGCAGGGGGCGCGCCTCGGTTTTATGCACCGCGACCTGCAGTCCCGCAATATCCTGATCCACAAAGACGCGATCGTCTTGATCGATTACCAGGGGGGGCGCATCGGTCCGTTGCAGTATGACCTGGCCTCACTGCTGCTTGATCCCTATGTGGAGCTGCCCCGGGAGGTGCAGGAAATGCTTTTCGCAGAATGCCTGCAAGCCCTTGGCCGCCTCGAAGCCGTCGAGGAAAAATCCTTCCGCGCCTGCTATCGTTTTTGCCGCCTGGCGCGGAACCTGCAAATTCTGGGCGCCTTCGGTTTCTTGAGCCGGGTGAAGGGCAAACCGCAGTTTGAAGATTACATACCGGCGGCGGTGCGCTCGCTGCACGAACAGCTCGACGGCGACAGGCAGTTCCCGCAGCTTGCCAAAATCGCCGCAGAGGTGTACGAACGATACAATCCGTAATCCATTCACCACAATTCATTCACCGCAGAGGCGCCGAGATCGCAGAGAATATTTAATTTGGGTTTGCCGTTGAGAGGACGGCAAACCCAAAGCGTAAACTGCTGTATGTGCAAACAGTTCCAACAAAGCGCTCAATAAATAAGCCCATGGAGATTTCTGCAAAAGATGGCGGATTTTTTCCCTTTCTGCCCTCTCAGCAGAAAGGGAAATGATTTTCCTCAGCGTTCTCTGCAGCTCTGCGGTGAAATCATAAAGATAAGGAGGCCTGCGATGAAACCGATTCCCGTCATGGTCAACGGACTTCCGGGAAATATGGCCAGAGCCGTGGCCGAAGAAGTGCTTGCAGACGAACGGTTCGACCTGGTGCCGTATTCGCTGACCGGCCCGGAGATCGAACCCGAGCAGACTGCGGTAAAAGGCACTTCGGTCCGACTGGTAAAACCGGCGCAGCGGGAGCGCTCGTTGGACACCATCCAGAGCACGGTGGCCGACGTGATTACCGTGGACTTCACCCTGCCGGGTGCCGTTAATGATAACGCCGATTTTTACTGCAGCCGGGAGCTGCCGTTTGTCATGGGCACCACCGGCGGCGACCGCCGAAAGCTGCTGCAAACCGTGCGGGCATCCGGGACAGCGGCGGTAATCGCCCCCAACATGGCCAAGCAGATTGTCGGTTTTCAGGCCATGATGGAGTACGCTGCGGACCATTTTCCGAACCTGTTCGAAGGATACCGTCTGCAGATTCGGGAGAGCCATCAGCAGGGCAAAGTCGACACGAGCGGCACCGCCAAAGTCATGGTCTCCTATTTCAACCGCCTCGGCCTTTCCTTTACCGAAGCGCAGATCGAAAAAGAACGGGACCCCGATCGTCAGTCCGGCGCATGGGGCGTGCCGGAGGCGTTTTTGGACGGACACGGCTGGCATACCTACACGCTGATCTCGGCCGACGAAACCGTGCGGTTTGAATTTACCCACAACGTCAACGGCCGCAAAATTTACGCCCGCGGAACTCTGGATGCGGTTGGTTTTCTCTATGCCAAAGTTCAGGAGGGCGCTCGCGGTGAGGTTTTCAGTATGATCGACGTACTCCGGGGGGATGGGAAATAGCTCATCGCTGGTAGCTCATGGCTCATAGC
>DAXETY010000012.1:0-18762 GCA_051155755.1 Desulfobacterales bacterium
ATGATGACTCCTTGCCGTTACGCTATGCTCTATGCCCTATGCTCTATGCCGACCATCCCGCAACCCGGACAACCAATCAGACCAATAGAACCAATGAAAAAGCTCAAAGCTCAAAGCAAGGGCAACTGCCTAAACTTCAGAAACACAGTCCGTGGTCCGTTGTCCGTAGTCCGTTGTAAAAAAGCTTGAGTAACCAACTCGTAAACCGCAACGCGCAAACCGAATAACCAATTAAACCAATGGAACCAATTGAACCAATCAAACCGGTTTTGCACCGTCTCGCCGACTCGCCGACTCGTCGTTTCAAATTGGAAAGTACCCGACACGCCTTTAACCAATTAGACCAATTAAACCAATGGAACCGATTTTACCGCGCAACCCGCGCCCCGCAAATCACTCGCCGCCCACCGCCGGCTGTTTTTCATGCAGCATTTCCTGGCGCCGGATGATTTGCTGCAGGTGTTCCCGGGCGCCCTCGTAGTCCGGGTCGTTTTCAAGGAGCCGGGCAAACTGGCGGCGTGCGTCTTCCAGGCGACCGGCCCGCTCGTAAAACAGTCCCAGGTATTCGCGAAATTCGGAGACTTCGGGTGCCAGCGCCACGGCGCGTTCAAGATAGGCCACACCTTCCTCGTATCGATGCTGCTCCAGCAGCGCCCGTCCGATCCCGAAATGAGCATCCGAACTGCCGGAATCCAGATCCAGGGCCCTGCGGTAGGCATCTACGGCCTCCTGCGGCTGTCCGCGCCCCAGATAGGCTTCTCCCAGATTAATAAAGAGCTCGACGGTGCGGTATCCGGCGGCCAAAGCGGCTTCGTAGTAATGGATCTCGCTGTCGATTTCCCCGAGCCGGCCGTGGGCATATCCGGTGTAGTAGAGCGCACGGCCGTTGTCCGGCTCGGTTTCGAGCAATTGCTGATAGACGCGGATGCCGGTTTCAAAGTCGCCCGCCTGCATGGCGTCCAAAGCCTTCCGCTCCAGTGCCGATGCTTTGCCTTGTAGACCTTGAGCCGGGTCGCCTCCGTCTGAACGCGGATCGGTGCCCGCACAGCCGGCCAATACCAGCAGCAGCAGGATCAAACCTGTCCGGACAACACGCAGATAGCGTCCGACCCAAAACGAGGAATTTGTTTTTTCAGATTCGTCTTTGCGGTGATTCCGGCGAAAGCCGCAAGCAGAAAAAGGCGACGAAGGTGTTGTGTTTTTTATTTCAGGCACTTCAGGCATTTTCCTTTGGCTTTGAGTTCTGCGACTTCAGCTTTGAGCTTTTTCACGGGTTTGATTGGTTGTTGGGCTTGCGGGTTGCGGGTGCGCGTTGCGGTTCCCCAAGCTTTTTGCAACGGACTACGGACAACGGACCACTGACAGTGTTTCTGAAACTTATGCATTTGCCCTTGCTTTCAGCTTTGAGCCTTCAGCTTTGAGCGATTTTGCTATGAGCCATGAGCTATGAACTACGAGCTATCTAAGCTTCGGTAAATCCCCAATACGGATACTCCAGCCGATAGGTGGCGATCCGGCCGGGGCTGTTCTCACGGCTGGCCACCAGCCAAAGGCTGCTTTCTCGCTGGGAAGAAGAAATCGGGTCCACCGGATTCCAATCCGGCACCAGGATCATGGCGTTGTCGGCGCTGTATTCAATGTCTCCGGACTCTTTAAAGGCGCCCAGATCCGGTTTTTTTTCGTACTTGCCGCCTTCACCGCGGGAAAGCTCGGAAATCACGAAAAAAGAAACATTCTGTTCATCGCGGATCGCTTCCATGTGCCGCAACCAGGAGTCGATCCCGGTGCGTCGGTCGGAGAGGTCCTTGAACGGCAGCTTGTGAAGGCTGTCGACCACCACCACCGTGTAATCAAGCCGGGTTTCATGCTGCAGGAAGTCGATCTGCCGTCGCATGATGTCCGGATTCAGCCTCCGGTCGGTGACCACCCGAAAAAACTTCAGCATGTCCTTGAATTCGTTGTGGGTCTTTTTCAACTGCTTTGCCACCGCTTCCTCACGGAATTGTTTGCGAATCTGCTCCTCGCTCAGGCGGCTTAACCGACACAGGGTTCGATAGTATATTTTGTTGCGCCCGTTTTCAAAATCGAAATAGATCACCGGTGTCCGACGCCGGGCCATCTCGGTGGAAACCTGCATGTAGAAACAGGATTTGCCAGCCTTGGGCGGCCCGCCCATGATGTTGATACCGCGGATTCCGTTGAGCGCTTTGTCGAGTTTGTCAAAACCGGTGCTCGGCCCCGCCAGTTCCTTGCCCATGGTCTGCTCGACAAAACCGAAAAAACGCCGCTGTTCTTTTTCCGGAGAACTGAAAGGCGAAAAGGCTTTGGATTTCTGGATCATCGCGGCGACCGCGCCCCGAAATGCCGATCCTTTTTCCACGGCCATGTCGCACAGATTGTAATTGCGACTCGAATTCGGCGGCCACTGCAGGATTCGCACTTTGAAGCCGATGCGCATGGCCGTCTGTCGGGCGGCCATCAGCGATTCCGGAGAATTGTTGACCACCAGAAAAACGTACTGAACGGATTCCAGACGCTGGGCGTCGAGGTGTTCCAGATCGGTGGCAGCCGGAACGGCAACGCCCGGGTAGCCTAATTCTTTCAGCGTGAGCAGGTTGTTTTCGCCTTCGACGATGAAAAGGGCCCCGTCTTCGCAGCGCTCGATTTCCAGCATGTCGAAGATGCGAAATTCCGCGCCGAAAAAATTCTCGTCTCCCGTCCAGAAATTGTCTTCCGGACGACCGGGTAGCACACAGCGCGCTGAATAACAGTTACCGTCTTCCTGGAAATAGGGATACACCAGGTAGCGACCGTTGTAGCCGATGCGCAGTTCGTCCACGACGGCCGGCGACACACCGAACTCCTGGAAAAAACCGTATTCGCTTTCCCCCATCAGAGAAGCGTTTTTGATGATGTCGGGCATCAAGTTTTTGATCGGATAGACGATGTCCCGAACGAAGGGGTCGCGATCCGGGTCGAAACCGGGAACGAGGCCGGGGTCAAGCCCCCTCTGCCGCCCGAAGTGGAGCGGAAAACCGCCCGGGCGACAGCGGTTCAGGCAGCGGTAATATCCGGTAAAAAAACTCTCCGGGTTCATGACGGCCACGAGGGTGCCGGGGCTGTCTTCCCGGCAAAATGGACAGGGTGCCCGCAGGATGCCCTTTTCGATGCGCGCCTCGGGCAGATGGTCCAGGTAAAATCGTTTGATCCGGTCGATGGTTTCCATTCCGCGCTCGGTTACCTCATAAAATTTATATCGAAATCAATATATTATAGAATATAACCGCGCGGGTGTCAATCTGCATATAGGGGAACGGAATACCGTGGTATCGAAGAGATTGGGTGCGGGGGATTTGAGGGACAGGGAACCGAAAGAAGCGGTCAAAAAAAGTGACAACTCAACGTAAGTCACTTAAGAGCCGATCACACCGCCAAGCGGTGACCAAATATGAAAGGTCCTTACAAAAATCGCTGCCGTTCTCGCGAGGCGGGGCCTCGAGATCAATGATATTTATCGATTCTCGCAAGGCTTGCTTACAAACCTTGACTAGGCATGCGCTAGGATCTCATACACCCGCTCCAGGGCCTGCTCCAGATTTTCCGGCTGCGGGCCTCCGGCCTGGGCCATGTCGGGTCGACCGCCGCCTCTCCCACCGACAACGGCTGCCAGATCCTTGACGATGTTGCCGGCGTGGAAACGATCCACCAGGTCTTTGGTAACCACGGCAATCAACATGGCCTTGCCTTCGGCGACGGCCCCCAGCACAACGACACCGGAGCCGATTTTATTTTTGAACTGGTCGGCCAGATCACGCAATGCCGCCGGCGTGCCCACCGACACCCGCTTGGCCAGCACTTTCACGCCGTCAACGGTCTCGATGCGCTCTTCGGCGTCGGAAGCCGAAAGCACCGCGATTTTGGCTTTCAGCCGTTCCACTTCCTTTTCCAGGGTCTTGTGATCGGCCATCAATTTTTCCACCCGGGCCGGCACCGTTTCGGGGCGATCCTTCACCAGGTGGGCGGCTTGCTGCAGGAGACGGGTGGCTTGCTGGGTATATTCCAGGGCGGCCTGGCCGGTGAGCGCTTCGATGCGCCGTACGCCCGAAGCCGCGCTGGATTCGGAAACGATTTTAAACAGCCCGATCTCCCCGGTGCGCTGCACATGGGTGCCGCCGCAAAGTTCCTTGCTGAAGTCCGACATCGACACCACCCGCACGCGATCGCCGTATTTTTCTTCGAACAGCGCGGTCGCACCGGACTGAAAGGCCTGCTCGGCTTCCATTTCAGCCGTCTGCATCGGCATATCGGCCCGAATTTTTTCATTCACCAGCGCTTCGATCCGATCCAGGGTTTCCGGATCGATTTGAGAAAAATGGCTGAAATCGAAGCGCATGCGGTCCGGTGCCACCAGCGAACCGGCCTGTTTGACGTGATCGCCGAGCACATCGCGCAACACGGCATGCAGAATGTGGGTGGCGGTGTGGTTGCGCTGGGTGGCGCTGCGTTTTTCACTGTCCACAATGAGCTGCACGGTCTGCCCTTTTTGAATCCGTCCGGAGCGCACCGTGCCTTTGTGAATGGTCAGACCGGTGGGATCTTTGATCGTGTCGGTCACCTCCAGGTCGAGATCGTCGGCGGTAATGCGGCCCCGGTCGCCCACCTGCCCGCCGGCTTCTCCGTAAAACGGCGTCTGCTCGGTGACGACCTCAACGCTGCTGCCCTTGCCGGCGAAATCCACTTCGCTGCCGTCCTGCACCAGCAGCAGCACACTGGACTCGCACTGCAGCTGCATGTGACCCAGAAATTCCGATTGAACGCCCTTGGAGGTGAGCTTTCGATAGGCATCGCTGATGCCCGCAAACGAAATTTTGGACCGCGAGCGCGAGCGCTGGTCGGCCATAGCCCGGTCGAAACCTTCCATGTCCAGCGCGATTTCCTCTTCACGCACGGTGTCGCGGACAATGTCCACCGGAAATCCGTAGGTGTCGTAGAGCTTGAAAATCACCGCTCCGGGAACTTCGGTTTTTCCGGCGGCTTTCAGGTTTGCCAGCGTATCGCCAAGCAGCTTCAATCCGGTGTCGAGCGTTTCGCCGAACCGAAGCTCTTCATTTTTGATTACGTTGGTAATGAACGAACGGGCTTCTGTCAGCTCCGGATACGCCGGCTTCATCACGTCGAAGACCACCTCGGCGGTGCGGTGCAAAAACGGTTCATTCATTCCGATATTGCGTCCATAGCGGATGGCCCGGCGCATGATGCGCCGCAGCACATAGCCGCGGCCCTCATTGGAAGGAAAAACACCGTCGCCGATCAGAAAAGCCGCCGCGCGACTGTGATCGGCAATTACCTTCATGGCCACATCGTCGCTTTCGGAGGCACCGTAGGGACGCTGGGAGATTTCCTCGGTCCTGGCGATGATCGGACGAATCAGGTCGATATCGAAATTGGTCGGAACGTCCTGGAGAATCGACACCATCCGTTCCAATCCCAGACCGGTGTCGATGCTGGGCTTCGGCAGCGGGGTCATTTTCCCGCTATCGTCGCGGTTGAACTGCATGAACACCAGGTTCCATATCTCCAGCCAGCGGTCGCAGTCACAGCCCACCGCACAGTCCGGGCGCCCGCAGCCATAGGCCTGGCCGCGATCGAGGTGGATTTCACTGCACGGTCCGCAGGGGCCGGTATCCCCCATGGCCCAGAAATTGTCTTCCTCGCCGAAGCGCAGGATCTTTTCCTCCGGCACGCCGATGTTGCGATGCCAGATCTGATGCGCCTCGTCGTCATCGAGGTAGATCGACACCCACAGCCGGTCTTCGGGCAGCCCGTAGCCGTTGGTCAGCAAATCCCAGCCGTACTCGATCGCTTTCTCCTTGAAATAGTCCCCGAACGAAAAATTGCCCAGCATTTCGAAAAACGTGTGATGGCGGGCGGTGTAGCCGACATTTTCCAGGTCGTTGTGCTTGCCGCCGGCCCGCACGCATTTCTGGGAGGTGGTGGCCCGATTGTAACCGCGGCTTTCTTCCCCCAGAAACAGTCGTTTGAACTGCACCATACCGGCATTGGTAAACAGCAACGTGGGATCGTCCTGGGGAACCAGAGAAGAGCTGCGCACCACTTCGTGACCGTGATGTTTGAAATAATCCAAAAATTTTTTGCGAACGTCGTTGCCTGTCATCGTCGTTTCTCCGTGCATCCGGCGGTGTCGGAAGGATCGTTACCCGGAGCTTTCCGCGGCGGTCTCCGGTTCGGCTTCTTTTTCTTCCAGTCCCAGGGATTGGCGCACCTTGGCGAGCGCATTGGCCTGGATGTCCGGATTTTCCACCAGAAACCGTTTTACGTTTTCACGTCCCTGGCCGATGCGTTCGCCTTCGAAGGAATACCAGGAACCGGATTTATCAATAACCCCTGCCAACACCCCCATGTCAAGCAGATCCCCGGTTCGGGAAATTCCTTCTCCGTAGCTGATGTCGAACTCGGCCTCCTTGAAAGGCGGTGCCATCTTGTTTTTCACCACCCGCACCCGGGTGCGGTTGCCGGTGACTTCCTGGCCTTCTTTGATGGCCCCGATCCGGCGAATGTCCAGGCGCACCGATGCGTAGAACTTAAGGGCGTTGCCGCCGGTGGTGGTTTCAGGATTGCCGAACATCACGCCGATTTTCATGCGAATCTGATTGATGAAAATCAGACAGGTTCTCGTTTTGCCGATCGTGCCGGTCAATTTGCGCAGTGCCTGGGACATCAACCGCGCCTGAAGCCCCATGTGGGCATCACCCATTTCGCCCTCGATTTCCGCCCGCGGAACCAGGGCGGCGACCGAATCGATGACCAGCACGTCGATGGCGCCGCTGCGCACCAGCATGTCGGCAATCTCCAGGGCCTGCTCTCCGGTGTCGGGTTGCGAAACCAGCAGTTCATCGGTATTGATGCCCAGTTTGCGGGCATAGGCCGTATCCAGGGCATGCTCGGCATCTACGAAAGCGGCGATACCGCCCTGCTTCTGGGCCTCGGCCACCGCGTGCAGGGCCAATGTCGTTTTGCCGGAAGATTCGGGACCGTAAATCTCGACCACCCGCCCGCGGGGCAGGCCGCCGATGCCCAGCGCGATGTCCAGGGCCAACGATCCGGTTGGAATCACCGGAACTTTGATGACGGGACTGTCGCCGAGTTTCATGATCGAACCTTTTCCGAACTGCCGCTCGATCTGGCTCATCGCCGTTTGTATGGCTCGTTCCTTGTCCGGAGTGGTGCTCATTTTACCTTTCCTCTCTAATCGAAATCGAAATGGTTCGCCTCAAATTTTCAAAAGCCGTTGTTTTGCTTTTTATTCAGGGGTCGCCGGCTCCGGCCGGCCTGCCAGCGGAGCTTGCACCAGGGAGGTGTATTCGGCTCCCGAGGGCTTTAATCGACTTTGATACAGGGTGATCTGAGCAACCGGAAACGGCTCGATGAAAAATTCCCGCTCCCGGTGCAGAAGATTCATTAACGCGGCACTGTCCAGCCGGCCTTTGACCCGTCCCAGTGTCAGGTGACCGCGAAACCGCCGCCGCTCCCGGGCGAAGCCAACCGTCTCCAGCCCCTCCTCTACGGCCTGCTGCAGGGCATACAGTCTGTGCGCCTCGGCGGCCGCCCCGGCCCAGATCACGCGCGGCCGCTGGATGCTCGGAAACACGCCGACACCCTTTACCGTCAGTAAAAACGGTGTCATTCCGGCAACGGCATCCACCAGCGTCCTGCCGACGGTCTCCACCCGATCCCGGTCGATGTCGCCGAGAAACTTCAGCGTCAGGTGGATGCCTTCGGAACCGACCCAGCGCACGCCGGAAATCCCGTCCGCCATGCGCTTTTGCAAGGCCGTGATTTGATCGACGACCCCTGCGGGCGGCTTGATGGCGACAAAGGCGCGAATCGGGTCTGCCATGACTGCTTCCGTTGCCCGTTGTCAGTTGTCCGTTGTCAGTCGTTAGTCGTTAGTCGTTGGTTGTTAGTGGCCGATAATCCCTCGTGTATAAACTGCAGCGCCGAAACCGGTTTTGCGCCGTTTCGCCGTTTCGCCCTCTCGCCGTTTCAGTAACATCAGCCGCACGATGCAACGCAAAGAATCAAGTCAACCCGCAACGCGCAACCCGTAACCCGAACAACCAATCGAACCAATGGAACCAATCGGACCAGCGTCACGCCGGCAATGTAAAGACCGGCTCGGTGAGCAAAAACTTGCCCGAGGAAATTCGTTTTTTCAACAGTTCGGCAATCTCCCGGGCGCGCACCACGCTCGAAAGCGGTACCGTTGGGATTTCGCGGCCGTCGATGTGGATGCTGCCGCTTTTGAGTTCGGCATAACTGACCTGGGCCCGGCTGCGGGAAACACCGTTGGGGTAATCGTTGCCGTAATCGACCACCTGGGTAAAAATTTCCTCGTCGGATACCCCCGTAAATTGAGCCACCTCCTCGTTGAGGACGGGGATCGGCACACCGAGTCCAACGGCCAGCGAGCACCCGTATCCCTGGATGCTCACGCCCATCAGCCAGCGCGGACTCATCTTTTTCAAATCTCCCATCACCCACAGCGTGCCGGCCGGCCGTATGGGAACCCCGCCCTTGGTGCGCTTCACCGAACCCTTGTGCTGGGTACCGTACCAGCTGACATAACCTTCGCCGCCGCCCAGGAAAATCCGAGTTCCCATGCCGATCGTGCGATAGAAAGGATCGTTCATCAACGGGCTGAGCTGTCCGGCCGAGCAGTAGTTGGCGTTGCCGGCGTTGGGTTTCAATGTCCCCATATAGGTGTAAACCGTTTTTTTGGTCAGGTTCACCGCGCAATTGTAGTTCTGATAGCCGTTGCGAGGGTTGCAAAGGGTGGCAAACGGCAGATCCCGCAGTTTGATCTCTTTTTCGAAACTACGGGAAGGATAGCAGTCGGTGCCGTAACCGGCGGCTTTCAGGTGGACGGGCTTTCCCGCCAGCAGGTCCTGGATCACATGGCCGCCGCCGTAGTTGAATTCTCCCGGATACACCTTGTTGAGCGGGTCGTCTTCGCAGGGTTCGGTGGCCCCGATGAAACAATCCACCGCAGCCAGACCGCCGTATGCCGGAACATTGTTGAGCCAGACCTTCGAGGCTTTGATTCCCGGTACCGCGTGTCCGAAATTGATCAGGGCTCCGGAGGAACACATGGGTGCAAAGGTTCCGGTGGTCACGACATCGACCTGTCGGGCGGCTTCCACCGCGCCTTCCTGCCGAACGATGCCGATCATTTCTTCCGCGTCCACGACCACGGCCTGACCGGACTGTATCTTCGCGTTGATTTCGGAAACGGTCTTGTCGATGCGATATTTTTTCATCAATGCCCACCCCATGCCGCCACGGGTCGCCATCCGGCTGTTCATTACAACCGCAAACGGAGAAGCACGTTTGTGATTCGATGTTGATCTTGCACCGGGTGCACAGCACCCGGTTTGGGCAAGAATTAATATATTACTTTCAAACTGTTATGCTTGCAATGAAACCAATTGAGCTTTTTGTAGATATCAGGTAAGCTGAAACGAGTCAACGATCATCGCGGCCGCATCGCGGCCGTTTTTTTCGTTTCTTGACTTTTTAGCGAGCGCGAGATACCATTTTGGCACATGAATTGCTCTAGCCCGGATGCTTCTTCTCGAAAGGCCGGTTTTTTTGAAATCCCGGCAAAAGGAAAATATGCTTTTCAATCGACGGGGCCGCCCGAAAATATTAAAAATTGTCATCGTTATCGGAATCATCGGCGGACTGACCTCTCTGACGGCGATTTTTATTCATTCCAGGCATGTCCTCGACGACCCTCAGCGATTGATCGAAGCGCTGCCGGATGACGCCAACCTGAGCATCGATGAGATTCACCATACCGCCACGCGGGATGGAAAGACCGAGTGGGTTCTGGACGCAGACTCGGCCCGCTACGTGGATGCCAACAAGACTGTGTTGCTCGACAACCTGGCCATGACATTCTTTCTGGAAGACCAGCAAAACGTGCAACTTCGCGCCGACAGCGGGGCCCTGCAAACCGAAAGTCGAAACGTCACGGTCAACGGCAACGTAGTGGTCGTGCGGGATTCCACCCGCCTGAACACCGAAA
Organism: Desulfobacterales bacterium; assembly: GCA_051155755.1. Lineage (GTDB taxonomy): Bacteria > Desulfobacterota > Desulfobacteria > Desulfobacterales > SG8-13 > DAXETY01. The sequence goes on from DAXETY010000012.1 coordinate 10,109, forward strand.
GCCTGCTCTATCAGCACAACGAGCGCCTGCTGACGACCGATCGGCCGGTGGAGATTTCCGCCGATTCCTATCGCTTGACAGCCGAAAGCATGTCTTTGGACCTGCAGCGCAATCAGGCTGTATTCAAAGGCAATGTGCGGGGTGTTTTTCAGGGGAATTTCTCTCTGTAGTCCGGTTGGCTGCATGGCTGGGGGAAAATGGCCGTACTGGCATTGCAAAATTTGGGTAAAATCTACAATGAACGCAAAGTGGTCGATGCGGTCAGCCTGGATGTCGAAAGCCGGCGGGTGGTCGGACTGCTGGGTCCCAACGGGGCCGGTAAAACAACCACTTTTTACATGACCGTCGGCCTGGTCAGACCGGATGCCGGCCGGGTCTTTCTGGATGATCAAGATCTGACCGACCTGCCGATGCACATGCGGGCGCGTAAAGGAGTCGGGTATCTGCCCCAGGAAACCTCTATCTTCCGAAAACTGACCGTGCGGCAAAATCTGCTCGCCATACTCGAGACGCTGCCGATGCCCAAAGCCGAACAGGTGCAGCGCACGAATTTGCTGCTGGATGAACTCGGCATCCGCCATCTGGCCGACCAGAAGGCGGTCGTTCTTTCCGGTGGAGAGAAGCGCCGCCTGGAAATATCCCGGGCCCTGGCCACCGATCCGGCCTTCATGCTGCTCGACGAACCGTTTGCCGGGGTCGATCCCCTGGCGGTCATCGACATCAAAAAAATCATCGCGCACCTGAAAAAACGGGGCATCGGCGTGTTGATCTCGGACCACAATGTAAGGGAAACGCTTGAATCCTGCGACACAGCATATATAATAAACGAGGGCAAAGTGATCGTCTCCGGCTCACCCGGAGAGATTGCTTCCAGCGAAATCGCAAGACGCATCTATTTGGGAGACGAATTCAGGTTATAACACCATGGCCCTGGAACTCAGACAGCAACTAAAGCTCACCCAACAACTGATCATGACGCCTCAGCTGCAGATGGCCATCAAGCTGCTGCAGCTTTCGCGATTGGAACTGCTCGACACGATCCGTCAGGAACTGGAGGAGAATCCGGCCTTAGAGGAACAGCAGGAAACCGCAGCCGAGGATCGACTCCTGGAACCCGACACCAAATCCGAAGAAGGCGCCGACCCGGAAGTGACGATCGATGAAAAAATTCCCGACGATGTGGACTGGAGCAATTATCTGGACGAGTACAATACTCCGGGGCGGGTCAACTACGAAAGCGAAAGCCGGGAAGCGCCGAAGTACGATGCCTTTATCGCGCGCAAGGAATCGTTGAACGATCACCTGTTGTGGCAGCTGATGATGGTCTCCCCCTCCGAGCTGGAGGAAAACATCGGCAGTCTGATCATCGGCAACTTGAATCAGGACGGGTATCTGGATCTCAGCACCGAAGAAATCGCCCGTGCCGCCGGCGTCCAGGAGACCGAAGTCATCCCGGTCCTGGAATTGATGCAGACCTTCGACCCCGTCGGTGTCTGCTCCCGCGACCTTTGCGAATGCCTGTTGATTCAGGCCCGCCATTTGCAGATCGACAACCCGCTGGTGGTCGAAATTATTAAAAATCATCTCGGCAACCTTGAAAAACGCAATCTGAAAGCCATCTGCCGCGCCACCAAGTCAAGCCTGGAAGAAGTGCTGGTCGCGGTCAACGTAATCAAGGGCCTCGAACCCAAGCCCGGCCGGGAGTTTTCCGACGACACCCCGCAGTACATTACGCCGGACATTTACGTGTACAAGGTCGAAAACGATTTTGTAATCGTGCTCAACGATGACGGCATGCCCAAGCTCCGAATCAATTCCTTTTACAAAAAATCGATCCAATCGCGCGAAGGCCTGTCCGGTGAAGCCGAGAGTTACATACAGGACAAGCTGCGCTCCGCGGCATGGCTGATCAAAAGCATTCACCAGCGTCAGAAAACCATCTACCGCGTGATGGAGAGCATTCTGCGGTTCCAGCGTGATTTTTTTGAAAAGGGCATCACCCAGCTGCGGCCGATGGTGCTGCGGGATGTGGCCCAGGACATCGGCATGCACGAGTCGACCATCAGCCGGGTTACCACCAACAAATACGCTTACACCCCGCAGGGCATTTTTGAATTGAAATATTTTTTCAACAGTTCTATCAAACGGTCCCATGGCGGGACCATCGCTTCGGTCAGTGTCCAGGAAAAAATCAAACAGATCATCGCTGCTGAAGATCCGCGCAAGCCTTACAGCGATGACAAAATTGCAAAGCTGCTCAAGGACGCCAACATCAACATTGCCCGGCGTACTGTAGCCAAGTATCGGGAAATGTTGAACGTTTTGCCCTCCAACAAACGCAAACAGCTTTAAGGAGGCTTTGATGCAGACATCGGTAACCTTCAAGAACCTGGATCCTTCCGATCACCTGAAAGCCTATGTTTCCGAAAAACTGGACCGCTTCGACCGCCTGCTCGACAACCCGGCCGAAGCCAACGTCGTGCTGTCGGTGGAGAAGTTCCGACACATTGCCGAAATCAACATCGTCGGCGACCGTCTGAACATCATCGGCCGGGAAGAAATCAACGACATGTACTCGGCCATCGACATGGTCCTGGACAAACTTGAAAAGCAGATCAAGAAAAACAAACAGAAAAGCCGTGACCGCAGAACCGAAACCAATATCAAGGAAATATCGGAACGAGCGGCGATGGCCGCCGTCGAAGAGGACATCACACCTCAGATCCACGTCCAGCCGATCGAATACAAACCCATGGATGTGGAAGAAGCCGTGATGCAGATGGAGCTTGTCAACGACAGTTTTCTGGTTTTCACCGACGCAAAAACCGAAAAGGTCAATGTCCTCTATCGGCGCAGAGACGGGCACTTCGGATTGATTCAACCGCTCGGGTAAGGTCGCCGGCACGCAACCTCACGAAATGCCATGGATCGGGCATCGGCACCGGGTTATGCCGCGGCGCGGCTTTCGAATTCGGCAGCCGGGGCAAAGCGTTTATCCGGCAGGGCGAAACAACCCTGCGCCGTTGGATGGAAGTCGCCCGGAAGGAATGGACCTTCCACTGCCGTCCGTCCGGGATACCCGGAATGTTTTGAATGTCCGCGGCCGTTCACGGCCGTCGACCTTGCCATGCCGACCGGATGCGCTGTTTCCGGTTGCAGGATTTCTATCGATGAAGATACTGGATGTGCTGCCGAAGGAAGCGATCATCGCAGACCTGAAAGCCCGAGACAAACACGGTGTTTTGAAAGAACTGGTTGCACCGATCGCTTCGCTGACCGACCTGGAATCCGATCGGATTCTGCGAGTGCTCATGGAAAGAGAACGCCTCGGCAGCACCGGCATCGGCAACGGAATCGGCATTCCGCACGGAAAACTCAAGGAACTGGAAAATCTAATTCTGGGATTCGGTCTGAGCCGCAGGGGTGTGGATTTCGAGTCCATGGATGGACGGCCGACGCACATTTTTTTCACACTGGTGACGCCGGAAAATTCCACCGGTCTGCATCTCAAGCTTTTGGCGCGGATTTCGAAAATCCTCAAGCACGACCCTTTCCGGGAACGATTGTTGCGCGCGGCGGATCGAGACGAGATCTATACCATTATTCAGGAAGAGGACGAAGACTTCTAAAATCGGACGCTTGCAAAATCCGGATCGCACCCCTACCTTAATTCCGTGAAAAAATCGACCCTTGTCATTATTACCGGTTTATCGGGCTCCGGGAAAAGCTCCGCATTGGCTGCATTTGAAGATGCAGGCTTCTACTGCGTGGATAACATGCCCGTGGTACTGTTGCCCCGGTTTTTGCAGCTGCCCGTGGCCGATTCCAAATCCGCCGCAGCCCTGGCCTTTGTCATGGATTTGCGGGACCCGTCTTTTTTGTCCAAACACCGGGCGGTATTCGATGACCTGCAGCAGCGCTATGACATTACGCTGCTGTTCCTGGAGGCCGACGAGCCCACTCTGGTACAGCGCTACAGCCAAACGCGCCGGGTGCATCCGCTGGCAGCCGGAAAACGCCTGCTGGATGCCATCCGGGATGAAAAACAGATGCTGGCCGAAATCCGCAAACGGGCCGATCGTGTGATCGACACTTCCCGCACCAACATCCATGAATTGAAAAAATCCGTTTTCCGCATTGCCGAACAAATCTGCAGGCCGGATGCCATGCGCATTCAACTGATGACCTTTGGATTCAAATACGGAATCCCGCCGGATGCGGACCTGCTGGTGGACGTTCGTTTTTTGGACAATCCTTATTTTGTGCCCGAGCTGAAGGAACTGGACGGCGAATCGGAAGAAGTGGAAAAATTCGTCTTGCAGAGTCGCGAAGCGCACTTATTTTTACAAAAATATTTCGAATTACTTGACTATTTGATCCCTTTGTACGAAAAAGAGGGCAAATCGTATCTCACGGTGGCTGTGGGTTGTACGGGAGGTCGCCACCGCTCGGTGGTGATTGCGCGCCACCTGCAGGCTCGAATCCTACAAAGCGGTAAACACATCGAAATTACCCATCGTGATCTCCATCGGTGAAGTCCTTCACCGGAGTCAATGGGGCCTGCCCGGCGGAATAAAAAACAATCAATTCGGCTTTGCCTTGATGGCTGCATGAGCCGTGCCTGTAACACACGGTCGACTTTTAATGAAACGGTACCTGATTTGAACAGTTTGAAACGCCGGGCTTACGCGGTATTCAACCCGGCGCGGTAAGACGCGCGTCCGATGCCGCCGAAAGCCTGCCGGCGGATCATCGTGCAATGCACAGAAATCACAAACCTTTGGAAAAACCGACCTTATGATTGGAATCGTCATTGTAACGCACTGCAATCTGGGAGATGCCCTCATCGATGCTGCCGAGTTCATTACCCAGAGCAGACCGGAAAAAACGGTCTCGGTGTCCATCGATCTGAATGAAAACGCGGAAAAGTTGCGGAAAAAAATATTGGGCGGAATCAAGGAAGTCAGCGAAGGCGACGGCGTCCTGATACTGACCGATATGTTCGGCGGAACGCCGTCGAACCTGAGCTACTCTTTTCTGGAAGAAGGGCGGGTGGAGGTGATCTCGGGGGTGAACCTGCCGATTTTGATCCGGGCCATCGGAACCCGCAACGAATGTGAACTGCCCGATCTGGCGACAAAGCTGGAAGCCTTTGGGAAAAAAAGCATTTCATTGGCCAGCGGCATTCTTAAAGGCAACAAACGCAATTAAATCGACGCATTGGTCGCTGCGCCCATGGGATACCTCGCATATCGAAGCCATCGCGGCCATCGACCGGCAGTCTTTTGAAAACCCGTGGCAAGTCGACACCTTTCGTGCCGAGTTGTCCCGAAGTGACGCTTTGAATTGCGTTGCGCTGAACCCGGCCGGCGAGGTCATCGCATTTGCCTGCTCACGGTTGTTGCTCGATGAATTGCACATCCTGAAAGTTGCCGTGGCGGCCGAGCATCGGAATAAAGGCATCGCCACCGAACTGATGCAGCAAATCATGGCAACCGCCCGCAGACGGGGCGCCGGCGAAGTCCTTTTGGAAGTTCGGCCTTCCAATCAGGAGGGGCGGTCACTGTATCGCAAACTGGCGTTTCACTGCATCGCAGTCCGTGCCAACTACTATCCTGACACCGGTGAAGACGCACTGGTGTTGAAGAAAACGCTGAAGGAGGCTCCATGAGTATCAAAATCGGCATCAATGGGTTTGGAAGGATCGGTCGCCTGGTGTTTCGCGCCGCGCTGAAACATCCCGACGTGGAGGTGGTTGCAATCAACGATCTGACCGACCCGGCCACCATGGCACATTTGTGCAAGTACGACTCTGTGCACGGAACGCTGCCCCAGGAGGTCAAGGCCCGGGAAGATGCCATTGAAATCGATGGGAAATCCATCGCGATCACCTCGATCAAGGATCCGACCCAGCTGCGCTGGAAGGAATTCGGGGCGGACATCGTGGCCGAGTGTACCGGCATTTTTCGCGACCGGGAAAACGCCGCCAAGCATCTTGCCGCCGGAGCGCGCAAGGTCATTATATCGGCACCGGCCAAGGACCCCGACATCACCATCGTCATGGGCGTCAATGCCAACCGCTATGATCCGCGCCAGCATCACGTGATCTCCAATGCGTCGTGCACGACCAACTGCCTGGCGCCGGTCGCCAAGGTCCTTTTGGAAAATTTCGGAATCCGCAACGGGCTGATGACCACGATTCACTCCTACACCGGAGACCAGCGTCTGCTGGACTTTCCGCACAAAGACCTGAGAAGAGCCAGAGCCGCCGCCCTTTCGATGATTCCGACCACCACCGGTGCCGCACGTGCGGTCGCGCTGGTGCTGCCGGAACTCGAAGGTCGTTTGAACGGGCTTGCCATCCGCGTGCCAACGCCGAACGTGTCGCTGGTCGATCTGGTCGCCAATCTGGAAAAGCCCGGGCTGACGGCATCGGAGGTCAACGATGCCCTGAAACAGGCTGCAGAATCTTCACTGGCCGGCATTCTCGGCTACAGCGAAATCCCCCTGGTTTCCTGCGATTACAACGGTTCCAGTCTTTCTTCGATCGTCGACGCCCCGACTACATACGTGGTGGACAACCTGGTCAAAGTCCTGGCCTGGTACGACAATGAAGCCGGTTATTCGCACCGTATGGTCGATCTGGCTGCAATGGTCGGCTCTCAACTGTAACCGAAACGGAACGTCTCAAATTTCCAAAATGAACCAGGAAATCCGCAACAACCCGGACCGTTTGGCGAAAGCTTTGCCGTTTGCAATACTTCCGGGCTGGCGGTTGGAGAATGATTTTCCGTGGATTCCATGGGCGGTGGGCTGGCTGTCCATCTTTAAGGGCGTACTGTGGCTGTCTTCCGATCCGGTGGTCCCGCCTGCCCTGGCCGGCGTTCTGGCAGCAAAGTTTATCCTGACCTTGATTCCGTATGTAGTCTTCGGTGTGGGCATCTGGAATCTTCGGCGCTGGGCGGTGGTCGGACTGATCGCCCTGTCGGTGGCCGATCTGCTGTTTTACTTGATATTCCCCACTGCCATCGGCGTGATGACCGGAGGCAGTTTCTGGGCCCTGGGCGCCGTTCTGCTGGTTTTCAACGGCCCGGCCGGTAACGTTCTGATGCTGCTGGCGACGCCGGCGCTATGGAAGCATACCGGCCCTAAGGCCTTTGCGCGAAAACGGATTGAAACCCGCAATGCCGACCATGAGAAAATGGCGGCCTCCAAACGAGCCAACAGGGGGAGCTCATGAACGGACGTATTCCGCTGATCGCAGGCAACTGGAAAATGCATAAAACCGTCGCCGAATCCGTCGATACGGCGGTTTCCCTCAAAAAGTTGATCGAAGGTACCCAGGGAGTCGAGGTGATGCTGGCGCCGGTCTTCACGGCGATCACTGCCCTGGTGGAAGCCCTCGAAGGTTCTTCGATCGCCGTTGGTGCTCAGAACCTGTTCTGGGAGAAACAGGGCGCCTACACCGGTGAAGTGTCGCCGGAAATGTTGCGGGAAGCCGGCTGCAGTCAGGTCATTATCGGCCACTCCGAACGGCGCCAGTATTTCGGCGAAACCGATGAAAACGTTAACAAAAAATTGCGTGCCGCTTTCAGGGTCGGCCTGCAGCCCATCCTGTGCATCGGAGAAACGGAAACACAGCGGGATCAAAACCAGACCTTTTCCGTACTTGACAAACAGGTCGAAACCGGTTTAAAAGACTTCTTTTCGGAAGATCTCGATGACCTGATTATTGCCTATGAGCCGGTCTGGGCCATCGGCACCGGTAAGACCGCCACCCGGCAGCAGGCACAGGAAGTCCACCAATACCTGCGCCAAAAAATGGCGGATATGTTTGATACCAGACTGGCCGAAGGCATTCGTATTCTTTACGGTGGCAGCGTAAAACCGGACAACATCGTCGAGCTGATGGGCATGGAAGATATCGACGGTGCCCTTGTAGGCGGCGCCAGTCTCGACGCCGGAACATTTGCCAAGATCGTCAAATACCGGCAATAAGTCAACCGGCAGAGCGGCGTCGCCGGTATGACAGGCGGTTTTTATTTTTTCAACGACGGACTCCGGGAACTCTACCCAGGTATGGTCGCCCGGGAAGTCGGGAAGCCAAACAGACATGTCACAGGCACTGATTATCATCCACATTGTCGTATGTGTGGCGCTGATCATGATCGTATTGCTGCAGACCGGCAAGGGCGCCGACATGGGAGCGGCCTTCGGCGGTGGTTCCAGCCAGACCCTTTTCGGCAGCACCGGCGCCAGCACCTTTTTGAGCAAGCTGACCACGGCCGCGGCGGTGGTATTCATGCTCACCTCGCTGGCACTGGCCTACTATTCCACCAATATGGCCAAAAGTTCGATCATGAGAGAAGCCCCGACCGCGGTAGAAGAAACCCAGGCGCAGCCCGCACCCGAACCGGGGACGGCTGAAGAAGGGGCTGGCGACGAAAAACCGGCCGATAATCCATAGCTTCGACGTGCCGAAGTGGTGGAATCTGGTAGACACGCTATCTTGAGGGGGTAGTGGGCTACGCCCGTGCCGGTTCAAGTCCGGCCTTCGGCACCATTTCTTACTGTATCTCTCCGTTATTCCTCGATCTTTCTCCGCAGCATCAGCCCAAAAACTGGTGGGGGTCACAAATGGGGGTCACATACAG
>DAXETY010000013.1:0-11645 GCA_051155755.1 Desulfobacterales bacterium
GGAGCCTTCCACCAATGGGAAAAATCCGTCCAGAACGATATCGGTCACTTCATCGCGCTGCAGTTCGGCGGTGATCGTGTCGGCGATCAGTTTGCTGCCCCGGCCCATTACGGTCACCGTGTATTGCTTTTTTTCACCACCGAGCAGGGCCTCTTTGGCCTGGCGGCATTGATGGCACAGTTCCTTCCAGCGCCGGGTGCTCATGCTGCGCCGGGCGCCGCCCAGCCGGGTTTCCACCCGGCGGGCCAGGGCCAGATCGATGTTGTCGCCGCCCAGAATCAGGTGATCGCCCACCGCGATGCGTTCGAACCGGGGGCTGCCCTCGTGGTCGGTCAGTACGATCAGCGTAAAGTCGGTGGTTCCCCCGCCCACGTCGCAGACCAGAATCATCTGTCCGGGGGCCACCGTCTCCCGCCAGTTGCGTTCATGGCGCATCAGCCAGCTGTAGAAGGCCGCCAGCGGCTCTTCGAGCAGAATGATCTCCTCCAAACCGGCCTGTTTGGAGGCTTCCAGGGTTAACTCACGGGCAACCTCGTCGAACGAGGCCGGCACGGTGACGACGACCAGCTGGTTTTCGAGGTGCAGGGCTTCATCGTCCCCCCGGGCCTGGTTCCAGACCATCCGTATATGCCTGAGGTAGGCGGCCGTGGCGGTCACGGGGGAGACCTTGGGGACCTCGTCGCTCGAACCCCACGGAAGAATTCGGGCGCGGCGGTCGACATCGGCATGGCACAGCCAGCTTTTGGCGGAAGATACCAGCCGGTCCGGCACGCCGGCGCCGTGATCCCGCGCGAAGATGCCGGCAAACCGGGCGGCCTCTTCATTCCAGAGTCGGACCAGCGCGTCTTTGGCAATATCATATTCGCCGGGCAGATATAAAAAGGAAGGCAGCACGGGAGCGGTTGCGACCTCCCCGGGTGCGATCATCTGAAGTACCGGAAAATTTCGAATGGAGCGGGCATCCAGACCGTCGGCTTCGGTGTCCAGAAACGACACCGCACAGTTGGTGGTCCCCAGATCGATGCCGACGATAAAGCGGCGGTCTTCCATGGCGATGGTCATGAGGATTCCCGTACGTTGAATTCGAGTTTCCAGCGCCGTTCGCTTTCGCGGGCGACACACCACAGCTCCAGGGTGCCCACTGCGGTCAGGCGTCCCTGGATCGAAACCGGAACCACGCTGCCGGGTTCACCTTCCAGGACGGTTTCCACGGTGGTGATCGGTTCGATGTCGGACTCCCAGTCTTCGATGATCGCGCCCACCGGATCTTCGGTGCGAACCGGGGAGCCCAGAAATTCGAATTTGGCCTTTTCTCCCACGATCAGGTTGAACACCTTTTCACTGAGGTCGGTTTCGGAATCTTCCTCCATTCCAAAGGGCGCCACGCACAACGCTTTGATGGGAGCCGGCATGCCCGGCACAGCCGGCAGAGCGGCGGCGATGCCGATGTAATAAGACTGGTTCAGCCCGCTGCGAATGCGGATGCCGCGACCCCGCCGCGCCAGACCGTAACAGGCCGCCCCCCGGGCCACGGCCAGATCCAGATCCGTCGATTCCAGCAGTCGCGGGGCTGAGCCGTCCTGCCAGGATGCAAGCACCTCGATGATTCGATTGCGAATCAGGGGCGCTTTCATAACGCCGCCGTTGAAAAGTATTGCGGTGGGAAACACCGAAGCGGAGTCGGACTGGCGACGGATGAAATGAGCCAGGTGGCGGGTGACGGCCGGATCGGACTCGTAGGCCAGACCGGCCTCCTGAATACCGGTACGGAAGCCGATCTCCGGATGGGCGGTCGCCGGGCAGGGCGGGAAAAATCCATCCAGAATCACCTCTTCGACGACCGTGCGCGGCAGCTCCAGTTTGCGGGTTCCGCCGATCACACTGCTGCTGCGGCCCAGGATGGACACCGTCACCGATTGGCGCTCGGTATTTTCCAGCAGCGTTTCCTTGGCACTGCGGCAACGATTCCATAGAGCGCGCATTTGCCAGGCGTCCAGGCGTTCCCCGCCGGACTTCATCCGATTGGCGGCCGCATAGGCCAGGGCCAAGTCCATGTTGTCGCCGCCGACCAGCAGGTGGCTTCCCACGGCGATGCGCTCCAGTTCCAGGTTTCCCGCCGACTCGCTGACTTGAATCAGGCTGAAGTCGCTGGTTCCGCCCCCGATGTCGCACACCAGCACGCGGTCTCCGGCGGAGACCGCTTGGCGCCATTGCCCCTGCGTGGCGGCGATCCAGGCATAAAAAGCCGCCTGGGGCTCTTCCAGCAGGGTGACGTTGGACAGCTGTGCCATTTGGGCCGCTCTGACGGTCAACTCGCGCGCGACGGCATCGAAGGACGCCGGCACGGTCAGGTAGATGTCCTGGTTTTCCAGGGCCAGACTTTCATCTTCACGGGCCATGCGATGATTCCAGGCGCAGCGGATATGGTCCAGAATCGCGGCCGAGGCTTCCACCGGCGACAGCTTTTCAATTTCGGGTGAAGACCCCCATGGAAGCAGCGCTTCGCTGCGGTCCACGGAAGTGTGACACAGCCATGATTTGGCCGAGTGAATCAACCGTTCGGGTACCTCGGCGCCGCGCCGCCGCGCCAGTTCGCCGAGGATAAAACGGACCGCATCGCTCCAGGGCAGCCGGCGCGCGTCGGCGGCGATGTCTTTCTCGCCGGGTACGTAAATAAACGACGGCAGCATCGTTTGCGCGGCGACCGCTCCGGGACCGACCAACTGAGGGATTTCCAGGGTGCGGGTTTCGGGTGGATCGACCCGATCCAGTTCGGAAATCGGTATGTAGGCCAGGATGCTGTTGGTGGTGCCCAGGTCCAGTCCGACGATGTAGCGGGGGGTGCTCATGAAAGCCTCGGGTTCTGTTTGCGGTTTAGGGTATTTCGACTTCGGCGGGAGCGATCACGCGGGCGTTCTGGCGGCCGGAGAGTTCCGGCAGTTTGATGTCGGCGGCCTGCCAGCCTTTATGACGCAGAATACCGCTAAAGGGCGGCTTGCCGGTGACTTTACCGGTCACGGTGACCAATGCCGGATCGAAATCGGCCGGCAAGTTCACCGTTTCTCCTTCTTCTTCGGTCATCACCGGTTCCGGATTTAAATATTTTTGAACCACCTGGCGGCAGCCGGCATGGATGTTGCGCACCGCGGCGCCGATCTGGGCGTCTTCGTATGGTTCGAGGTCCTCGGACAAAAAATCCATGAGACGTCCGTCGCGCTGCATCGCGGCGAATAAGTGCAAAAACAGGCGCCGTTGGGCCAATTCGGCTTCCTTTGATTCGGCTTCCGGTTTGAAAGACGGTCTCTTTACAGCGGTCTGGCTTCGTCGGAGGCCGGGTCGCACGCACCTCCATACAATCCAGGCCGTCAGAATCGAAATCAGCACAATCGCCGGAAATACCATGTACCAGTATCGCGGCAGGATCAGGGTCAGACGGCTCCAGACATTGGCTTCCGGCACCGAAATTTCTGAGGCGGCAAGCAGCGGTTGAACATCCTGTACCAGGGCGGCCGCCGCGAAATACACCAGGGAGCCGAATACCGCGCCCCCCAAAAGCCCCAGGAGAATGAACCCCCACCGGACACTTCCGAATGCTTCTTTCTTTTCTCCCATGGATGCATATCCCCCTTAACGTTTATGCGACTGAACCGACCGTTTCAAATTTTCAAAATGCGGGCTTATCTCATTTGCGGCTTCTTTACAACCGGTACGGAGCATTTCAAATTTTCAAAACCACCATATTATGGCTTCTCGTGAGACGGTCGGTTGGCTGTTTACGGTATTGCGACCAGACGGAATCCAAGCGCCGGCCCCGCGAATTCGGTTGAAAAGCCCATGCGCCGGGAGCAGCGCACGCTCCACACATCCAGGTTCCAGCTGCCGCCGCGGATGACCCGGTCTTCTCCTTCGCCATGCCAAACCGGGTTTTCGGTGCGATGCCGGCGATAGGCGTCTTCTGCAAAATGATCCTGACACCATTCCCAGACGTTTCCGCTCATGTCGAAGAGCCCCAGGTCATTGGCGGCCTTGCTGCCCACCGGTTGGCTCCGGCCGCCGCTGTTATCGGCAAACCAGGCCACCGGCTCGGCATCGTCACCGCCGGCAAAGCGTTGATTTTTGCCGCCGCTGCGGGCGGCATATTCCCACTCGGCCTCGGTGGGCAGGCGGAAGCGCACGGCGTCCGGGTTGGCATCCGTAAGTCTTTGGATGAAGTGTTGGACCGCGTCCCAGGCAACCTGTTCGACCGGCAGCGCATCACCTCGGAATTTGGAAGGATTTTCCGGCATCACGCGGTTCCACTGGGATTGCGTGACGGCAAAACGACCGATGTAGAAAGAGTCCACCCGGATGTCGTGCACCGGCAATTCATTTTCGATGCCTTCTTCGAAGGTATCGCCCATGGCATAGATACCCCCGGGTACCCGTACAAATTCCATGCCCGTTACCGGTTCCACCAGTCGTTCCATGCTTTGGATGGGCCGTGGCCCGCACTGGGGACATTGCCTCTGGCCCCGGGCAAGACGCCGGCCGCAGATCGAGCAAATCAGTGCCGTCTGGCATTCCGGACAACGCTTCCAGCGCTCCTTAACCGCTGTTTGGCATTGAGGGCAGACAGGTTCAGCCAGGGAAAACTCGCAGGCCGGACACACGGTCCAATGCGATCGCAAGGGCTCACCACAGTTGGGACAGGTTCTGGGTCCATCTTTGGCACTCATCGAACGCCTCTTTAACGTTTGAAACCCTTGGTTCAGGAAAAAAACATATCCATTTGAAGTGCAAAAATAATTCCGATGGAATTTGGGTGCAAGACGAATCCGGAAAAAGGATTTTTAGGTCGTTATAGACTGAACAGGCGGGTAAACTCGTTGAGGTCGGAACAGATCTTCAAGCCGACGGCAAAGCGGTCCGTCTGATCCTGGCCGGGCAGCGGTCTGGACCAGCGGACCTCGCAAAAATAACGGGGCACATTCTCCGGCCGCGGCGCAGCAGCGTGATAGTTTGCGATATGAAGGATGACACCGGGGGCGGTCGGCGGGGGAGCTGTGATTTCGACATTAAATCCGTAAGAACTGTAATCGATGACCATTGCCGGCCATTGTTGCCGGCTGTCGCCGCTCTCCAGGATGGCGGCCGAACGGCATTCCGTGCGCGGGTGGGCTCTCGGTACCAGGGCGTGTTTTGTGGATTGAGGAACTTGATCGCTTTTCGGAGTTTTCGGATGCTGCGGGGTTCGACGTCGCAGTGTGTGGATCGCCCTGCGCAAAAGAAACGAAGGTTTCGATTTCGGTGTTTCGAGATTTTCGGAGGAAGGCCGGCTTCTTCGATCCATGCCGCTTCGACGATCCAGCCCATCGCGGCGGTTGGGTTGAATCCGCCGGTCGCGACCACTGCGTCGATTTCGGGAATGCCGTTCTTGGTTGTCGGAACCATTCACGGAGCGAGTTCTCCCGCAACACGTTGGTTTTAATAAGTCGATGGAAAAGGCGTCGGGACTTCAGGCGGCCCAGGTAAAACAAATGTATTGAGCAAAATTTGTGCCGTGAATGGATGTGTTTTTATAACATTTTGAATTTGTTTTGTTTTTAATTTTTCAGAAAGCGGCTGAAATCGAAACGTGCAGGTAAAATCCTGCAGCCCGGGACCACGATAGCGGCGAGCGGGGAACAATGTTGGTAATTACAGCGGATTGGGCGTGCAGGTCATTTCATGCACCGCGGTGGAGACTCCGGCCTTGAGGCTTTCGGAGTTGTTACCACCAGCATATAACTTCGTCGTATTCAAAAATCAAGTCGATGAGTTCTTCATCGTCCGGTTCGATGCCTTCGGTTTCGAAAAGCGGATACTGCAGGCACTGATAACCCAGCGACAGGTTGTACATCAGGGTTCGCTGCAGATCATCCGGATCCGACTTCATTTTTGTAGATCCAGAAAATTGGCCAAGAATCCGCCCGATGCGATGAGAAGTCCCACCAGCACGATTCCCGCCCCGAAAGTAACGTGGTCTCCGAACCACCCGATCATAGCCGGCACCGCTCCGCCGCCGATCAGAAAAGCGGCCGGGATTGTCAGGGAGACTGCGATGTTGCGGTCTGAAGCCGGGCCGATCCGCGAAAGAGCGGCAAAGCCGGCCGGGAAAAAACACACCGCCAGAAGCGGCTGCGCAAACACCGCCACCAGCGCTCCGATACCCGGGATCGCCCCGATGGCCACGGTTGCCCCGCCGGTCAGCATCAACACCGCAACGATGGTGCGTTTGGGACCGAACCGATCGGCGGCCCACCCGCCGAACAGCGCCATGATCAGTCCCGATACGCGCGATAGAGCCAGCATCGTGTTGGCGGCGCTGCGATCCAGGCCCATGTCGGCGACCAGGTAGAGCGGCAGCATGGTGTAAACCCCCAGGGTGCTGCTGATGCCGAGGCCGAACAGCAGCATCATGATCCACAGTGCCGGGCGGCTCAGCAAATCTCGAAACGCGGACGGATCCGGCGGCCGCCCGGTAAAACCACCGATGCGGCTGTAGCGCAGAAAGATGACCGACACCACCAGGGCTCCGCTGCCGAAAACCAGCGGTACGGCTCTCCAGGTAAATCGAGCCAACAGCATTTCCGTTACCAGCGGTGCGATGACCAGAGCCAGGTTGGGCGCCAGTTCGTGTACGGCGGCGGCCTTGCCCCAGTGACGGGATTCGACCATATGGGTCATGGCGGCGATCCCGGAGGGCAGGTACAGGCCGGCGGCCGCACCGAGTAGAAAAAGACCGATCCGCAGCAAGGTCAGACTGTTGCAGAAGGAAACGGCAATCAAAGTGAAACCGAGAATCGAAATGGAAAGCAAAATGGTGTGGCGATGGATCAAGCGGGCGGCAACCCAGCCCGAGCCGAATAGGGAAAGAAAATATCCGGTCGAAATCAGAAAAAACAACGACCCGGCCTGGGCGTGACCGAAATCCAGGGCGGACTCGACCGTCGGCATCATCGGGGCGAAAACCACCCGGCCGCAGAAATTCAGGAAAAAAATCGATGTCAGCAGCAGCAATGGGCCCAGTTGTCTTCGAAAAGCGCCGGTTTCCAAACGGTTGCCGCCGGGTGTCTGCGTATTCAGAATGTCCCCCTTGCCGCATAAAAATGCAGAATTTTTACCGGCGCCGCCGGCAGAAGTCAACGAATTCCAGACGGCGCCGCTTGAAATGGATTTCGGGTTGCCGGAATATGCTGCAGCCTTACGTTGTCCGGTGTACGGCGTTTTATGATGACTAATGCTGAATTTAAAGCGCTTTCGTTTTTCCAGGGAGGGAACATGATCTCCGGATATGCCACCGCGGCGGCCACCGCCGAATATGCTGAAATGTACGAGCCCATTTCCTATCGCGAGCTGAACCGCTGCGGACTGCACGTAAGCCCGGCCGGATTCGGATGTTACCGGGTCAGCTCCGGAATCGAAATGCATCTGCAGGCGCTGCGACAGGCGTTGACGAAAGGCATCAATTTGATCGACACCAGTGCCAACTATGCCGACGGTAAATCCGAGGAATTGGTGGGCGAAGTTCTGCAAGCGTTGATTCACGAAGGCCGCATTCGGCGGGAAGCCGTTGTCGTGGTTTCCAAAGTCGGCTATCTGCAGGGGCGGAATCTGGAGCTGGCCCGGCAACGGGAGACGGACGGCCGCGGTTTTCCGGAGCGTGTGCCTTATGCCGAGGGCCTGGAGCACTGCATTCATCCCGAATTTTTGGCGGATCAGCTCGACCGGAGCTTGCAGCGGCTCGGACTGGAATGCCTGGATTTTTATCTGCTGCACAATCCGGAATATTATCTGGGCTGGGCGCACAAGCAATCGATGGAGTTGCCATCGGCCCGTCGAGAATATTATCGGCGCATCGAAAGGGCGTTTCGCCACCTGGAGCAGGAGGTCGATCACGGCCGGATCCGTGGTTACGGGGTGAGTTCCAACACATTCCCGGCGGCTTCCGCGGATCCGCAGTTTACCAGTCTGGATACCATCTGGCAGATCGCAGGATCGATTTCTCCGCGTCATCGATTTCAGGTGATTCAGTTTCCAATGAACCTGCTGGAGTCCGGAGCGGCGTTGATCGCCAATCAGCCCGGTCAGCGAAGCTTGCTTGATGCAGCCCGCCAGAAGCAGCTGGGGGTTTTGATCAACCGGCCGCTGAACGCGATTGCCGACCAGCGCTTGATGCGGCTGGCCGATGTTCCCGCGGCGGACCCGGTTCCTGCAAATCAAATCGAAACGCGCATCGAAGCCCTGATCGACTCCGAACGAACGCTGGAACACGACGTTTCGACCCGAATGCCGTTGTCTCCGGAATTCCGGGAAAGACTGCACCAACAGATGGCCGTGGGTGCTTCCCTGGCCGAGCATTGGCGCAATTTCGGCGATTGGCAGCGCTGGCGGCAAATAAAACAGCAGCATCTGGTGCCTCGCGTGGCCGGTGCGCTGGAGTTTTTACAACAGCAGGATTCCGGGGTTTTGTCCACCGGCATAGGCGATCACCGACGGAAACTGGATGCGGCGCTTCAGGCCGTCGATGCGGTTTATCTCAGAGAACATCAACAGGCCGTCGATGCCATTCGACGGGCGGCGGCCCGGGCCGATTCAGACTGGGATCGTTCCATCCCAACCAGCCGCCTGGCACTGCGAGCGCTGCGTTCCACCGCAGGGGTGACCACCGTGCTGGTAGGGATGCGGCGGGAAGAATATGTCGAAGACGTTCTATCCGAGATTCGGGAGCCTGTGGATGTGCGCCGGCGCAACGAATCCTGGCGCCGACTCTACGACCAGGCCCACGGTTAATCGTATACTTTCTCATCGCTTGCCCCGGCTTCGGCCGCATCGGCTTCCCAATTGCGAACCGGGTCGGTGCGGTCTGCTTCCAGCCGCTCCCGATACCATTCCCGTGCGGTGATCATCGCCATTACCTCGTTTGTCCCCGTCCAGATCGAGGCCAGCCGCAGGTCGCGCACGATGCGTTCCACCGGAAAGATATTGGTGTAGCCGATGCCTCCCATGACCTGCATGGCATGGTGGGCGGCTTTCTGGCAGGACTCGGTAACGAATTTTTTGGTCTCGGACACCAGGCGGCGGATGCGGCGGGGCGACACACCGGCATCGACCGCGCTGGCCGTGGTGTAGACCATGGAGCGGGCGGCATCCAGCAGCGTGGCGGCTTCGGCGACCTGAAAGCTGACCCCCTGAAATTCGGCGATGCGTTTTCCGAACGCTTTGCGGCGGCTGGTATAATCGGTGGCGATGTCCAATGCCGGCCGCGCCGCTCCGATGGTCATTGCCGCTGTGCCGAGCCGTTCCGGAATCATCGTGGTGTTGAAAACCGCGTAGGCGCCATTGACGGTGCCCACCACGTTCTCCCGGGGGACCACGACATCTTTGAACACCAGCCGCCCGGCACCGCCGCCGCGGCAACCCATCAACCCATAGAGATATTCGGTTTTCACACCGGGCCCCCGATCCACGATAAAACAGGTCAGCGACTTGTGCGGCTTGGCCTCAGGGTCGGGGCGGGCGTAAACCAGGAAGAAATCCGCCCCATCGGCGCCGACGATAAAGCGTTTCTGTCCGTTGAGCAAAAAATGGTCGCCGTGGTCGGCGGCCGTTGTGGTGTTGCCGAAAAAGTCGCTGCCGCCGCGAGGCTCGGTGAGGCACTCGGCGGCATAGATTTCGCCGTTCAGCAAGGGACGAACATAGCGTTCTTTCTGCCGTTCGGTGCCGTGCAGGACGATGGCATCGCAGACCAGCTCGGCGCCGACACCGAAAACGCAGGCAAAAATATAACCCAGGGTGCCCACTTCTTCCATGGCCATGCAGGTGGCCACCCAGTCCAGCTCCCGTCCCCCCCAGCGGCGCGGATAGCGGCAGCCCATCAGGTTGCGGCGTCCGGCTTCCTGCAGAAATTCTTTGGGAAACTGAATCCGTTCCCGGTCCATGTCCAAGATCATCTCCCGCGGGACCCAGCGCACCAGGTCGCGGATTTCTTCCCGGAATGCCTGCGCTTTTTCGGAAAGCAGGTGGTCGAACATGATCGCATTTCTCCCCTTGTCGGCAGCGATGATAAACAGCGACTCAGTTGTTGAATGGTAAGGGGGCGTACCCCGCCCAAAAGAGCGGCTGTGTCGGTCGGCCCGGCCGGCAGCGCCCCATCGAGATCGATGCATTTTATGCCGGACGTCTTCGGAGTGCAAGAACCGGATCGAACCAATCGGTTGCATCTTGCCTTCGGGTTCGTCTTTACACCGCCCCCCAATCGACCGGAAATGCTTCGTCGTTGAGCTCAGCCCGGATGCCAAGAGCACCGCTTCGATCGCTTAGAATTTGAACCCGATGGGTATTCCGAAGAACCCGAATCCGAAACTGAGCGGTTCAAATTTTTCAAAAATATATATTTATAATTTTACTGGATACTTATATATTTCTCACTTCTGAAAGTTTGGAACGCTCAGTTTCGGTGAATGACATTTCATGCATGCATTGGAACGAGTTCGGCTGCCTGCGTGTCGGATATGGCTTGATCGAAAATTTCGAAAATGCCGCCTTTCACTGGATATTTTCCGGCCGGCACCAGATTCGATGAATTTGGATGTGCACCGACCTGCGACGAAAACTGACGCAAATCGGCGCTATTGCGATATGGCGTAGGTTTTTTCATGCACATGTCACTCGAAAAAGCGGCGCCTCCAATTGTTATGTCACCGAAATCTGTTGTGATATTATATCTGGCACGATTATCGCTTTGTTTCGGCCAGCAGTCTTGGAACCATTTACTGGAGCGTGTCTGCATGAAGATTCTGGTTGTAGACGACAATCGCGAAGTAACGATGGTGCTGAAACGGTTGCTGCAGAGAGAAGATCACGAAGTCCTTACCGCGGACAACGGCTTGGAAGGCTATTTCATGTATCTGCACTTCCAGCCGGAGATCATTCTCACCGGTATCCACATGCCCGGCAAAGGTGGCTTTGAATTAATCGATGCCATCCGTTTGCGGAATCCCGGCATAAAGGCCATCTACATGAGCGGCAATCCCGGGGCATGCGGCGCCCGCCTTGCAGCCGAAACCCATCGCTATGGAAGCGATATGCTCTGCAAGCCGTTCAATCGGAATCAATTGCAGCGCGCCCTGCAAAACGTCCAAAACTAGCTGCCTCCAAATCCTCCATCCCAACCAGTACAGCGGCGGGGTCGCCAGGCCCCGCCGCTGTACATTTTATCGGAACGACTTCTTCCTTGTATCGGTTTACCCTGTACAACACGCAGTTCATTGCACCAGGGCGGCAACATCGGCGATCCCGCAGGGTTTCAAATTTTCAAAATAAGATCGATTTAATTCCGCTGAGTCAACCGAAGCACTTTTGTGCCCGTATTTTGAACTCGCGGCAGCATCCGATTTGGACAAGAGTAAAAAAGTATTATTGAAAAATTGAAAAACGCTCAGTTTAGAAATTACGGCGAGGACTCCCAGCGGTGTCGGATGCCGGATCTTTTCGATCGGGACAGGCATTGACAGAAGGTTCCCTCAATTATATGGAATCCATATAGGACCCATGCAGAAATGGCCCCGTTTCCATTGCGTACCGCCGAAGGCGGAATGATTCGCTCTACCCCAGATGCACAAGGT
>DAXETY010000014.1:0-11793 GCA_051155755.1 Desulfobacterales bacterium
TTGCTGCGGCATCGGCAATCGCCGGGCATGCTGCAGCAGCGTCTGCATACGCAGCGTATCCGCGTCGCCCGCCAAAACGGCAGGGTCTTCCGTTTTATAAGCACCGACATCCCGGGCCGCAAAATAAAGCAGCCGGGGCACGGGCACGTAAACAACCCCGATGACCGGTTTGCCGTATTCCACCAGGGCGATATTCACCGTAAACTCGCCGTTGCGTTTGATAAATTCCTTGGTTCCGTCCAGGGGGTCGACGATCCACAAACGTTCCCAGCGTTTCCGTTCTTCGTAGGGGATTTCGCGCCCTTCTTCGCTTAAAACCGGCAGTCCGTCGATGGAAAGCGCATCCATCAGCAGATCGTGGGATTTGCGGTCCGCCTGGGTCAGCGGGGACAAATCCTCCTTGTGCTCCACGGCGCAATCCGAATCGTACACCTCCAGAACCACCTTCCCGGCGTCCAGTGCGGCACGAACGGCTTTAACCAGCAGCAACGCGTCGTCTTCCATGAAAGCACCTGCGGGGTTGCACCCCTATTGAGCCGGGTAGTTGATTTCCTGCAACGTCCGGCGGATTTTTTCGGCCGTGGCCGGTGTATCCCACTCAACCGTTATGGTTTTGGCAGCGGGGTCGCCGTCCACCTTTCGGACACCGTCCAGTTCTGTCAACTCGTTTTGAATACTCATCACGCAGTGACCGCAGGAAATGTTGGGTATGGCGAATGTTTCCTTTGACATTGTCGCGCATCCTTGTGATTTAGAGTGTTCATCTATTTTCTGCAGATGGGCACTCGTTTCTCTGTTTACAAGGATACTAATAGAGATGGATCCGGCCAAAGTCAAATCACGGCGCCGTCGGCACAAATGAAGGGCGATATTTTACCGCCCGTCACATCCAGATCGTAGACCCATCGCGGCCATCGGCGGCGTGCCGGAGAGATATCCAAAGCACACCCGAATATCCGGGGTTTTGACGAATCCGGACCTGTTGGTATATAATTTTTGAACCTGCACGCCGCAAATGTATTCCGGCAAGGTTACGATTTTCTTTACCCGAAACCGAGCGTTTCCAATTTGTCTGCCAACACCCAGCAAACTTCCGGCACTCCGCTCGCCCTGACAGCCGGTTTGATCACCGCTCAGATCATCGCCACGGTTCATGTGTTCCGCTCCAATCAACACATTTACCGACAGGCCGCCGCACTGGCGGAGACCGGATATCTCACCGTGCCGAACCCCCTGACGGCGACGCAGTTGCTGCAAGTGGATTCCGCCCTGGCCGGGGGCCTTTTCTTCACGCTCAGTGCCGGAGCAGCGCTCTCGCTGTTGTCCCTGGCCGCGGCCTGGTTGTGGGTGCATGCGTTCGCCCGCAGCCGCCTGGTGGGTTTCGGTTTCGGGCTGCTGCTGGCGACCGGTCTGTTGCTGGTCAACCGCGACGGGTTCAACCCGACGGCTTCGGCTTACCTCATGTTGGTGCCGACCGTCGTTTTCTGGCGCTACGCACGCCGGTCCCGCAATGCGGTTCCTTCGCCCGTCGTCGCCCCACTGGTCGGCCTGGGGTTGCTGGCGACCGGCTGGGGGATTGCTGCCGGACCCAACCTTTTTCTCGATGTGCGCGACACCCTGCTGCTTTCCAACCCGGCCGGCATTGCCGTCAACGATTTTTACTACCGCAACACACTGTTTGCGGCCGAAGCCTTTAAATCACCGGGACAGCGACTCCAGAAAGCCTTTGCGCTTTTGGGCGAAACCGATACGGCCGAAGGAATGCTGCTTGAGCGCAGCCTGCGAAATCAGGACTGGCTGGCGGTGACCGATTCTCAGGCGGTGGTGTCGACCGCAGGGCTGCAGAATCGCAACGTGTTTCTGTACCACCGCAAGAGGCTGGTTCTGGAAAAGCCGCTGGCGGAAATGCTGTCCCGGCCCGGGGACGTTCTGGCGGAATTCTCCCGGGCCTTAGATCGCTGGGCGGTTTTCCGCAGCCTTTGCTATTTTGGGATATTGCTGGCGTTTCCGACCCTGCTCTACACGGCCTTGTACCTGGCACTGCAAGCAGCGGCCCAACCGTGGTGCCGCAAACCCATTGCCGCCTGGCTGTCGGCAGGCATATGCGTTGCCGCAGGCTTGGCCGGTCTGGTCCCGGCCCTGATGCTGACGACAACGCTCACCGATGTTCGCACCATTTCCAGGGCCCTGAATTCCGACAGCGGTCTGCAGCGCGATGCGGCGCTGAAATCCGTGGTGCGGGAAAAATTGGAGATCACCGATTTCCCGGCCTACCGCCATACCTGGCAAAGCAACCGGCTCTCGGAGCGCTACTGGGCAGCCCGCGCCCTGGGTGTCAGCCGCAACCCCGCAACGGTTGACGAATTGATGCGGCTGCTGGACGATCCGCATCCGAATGTTGTCTGCCAGGCGCTGGCCGCCATCGGCCGGCGCAAGGTCACTGGGGCCGCCCCGCGCATACAGACGCTGCTGGCCACCTCAAACCACTGGTACGTGCAACGATATGGATACATCGCCTTGAGGTCTCTGGGATGGACCCAGCCCGCATTGACAACCGCACCCTGATGCTCTCGCTGGCCTCCGTGGCGGGAGCGGAACTGCTGACGGCATCGATTCTCAGCCTGGTTCCCGACGTGGACACGATCGCTTTTACCGGATCGGTGCGCCTGCTGGAAGGCGCCTTTATCCTGTGGATCGTCGCTGCCGTCGGCCCGGGCCTGACGGCCCTGGGTTTTTCCCGCAACACCGCCGCCCGGGGCATCGGCCGCGGGTTGCTCTGGTCGGCGGCATTCGGCGCCCTGGCCGCTGCCGCCGGTGGCCTGCTGTACTGGGCCGGTATGCCCATCCCGTCTGCCGCGTCGATGGGACTGCCGCAGGGATGGGTCGCGATGGCCAAGTTCTTCCTGGTGGCCGGCCTGATCGGCCCGGTGGCCGAAGAAATCTTCTTTCGGGGCATTTTATTCGGTTTTTTCCGACGCTGGGGCTTCCCTCTGGCCTTGGCGGTAAGCACTGCGCTTTTCGCGGTCGTGCATCCCTTCCAGAACCTGCCGTTAACCCAGGTCATCGGCGGGATCCTCTTCGCGCTGGCCTATGAAAAAGAGGGCACCCTGCTGACCCCCATCACCATCCATGTCACGGGCAACAATGCCCTGTTTTTACTGGCCCTGTGGATGCGTTCCTGAATGCCCCGAAAATACCGAAATCATGCCACAATGTAGCCATTTCCGTTTGACAGGCCCAACCGGGTCTGCTACAAGGACTTCTTGGTCAAAAAACCGAATCCCTCGGGGTAAATCACGTCACGGAGGAGTCTTCTATGCCAACGAACAAAAGCGGCTCGGTCATGGTGGTCGGCGCGGGTATCGCCGGAATGCAGAGTGCTCTCGATCTGGCGGAATCCGGCTATTACGTCTATCTGGTGGAAAAAACTTCAGCCATCGGAGGGCTGATGTCCCAGCTCGACAAGACGTTTCCCACCAACGACTGTGCCATGTGAGTGATCTCGCCCAAACTGGTCGAGGTCGGCCGGCACCTGAACATCGAACTGCTCACGAATACCGATTTGCTTGGCCTGGACGGCGAACCGGGCAATTTCACCGCCCGCATCCGCCGACAGCCCCGCTATGTGGATCTTTCGAAATGCACCAGCTGCGGGGATTGCGCCAAAGTCTGCCCCATCGAGGTCCCGGACGAATACAACGAAGGCCTGAACCAGCGCAAAGCCATCTATAAAAAATATCCCCAGGCCATTCCGGGGGCCTATGCCATCAGCAAACGCAGCGTGTCGCCCTGCAAGGCCACCTGCCCGGCGCACGTCAGCATCCAGGGTTATATCGCCCTGATCAACCAGGGCAAATATGCCGAAGCGCTCAAGCTCTTCCGCGACGAGCACCCCTTCCCGGGGGTGTGCGGCCGCGTCTGTCATCACCCCTGCGAAGGGGTGTGCACCCGCGGGGAAGTCGACCAGCCCATTGCCATTCGCGAGCTGCACCGCTTCCTGGCCGACTGGGAACTGACCCAGGACGAAGTGGTCACGGTCGACAAAGTCGATGAAAAACGCAGCGAAAAAATCGCGATCATCGGTTCGGGCCCCGCCGGCCTGGGGGCGGCCTATTCCCTGGCGCGCAACGGCTATCCGGTCACTGTCTTCGAAAAACTGCCGGTCAAAGGCGGCATGATGGCCGTGGGCATTCCCGAATACCGCCTGCCCCGGGACATCCTGAACAACGAGATCGAAGCCATCGAAAAACTGGGCGTCGAGATCAAAACCGGGGTGACTTTCGGCGAAGACATCACCCTGGACAGCCTGAAAAGAGACGGATATGCCTCGGTTTTTCTGGCCACCGGCCTGCACGGCGGCCGGCGCCTGGGCGTGGAAAACGAAGACGTCGAAGGCGTACTGCAGGGCGTGGAGTTCCTGCGCGATGCAGCCATGGGCAAGGAAGTGAAAATCGGCGACGAGGTGATCGTCATCGGCGGCGGCAACGTGGCCATCGACGTGGCCCTGACCGCCAAACGCCTGGGCGCCAAGAAAGTTACCCTGGTGTGCCTGGAGCGCCGCGAGGAGATGCCGGCCTGGCAGCACGAGATCGAAGAAGCCCTGGAAAGCGAAATCGAGATCGTCAACAGCTTCGGGCCCAAGGCCTTTTTCATCGACAAGAGCCAGAAGGTTTCGGGGCTTGAGTTCAAGACCTGCACGGCCGTGTTCGACGAACAGGGCCGCTTCAATCCCAGCTACGATGAAGCCCAGTGCACCCCCATGTTCGGCGACACCGTGATCGTGGCCATCGGACAGAGCGCCGAACTTAGCTATGCCGAAGGTCAGGGCATCCGGATCACCCCGCGCGGCGGCCTGGAAGCCGACCCGGTGACGCTGCAAACGCCTGTCGAATGGGTGTTTGCCGGCGGCGACGTGCACCACGGCCCCCGGTCGGTGGTCGAAGCGGTGGAAGCCGGCAAGAAAGCCGCCGAAAGCATCCACCGTTACGTCAACGGCCTGGATCTGCGCGAAGGCCGCGACCAGGATTGGGATTTCGAGAAACCCGACACCTCCGGTGAAAAGACCCGGCATCGGGTCCCGGTGCGCTGTCTCGACCCCGACGCCCGCGAGTGCAATTTTCTGGAGGTCTCTTTCGGCTACAACGAAGAAGAAGCCCGCAGCGAAGCCGAGCGCTGCCTGCGGTGCGGCATCTGCTCGGAGTGCTACCAGTGCGTGGAAGCCTGCCTGGCCGGTGCCATCGACCACGAGCAACACGCCGAAGAAAAAGAGCTGCGGGTCGGGTCGGTGATTCTGTCCACCGGCAGCGAACCCTACGATCCCGGTTCGCTGGCGGACCTTTACAAGTACCAGGCCAACGCCAATGTCATGACCAGCCTGGAGTTCGAACGGATCCTGAGCGCCTCGGGCCCCACCATGGGCCACCTGGCACGGCCCACCGACGGCAAGGAGCCCAAAAAGGTCGCCTGGCTGCAGTGCATCGGCTCGCGGGACACCAACCGCTGCGGCAACAGCTATTGCTCCTCGGTCTGCTGCATGTATGCCATCAAGGATGCCATGATCGCCAAGGAGCATTCCAAAGAACCCCTGGACTGCGCCATCTTCAACATGGACATCCGCACCTTCGGCAAGGATTACGAAACTTATTACAATCGGGCCCGCGACAAGGAAGGTGTCCGCTTCATCAACGCCCGCATTCACACCGTCGATCCGGTGCCGGACAGCGACGACCTTTCGGTGAAGTTCGCCGACGACAGCGGCGCCATGCAGGAAGAGATTTTCGACATGGTCGTCCTGTCGGTGGGTCTGCAGGTGCCCGAATCGATGCGCGAAGTGGCCGACCGCCTGGGGATCACGCTGAACAAGAACCGCTTCGTCGAAAGCGACCCCTTTCTGCCGGTGGCCACATCCCGGCCCGGGGTGTATGCCTGCGGCGTTCTGCAGGGCCCCAAGGACATTCCCGAATCGGTCACCCAGGCCAGTGCCGCCGCCGGCGAGGCCGGTGCGATCCTGGCCGAAGCCCGCGGCAGCGACGCCAAGGAAAAAGTCGTGCCGCCCGAGCGGGACATTGCCGGCGAAGATCTGCGCATCGGTGTGTTCGTCTGCAACTGCGGCATCAACATCGGCGGTATCGTCGATGTGCCGGCCGTGCGTGAGTATGCCGCCCGTCTGCCCGGGGTAGTGATTTCCGACGAAAACCTGTTTACCTGCAGCCAGGACAGCCAGGAGAAAATCAAGGAAATCATCGAAGAACAGCAACTCAACCGGGTGGTGGTGGCCTCCTGCAGCCCCAAGACCCACGAGGCCATCTTCATGGACACCCTGGTGGCCAAGGGGCTGAATCCCTACCTGTTCGAAATGGCCAACATCCGCAACCAGGACTCCTGGGTGCACAGCAAGGACCCGGTCAAGGCCACCGAGAAAGCCAAGGAACTGGTCCGCATGGCCGTGGCCCGTGCCGGCACCCTGCGACCGCTGAACGAACGGGTGATTCCGGTCAACGACCGCGCCCTGGTGATCGGCGGCGGCATCGCCGGCATGAACGCCGCATTGTCCATCGCCCGCCAGGGGTTTCCGGTAACGCTGCTGGAAAAAGAGGCGCTGCTGGGTGGTATGGCCCGAAAACTGCACCACACCATCGAGGGCGCCGACATCCCGGCCTATCTGAAAAAACTCGCCGCCGATGTGGAGGCCCAGGACAACATCGAGGTCGTCACCAACGGGCGGATCTCGGATTTTTCAGGCTACCAGGGGAACTTCAAAACCGAGGTGGAGGTCGGCCCGGACCGCGTCAAAAAAGTCATCGACCACGGCGTGATCGTGGCAGCCACCGGGGCCCACGAATACAAGCCCAAAGAATTCCTTTATGGCGAAGATCCGCGGGTCCTCACCCAGGTGGAACTCAGCGATCGTCTGGCCGAAAAAGGCGCCGGCGATCTCACCACCACCGTGATGATCCAGTGCGTGGGCTCCCGCAATGAGGAATTTCCCAACTGTTCGCGCATTTGTTGCCAGAGCGCTATCAAAAACGCTTTGGAAATCAAAAACAACAATCCCGATGCCCAGGTGTTCATCCTGTACCGGGACATCCGCACCTACGGTCAGCTGGAAGATTACTACACCGAGGCCCGCCGCAAGGGCGTGATTTTCATCCGCTTCAGCCAGGATCGACCGCCGGCCGTCAGCGCCGGCGACGACGGCATTCACGTGCGGGTCGAAGATCACGTCCTCAAGCAGGAAATCGAAATCACCGCCGATCTGCTGGCGCTGAGCGCCGGCGCGCGCCCCAACGACACCGATGCCCTGGCCAAAATCATGAAGCTGGGACGCAACACGGACGGTTACCTGGTGGAAGCGCACGTAAAACTGCGTCCGGTGGACATGGGGTCGGAAGGCGTGTTCCTTTGCGGCACGGCCCACGCCCCCAAACTGATCTCCGAGGCCATTTCCCAGGCCCAGGCCTCCGCCTCCCGGGCGGTGACCTTCCTGTCCAAGGACGAGATCAAGCTCTCGGCCATTACCGCCAAGGTGGACATCGACCACTGCGTCAAATGCCTGACCTGCGTGCGGTCCTGTCCCTTCGGCGTGCCGCACTTCGACGAAGCGCGGCACGAGATCGTCATCGACGAGGCCCTTTGCCAGGGCTGCGGGGTATGCACGGCGGTCTGCCCGCGGCAGACCATCGGTCTGAGCAGCTACGAAGACGATCAGATCTTTTGCAAGATCGACTGCCTGCTGGAAGGTGAAGGGGCTTAGTTCGGCCGTAATGTTACAGCCAACCAGGAAGCGCTGCGGGGTTTTCCCGCAGCGCTTTTTTTATGGCGCGCGGGGACGACGATTCGCGGTGACCGAATTGAGGCGAAAATTTGCCTCGGATAGGGGCAGGTACAGTGACCTGCCCTACGACGGCAGGGTCTTTTACGCAATTGCGCAGGGCCGGATTCCTCGCCGGCCGGAAGCCGTCTTTGGACAGAATCGACCGGAACGAAACTTTGCCCCGGCTGCGGCCAGGTACAGTGACCTGCCCTACGACGGCAGGCACCTGTACGAAATTCGGTAGGGCCGCCAATCCGGAAAAGACGGCGTTTTTGCGGTTGCAGTTTAGATCGGTATCAGGGGGCGCTGCAGCATACGCTCGTAGACGTCGATGTAGCGGGCGGCGGTGTTGGCAAAATTGAACCGCTGCCGGCTTTCCCGCATGATGCGTAAGATGGTTTTTTCCTTGACGTCGTCGGAGCGTCGATAAAACTGCATGGCTTCGCCGATGGCCCAGGCAAGCCCGTTGGCGTCGAACACTTCGAACAAAAACCCGTTTCCGGTATGGCCGTCTACATCGAGCGGCTGCACGGAATCGTGCAGACCGCCGGTGTCGTGGGCAACCGGCAGGGCCCCGTAAATGGTGCCGATCATCTGCGGCAGGCCGCAGGGTTCGAAACTGGACGGCATGAGAACGAAATCCGACCCGGCAAAAGCCAGGCGCGACAGCGTCTCGTCAAAGCCCTGGATGGCCGCCCGCGACTGCAGATTGAATTGCCGGATGACATGCTCAAAGTGAACGCGGTCCGGCCCATCGGCAACGAAGACCATCTGCATCACCTCACCCCAATACTGGGATACGACCCGGTAAAATATCTCCAACAGCAGACCACAGCCTTTCTGGACCGGGTCCAGACGCGAGGGCCAGAAAAACAACGGCGCACGAGGATTTTCATCCAATCCCAATCGCCGCTGCAGCGCCAGCTTGTTGCGTTGTTTGGCAAGGCGATGGTTATCGGGCCCGTAGGCAACCGCCAGAGCTTCATCCTGCGCGGGATCGTAAGAGGGCGGGGGTGCGTTCAGAATGCCGGCGGCGCAGCCGGCGGCCACCTTGTTGGCAATTTCACGTCGGATGCGGGGTTCGACGAAATGATGGCGCCCCTTTGCGATTTCCAGCAGAAAGGTGGGACTGACGGTGTTGATGAAGTGCGCGGCAAAAATGGCACTGGCCAGGAAATCGCAGCGGTTGGGACTGAAGGCCTCCGCATGGGAACCGGGCATGTAGTCGAAGTACAGATTCGGCCAGAATTCGGCCGTGTCGATACCGCGGTCCTCGATCTGTTCCAGCGTGCAGCGCAGCGTGTGGAGATTGTGAATGGTAAACAGACAGGGGATGCCGATCTGGCGGGCCATGGCCGGGATCAATCCCGTCGTCCAGTCGTTGCAATGGATCAGATCGGGCTTTACCCGCGGCACGATGTGGTGAATGATCTCCCGCTGAAAGGCACAGGCGATTTTCAGATTTTCCTCGCTGCTCATGGAATAGACGCTGTGGCGGTAGAAAAAGGCCCGATCCACCGCCAGGTGAAGCCGCTCGGCGGGAATTTCAGCCATCACCGTCTGCAGCCTTCTTTTCAGCCGCTCCGGCAAATAGCGATTATACAGCGTGCGATAATCCGGTAGCGCCACCGACACGTCGACGCCCTGCTCGTAAAGGGATCGAATCAACGCCGCGGAGACATCGCCAAGGCCGCCGGCCTTGGCGTGCAGATAGACGGCCATATCGCACATTTCATGGGGCAGGTATGATACTTCGGGGGTTACAATTAACACCCGTGGTGCTTCTGTTTTCATGGCAGGGGCCTTCCGGCGGGGCTCGGCCGTTTGAATTGGAGTCGACTCACGGGGGACCACGGCTATGCATCTGGCGCTCTTATACACGAAGTCGACGGTAAAGCGAATAAGGTAAAAATCTTATTTCGAGGGTAGAACGAATGCACGACCGGGAAGATTTCCCGTTGCAGGACGATGGCGCGGATTTTTTCGATTTGCCGCCGGTGAATTCCTGATGGAATCGTAAAAAATCCGTTTTAACCGGGGGGCATTCCCGCGCAGGCGGGGATCTCGAGTTTAACGAACTGTAATAACTATAATTTCGAGATTCCCGCCTGCGCGGGAATGACAGATTTTATATAAATTTCGAATTTTTACGAGTTCATCAATTCCTGACAGATTCGAAAAAAGTACCCTGTTCACGTCCCAGTCCCCGGGGAATGCCCCGGGGGCGCATCGCTTCGGCGATACAGCTTCTCCAGGTAGGCTTCGACGAGGTCGCTCCAGCGATAGCGCGTGGCGGCGGCATTGGCGCAAATTTTCCGCCAGCGGTCCGGTTTTTCGAGTTTGAGTTTCAAGGCATTTTGCAGCGTCGCCGCCAGTTGGTCCACCTGCGCTTCGAGCGTCTGTCCCTGAAACACAAAACCGTTGTGATGATGGCGCACCGTGTCCTTCAGGCCGCCCACGGCATGCACCAGGCAGGGCTGACCGTCGCGCATGGCCAGCATCTGACCCAGTCCGCACGGTTCGAAGGAACTGGGCATCAGAAAAAGATCGCCGGCGGCATACAGGACCCGCGCGCAGGCATCCGAATAGCCGTTCAGGAAAACAAAATTGGCATGCCGAGCGCTCGTGGAAGCCAGAAATTGCTCGTAGTCCCGGTCGCCGGTTCCCAGCAGGACAAAACATCCCTCCGGTCCGAGGGCTTCCAGCACGGCTGTCAGGCCGCTTTTCCCGCCGGTGCCCGGTTCCCGCAGCAGCAGCAATTTCTGTTCTCCCACCCGGCTGACGGCCGTCAACAGCGTTGCGGGGGCCTCGGAGCGACGGCCCAGCTCCGTGAGGCGGGCATAGGCGATAAACTGTGAAGCCGCCAGCGGTTCACCGGCGCCCGACCAGCGAATGGTCCGGGATCGAAACAAATCCAGCAAGTCGAAAAACCCCGGTCGCCGGACCGACGCTTCCGGCGGATATTCACAACCGTTCAAAATCCCGGCCAGCCGCCCCTCTCTTGCGGCATCGGCAATATCGGCTTCGAGACCTTCACCGCCGTAAAACACCGGTTTGCGGCTCGGCTGCTGAATTTCCTGTGCGTAGGACGGCGAAACGGTGTGAACCCCGTCGCAAAGACGGATGGCCGCTGCCACAGGATTGAACGTATTGGGCCAGCGCGGGTCTGACACCAGCGGCAGCGCATATTCCATTTCCGGAAACCAGGTCTCCAGCGACGATTCGTCACCACGCAGCGGTCGCACACCCTGAAAAGCGAGATTGTGAATGGTGAACACCGTCCGGATTCGTTTCAGATCGGCGTGCTCGGGGTGAAAGCGGCGCAGCAGGGCGACTCCGGCCGCATGCCAGTCGTGCAGGTGCAGACAGTCGATATCCTCCCAAAGGCCCTGGGAAATTGCGGCCGCCACGGCCTTGGAGAAGAATGCAAAACGGGTGGCATCCCGGAAAAACGGCCGTTCGTCCGGATCGTGCAGGTAAATCGAATAGGTCCGGGTTGCCGGATCCAGGGACGACAGCATGGGATGATGAATCACAATCTGGGTCACTGCGGGGTGGGGACGGCGGGAGGGAACCTCGTAAATTTCAGCGTGATGCAGAAATCCGCGAAACAAAAACGAGACGATGTGCTGTCGGAGTGCCCCGGGTGCCCGGTGCAAAAACCCGTGGGACGGAACCACTACGATCACCCGGCAATTTCGCTCGGCCAGCGCCGCCGGCAGCTGGCCGACGACATCGGCGATGCCCCCCACCTTGCCGTTTTCCAGGGCCCCGTTTTCGGAAGCGGCAAACAAAATTTTCACGGCGTGTTCCTTTCCCGGCCGACCGGCTGCGTTCGGCCCTGGGGGTCGTAGTGTCCTGCCATGTAGCATGTAGACCGCAGAAGTCCGGGGAGCGGTGGCTGTCTGCTCGCAAGCATGCGGATTTTTTCGCCCGGATGTTCGGAAATACCGGCTTTACCCCATTTCGAGCTTGGTCAC
>DAXETY010000015.1:0-4058 GCA_051155755.1 Desulfobacterales bacterium
ATCCGGTGCGGATCCAAGGGGACTTCACAGTACAGGGCACCGAACTGCCCCAGCTTTGGCGGCACGTCGAAGACCGGCTGTGTTTCCAGGTTCTGAATGGCACCGCCGGCATGACCGGCGATTATAAACTGGAACTCGTCGAAGGAATGCTCGAGGCCGGACTGCAAAACGGCCGGTTTGAGTTCAGCGATCTACAGGTAACGGGAAAAGACAAAGAGCCGGTGCTGCTTTCTTTGCCGGCCTTCTCGGTGGAAGGAATCGAAGCGGATTTAAAGCGCCGGGAAATCCGGGTTGACAGAGTTTCTTCCGCAGACGCCAGGCTACTGGCATGGCTCGGAGCGGATGGATCCTTTATGCCGCTGGATTTACTGCTTTCGGATCTGGAAAAGTTACAAGGGAAGGAAAAACCCGGCTCCGCTGGGGAACCATCGACGGCAGGTCGGCCCTGGTATGCTTCCATCCAGAAAGTGGAAGTAGCCGGCTGGGGCGTTGCGGTTGAAGACAGGACGCTGCCTGAACCGGGACGGATTACTTTGGATGACATCGCGGTAACGATTGACGATCTTAGCAACCAAAAAGACGCAACGGCCGCGGCCACCATCGCGCTTCGAATCAACCAGACCGGTGCGGTTCAGGTAAGCGGCAGTGCCGGTATCAACCCTCCGACGGCGGATATGACCATCGTGTCGGACAAAATCGCTTTGAAATCCTTCCAACCTTATGTCGATGCTGCTGTAAACGCACAAATCGAGTCGGGCACCGCCAGCGCTGAAGGCAAGATATTATTCGACGGCAACGATGGACAACCGCAAATTCGCTATGAAGGCGACTTGAGTTTGGACGGCCTTGCGATCAACGATCGTCTTCAGCCGCAAGATTTTCTTAAACTGGAACGCCTGGAAGCCGACGGAATCGTTTTAGAACTCAAGCCCAACCGCCTGCACGCAACTGAGGTTTCAATCCACAAACCATACGCTCGCATCACCGTCGATCCGAACGGCGCTGTCAATGTCGTTCAAAGCTTTTCGCCGGTTAACAAAGAGGCTGTGAACGGTGAGGAAAACCTGCTGCAACGATTGGCCGACATGCTAATCGCGCAATTCAAGGGCCCCATGCCCATGTCGGTTGACATGATTCAGCTCCATGACTTTTCTGCAGATTTTATGGATGAATCCATAACGCCGCACTACACCACGCAACTCGGCATCCGCAAGGTATCCGTTCGGGGATTATCATCCGATCCTTCGGAGCTTGCGGATTTCAAGATCGAAGGCCTTGTCGATCGATCGGCTGCGCTTGATATTGCCGGAACGATCAATCCCTTGAATGCAATGCAATATACCCTGGTTGATCTGGCACTAAGTGGTTTTGAACTTCAACCGGTTTCTTCCTATTCTGCCAAGTACATCGGATACAAAATCGATCAGGGGAAATTAAATCTGAATTTGCAGTATGCTGTCGACCAGAAAACCATCAAAGGCAAAAATCGAATCGAGATCGACCAGTTGGAATTGGGAGAAAAGATTGACAGCCCGGATGCCCCGAATCTGCCGATCGCCCTCGGAGTCGCGTTGTTAAAAGGCCTCGATGGTCGCATCGAACTCGATGTGCCGGTCGCGGGCAACCTGAGTGATCCCCACTTTAACGTCGGCTCGGCCCTTGCGAATGCGTTAACCAAACCGATCGATGACGCAAGCAGCGCACCGTTCTCCACCCTGCCGGAACTCGATGGTTTCAAGGGGGAGGAGCTGGGGTTGATCGAGTTCGAAGCGGGCCTTGCGGCATTAAATCCGCGGTCGACTCGTAAACTAAATGCGTTGGCCAGGTTTTTAAACGAAAAGAAATCTTTGAAACTGGCTGTCGAAGGCACTGCCGATCGTCAGAAAGACGGGACCGCTATCTCAGGTGAACAGGCGATGGAAACAACCCTGCGCACCGGTCGGCAAGCTACCGTTGCAGGGCAGGGCGATGCGGCCAAAAACCCAGTCATCGACGAATTGCAACTGGAGCAGCTCGCCGAAAGTCGGGCCGAGCAAGTCAGGGACCACTTGATACAGCAGGGCAAAATCGCTGCAGCGCGTATTGAATTCAGAGATGTCCGAATCTTGGATGCAACCGGGGGCAATTACGGCCAGGTGAACCTTTTTCTGAACATCCAATAGGATTCATGGATCGTTTTTTGTGATCATCGCCGCAAGAGAAGTCAGGTCTTGACCTGCCGGAAGGCTTTGATCGCAAACCAGATCGAGATGATCAATACCACCGGCCAGGTCAGCATCAGATCAACGCGAATATTCGCTTCCGGCGTCTTGATCTGAACCAGCCATTCCCAGGCTGCATAAAGTGCCCAGGCGACAGACGGAATAACCAGCGCACGGGGATGCCGCGCCATGCCCAGTGTCGTGAAACGCAGGCCGAGAAATCCGGCGGAAAAAAATACGGCTACGGGCAATATGTTCAGTGGCTTGCCGACCAGTAACGAAGCGAGCAGTGCCATGGGTGCCTACCCGTAGAATTGGATATCAGCCGCCCACAACGACGGCGTCCGGAATTTCGTAGCGTTCGTCACCGATACGGATCAGGTGCAGATCGTTTTCCCGGGTCGCGCTGAATTCGGGGTAGCCGTCCGCCTGGCTGGTGTCGGCGCCGATCGGCTTGCCGATGCGGAAATAGATCGACCGGGTACGCCCGTCGGGCTTT
Source organism: Desulfobacterales bacterium (assembly GCA_051155755.1). Lineage (GTDB taxonomy): Bacteria > Desulfobacterota > Desulfobacteria > Desulfobacterales > SG8-13 > DAXETY01. The sequence continues at coordinate 2,701 of DAXETY010000015.1, forward strand.
GTAATAACAACGGTTGCGTAACCGCCGCCGGCACGGGCGACCCCGAATTCGCATTCCGTCATGGGCTGGCCGGGATACTGGGCACAAGGTACCTGTCCGGTTGCATCGAAATCGCGCTGACCTGCGCGCAAGGCCGAGGTGTCCGGTCCTGTTGCCACGGATCCGTCGGGCGAGACGACAGGTCTGAGAAATTCGGCCGCCACGTAGCCGCGGGGGCCGCCGCCGAGTTGCTGGACATCGCACCAGATTCGGTCATCGGCGCGCCGGCAGCCCAGGTTGTCGAGGATTGTGCCGGCCGGGTAGCGGGTGATGATTTTTGCTGCGGTGGTCGGCTGCGCCCGCAAGTTGAGCGCGCCGGAAACGCCGGTGACCTGCCAGTTACGCGGGCCTCCCGCTTCCGGGGCTGCAGACACGTCTGTGGCGGCAGAGTTGCCGGAAGACGGACCGGCCCCGGCCGGAACCGCTGCTGCTGCGATGAAAAGCAGCAGGAATGCCGCCACCGAATACAATCGAACAGGGTTCATGATCCCTCCTTTGGCAGTCTGACTCGCTGTACTTTGAAATATTGCACCGTGTTTTCCGAGGTCGATACAATTTTCCGTGAGCCGCCGCAAATCACCCGCATGGCTGCATAAATCGACGCATGTTTTCCAGCGGGATTCCAACCATGAATCAAACGAATTACGGGCATAAATTTGTCGCAAACCGGTCTGTCTGCTCTCCACGCCAACAACGCCAGGACCGACGGACTTCCCGAATGCTCCAAACATTTTCCGCCGTTTTTTCCAAAGCAATGTCCCATCTTTCGCCTCTCACCGAATCATCCATCAGCCCGTCCCTAATAACCGTGATGCGACAGGCCGAAGGCGATTCGCTGCCTTCGTTGACCTGAATCATGTGCTGAATCGCCCCTTCAAACTTTCCCACAAGCTTGAGTACGATATTCAGTGGTTCGTTTCCGTGCGCAGCAAAGGCAGCAGCTTCCCTGTATTCCTCAGGGGGGACTAGTTTTGAGTCCAACACTGACAATTCTGCGAGGGATTGAGTCCGATCTGCCGCCTCAACAGTTGAAGCAAGCAACACCGCCAAAAAAATCAATACGTTCGTAAGTATGGTCCCAGGTCTCATCATGTTTCCGATTTTCGTGGGTAAGGCCACCGAGCGGTACAAGGCGAGCAACTGTTAACCATGGTGTTGACCGCTGCCCAGAGGAATACCCCACAGTGGTCCGAATCTTTGCGCAAGATGCAACGCTCAGTCGCAGGTTCGTCGTCCGGTGCGCTTCTGCCGTTCAGCCCTCAAATCCGCAATGCTCTTTTCCACCGATTCCTTCTCTTCGGCAGCGGCCTCGGCGTTAA
>DAXETY010000016.1:0-10128 GCA_051155755.1 Desulfobacterales bacterium
GCCTGCGCGGGGATGACACACTGCTGGAGCCGACTTTTTACGATTCCATCAAATTTACCTGCTCTGACGGCATTCAAATCTATATCACAATGAAATCATAAGGCGCATTGGCAAGCACAAGGTTTTCGAATGCCGCCCTCTCAGCGGCATTCGAAAAGGGGTCTGCCTCTGCGTGCTCCGCGTCTCTGCGGTGAATCTTTTTACGGTGCCGGCGCGAACCCTGTCGGAGGCGAACAACGATCCATTCGGATCGGAAAGAGATTTTTCGTGAAATTTATTGATTTGCGATTATGGCTGGCGCTGTCGATCGGGATGGTCCTGCTTGCCGCACCGGTGTCGGCCCAGGCGCAAGCCGTTTCCGGGATGAACGCCCAGACAGCGCAAATCCTTGAGCGGCAGGGGTTTGTCATAACCGCCACTGCCTATCGCCAGATTTTCGAGCCGTATCTGCACATGGACCTGCCCGTGTTCGTCAGCACCGACGCATTGCTGCACACATTTCACGTGCTGATGGACGAAACGCTGGGGCGATACGAAATCGTCAATGCCGACCGTCTTCCCGAAGTGCTCAAGGTGCTTTGGTACGGCACCGTTTCCAATGAAAAACCGTCTCCGCAAGACGGCGTGGACAAGCATCAGAGAGCGTTTTTGAAGTTGAAGGCCTCCGCCTGGCAATATGCCCGCGTGGTCCTGGCGGTTGCACTGCGCCTGCTGGATGAGGAACCCGTCGGCCTGGAATCCGCTCTGGAGCCGAAGGTGGCGGCGCTGGTGGCGGCCATTCGGGGCGGCGAACGCGCCCACCTGAACGCTGTGGAGGGCCTGCCGCCGATCCCGATCGAGCCTGCATTTTTTCAGCCCACCGGATTTTACCGCCAAACCGAACCCCTGTATCGCTATTTTCTCGCCCGGCGCTGGCTCCAGACCGCACCGTTTCGAACCGACCGGGATGAAGAACTGATGGCCATCTTACTGCTCGGCAAAGCGTTGGCCACCATTGAAGAACCGGCCCGGCGATACGGGATCGAGCGCTACCTGCGGTGCTACCGCGAGCTGTTGGGTGCGCAGGGTGAAAACGACCTGCTTCTGGCCGCCCGAATCATCCGTGACCGCCCCGGCAGCCTCGACGCCGTGCGCGACTATCTGGAGGTGATCCAGAACCCGCAGCTTCAACAAGGGCAGACCGGACAATCGGGACTTCGAACCTCGGCGTTTTGGATCCTCACGCCCGACCGCTTTACGGATTCGAGATGGATGCGGCATCGAACCTTGCAGGCGGATTTCGGCGGCTTGCCGCAAGACGGGCTGGGGTTTTGTGCGCGTCTGGGTTCCGACTGGGCACGGCAGCGCTCCAGCCCGGGCGAGGCCGCGCCGGAAGAAAACCCCATTGCAGCGTTTGGCCCGGGGCTTGCGGGCTCCTATTTTCAATCGCTGGCCGCCCTGCTGGATGCACCCGAGCCGGATGCGCCCGCAGTTTTCAGCGGCGGGGGCTGGCGGGCAAAAAGCTGCAACACGGTGCTGGCCGCATGGGTGCAGATGCAAGGGAGCCAGGCGCGTCCGCAGTTGCACCATTTCGGTGCACCGGGGGAATTCTACAGCGGAATGGTCCTGGAGTCCGGGCTGGTGGAACCGGAACCGGATTTTTTCGCGCAACTGGGAGATACCGTTGGGGAGGCGGTCCGGCTTTTCGACCACTGTGAGATCTTTGTCGAACCGGAAAGAGTCCTGGCGGAAAACCTGGAACGCTTCGCCGATTGGATTGCCGCAGGTCGCAATGTCACGCAAAGCCGATCCGGGGCGAGTTCGGCCGGTGAATCATTCGTCGTCAACAGCGCGCAAATGGCGCTGGCCGTGCTGGAAGGAATCGAAAACGTCTCCGCCGATGATCCGGCTTTCGACCTGGAGCTGGAAGCGGTGGCCCGAAACCTGGCTGAATCGATTCGTCGCGGGGATTATCGCGAAGATCCGGCTTTCCAATCGCTTGTCGTCGAACTCAACATCGACCTGCGTCTGCGCTGGCAGAGCCTGCTGCGCATCTGCCGCCGGATCGAGATTATTGCCCATAAACAGCTTCGTGGTGTGGCCTTTGCCGAAAAAGAAAACTATCTGCTGGCCGACTTCGGCCTTCGGCTGGCATCGATCCTGGGCTATGGCGGCACCAGTTTACAAAAGCCGCGGGACGACGTGCCGCGGATTGCGGCCGCACCTGGTCCGGACGAATCGCTCCGCATGGGCATCGGCCGTCCCCGCGAGCTGTTGGTGCGGTATCCTTTCCGGGGACGGCAGATATTGTGCCGGGGTGCCGTTCTGCCGTTTTACCCGGTGAAGACCGGGGAAACGATGACCGACGCCCGTTGGAAAGAAAAACTCGGCAGCGACGAGCGCCCGCCGCGCCCGGAATGGATGGCGCCGATCCAACCTTCAGACCTTCCATCATCACCCTGAAAGGTCGCCGTCGGAAAGGTTCTTTTTTTACCGCCGACACCGCGGATCATTCCGGTGGGGGCGTCCAGTTCGCCGGGCGGACCATTTCCCCGCGGCATCGGTCTGCGGCATCTCACTGGTTGCCGAGACCGTTCCACTCGCCGCAGTCCGGGCACTGCCAGATGATCCCGTTGCATGACATGCCCCAGAAATTCTCCTGCAGGCAGCTCTGGCAGATCGTAAATCCGCACTTGCGACAGCGCCAGGCAAACGGAAACGTCTCCCGGCAGCAGTGACAGTCAAACGGCGGTTTTCTTTTGGCCCGTCGGCGGACCCCGCCTCTTTTCAAGTCATTTTTCATCTCGAAATCCTAATCCTTTGTTACCGGTACGGTCAAGGTCGGGCAATGACGATCTACGTTCTGTATCCGTCGCCGCCACAGCGCTTTGCCGGCTTGTTGTTTTTTCCACGCGGTGATATGGATTGATTGCAACATCAGTTGGTTTACAACCCGCAACTCGAACGCGTAACTCGCAACCCGCAACCCGACCTGAGCCAATGACAACTTCAAAAACCCTCTACCTGATCGACGGAAGCGCCTACGTGCACCGGGCTTATCACGCCATCCGCGGCCTTTCCAACTCCAAGGGCATGCCCACCAACGCGGTGTTCGGCTTCACCCGCATCCTGATCAAGATGATGGAGGAAAAGTCTCCGCAATACGCCGTGGTCCTGTTCGATGCCAAGGGGCCCACCTTTCGGCACCGGATATACGACCAATACAAGGCCAATCGGCCTCCGGCTCCCGAAGACCTGATCGTGCAGATACCCAGGATCAAGGAGGTGGTGGAGGGTTTCCGGATTCCGTGCATCGAAAAGCAGGGCTACGAGGCCGACGACCTGATCGGAACCCTGGCCCGGGAGGGGGAAGCCCATGGGTTTTCCGTGGTGATGGTGACCGGCGACAAGGATTTCGTTCAACTGGTGTCCGAGAATACCACTCTCTGGGACCCGATGAAAGACGAGACGCTCGATCTCGAAGGCGTGCGAAACAAATTCGGCGTGACCCCGGAACAGATGGTGGATGTCATGGGCCTCTGCGGCGACACGTCCGACAACATCCCCGGCGTGCCGGGCATCGGCATGAAAACCGCGCTGAAATTGATCCAGGATTTCGGCAGCATGGATGCGCTCTACGGGCAGCTGGATGCCGTCTCCGGCAAAAAGCAGAAACAGAACCTGATCGAATACCGTGATCAGGCCTTTTTAAGCCGCGACCTGGCTCGCATCGAAATCGAGTCCCCGGTTGAATTCGATGCAGACCGTTTTCAGGTGGGCGAGCCGGACCGGCGCAAACTGTCCAGCCTCTTCCAGGAACTCGAATTCCGGCAGCTTCAGCAGTCCTTCGGCCGCTCCGGAAACCGCCGCCCCAAGCATTACGCCGCTGTGCTGAATCTCTCCGACCTGGATGCCCTGATCGAGCGCATCCGTTCCACCGGGCACGTGTCGCTGGACACCGAGACCACATCCGAAGACCCCATGCGCGCCCGGTTGGTCGGCCTTTCCTTTGCCCTGCAGGCCGATGAGGCTTTTTACGTCCCCTGCGCACATGTCGGTGCGGATGCCGCCGGGCAGATCCCGCTGGAGGCGGCCCTGGAGTCCCTGCGCGGCATTCTGCAGGACGATTCGATCCGCAAGACCGGACAGAACATCAAGTACGACTGGCTGGTACTGTCGCGCCACGGAATCGAGCTGGCCGGGGTCGAATTCGACACCATGCTGGCCTCCTACCTGATCAATCCGTCCAAGCGGGCCCACAACCTGGACCAGATCGCGCTGGATTTTCTGAATCACAAAACCACCACTTACGCAGAGGTGGTGGGCAAGGGCGGCGGCACCTTCGACCAGGTGCCGCTTTCCAGGGCGGTGCCCTATGCCTGCGAGGATGCCGACATTACCCTGCAGGCCCGGGCGGTCCTGGAACAAGAGATGGAGAAAATCGGGCTTACGCAGCTGTTTCAAACGGTGGAAATGCCGCTGGTGCCCGTGTTGATGCGGATGGAGCGCCACGGCGTGGCGGTGGATCCGGACAAGCTCCGCGGCCTGTCCAAGGACTTCGAACACCGTCTCGAGCAGCTCGAAGCCGCCATATACGCGTTGGCCGGCGAAACTTTCAACATCAACTCCTCCCAGCAGCTGGGACGGATTCTCTTTGAAAAGCTGCAGTTGCCGACCCAGAAAAAAACCCGCAAGAAAACCGGCTACTCCACCGACGTGGACGTGCTTACGGTTCTGGCCCGCCGGCACGAACTGCCGGCCTTGATCCTGGAGCACCGCACACTGAGCAAGCTCAAGTCCACCTATTCGGATGCGCTGATGCAGCTCATTCACCCGGAAACCGGCCGCATTCACACCTCCTTCAACCAGACCGTAACGGCCACCGGACGGCTGAGCAGCTCGGAGCCGAACCTGCAGAACATTCCGATCCGCACCGAGGAGGGACGGAAGATACGCAGTGCCTTCGTGCCGGCCGCCGGCTGGCGAATGCTTTCGGCCGACTACTCTCAGGTGGAGCTGCGCATCCTGGCGCACGTTTCCGACGATCGCATTCTGATCGAGGCCTTCGAAAACGACGAGGACATACACACCCGCACCGCCGCAGAAGTGTTTCAGGTCGCACCGGAGGCCGTAACCCCGGAGCTGCGGCGGCAGGCCAAGGCCATTAATTTCGGCATCGTTTACGGCATGAGCCCTTTCGGCCTGTCCAAGCAGCTTGATATCAGCCAGAAAATGGCCAAAGTCTATATTGACAACTATTTTGAACGATACCGGGGGGTGCAGCGCTATATCGACGAGACCATCGCAACGGCGCGAAGGGATCGCCGCATTGCGACGCTGCAGGGACGCATCCGTTTGCTGCCCGACATTCAAAGTTCCAACAGCGTCATGCGGCAGTTTGCCGAACGCACGGCCATCAACACCCCCATTCAGGGCACGGCCGCCGATCTGATCAAGATCGCCATGATTCGAGCGGATGCCGAACTGCAGCGCCGGGGGATGAAAACCGTCATGCTGCTTTCCGTTCACGACGAGCTGTTATTCGAAGTGCCCCCCGCGGAACTGGCGGAGGCCCGGGACCTGGTTCGATCGACCATGGAGGGCATCTGGCAGCTGAAAGTGCCGTTGAAGGTGAATGTGGCGGTGGGCAGTAACTGGGCCGAAGCGCACTAGTGCTTAAGCAGAAAGTGCAAAAAACAGTCGTTGTTTTGCCGGTTAAGGATTATGCCACGGCAGGGGGGTATAAATTGCAAATGATCTTCTGCACTGAGCAGGCTTTTGCCCGGACAGGTCGTCCGGGCAAAAATAGATCAGGTCTGCGCTTGTCTGCGACTGTCTGCGGTTCCCCTGAGCCTTAAACGTTGAACTCCGAATGTTGAAATGCATATGGATCAGCCGAATTTCGACCGACAGGAAATCCGATCGCGGGCGGCGCGCTGGATGCCGAACCTGACCGAGGATCAATCCCTTCGGATTGTCACCGACACCACCGAATTTTTCGACGTGGGATTCAACGATATCGTTGTGCTCGACGGGCGTCCGTTTCTGGTCCGCAACAACGCCAAGGAAGGTCGTTTCGGGCTGGATGACGAAGTCAAACATTGGGTCAAACGGGCGATTTCACTGGACGATGAGCAGATGAAAATCATCAAGCTCGTATTCCATGAAAAGTTCATGAGCCGCATCGGTGATATCGAATTCGAGTGTTTTCGCAGTCCCAAAAAAGAAGCCCGCATCCTGAAACTGGTCGAAAAACGTCCGAATTTCATGCATGGCTATGCGGTCGAAGACAGTAAGCGAAACCTGGTGCGGGTTGTCGATTACATCCGCGGCCGAACGCTCACCGCAGTCGTGGAGGACCAAAACCTGGACCATCAGCGGTATTTTCACGAGAAAATGCCCGAAATTCTAAAGGGCTATCTGGCCTGCGTGGAAGGCATTCGGTTTTTGCACGAGCACGGTGAAAAGCACGGCGATATCCGCAGGGATCACATTCTGATCGATCGCGAAAACGGGAACTACCGCTGGATCGATTTCGACTACAACTATCGTCACCGTGAAAACATTTACGGCTACGATTTGTTCGGCCTGGGCAACGTTTTGATCTACATCGTCGGTCAGGGCGATGTCCGACTGCACGATCTCAAGCAGCAGGAGCACCCGGCGTTGCAGCGTTTGTACCAGGAAGATCTCAACATCGTTTTTCACAACCGGGTGGCCAATCTGGCCAAAATTTTTCCTTATGTCCCGGACAGGTTGAATCAGGTGCTCTTGCACTTTTCTGCGGGTGCCCGGCGCTATTATGAAACCACGGACGAATTGCTCGAAGACTTAAACGAAGCAATCGCAGACCTTTAACAGGGAAAGGTGGACCGAAATGAACGACACAGGTCCGGAGTTCAATCGCAACATCCTGATATCCGTCGATGAATCCGAAAATGCGTCCCGGGCGGTGGATTACGTGGCCCAGCTTTTGGGCGGGTTGGAAGACTTCCGGATTACCCTGCTGCACGTCATCCCGGAACCGGAGGAGGACTATTTCCGCACGGAAGAGGAAAAAGAGCGCTGGCTGGAGCAGTACCGGGAAAAAATGGACAACCGCATGGAAAACTACCGGCGCAGGCTGATCGATGCCGGTTTTGCCGAGGACCGGGTTACGGTGCGCATCACCATGCGTTTCTGCCCCTCCATGGCCAAGTGTATTTTACAGGAGCGCGATCAGCTCGAATACAGCACCATTGTGGTGGGCCGTCAGGGCCTTTCGCGCAGCGAGGAATTTCTGTTCGGCAGTATCTCCAGCAAAATCGTCAATCACGCCCGGGACTGCACGGTATGGGTGGTGGAATAGTCAGGGTTCCTCTTCCGCCGTTTCCCCCTGAGCATCGGCTTTACCGACCGTCTCTTCGATGGTTTGATAAATGTTTCGGAACGTATTGCTGAAGGCTGCCGGAGAAACCCGGCCGGTTTCGATGAATTTCACCACGATTTCCTTGGAGGCCCTTAGAATCTGCTCTTCCATGGACGCCATGTATATTCCCTCCTTAGCAAGCGGTTAACCCGAATCACAAATTCAACCGGCATCGGCCGAAGGCGCAGCTTCCCCTTGTTGGTTCCATTGGAGTTGCGGCCCCGGCCATCGCGGTCTTCCTGCATTGACATTCGGGGACGGATCCGTGTAGTAAACGAAACGCGCTGCGATTTCAAGGCCGTTTCCCGGGGTCGTGGACCGACCAATCCGCCAACCGAATTCGAGCGATTGCCGCGGCCCAACGGCAACAGGGCAAACGGCCGGTCACATGTTTTTGTGAATGCCTGCGGCGGAAGCGGGCGGCCGCAGAGGCCGCAGGCGCAATCCGCTCGACAAACCAATTTGCCTGGAAGTTTATGCGAGACGAAACGCAACCCAACCCAGTCTCAGGTCCGCTCTTCCGCTGGGCGGCGGCTTTGCTCGGATTGCTGCTGGCTGCCGGTTGTGCCGGCGGCGGCCGTACCTTGCCGATACCGATACCGTTTACCGCCGAAGGCGGATTCACCAAAAAGGTCGCGATCCTGCCGTTCCAGGTGCAGAGCGGTTATGTCGATCCCCGCAGTGGTCGGATTCTGCAGCAGACCGCGATCGATCGCCTGCAGGCCGAGTGCCCGTCGGTGCGATTCCAGGATCCTTCGGACCCGGAATTTCCGATTTCCGTGTCCGAAATACCGCGGTTGGAGGACGGTTCCTTCGACAACTTTGAACTGGCAATGGTTGGCAGACGGTGGGGGCTGAACGCCCTTATGATAAGTACGCTCAGCAGTGTTTCCGTGGATGAACAGGAAGAGGGCTTCTGGTGGTTCAAAAAGCTGCAGTACTATGTGCAGGTGGAGGTGCGGGTGGAGTTGTTGGATTCGGAGACCGCTTCCAAGCTGTTGAGCCACACGGTGAACCGACGCGTGGAAATCGACCGCTTCGACGTGGATATGATCAACGCCCGCAACCAGGTGGAGCTTTATTACTTCGAAGAAACCCTGGACGACATTGCCGAGGAGATCGCAGAAGCCGTCTGCCGGACGATCAAAGAGCGGTCCTGGAAAAGCTACGTGCTGCTGGTGGAAGGTGGAGAACTGTTGATCGCAGCCGGTGCGGAGGCCGAACTGCAGACCGGCGTTTTGCTCGAGATTTTCGACAGCTCAGAAGTCGTCCAAGCCGCCGGCGCCCGCCGCTATATTCTCCCGGGGCCCAAGATCGGAGAAGCGCGGGTCACAGTGGTCGACGCACGCGTGTCGCGCGCGGCGGTCGTTTCGGGGTCGGAATTCCGGCCGGGACAGGTGGTGCGCGCCAAGTAGCGAGTGGTTTGAAAATTTGAAACGCTCATTTTCGGTTTTGCATTGAGCCGGCTTTTGCCCGGGCAGGCATGCTCCGTGAAATTCGAAGCGCATTTCACTGGAGTTGTCCGGGCAAAAATTTCTTTGTCTGCGATTTGTCTGCGCCGGCCTGCGGTTCGATTTCCGCGCCGATGGAATGACGCTGCCCATATTCTATCACCCGGCAATGGAAGTCTTCAATGCGTTCCATGGTCTCGCCTTCGGAATCCAGGTGGCGGATTTCGGATCGAAAACGACTGCTTTCCGGCATGGCCCTTACAAACCACCCCAGGCGGCTGCGCAGCATGCGGCAGGCCCTGACTTCACCGTAGTGGTCGATCATAGCACGCACATAATTTCGAATGATGCGGAAGCGGTCATCGATGGAGACCGACGGCGATTTTCGATTCTCGATCTTCGCCAGAAATTGGGAAAAAATCCAGGGATTGCCGATGGCCATGCGGCCGATCATCACGGCGTCACAGTTTGTTTGGCGCTGCAGCCGGCATGCATCCTCGGCGGTGATCACGTCTCCGTTGCCGATCACCGGTACGGGGACGGTTTCCTTGATTTTTGCGATGAGCGACCAATCCGCCCGACCGCGAAACCCCTGGGAGGCGGTTCGGGGATGCACCGCGATGGCATCGACCCCGCAATCCACGGCGATGCGGGCGATATCCAGGGCCTGAGCCCCCGAGGGCTCCCAGCCGCTCCGGATTTTGATGGTCAGGGGCAGGCGCACCGCCCTGCGTACCGCGGCCAGCAGCGAGGCTGCCCGGGATGCGTCCTGCATCAGGGCGACTCCGGAACCGGTTTTGACGATTTTTTTCACCGAACAGCCGAAATTGATGTCGAGAATGTCGGCACCGGCCTGCTCCACCAGACGTCCGGCTTCTGCAACCACCGCCGGGTCCGCCCCGAATATCTGCACGGCCACCGGCCGTTCGCGGTCTTCGACGGCGACCAGCTCCCATGTTCTGGCCTGCCGGTAGATCAGTCCGTTGGCGCTGACCATTTCCGAGTAAACCAGTCCGCAACCGGCCTCCTTGGCCAACCGCCGAAACGGCAGGTCGGTGATTCCCGCCAAAGGCGCCAGCACGGCCGGATTGTCGATGGATATCGTACCGATTTTCATATTCATTCCTGAACTGAATTTAAAAACAAGCTGAATAATAGAACCGCAGACAGGCGGTAGAGTAGGGAGGGAAGTACCCTCCCCCTCGTCAAACCGGACGTATGGATTTCCCATATCCGGCTTTCCTGCAGGCTGTCGCCTCAGGCATGCACCGATTACCGAAGTTGATCAGA
>DAXETY010000017.1:0-24586 GCA_051155755.1 Desulfobacterales bacterium
GGCCGGACCGCGAAAGGAAGACATCGCCGCGGCACGCTCCCGGCTTCGGGCGCTGGAAGCCGAGCTGGTGCTGGCAAAACGCAACCTGGCCGATGCGGACCTGCTGGCACCTTCCCACGGCGTGATCCGCAATCGGATTCTGCAGCCAGGCGACATGGCGTTTCCCCAGCGCCCGGTGCTGACCCTGGCTCTGACCGATCCGGTGTGGGTCCGCACCTACATTCCGGAACCGCAGCTGGGAAAAATTTTTCCGGGCATGGAGGCGCACATCCGCACCGACTCATACCCGGAAAAGCGATATCGTGGTTGGATCGGCTACATTTCCCCCACGGCCGAATTTACCCCCAAGGCAGTGGAAACCCCTGAATTGCGGACCCGGTTGGTATACCAGGTTCGCGTATATGCCTGCAATCCGCAGAACGAGCTTCGGCTCGGTATGCCGGCGACCGTGGAGATTCCACTCGACCAGAGCCGCAGTGACGCAAAGCCGTTGAGCGCCGTTTGCGGGGAGGATGGATGAACCGGTCCGGTCAGAAGCCGCGCGGCGACCACAGCCGACCGAATGAGGAGTCGGCCCTTGCGTTTCGCGAAGTTTCCAAGTCATTTTCTTTGCCCAAACGGCGCCTGCAAGCCTTGCATGGCGTTTCTTTTCAAATCCCCCGCGGCCAGGTGGCCGGTCTGATCGGACCGGACGGCGCCGGGAAAACCACCCTGATGCGGCTGGCAGCCTGTTTGCTGCAACCCGATGACGGCGATATCACGGTTCTGGACATCGATGCCCGCCAAGCGCCGCTGACCGTGCAGACCTCGGTCGGATACATGCCCCAGCGCTTCGGCCTTTACGAAGACCTGACGGTGCAGGAAAACCTGGACCTGTACGCCGATCTTCAGGGCGTGCCGCCCGCAGAGCGTGCGGACCGGTTTGCCGAATTGATGAAGATGACCGATCTGGGGGCCTTTACCGATCGTCTGGCCGGCCGCCTTTCGGGAGGGATGAAGCAGAAGCTGGGACTGGCCTGCACCCTGGTTCGTTTTCCGCGCCTGTTGCTGCTCGACGAGCCCACCGTCGGAGTGGATCCGGTATCCCGCCGGGAGTTGTGGGCGATCGTCGATCGCATGGTGGCCTCCGAAGGCATGACCGTGCTGCTGAGCACGGCCTATCTGGACGAAGCCGAGCGCTGCGACGCGGTCCTGGTGCTGCACGAGGGCCGGATTCTCGGTGAAGGACCACCGGAAGAATTCCGAAAGCGCCAGGAAGGCCGCACCTTTCGTGTATCTGCACCCGGGGTCAAAAAGCGCCGCCTGCAGGCACGTCTGGCCGCCGGTGAGCAGGTTGCCGACGCCGTCATCCAGGGCGATGCCGTACGGCTGGTTTTTGAAAGCACCGATCGCCCCGAACTTTCATCCCTGCTGCCCCGGGTGGAAGATGCACAGATCGAACCGGTGGCGCCCCGTTTCGAAGACAACTACGTGGTGATGCTACGCAGTGAAAAGCAACGGGAAAGCGGCGATGAAGCCGGTTTGACCGAGCTGAGCGCCGAGCCGGCCGACGCCGACGAACCGGTGATTCAGGTGGACCGGATCAAGCGTCGCTTCGGCGATTTCTATGCGGTCAAAGGGATCAGCTTCGATGTCTATCCCGGAGAGGTCTTCGGCCTGTTGGGCGCCAACGGTGCCGGCAAGACCACCACCTTTCGAATGCTCTGCGGGCTGCTGCCGGTCAGCGAGGGGCGCCTGCGCGTGGCCGGCCGGGATCTTCGCAAGGCCGCCGCCAAGGCCCGGGCCCGAATCGGGTACATGTCCCAGAAATTTTCTCTCTACGGCAACCTCAGCGTCCGCCAGAATCTGAAGTTTTTCAGCAGTGCCTACGGTTTGTCGGGTAGTGTGCGCAAAAAAAAGATCGACTGGGCCCTGGAGCTGTTCGAATTGCAGGAAATGGCCGATGCGGTCAGCGCAGATTTGCCCCTGGGCTTTAAACAGCGGCTGGCCCTGGCCGCCGCCCTCATGCATCAGCCCGATATCCTGTTTCTTGATGAGCCCACCTCGGGTGTCGATCCCATAGCCCGGCGGGCCTTTTGGCGACAGATCAACGCCCTGGCCGAAGCCGGGGTGACCGTGCTGGTGACCACCCACTTCATGGAGGAGGCCGAGTACTGCGATCGGCTGGCCATCATGGCCGCCGGAGAAATTCTGGCGCTGGGCACGCCCAGGGAAATCAAGCAAAGGGCCGGCCGTGCCGCCGAGCGCGCTCCGGAAACCATGGAAGAGGCCTTCATTGCATTGATTGAATCCGATTCGGCGGAGGCTGCGTGAGTCGGCGGCGGCAAAAGACATCCGCCCGCGGCGGGGGATGGATGCGCCTGCGGGGGCTGGTGAAGAAGGAGTTTCTACAGGTGGTTCGGGATCCCAGCAGCATCGGCATTGCCTTTCTGATGCCGGTGGTGCTGCTGTTGTTGTTCGGTTACGGGGTTTCGCTGGACGCCGAAAACGTGCCGATTGCGCTGGTGATGGAACATCCGGATTCGACCAGTGTGGATTTCGCTGCGGCCTTTCGCAGCAGCCGGTATTTTGACCCGGTGGAGATGCCTGACATGGCCGCTGCCGAAGACGCCCTGGTGAATCACCGGGTGGACGGGATCATCCGGCTGCGCGAAAATTTCGCCGGCGACCTGCACAGCCCCGAAGGTGCTGTGGCCCAGGTGATTTTGAACGGCACCGATGCCAACACGGCCCGGCTGGTTTCCGGTTATGCGGAAGGCACCTGGCTGGTCTGGATGGAGCACTGGTTTCGCGGCCAGGGCCAGTCACTGCAGCTTCCCGTAGCGGTGCAGCAACGCGTGTGGTTCAACAGCGAGGTGCGCAGCCGCAATTTTCTGGTACCCGGGCTGATTGCCGTCATCATGACCCTGATCGGTGCTCTGCTGACCGCACTGGTGGTGGCCCGGGAATGGGAGCGGGGCACCATGGAGGCCCTGATGGTCACGCCGGTGGCGGCCCGGGAAATCCTGCTGGGCAAATTGATCCCCTATTTCATCATGGGCATGGGCGGCATGGCCCTGTCGGTGGTCATGGCCGTTTTCGTGTTCGATGTGCCCCTGCGCGGTTCGATCTGGGTGCTGACCCTGGGCTCGGCCCTTTTTTTGCTGGTGGCCCTGGGAATGGGTTTGCTGATTTCCAGTGCCGCCCGCAATCAGTTCGTCGCCGGTCAGGTGGCCATCATCGTCACCTTTCTGCCGGCGTTTCTGCTCTCTGGGTTTCTTTTCGACATCGACAGCATGCCGGCCGTGGTCCAGGGAATTACCCACCTGATCGCCGCGCGCTATTTCGTGGCGATCCTGCAGACGGTGTTTCTGGCCGGTAACGTCTGGTCGGTGTTTGTGCCAAATGCCCTGGCCCTGCTGGTCATGGCGGTGGTGTTCCTGGGTCTGAGCCGCAGAAAATCACGCAAGCGGCTGGATTAGCAATTCAACCAATCGAACCAATCAAACTTCAAAGACCATGTTCTTCCTCCGCATATTCGCATTGATGCAAAAAGAATTCCTGGCGCTGATGAAGGATAAAAAGAGCCGGTTTACCATCGTGATTCCGCCGGTGGTGCAATTGCTGATTTTCGGATATGCGGCCACCTACGATCTCAATCACGTGCCTTTTGCCGTATACGACCAGGACGGCGGTGCTGCAGCCCGGGACTTGATCGCCCGTTTCAAAGGGGCGCCGGCTTTCGAAGAAAAAAAACCGATTGACCGGGATGCCGATATCGCCGCAAGGATCGACAGCCGCCGGGTATTGATGGTGCTGCATATCGGCCCCGCGTTTACCCGGGATTTGCAAACCCTCGGCAGTGCCCCGCTGCAGGTCATCGTAGACGGGCGCAATTCCAACACGGCGCTGATCGTGCTCAATTACGTGCGGGACATTGTCACCGACTTCAACCTGGAATGGCTGGCGCATCACGGCGGTACCGGGCCGCCGGCGCAGCTGCGGATCCGGTCCTGGTACAACCCGAATCTGGAAAGCAGGTGGTACATTGTGCCCGGCATCATCGGCCTGCTTACCCTGGTGGTGACCCTGCTGGTCACGGCCCTGAGCGTGGCGCGCGAGCGCGAGCAGGGTACCTTCGATCAATTGCTGGTGACGCCCCTGCGGCCGGTGGAAATCCTGCTGGGCAAGGCCCTGCCGGGTTTTATCATCGGAATCGCCGAAGCTTCGGTGATTCTTCTGATCGCGGTTTTCTGGTTCGAAATCCCGTTGCGGGGGCATCTGGCGGTTCTGTATGCGGGTTTGTTTCTTTTCTTGCTGTCGGCCATCGGGGTCGGGCTGATGATTTCTTCGCTGGCGGTGACCCAGCAGCAGGGCTTGATGGGTGCGTTTCTCTTCCTGGTCCCGGCCGTGATTCTTTCGGGATTTACCACGCCGATTGCCAATATGCCCTGGCTGGTTCAGAAAATCACGCTGCTCAATCCCCTGCGCTACTTCATGGTGGTAATCCGGGGGGTGTTCCTGGAAGATGCCCCCCTGATATTGATGCTGCAGCAGTTTTGGCCCATGGCGCTGATCGGCATCGTCAACCTGGCGGCGGCCGCCTGGTTGTTCCGTCACCGCATCAGCTGACCCGGGTCTTGCCGCTGAATAGAAAACAAAATAATGAATTTTGAAAATTTGAAACGCTCAGCTTAGGAAAAAGTCAGCTTAACAGTTTGTCATCTCCGCGGCGGGGATCTCGAGTTTATCAGACGGTTATTACAATTATTTCTGGATTCCCGCCTTCCAGATTGTGTCACAATTCGCAAAGGGCGCGGAACTTGGCCGGGATGCCGAACTGCGACACAGTCTGCTTCGCGGGAATGACCGATTTTAATAAATTTCGGACTTTTTACTAGAGCATGCTCCAAGGAGGTCGTCTATGTGGTTTCGCATCCGCTGGCTGGTCGTTCTCGCTTTGACCGGAATGCTGATCGCCGCATCGTTTTGCGCCGCCGAAGCACCGCCGGACAAGAAAGGGTCCACGGAGAATTCGCTCTCGCTTCGATATGCCATTGCACTGGGAATCGAGCGGAATCTGGACTTGAAAATCGATGAGTTGCGGGTGCCGATTTCCAGAGAGGATGTCACCGCCGGCGAGTCCACTTTCGATCCGGCCCTGGAGGCCTCGGTTTTTTCCGGAGACAGCCGACGGTTGACCGGCAACATTTTCGTCCCGGGCGATACCGTCGAAAATCAGCAGACCGGAGGTTCGGTGGGACTCCGTAAGAAGTTCGTTTCCGGTCTCGAGAGTCGGCTCTCCTTGGAGAGCTCCCGCTTTGAAGACAACAGCCTGGTGAACACCCTGGCCCCCGAATACCGCAACATGCTGGTGTTGAACCTGACGCAGCCGCTTTTCAAGGATTTCGGCATACCGATCAACACCACCGAAATGCGGATCGCCCGCAATCGGGTTCGGGAAGCGGTAATGGGATATCTTGAACGTGCCCGCCAGGTCGGATTACAGGTCGAACAGGCCTATTACGAGCTCGCTCTGGCCGAATCGATCTGGCGGCTGCGGATTTCATCCCAAGAGCTGGCCGGGGAGTTGTTGGAAGGCAACCGCGAAAAATTCGAGCAGGGGATGGTTTCCATTTCGGAGGTCGACGAAGCCCGGGCGGCGCAACTGGGTCGGCAGGAGGCGGTTATCGCCGCGCTGCAGCAGGTTGAAATCGCCGAAAACCGGATCAAGGACCTGCTGGAAATCCGCATGGGAGATCCGCTCCACGCTTTGCGTCTGGCCACCGAACCCTTGAACGCGATCGACACGCAATATCCGACCCCGGAAACGGCCGTGGCCCGCGCCCGGCAACAGCGCATGGAACTGCAGCGAATCCAGGTAAATCTGGACAATCAGGACATTCGGCTGGATTTCCTCCGCAACCAGACCCTTCCGCGCCTCGACATGAACGCGGCGGTCGGCCTCAACGGGCTGTCCGGCGGAGATCGGGGATCGCCCATCGATCCGACGCGGCCCACGCTTCTGGAAGGAGATTACGCCGATTCATTGGATCGAATGCTCAGCGGGGACGGGTACGAATGGTCCGTGGGGCTGCGATTCACCTATCCGCTGGGAAACCGGGCCGCCGAGGCTCGGTACAATCAGGGCCGCATGGAAAAAAGACGGATCGCCTTGCAGATTCAGCGAACCGAAGGGCAGATCGAAACCGAGGTGCAAAATGCCCTGGTTTCGGTTCAAAGAGGCCGGGAGCGCATCGCGGTGGCACAAGAGTTTGAGCGCCTGGCGCAAAAAACCCTGGCCCAGGAAATGCAGCGGCTTCAAATGGGATTGTCCGACACCTTCCGCGTACTGGACTTTCAGGAAAAACTCATTGATGCCCGCATCCGCGTTGCCAATGCCACCGTGGATTTCCACCGTGGCCTGGCAGAGCTATACCGCGCCATCGGCGACAATTTGAAGCGCCACGACATCGTTGCGGTAATCGACGGGGCCGATCTGGATGTAGACTCCTGGTAGCAATATCTTCAGCTGTTGGTGCGGATGAACAGCACGAACAATGCGGCAGCCGCATGAAACAACCATGCGGTGTAAAGACTGTCGGAACGTTCCCGGGCCATTCCCAGAGCGGTTCCGCAGGCAAAAGCAGCCAATATGTTTCCGCTGTCCCAGTTGGTGAGGACCGAAGATAGGTCGCCGTCTGTGGCAAAGGCGCGGTAACCGACAAACAGGGCGTAGAGCACGCTGGAAACCAGGGTTGGCCAGGACAGAAACCAGCTGCTGCCGGAGTGTTGAATGCGGTGTTCACCGGCCAGGATTCCGTGTGTGACGCCGCGAAATAGAATTTCCGTGGCCAGGGGCAGTACCACGACTCCGTGTGCCAGCTGTTCCAGGGGATTTTGCGGATTGAGCGGTACCACGATGCCGCCCATCCAGGCGAACAGGATCACCGCCGGCAGCATGGACCACCAGTCCTTTCCGGCCGGGAAGGTCATTCCGTGCTGCCAGGGACGCTGGAATGCCGTAAATGTCAGCAACGCGGCGGAAAGTAACAGCAGCAAAACGTCGGCGCTGAACGATGGAAACTGGAAAATTCCGTAATTGGGTGCGGCGATGCCCGGCCAGAGTTTGCGGAGAATTTCACAGGCGGCGACGACGGCTGCGATCATTGCGGCCTGTTTAAAGAAACCCAGGACCCGGGAGCGAATGTCGGCTTTCTGCATGGCATGCCGACAGGCGTGGGCGATTTCGCGGGGAGAAAGGCGTGTGCCGCTGGCACGCGGCGAGCCGCCGATATCGGCCGATCCGCCCCAGCGGTCGCTTTTGGCACTGCCGCGGACGGCCGGATCCAGAAAATTCAGGCGTTCATAGACCGGTTCCAGGTCACCGGGCATAAACAAATCCATCCGACGCAGGGTGTAGGTTTGGGGGGATTTGCGCAGGGCCACCAGCCCCAGGCGCGAGCCGTATAGGTGATTTAACTGGGCTTCGAGCTCGTAGATGCCCGATTCGGCCTCCACAACCGCTACGATGCGGTCGTCGGTGAGATCCACCCGGGCCAGTTCTTTAATGCCCTTAAAGTCGGTTAACTCTCCGGTTTTGTATAGAATACGGTCGATCTGGTGCAAAACGCCGACGGTGTATTCCTGGAAATCGGTTTCCTGCCACAAGCCTTCTTTTTTCAGTCGGATTTCCCGCCGTCGCAGAAAATCGATCACCCGCTGGGCCTTGCGCAACAGTTCCGTCGGCAAGCCGCTGAACTCGCGCAATTCCAATCCGAGTGCATCGATGACCCCTTCCAAACGGACCAGTGCATACAGAAAGCGTACATGCAGGGATTCTTTGCGGGCAATGCGCAAGTGATTGAAAATCAACCAGATGGCCAGCACCGTATCCAGGTCCGGTTCGTTGGCATAGATATTCCATTCCCGGTCTCGCAGATCCAGGCCTTTCATGATCATGACCAGGACTTGCTCGCAGGTGGAAAGGGTAAAGGGCCGCACACAGCCCTCGTGATGATCGAGGTTGTAAACCTTGCGCTCGTGATCCATGAACGGTTCGCTCTGGGCGGCGCCGTCCAGATAAATCGTGCCGGCCGGCGCTTTTTTTGCGGACGCGCCCGAGACCGTCATGCCGGCAACCACCCGCACGGTCAGGTTCGGTGCCTCGAGGCAGGAAATCACCTTCTCCGTGCCGGTTTCCTTGATCACGTACCGTTCCGGGAGTTCTTTGGCAGGCGACGGTTCTTTGAAATTTTTGATATCGCTGTCTTCGTTGGACAAAGCCTGGAAGCTCCGGTTTCACGGTTCAGCCCCGTATCGACCATCGCGCTGAAATCGGTTCCGACCGAACGGGGAAAGGGGCTTGTCATTCCGAAAGCCCCTTTATCGAGCGTTTCATAACAGGCATTGATACCGGGGTCAAGCAGCCCGCTTGCCACCGGCACATATCGGTCATAATAAAGAGTGGAAACATAGATCCGGTTTTGCAGAAATAAAGGAGGTTTTATGAAAAACGTATTTATTTCAATGTTGATGATCGGCGTTGCCGCCGGCGTAGCCACCGGAAAGCCAGCCCAAAATCAGGCGCATCCCCGGGTCGAGCTGCAAACTTCCATGGGGCGAATCGTCCTGGAGCTCTTTCCGCTGAAAGCCCCGGAAACTGTATCCAATTTTCTGCAGTACGTGGAGGCCGGATATTACGACGGCACCATTTTTCACCGGGTTATACCGGATTTCATGATCCAGGGTGGTGGTTTCACGCCGGGAATGAGCCAGAAAACCACCCGCGCTCCGGTTCAAAACGAGGCCGACCGGGCACTGAAGAACGAACGTGGCACCGTAGCCATGGCGCGCACCGGCGAGCCGCACAGTGCGACGGCTCAGTTTTTCATCAATCTGGTGGACAATCCGCACCTGGATCACCGCGCGAAAAACACGCAGGGCTGGGGATACACGGCCTTTGGTCGGGTGGTGGAAGGTATGGCGGTTGTTGATGAAATCGCTCGAGTGCCGACAAAAAATGCCGGTATGCACCAGAATGTGCCGGTAGCACCGGTGGTCATCCGCAATGTGCGACGCCTGAGCGGGGATGCCGAGCCGGAACCCGAGCGAAAAAAATAGTGCCGGTGGTTGCCGGCAGCCGTATCGTTCGGCACCCGGAGTCGCCGCAGGCGAAGTTTTCGATTCAAAGCGTTGCTGATTTTCGGATCGGCGGGCACGGCAACCGAATCCGGGGTATGCGGCGCCGGTTGGCGGCCATCATCCCAGCACGACCCGTCCTGCCAGAACCATGAGGATGAAGGCCATGAAGAGCCAGATTCGGTAGCCGGAGTTCTGTATCGGTTTTCTTTCGTCGAGTGACTGCGAGCGGCGCATGGGCCCTTCCTCCATTCGGCGACCGTTTTGATTTGGTTTGGATTGGCTCACCCGGATCGGAGCCCGGTTCCATGGTGTGGCATCTCGGCCGCAGTCCGATTGGGTACGGCCGTCTCCGGGTCTGTGCAGCGGGAAAAACGTCGCCTCGTTTTACGCTTATGCAAAAAACGTGCAGGTGTGGGCGGGTGTTCAAAACACTGCGGTGCCTCGGGCGGACAGGTGATCGATCCAATTAAAAATATTAGATATATTGCCTTTGGGTTGCGGTGGCTCCAGTCGGTGTCGCCCGGGCTCGGCTGGAGGGCGATGACGAAGTTTGTCAGTCATTTTGCCCCAATTGCGTCAGCGTGTCGGGGCGGGGCCGCCGCCGGGCCTGTTTGCCGGCCGCCAGCACATCCTGCAGCCGCCCGGCGACATCGATGAAATCCAGGTACTGCTCGAGCTCGGCGGGGGAAAAGGGCAGGTCGGCGAACAGCCGCTTTTCCTGCTGAATGGATTTGCGCCAGAGCCATTGAAGTCTCTCGCGGTACTCGAGCCTGGTGCCGTACTGCCGTAGAATGTATTCCATTCGTTCGGCCAGGGACACGATTCGATCATGGAGGACACGCTTGTCGGCGTAGTTCACGATCTCGGCCTCCGTGGGCTGTTGGCCGTCAAAATAATGATCCAGTCGGACGTGCTGCCGGACAATGGCCCCCACTTCGGGGTAACCGCACTGCTCCAGATATGTACAGCCCGTCTCGGAGTGTGTCTCTCCGGTTCGGAAACTGCGGGTCTTGGTGATGTCGTGCAGCAGAGCCGAAGACCGCACCAGGGCCTGATTTACCGGGTAACCGCAGGCCTGAAGTCTTCGGGCCAGGGTCTCGGCGACCCGGCACACCTGCAGGGAGTGGCGCACGATGTGCTCCATCATTTCCATTTCCATCATGAGCCGGTAACAGGTTTCTCTGGAAGGGATCTGCATGATCGGCATATTCCCGGGGGGTTCACCGGTATACAGTTGCAGCCGGGGCCGACGCACCGGTCCGGACCGGGAAAAATCATCGTAGCACATGATCCGGGAAAACACCAGCGGCGGAGGCATGCCGGCCGGCGGGCGCCTTGCAATTGTTGGGATCCGGATCAATATTGTAACATCAGAGATAAAATTCACCGTAAGCAAAGGAAAGGGTCATGGACACCGAATCGGTTTGCTATACGCTCGAAGCCGGCCTGGAAAAGGCCATTGAGATCGAATCCAACAGTTTCGAATCTTACAAGGACGCCTACCAAAGATTGGAAAACCGCCGCGCCAAGGAGTTGGCCAAAGAGATTGCCCTCGACGAGCTGGAGCACAAATACACGCTGGAGAAGGCTTTTTTTGAAGAGACGGTTTCGCTGCACGATAGCGGCAGCGAAAGTCTGGGAATGCAATTAACCGTTATGCTGGCCGACCGCGAGCTCGATTCGGATGCCACCGAGCAGGATGTGATGATCCACGCCATCCATAACAAAAAACGAATCGTCGAGTTTTATCGCGGCATGTCCGAGCAGTGCAGCGGCGCGCCGATGGAAAAGATTTTTCAGCGCCTTTGCCGGGAAGAGCAGAAGCATTTGGCGGAACTGGAAGAATTTTACGAAAAGGTGTACATGCCGGACATGTGAATTCCGGTAGCGCCTCGGGGGCGCCTCCGGGTTCAATATGCATGTGGCCTCAAATACAACCGCAATTGATTCGAAATACCACCTGGGCCCCATTTCCCCTGATGCGCACGGCATTACTTTTACAAGTATTGTTTGCCGCTATGCGTTGACGGTTTGCCGGCTTTGACCGCCCTGTCAGCGGGCGGGTTTTTTTTGCTGACCGTATCGGGTCCATTATGGAACATACCGAATTTTCATTCGTTCCGCTTCTGATCGTGATCGGGATTGCGTTTCTGGTGCCGATCGTACTGTCAAGGCTGCGCCGGATTTTCGTGCCGATCATCGTCGGTGAAATTCTGGCGGGTATTCTGGTGGGGCAAAGCGGCCTGGACCTGGTGGAGAAAAACGTCGTACTCGAAATTCTCTCCACGCTCGGTTTCATCTACTTGATGTTTCTGTCGGGGCTGGAAATCAATTTCTCGGGACTGCTCCAGGCACGCACCGGGGAGTCCGAATCCCGCTGGCACCGGGTCGTCAGCAGCCACCTGTTTCTGGCGGTGGCTTCGTTTCTGCTGGCGGTGTTGCTGTCTCTGGTGGCGGCGACCTTCATGGCGGGCTTCGAGCTGGTGGAAAGCCCCTGGATCATGGCGCTGGTTCTGTCCACGACATCGCTGGGCGTCGTGGTGCCCGTACTGAAGCAGGAAGGATTCACCGTCGATCACTATGGGCAGCTCATGATGGCCTGCTCCCTGGTGGCGGATTTCGCCAGCATCTTTTTGATCAGCGTCTACGTGCTGTTTCACAACGAGGGGCTTTCCGCCGAAGTCCTGCTCATTCTGGTCCTGCTGGCCATATTCACCATCGTCTACCGGGTGGCCACGCTGTTCCAAAAGCATCTGCCGGCCAGCCGGTTTTTCGAAGAGATTTCTTCGGCGACCTCCCAGATCAAGCTGCGGGGATCGCTGGCACTGGCGCTGTTTTTTATCGTGCTGGCGCAAACGGTCGGATCGGAGAACATCCTGGGCGCTTTTCTGGCCGGTGTGATCGTATCCATGCTGGCCCGCGACGAAGGATCGGCGCTGCGCGAAAAGCTCGATGCCATCGGCTACGGATTTTTCATTCCGATTTTCTTTATCATGGTGGGCGTCGACTTCAATCTGCCGGCGCTGCTCGATTCCCGCTCGGCCCTGCTGCTGGTGCCGGTTCTGGTGGTAATCGCCTACCTGGTCAAAATCCTGCCGGCGCTGCTGTTCCGGGTGGCCTATACCTGGCGCGAGTCGTTGGCGGCCGGGTCGCTGCTCAGCGCCCGGCTGTCGTTGATTATCGCCGCGTCGGCCATCGGGCTGGAACTCGGGGTCATCACCGAGGCCGTGAACGCGGCGGTGATTCTGGTAGCTTTGATCACCTGCACCCTGTCGCCCTTGTTGTTCAAGAGCCTGGCGCCGGCACCGCGCTCACAAAAAGACCGGATTCTGCTGGTGGGCTGCCGCCACATGGCCGAGATGCTGGTCGAAAGATTGCAGCAGCACGATCTGGACGCTTCGGCCTTTTGTTCGGATGATGAGTCCCGCCGCGCGGAAGCCGGTCCGGGGGTACCCTCTCTGCAAAACCGCGATCGGGTCAAGGAGGAACTCATCCAGGCCGGCATCGAAGACGCCAAGATGGTGGTGGTCCTGGAAGAGCGCGACGAAGACAGCCTGCTCGTCTGCCGCATGGCCCGGCAGCTGTTCGGTGTCAAAAACCTGATCGTCTGGGTGCAGGATACGCAGTACAAGGAGGATTTCCGGCGACTGGGCGCCCGGGTCGTCAACCCGGCGCTGTCGACGACTTTGTTCATCGAGAGCATGATTCTGCATCCGGAGGCCTATGCCCTGGCCGGAGACATCGACGAAATCGAGATCCGTCAGATCAAGCTCAAATCGGACGGGTCGATCGGTTCGCGCGTGGACGAATTGGAGCTGCCCACGGGTGTCACGGTGCTGTCGATCGAACGCGGCGGCGACATTGTGGTGCCGGACAACGACACCCGGCTGCGGGAAAACGACACGCTGAACCTGGCCGGCAATTCGGAAGGACTGAAAGAATCGATGCGCCTGTTTCACCCGGTGCAAGAACAGTAGCGCAAATCACACTGAACGCAACGGTCAAAAGGAGGCTGAACATGGGATTTTTCGAGGGACTGGTGGGGCTGCTTATCCTGATCGCCGATGTGTGGGCGATCATCAACGTGATCTCAAGCAGGTCCACCACTACGGCGATGAAAATCGTCTGGGTGCTGCTGATTCTGCTTCTGCCCGTGGTGGGGTTGATTATCTGGCTGGTGGCCGGCCCACGGAAACCGCAAGCCTGAGAGTCAACAAGCCACCCGCGAATCAGGTGGCTTGTATTTTCTTCCTGCGGCACTCGCCGCTGGCAAGAAAAGACAGAAGGATTTTTGTGCTTCGATGTTGAACTTGCACCGGGTGCGTTGCACCCGGTTTGGGCAAGAACAAATTGATTTTGCTATGTTGTCGATTCTGACGCTGCTGATGGTATTGACCTTTTCGATCCTGGTGACCCGGATCGCCTCGGTGGCCCTCACCCACACCGGCCTGTCACGGGAGTCGGCCAAATTTCAGGCCCGATCGGCATTCACCGGTGTCGGTTTTACCACCAGCGAGTCTGAAAAAGTGGTCAACCACCCGGTACGGCGCCGTATTTTGCTGCTGCTCATGCTGCTTGGAAATGCCGGGATCGTCACGGCGGTATCCACCCTGATCATTTCCTTCGTCAATTTCGACGGCACCATTGCCCTGTTCTGGCGCGTTGCGCTGCTGATTACGGGTATCGTTGCGCTCTGGTCGGTGGCCGCCAGCCGCTGGGTGGACCAGCGCCTGTCGAAACTGATCAATCGGATGCTGAAGCGCTACACGCGCCTGAATGTCAAGGATTTTGCCGGGTTGCTGCACCTGGCCGGCGAATACCAGGTCACCGAAATGCAGGTTCGCGAAGCGGACTGGCTGGCCGGCCGGAATTTGAAAGAAGCCGATCTTCGCAGGGAAGGCGTCCTGGTGCTGGGAATCAACAAGCCCGACGGCCGCTTCGCGGGTGCGCCCGAAGCCGATACGCAGATCGAAGCCCACGATACCCTGATTCTGTACGGGCGGGTCGACTCGCTGCAAAACCTGGACAAGCGCAAGCGCGGTTTTCGCGGCGATATCGAGCACACCCGCAAAGTTGCCGAACAGCGGGAAGTGGCCCGCGAGGAAAAAAAGCAGCTTGAAGCCGAGGAGACCGGAGCCTCGGAAAAATCCTGAGGCTGCGGAAACCGGAGGAAACACCCCCCCGATGGTCATTGAACAGATCCTTCACATAGACTGGAACCTGGTGCTGTCTCACCTCATCCACCTGGCCGTGGCCTACGTGCTGGCCCTGCCCATCGGATGGGACCGTGAACAGAGCAAGCGCCGGTTCGGACTGCGGACCTTTCCCATCGTGGCGGTGGTTTCCTGCGGCTTTATGCTCGTGGGCATGGCGGTGATCGAAAGCACCGACGGCGAAGCGCGGGTGTTGCAAGGCATTATCACCGGTATCGGGTTTATCGGCGGCGGCGCGATTTTGAAAAACGAAGACAAGGTCGCCGGAACGGCTTCGGCGGCCAGCATCTGGAACACCGGCGCCATCGGAGTGTCGGTGGCCTTCAGCCGTTTCGAAATCGCCCTGGTTCTGGCTCTGTTGAACTTTCTGGCCCTGCGCCTGTTCAGCCCCGAGGTCAAGGAAAAGGTCCGCGACGGGTTTGAAGGCAGTTCGGAAAACGACTAAATGTCAGCGAAAATCGGCCGCCAAACCCCGTCCTTCAACAGCATCCGGGAGAATGCAGTGCCGGGCGGCAGCAGTGTGGCCCGGCCGGGCTCGATGTCGAGACCGCGTTGGTGGTAAGCCGGATCCCAGGGCGCCAGGATCAGCCGCTCCCCACCATCCAACCGAACCAGTCGCGGCATCCGCGCATCCCCCCAGTGGCGCTTTTCGGCAGCCTTCAACAGAGAGTCGAAGGTTTCGTAGAACAGCATTTCCTGCATCGTCATCAGTGTGGGGGGACTCAGCGGGGTGCGGCCTTCTGAATTGGCCGCCAGGGCCTGGCGCGGGCTCAACCAGATACCGTGAACCGTTTCATGGCCGTCGGGGCGGCAATGCAAGTACTCCGGCAAGCCAGTCAGAAAAAAGCGGGTGTCGAAACGGCGCTGCATCTGCTCGGGTGTGACCCAGCGGGCCCAGCGATGGATGCGCGAGGCGGCCAATTTCCAACCCTCGGATGAAATTGCTTTCCGGAACCACTCCCGGGAAAAATCCTCACCGCAACGCAGTCGGTGAGTCCGGTCGGCGTCATCACTGCCGAAAGCTTCCGGCTTGTACCCCAGCAGGACGCCGGCTTCTTCCAGCGTTTCCCGCACGGCGGCCACCAGATAGGCCAGGATTTCATTGGAACTTCCGTTGCCGCCGAATCGTTCTTCAAATTGCCGCGGATGGATATCCATGTGCCGATACCAATCCGGGTGCCGATCCTGCGCTTCGACGGTGCCGCCCGGAAACACGTAAAAGCCGCCCATGAATCCGCTGTGCGGGTTTCTGCGCAGCAAATAGACCAAAGGTTCGCCGCTTTTGCGGCGAAGGAGGATTACGGTGGCGGAAGGACGCGGGGCTGGTGGCTCAGGGCTCATGGGTAATGCCTGTAGTTTTGTTGGCTTGTTGCATATGGCATGGCGCGCTGAACCGGGGAAACGGCGATTGGGCGAAACGGCGAAAAACCAAAGACTGCTGTTGACTCATACGTTGCATATTCATTTCGGCCGGAACGGGAAAACAGACGGATTCGATAAGATGCCCGGTCCGTAATGAAGTTTCGCCGTTTCACCGGCTCGCCCCTTCGCCGTTTCAATCGGCATATCCGCACCCCGCAACGCGCAACCCCCAACGCGTAACCCGCAACCCGCAACACGGCCTACCGTTTCAACAACCGCGACGAATTGCCCAGGATGATCAAGTCCGGAATGGATTGGGCTGCGGCCGCCAGAATGGGCGGCAGAAAACCCAGGGCGGCCAGGCTCAATCCCGCCACGTTGTAAATTCCGGTGAATACGAGGTTGTGTTTGACCACCTTCATGGTGCGCCGGGCGATGCGAAACACTTCCGGCACCAGTTGCCAGTCATCCCGCATCAGCGCGATGTGGGCGGCTTCGATGGCGATGTCGGTGCCGGCCGCGCCCATGGCAATGCCCACATCGGCCTGGGCCAGGGCGGGAGCATCGTTGATGCCGTCACCGATCATGGCGGTTTTGCGTCCCTTTTGCTGGTATTCCGCCACGACCGCAATTTTGTCTTCCGGAAGCAGTTCGGCCCGGTAACGCACGCCCAATTCAGCCGCAGCGGCTTCTGTGGCCCGGGCGTTGTCACCGGTCAAAATTTCGATGTGATCGATGCCGAGTTCTTTCAGGGCGGCAATGGCTTCCGGCACTTCCGGCCGCATCCGGTCCGACAGCCCCAGAACGGCCATCGGTGTGCGGTTGCGCTGCACCACCAGAACGGTTTTTCCCTGCTGCATCAGGTTTTGGGCCGCCGGCAGTTCGGCCTCCGCAGTGCGCAGGCTTCCCACCGTGATCCGGTCGGTTCCCACCACGGCTTGCACGCCCAGGCCGGTCATCGATCGGAAATCCCGGGGATCGGTCGCAACGATGCGGCGTTCGACGGCCGCACTGCGGATGGCATGGGCCACGGGATGCTCCGAATTTCGTTCGGCCGAAGCCGCCAGGAAAAGCACTTCGGATTCGTCGGTGCCGTCCAGAGACACGATGTCGGTCAGCTGGGGACGGCCCAGGGTCAACGTACCGGTTTTGTCGATCAGCACCACGTCCACTGCGGCCAGCGTTTCAAGGTGGCGCCCCCCCTTGATGAGCAGGCCCCGCCGAGCGGCGGCACCGATGGATGCCAGCACGGCGATCGGTGTGGCCAGGGCGATGGCGCACGAGCAGGCCACCACCAGCACGGCGGCGGTGGCCATGGGGTCCTGGCGGATGATGAAGGTTAAAGCCGCGATGGTGGCCACCACCGGCAGGAAGTAAGCGCTGAACCGGTCGGCAAATCGCTGCACCTTTCCGCGGTTGGCCTCGGCTTGTTCCACCATTTTCACGACCCGTCCGAAAGTGGTCTGCGCGCCCGTGCGCCGGGTTTCGATTTGCAGACTGCTCAGCTGCGGGATCGTGGCGGCAAACACCCGGCTGCCCTCGGAAACCTCCACCGGCATCGGCTCGCCGGTAATGGCCGACTGGTCCACCACCGCGCTTCCGGAGACCACGCGCCCGTCCACCGGAATTTTTTCACCGGGACGCACCACCACCACCTCGCCCGGCGACAGTGTTTCTACCGGCACCTGCTGTTCTTCACCATTGCGCAGCACGCGGGCGGTCTCAGGGGCCATTGCTTCCAGGTGGCGCACGGACTGGCGGGCACTTTCAGCGGTGAACTTTTCGGTGTAGTCGCCCACCCGCATGAAAAAAACGATGACTGCCGCGGTGGCCCATTCGCCGATCACCAGGGCGGCCACCACCCCTACGGTCATCAGGGTGTGGGAGGTCACCTGCCGTTTCAGGGCGGCCCGCACCACGTGTTTGAACACCGGGTAGCCCCCGGCGGCAACCAGGGCCAGGCCGATCCAGAAGGGAACCCGGTCGGTGAGCTGGCGAAAAAAACCCAGCCATTCGCCCACGACCACGACAAACAGCACGGCCCCGAAGACGATCCCGAAAAACGTCAACAGGCGCCGCACAAAGGCGGCTGGTTCGAGGCCGGACGATGCGTGTCCACTGTCGGAACGCCCGACGCGGTAGCCGGCCTGTTCGATGGCCCGGTGGATCGAATCCAGGTCAACCGCATCGGGATCGATGTGCACGAAAGCCTTTTCGGTGGTCAGAAAGACCTCGGCCGACTGCACGCCGGATACGTCTGCAATCGCTTTCTGCACGTGGCGGCTGCACTCGGCGCAATCCATACCCGCCACCGGAATTTCAATCGTGCGGTTGTTTTTCATAAATCGTTACCTCACTGGATAACAGTAATGCCGCCGCCGCGATAATCAATTTGGGTCATTTCCATTGACAACGAATCTGTGCCATGGCCTCCTTTTCTATGAGCTATGAGCTATGAACTATGAGCTGTTTCTGGGCAAATCGGACAGAACTGAGATGCGCTCCATGATATCTTCGACGAAAGACGCCGTGGGCCCGTTTTCCTCCGGCAGCATGGCGGAGCCGAAGCGGATGCGAACACGCGTGCACCGGCCCTCCTCGCTGTAACGGATGCCCACCGGGATGCAGGGCAGTCGAAGGCGGGACAGAATGAATTTCAAAACCCCGGTGCGGCCCGGGCCGACCCTGCCGATCACGTAAGTGCCTTCCGGAAAGATCACCACGCCGTTGTTTCCACGGCGCAACAGCACTTCGGTGCGTTGCAGATAGCGGCGGCTTTCGATGGGCCGTTGACGGTTGAGCGGGATTCCGCCCAGCGATTTAATGAACCAGTCGGCCGCAGATCCTGCGAACAGTTCGGCTTTGGCGATGTAGTACAACGGCCGGGGGGTGGCCAGGCCCAGCAACGGGATATCGACCCAGCGCTGATGCTTGGGCAACAGCAGAAAACTTCCCTGCCGCGGTAATTGCCCGGCGCCCTGCACCACGAGTTTGAATCGCGGGCGGAGCACACAGCGGGCCACCATACCCACCAGACCGACCATCCAATCGCGTCGTTCGAACCTGTCGACGGAAGCTTTGCTTTTTGTGCATTTGATCATCGGCATTGATCAGAATCTTTCGGATCGTGTACAATTGCCGAAGTACATAGCACAAAGAAGCGGCCAAGCGAAATGAGATGGACATAAGCCCGGAGGGGGTACTGTGCTTTTGCACAAACGGATCCGCCCGGCCTTTGTTAGGCTCCCAGGCGGCGACGAAAGAGGTCCTTCAACTCAGACTTTTCCTCGAAGCCGATCCCCGGTGATTCGGTCGGGCGGACATAGCCGGATTTGACGGGATGGCGGTCGGCGAATCCGCCGAACGGCGCAAAAATGCCGGGATAGGATTCGTTGCCGCCCAACCCCAAGCCGGCGGCAATATTCAGGGCGAACTGATGGCCGCCGTGAGGGATGCAGCGGCGGGCCGACCAACCGTGGGATTCGAGCGTCTCGAGAATTCGCAGGTACTCGACCAGGCCGTAAGACAGGACCGGGTCCATTTGAAGGTAATCCCGCCCGGAGCGCATCCCGCCGTAACGCAGCAGATTGGCGGTGTCCTGGTGGGAAAACAGGTTTTCTCCGGTGGCCAGCGGTGGCTCATATCGGGCCGCCAGCGCTGCGTTCAAGGCATAATCCAGCGGATCGCCGGGTTCTTCGAACCAGAAAAGGTCCAGGGGAGAGAGCTCTTTTCCATACGCCAGGGCCTTTTCCAGGTCGAAACGTCCGTTGGCATCCACGGCCAGGCGCCTGCCGGCTGAAGCGCTTCCATCGAATTGCTGCAGCAGGTCCAGAACCGCTTCGATGCGCTTCATATCATCTGCCAGTGTAGCCCCGCCGATTTTCATCTTAAGTACCCGGTAGCCCGCGGAAAGATAGCCTTCCATCTCCCGGCGCAACTCGTCCAGTCCTTTGCCGGGATAGTAGTAGCCACCGGCGGCATAAACGAAAACCTCCTCATCGACCCGGCCCCGGCGGAATCGGTCGGCCAGAAGGCGGTACAGGGGTTTGCCGGCGATCTTGGCTACCGCATCCCACACCGCCATATCGATGACTCCCACAGCGACGGAGCGCTCTCCATGGCCTCCCGGTTTTTCATTTTGCATCAACACGTCCCAGATACGGAACGGATCGAAGTTTTCACCGCTGCGATCAACCACCTCTTTCGGATCGGCGGCCACCAGGCGCGGAATGAAGCGCTCGCGCAACAGGCACCCCTGGGCATAGCGGCCGTTGGAGTTGAATCCGTAGCCGACCACCGGGTGTCCTTTTCGTTCCACGTCTGTGATCAGCGCCAGTATCGACACCGTCATTTTGCTGAAATCGATATAGGCGTTTTTGATTTCCGAAGCGATGGAAACCGTGTCTTCGCGAACCTCGACGATTTTCATGAAATCTTCATCCTTACTGCCGGACGACAGCCAGCACCCGTTCGGTCACCTCTGCGGTTTTGGCCCTGCCTCCCAGGTCAGGGGTCAGCGCCCCGGCGGCGGTGGTTGCTTCTATTGCGCGCATCAGGTCGGCGGCAGCCTCTTTTTCGCCCAGGAAATCCAGCATTAACTGGACCGACCACAGCGTTGCAATTGGATTGGCAATGCCCTTGCCGGCGATGTCCGGCGCCGAGCCGTGGACCGGTTCGAACATCGAGGGGTAGCGCCGCTCCAGGTTCAGGTTCGCCGAGGGTGCGATCCCTATGCCGCCGGCTACTGCCGGGCCCAAATCGGAAAGAATGTCACCGAACAGATTGCTGCCCACCACCACGTCGAACCAGTCCGGATGCATCACGAAGTGGGCGGTGAGGATGTCGATGTGAAACTTGTCCCGTCGGACCTGGGGAAAATCGGCGGCCACCACCTCGAAGCGCTCGTCCCAGAACGGCATGGTAAATTTGATACCGTTGGATTTGGTGGCAGAGGTGACATGCCGGTCGGGACGTTCGGCGGCGAGCTCGAACGCGAACCGTATCACCCGGTCCACGCCGTGGCGGGTAAAGATGCTTTCCTGGACCACGGGTTCCCGGGCGGTACCGTGAAATAGTCTTCCGCCGATGTCCGAGTATTCGCCCTCGGTATTCTCGCGCACCACAACGAAATCGATTTCTTCCGGCGAGCGCCCTGCCAGCGGTGTTTTCACCCCCGGCAACAGGCGAACCGGACGCAGGTTGACTGCTTGGTCGAAACCGCGGCGGATGGGCAGCAGCAGGCCCCACAGGGAAAGGTGGTCGGCTAGTACGGGATCGCCCACCGCCCCCAGCAGTATGGCGTCGAATGGTTGCAGCCGGTCCAATCCATCGGCGGGCATCATTTCCCCGTGCTGGCGATAGTAGCCACAACTGTAGGGAAATTCGGTGAAGGTCACTTCGAAACCGTACTTGCCGGCCAAAGCTTCCAGGGTCCGCACACCTTCGGGAACCACTTCTGTGCCGATGCCGTCACCGGGGATCAGTGCGATTTCATATTTCATCGATCGACTCCTTTTTTTTACCGAACTTGAAACGCTCCATTCAGGTTGAGTTTACATCAGCCAGCCTTCTGGAAGCGGCACGTGCAGAAGGCGGGTAAAAATCAGGTAAAAAAAGGTTACTTCGGCGGCGGCGACCGCCACCCACAGCGCAAAAACGCTTCCGGTCACGCGCCGGCGGGCCAGGGCCAGATATGCGGCCAGCAGTGAAATCGCCGCGACGCTGGAAACAAAGAAACCCAGATAGGGAATGGCGATCCCCCAGCCGAAAAAAAACAGTCCGGTCACCACCACCCGACGGTTGCTGCCCACGGCGAAAAGATGGCCGCGCTCCGCGCGCAGAAATCCTTTGAACAGGAGCATCAAGGAAATCAGGGCCATGATGAGAATCATGGCCTTGGGAAACATTATACTCAGGCGCATGATCTCCGGGTCGATGGACAGCCAGAATAGCCCGCTGAGGACCAGGCCCACGGTCCCCGCTATCAAGTCGGTATTGACGTTTTGGATCATCGGTCCTCCTCCGGCGGTGAGTTGCGGTTCCGCATCCGCCGCACCGTTGCAGCCACAAACGGCCAGGCCGCAGAAAAAATCACCATGGCGATCAGAATCCAGGACAATGGCGACTGGAAAAGGCGCAGGATCGGGTATTGATAAGCAGCGCCTCCCAGCATGGTTTGCACGTAGCCGACCTCGGCGATGCTGCCCAGAATCAGTCCCAGTACAATGGGAGCCGGGGCGATGCCGATTTGTTTGAGCAGATAGCCGGCGGTGCCGAGAATCAGCATGATGATCACATCCGAAATGCTGTTGCGCAGGGCAAAAGTCCCCAGGATGGTCGCAAGTCCGATGGTGGGCACCAGGAAATAATAGGGAGTTCGAAAAATGATGCGGTAGATCAGCCGGCCACCCAGCAGACCCACCGGTACCATGGCCAGGGCGGCAAGCCCCATGGATATGATGAAGCCGTAGGTAAGAACTCCGCTGGTGGTGAACAGCTCGATGCCGGGCCGCAGTCCGTGCAGCAGCAGTACACCTAGAATCACGGCATCGGGCGGAGCGCCGGGGATGCCCAGTGTGAGCAGCGGCACCATGCTGCCGGCCACGGTTACGTTGTTGCTCGATTCGGTGGCAACCAGGCCTTCCACGACACCGGTGCCGAACCGTTCGGGATGTCGGGAGGCTCGTTTGGCTTCATTGTAGGCCACCAGGTTGGCGATGTTGCCGCCGGCTCCGGGAATGATGGCCACGATTTCGCCGATGAGGCAGGAGCGGATCAGATTGCCGGGCATGGAGAGCACGCGGCCGCACACCCGCCAGAAGGAGGCCTTCTGCTTGGAATCGACGGTGACTTCGCCCAGGGCGGTTCGGCCCATGGCGGCCATGTTGTAAAGCTCGGGCAGAACGAACAGACCGATCAGTGCCACGATCATCTCCACCCCGCCCTGCATAACGGGCATTCCGAAGGTAAAGCGCGTCTCACCGCCGATGGGTGCCACCCCGACAGTGCCCAGCATCATGCCGATGGCGCCGCCCAGAAGTCCTTTGAGCAGGGAGCCTTCCGAAAGGCTGGCGATCAGCGTCAGGCCGAGCATGGCCACCCAGAAATACTCCGGCGGTCCGAACCGCAGCGACAAGCGGGCCAGGGGCGGAGATAAAAACAACAGAAACAAGACGCCCGCAATACCGCCGATGGCCGAGGAAATCGTGGCCACGCTGATGGCTTCCAGCGCCCGACCCTGCTTGGAAAGCGGATAGCCCTCGAATGCGGTGGCAATGGAAGAGGGAGTTCCCGGGGTATTGACCAGAATGGCGGCAAAAGAGCCTCCATAAATGGCACCCATATAGACCGCACCCAGGGCCACGAGCCCGTAGAGCGGCGGCATTGTGAATGTAAACGGCAGCAGGACGGCCAGAGCCATGGTGGCGGTCAGTCCCGGCATGGCCCCCACAAAAAGTCCGGCCGAAACTCCCGAAAACACAATCAGGATCACCAGGGGATCCGCCAGTTGAAGCAGTGCCTGGTAAAGAGTGCTCATGGTGTTGCCTTTCCGGCCTCAATGGGTCGCACTCATCTGTAAAATATCGAGCCTGCGGTGATTTTTCGCCAATTGTCGATCGATCTTACCGTCGAATGCCGCCGTTTCAGGCTCGCACAAAACATTGTAGTTGCGGCCTGCGCAACTTTTGGCACCGGAACCCTTCCATCGAAGGGTGTCCGGCCGTGAAGACCGCTCTCGAATTAACATTCTGCAGCGGCAGCCGGCCTGATTTATGCCGGCTGCCGCATCAACCGACTATTGCTTTTTCTTCTGGTCGGCCAGCTCCTGCAGGATTCCCGAGTAGGCTTTTTTCATTTTGTCCACCAGTGCATAGGCTTCCTGTCCGGTGGCATAGGTCATTACGAACCCGAGTTTGCGTTGTTTTTCGGCGATGATCTTATTGGTTTCGACAAACGCATTGGCCAGGGTGTCGATGATTTCCGGAGGCGTTCCTTTGGGTGCAGCCACTCCCCGGAAGGCGCCCCCCACGATATCAAAACCGAGCTCTTTAAAGGTGGGAGCCTCCGGCAGGCTTTCCACCCGTTCCTCGGCCGCAACGCCCAGAACGCGAACCTGGTCGCTATACTGGACACCCAGCATCGAATAACCCATGGCGGCCGTGATGTGACCGCCCAGCAGGGCCGGGATCACCGGACCGGTTCCGGTATGCGGCACGTAGGTGAGCTGTACGTCGGCAGCCCGCTCCAGGCGCAGGGTTTCGAGGTGGTTCGCGCTGAAACTGCCGCTGCCCCCCACTGTGGCCGCTTTCGGATTGGCCTTGGCGTAGGCGAGAAAATCGGCCAGCGTTTTGTAAGGGCTGTCCTTGTGTACGATCAGGGCGTTAGGGGTGAAGTGAAACCACATGATCAAATCGAATCCGTCGGTTTCATAACCGGCGTCTTTTCGCAACATCGGCTGGCCGATGATGTGGGGAATGTTCACCCCGATAATCGTATAGCCGTCCGGTTTGGCAGTCCGTTGAAAATCGCTCCACGCAACCGCCCCGCCGCCGCCGGGTTTGTGGGTGACGTTGACGGCGACTCCGAGAAATTTTTCCAGGTGACTTTCCTGGAGCCGGGCTGTTACGTCGGACTCACCGCCGGGGTTGAATGCGATGATGTAGGTAATGGGTTTTTCCGGATACTCCGCCTTGGCTGCAGCCGGCAGCCACACGATCACTGCAGCCAATAAGCCGATAATCGCTGCCTTGCCAATGATGGAAATGCCTGATGTGTTCATCGTCTCTCTCCTTTCTTTGGTTCACCTACCGGCCGGGGACCGGCTCCGACGGTCGTAAGCCGAACCCCCGCCTGCGAAGAGCTTGTCAGTCGGATCACGCGCTTCGAAT
>DAXETY010000018.1:0-16332 GCA_051155755.1 Desulfobacterales bacterium
CACCGCCCTGCTGACGATCATCGACGCCGCCGGATTCGAAGAACTGACCGCGGCCGAAGACGTCAAATCCGTACCGACGGTGATCCTGGACGGACAGTATCGCTGGACCGGCGCCTTCCCGCTTCAGGAGCTTGCCGAAGCTGCAGTGGCACGCGATCCGGCCAAGCTGGACCGCTCGACACTGGAACGCATGGTGGTGGAAGGCGGCGCGGCGGATTTGGCGGCGATGATGCAGGACCGGGGGACGATTTTTCCGGGTTTCTATGACCTGATCGCCACGGAAAACTTTACGGTGCGACTGGCGGCCATGGTCACGATGGAAGAGCTGGCGGAACGCAACGCCGAATTGGCCCGGCAAGCCGTCGCACCGCTATGGGAGCGGTTCGAGCGGGCCTCGGACACCATCCGCGGCGATATCCTATACGTGTTTGGAGAGATTGGCTCGGAAGCGGCCCTTCAGCACCTGAAATCCGTGGCATCCGGAGACTACGATGCCGAGGTCAAGGAAGCGGCGGTAGAGGCGGT
Organism: Desulfobacterales bacterium; assembly: GCA_051155755.1. GTDB lineage: Bacteria > Desulfobacterota > Desulfobacteria > Desulfobacterales > SG8-13 > DAXETY01. The sequence goes on from DAXETY010000018.1 coordinate 526, forward strand.
GGAGAAGATCGCGGAGCGGGGTGATTAGGATCACCGTGAATGGTTTTCGGTATTCCCGATGAAAGCTTGCCAAACAGTTCCATTGGTTTGATTGGTCTCATTGGTTTTATTGGTTCCATCCGGTTTACCCCAATCGACTTGCATCGATTGGTACATTGCAGACATCCGGAAAACCTGTAAAATGGATTCGGTTTATTCTTTCCCAACCAATTGAACCAATTGAACCAATCGAACCAATTGAACCAATCAAATGATTCATCTTCCCAAAATCAAACGCCCCGCTCGAATCGGCGAGGCGTTTCTTTTCCCATATGATATCAAACCGAGGCCTGCTAAGATTCGTCTTCGTCTTTTTTTGAGGCCTTCTGGGCGGTCTTTTTTTTGGGCTTTTCCGGCTCCGCCTCGACCGCCTCCGTTTCATCTGCTTGCGGCTCGGCGGCTTGCGCTTCGATTTCGGCCTCCGCCTCTAGGGCGGGTTCAGCGGGTTCCTCCTCCACCTGGGTTTTCCCTGCAGCTTCAGCGGTCTCTTCGGCCGCCGGCTCCGGCTCGGCTGTCGCAGGCGCTTCTTCTGCGGGCGCGGTTTCAGCGGTCTCGGTTGTTTTTTCCGGTTTCGGCGCGGCTTCCGCTGCCGTTTCTTTTTTCGGAGCGGCTTTGGTCTTGGCGGGTTTCTTCTTTGTCTTCCCCGCAACGGTCTCTTTGGTGACCAATTCCACCAGGGATATCGGGGCCGCATCTCCGGGGCGGGTTCCCAGTTTCACCACGCGCGTGTATCCGCCGGACAAACCCGCATAGCGGTCGGAAGCTTCCTCGAAGAGTTTGTGGACGATCTGTTTTTCGCGCACAATGGCCAGGGCCTGGCGGCGGGCGTGCAGATCGCCCTTTTTGGCCAGGGTAATCAAATGGTCCGCCCAGCGCCGCAGTTCCTTGGCTTTGGCGTCGGTGGTGCGAATTCGATCGTGTTTAAACAGCGAGGTCACCATGTTGCGGAACATGGCATCGCGATGGCTCGAAGTGCGGTTCAGTTTCAGACCGGTTTTACGATGTCTCATGGTACCGATTTACTCCTCTTCTTCGACGACTTCCTCCGGCGGCTCGAAACCCTCGAGCTTCATTCCCAGGGAAAGCCCCATTTCAGACAGTACTTCCTTGATCTCGTTCAGAGACTTACGGCCGAAGTTTTTGGTCTTCAGCATTTCCGCTTCCGTTTTGGAGACCAGCTGCCAGATTTTGTGGATGTCGGCATTCTTTAGACAATTGGCGCTGCGCACCGACAGTTCCAGTTCTTCGACGCTGCGGTAGAGGTTGTCGTTCCAATCCGGTTGTTCCTCACCCTCGACCTCTTCATGGTGCTTCGGTTCGGCTTTTTCGTCGAAATTGATGAAAATCGCCATTTGTTCCTTGAGAATTTTGGCGCCGTAGGCCACGCAATCTTCCGGCATGATGCTGCCGTCGGTCCAGACCTCGATGGTCAATTTATCGTAGTCGGTGCGCTGACCGACACGCGCCTGTCCGACCGTGTAATTGACGCGCTTGACCGGAGAGAAGACCGCATCGATGGGGATGGTGCCGATGGGTGCGTCTTCGTCCTTGTTGCTCTCCGCCAGGGAATAGCCCTTGCCGGTCTTGACCGTCATTTCCATGTTCAGCGATGCATTTTCACTCAGAGTGGCAATGTGCTCGTTTGGATTGAGCACCTCCACCCGGCCGTCGTCGCTGGTGATGCTGCCGGCGGTCACCGTGGACTCGCCGTTGGCTTCAATGCGAATCACGTGCGATTCCAGGTCGGCAACCTTGAGACGGACCTCCTTGAGATTCAATATGATTTCGGAAACATCTTCCAGCACACCGGGGATCGTGCTGAACTCGTGCATGACCCCGTCGATTTTCACGGAGGTAACCGCTGCGCCGTGCAGTGAAGAAAGAATCACGCGTCGCAGGGCATTGCCGATGGTAATGCCGAATCCGCGCTCCAGTGGTTCGCATACGAACTTGCCGTAATAAGGTTTGCTGACAACCTGCACTTTTTCCGGCCGGATCAAGTCTCGCCAGTTTATGTACATGTTTTCGTTTGAAGGCATAGTTACATCTCCAGCATTTGTGTTCATGGGTTTCTGCTAACTGGAGTTTGGATCAGCAAGTCCGATAATTCCCACCGCAGATCAGTTCCAAAATCTCCAGGCCGGGTCGGTGACATTCTCGCACCATGGCCACCCTGCCGACGATCGGGCCAATCGGCAGCGCAGTCCCCGAACGGCGCCGACTATTTGGAGTAAAGTTCGACGACCAGTTGTTCCTGAATCGGCATCGTAAGGTCCTCGCGGACCGGAAAACTTTTCACGACACCTTTCATGTTTTCTTTTTCCAGGTCCAGCCACTGGGGAACACCCCGGCGGACGACCGCATCCAGAGAGTCGCTGATCGACTGCATCTTACGGCTTTTATCCCGGACTTCGACAACATCGTTGACACCGACCTGAAACGATGGAATGTCGACTTTATTCCCATTGACGGTAAAGTGTCCGTGCCGCACAAAGTGGCGGCCCTGGCTGCGCGAATTCACAAAACCCAGCCGATACACCACGTTGTCGAGCCTGCGCTCGAGTGACACCAGCAAATTGGTGCCGGTGACGCCTTTCTGGCGATCGGCGCGGGCGAAAAAGAGGCGGAATTGTTTTTCCGAAAGTCCATACATGCGTTTGATTTTCTGTTTTTCCCGCAGCTGAATTCCGTAATCGGAAATTTTTCGTCCTCTCCGCTGCCCGTGTTCTCCCGGGGGGTACCCGCGGCGGTCGAACGCGCATTTATCGGAAAAACAGCGGTCTCCCTTCAGGTAGAGCTTGAGTGCTTCCCGGCGGCAAATACGGCATACCGATCCTGTGTAGCGTGCCAAATTATCCTCCTGTAATTATTTTATTTCAGCGTCCATCGCAGAACCAACGGAACCGCAATTGCCGGCTCCATCGCGGGCATGGATCACACCCGGCGCCGTTTCGGCGGGCGACAGCCGTTGTGGGGTATCGGCGTCACATCTTTGATCATGATGATGTTGAAACCGGCGGCTTGCAGCGAACGCAGCGCCGATTCCCGGCCGGGACCGGGCCCTTTGACGAACACCTCCACGTTTTTCATCCCGTGGTCCATGGCTTTCTTGGCAGCGTCTTCGGCCGCCATCTGGGCTGCAAACGGTGTGCTTTTGCGCGAACCCTTGAATCCCTGGACACCCGCACTGGACCAGGAAACCACGTTGCCGGTTGGATCCGTGATGGTTACGATCGTGTTATTAAACGTCGACTGAATGTGAACCACACCATTCTGAATGTTCTTCTTTTCTTTCTTTTTCGTTCGTACTTTCTTGGCCATGAAATCGCCTCTGTGGGTCTATGCGTTTGAAATAACCGGTTGAGCGGTCGTGCCGTCGCACTGTGAGCCGTCATTCCGCCCCGGCATCCCGCTCCGTCCGGGCACCCGGTGAAGGTTATTTTTTCTTTGCGCCACCTTTTTTCTTGACGGCCGCCCGTTTGGGCCCTTTGCGCGTGCGGGCGTTGGTGCTGGTCCGCTGTCCCCGCACGGGCAAGCCCTTGCGGTGGCGCAATCCCCGATAGCTGCCCAGGTCCATCAGGCGCTTGATGTTCATGGCAACTTCGGATCGAAGCTCTCCCTCGACCTTGTGACCGCCGTCGATCGCCTTGCGAATATCGGCGATCTGGCTCTCGGTCAGCTCATCGGTCTTGGTGTTCGGATCGATATCGAGCTGAGACAGGATATCGTTGGAAGAACTCCGACCGATCCCATAGATGTAGGTCAAAGCGATTTCGATGCGTTTCTGTTTCGGTAAGTCGACACCCGCAATTCTTGCCAAACCGTCCTCCTGGGTGGATCACCCCTGTCGTTGTTTATGTCGCTTGTTCTCACAAATGATCCGGACGATCCCTTTCCTGCGGATCACCTTGCACTTCGGACAAATTTTTCGGACCGACGCTCTCACTTTCATGAAACCACACTCCCTTTCCCTACCGCGAGGTACCCGGTGCGCCCATTGGCAAGCTTGGATTCAATGGAACAACCGCTCGTAAACCTTCACTTGGATCGATAGGTAATCCGCCCCCGGGTCAGATCGTAAGGTGACAACTCCACGGTTACCTTGTCTCCGGGTAATATCTTGATAAAATGCATGCGCATTTTGCCCGAGATATGGGCCAAAACCTGGTGTTTGTTTTCGAGTTCGACCTTGAACATCGCATTGGGCAGAGTTTCGAGAACGACCCCTTCCACCCGAATCGGTTCTTCTTTGGCCATCGTACCCCCAGTCGGTTGTTTTCAAACGGCGGCCGCACGCCATTACAGCCCGCCGATCGAAACCTGCGTGGCTGACAGATATCCGCGGCAAATTCGGATCAGTAACGCCCGCGGATCCGGGTGCCGGCTTTTTTCAGAAACCCTTCGTAGTGGCGCGTGAGCATGTGAGACTCCATCTGAGCCACCGTATCGATCGCCACGCCGACAACGATCAGCAGTGCCGTACCGCCGAAGTAGAACGGAACGTTGAACCGGGTGATCAGAATCGACGGCAGAACGCAGACGGCCGATACGTAAATCGCACCGCCCAGGGTAATCCGTGTGAGCACTTTGTCGATGTAATCCGCAGTCCGCTTCCCGGGACGGATGCCGGGTATGTAGCCCCCCTGACGCTTCATGTTGTCGGCCACATCCACCGGGTTAAACGTCACGGCGGTGTAAAAATAACAGAAAAAGAAAATCAGCCCCACGAACAGCAGTTCGTAAACCGCATTGCCCGGGGTAAGCGCGGCGACCATGTCCTGGATCCAGGGTATGGTAATAAAACTGGAGATGGTTGCCGGAAACATCATGATCGAGGAGGCAAAAATGGGCGGGATGACACCGGACATGTTGATTTTCAAAGGCAAATGCGTGCTTTGCCCGCCGTAGATCCGCCGCCCAACGACCCGCTTGGCGTATTGGACCGGGATGCGGCGTTGGCCCTGCTCGACAAAAATGATGAAGGCCACCACTGCAATCATCAGCACCGTGAGGATAATCACCGGGAAAATTCCCATGGCGCCGGTGGAGACAAGCCGGAAGGTATTGCCGATGGCCGTCGGCATCCTCGCAACGATGCCGGCGAAAATGATCAGCGAAATCCCGTTGCCGATGCCCCGTTCGGTGATCTGCTCTCCCAGCCACATGATAAAAGCGGTGCCGGCGGTCAACGTGATCACCGACATCAACCGGAATCCCCATCCGGGATCGATCACCGCACCCATGCGCTCCAGACCGATACTGATGCCGAAGCCCTGGATTATGCTTAAAATCACCGTTCCGTAACGGGTGTACTGGGTAATTTTCTTGCGCCCCTGTTCCCCCTCTTTCTTCAGCTGTTCCAGATGTGGAATCACCACTGTCATCAGCTGCAGAATAATGGACGCGCTGATGTAAGGCATGATGCCGAGAGCGAACACGGAAAGCTGCTCCAAGGCTCCGCCGGAAAACATGTTGAAAATATCCAGAATGGTGCCTTTGGCGCGATCGAAGATTTCCGCCAGCGCCACACTGTCGATGCCGGGTACGGGCACATGGACACCGATCCGGTACACCACCAGCAGGGCCAGCGTGAAAATGATCCGCTTCTTCAGCTCGGGGATTTTGAAGATATTGCCGAATCCACCTCCGATCATGATTTATTCCACCTTTCCGCCAGCAGCCTCTATTTTCGCCCGGGCGGTTTTGCTTACGGCATCGAGTTCCACCGTCAGCGGCACGCCGATCTCTCCCTGACCCAGCAACTTGATGCCGTCCCGCCGTCCCTTTACAAGGCCGGCGCGCACCAGGGCGACTTCGTCGACCGTGCTGCCGCTTTCAAATCCGGCCAGATCCCGCAGGTTGACCACTGCATAGCGTTTACCAAACACATTGGTGAACCCGCGTTTGGGCAAACGGCGATGAATGGGCATCTGCCCGCCTTCGTAACCGGGCCGCACACCGCCGCCGGAGCGACTGTTGAACCCTTTGGTACCCCGACCGGCGGTTTTTCCGTGCCCGGATCCAACCCCCCGGCCGATGCGCTTCCGAGGCTTCCGAGCGCCCGGTGCCGGTGCCAGTTCATCGAGTCGCATCGCTCACCTCCTCCGTACTCACCATATGCGCAACGCTTTGAACCATTCCCCGAATCTCGGGGGTGTCCATTCGCACAACACTCCGGTTCAGCTTTGTCAAACCCAGGCCGCGAATCACCTTACGGTGTTTTTCCGGCCGCCCGATCATGCTCTTGATCAGCGTAATTTTCAACTTGCCGGCCATTGCTATCCTTTCTGCGACGATCGCCCTGCCCCACCGTCGAAAAACGAGGCCCCAAACAAAATGATGTTTTTTCAACGTTTGAAACGCTCAGTTGCGTTCGAGGGTGGATCAAAGTTCCTCGACCCGAACCCCGCGCCGGCTGGCCACCTGTTCACGACTCTGCAGTTGCTGCAGACCCTCCAGGGTCGCTTTAACGACGTTGTGCGGATTGTTGGTGCCCATGCACTTGGTCAAAATATTCTGCACGCCGGCCGCTTCCAGTACCGCTCGCACGGCACCGCCGGCGATGACACCGGTACCCGGTGAGGCGGGTTTGAGCAGAACGCGACCGGCCCCGAAACGCCCGATGACTTCATAGGGAATCGTTCCGTCGATCAGAGGCACTTCGATCATGCTCTTTTTGGCCTTTTCGACGCCCTTGCGGATGGCTTCCGGAACTTCACCGGCCTTGCCAAGGCCGAAACCGACATTGCCGTCACCGTCGCCGACCACCACGATGGCGCTGAAACTGAAACGTCGCCCGCCTTTGACCACCTTGGCCACACGGTTGATGTGCACAACCTTGTCGATTAACTGATATTCTTCTGATTCCTGTCGTAACAAGTACCCGCCTCCTTCATTTTCGTAAAAGAATCCGTTGCGGTGTTCGCTTTAAAACTCCAGTCCGCCTTTTCGCGCGCCTTCGGAAACCGCTTTGACCCGCCCGTGGTAGAGAAATCCATTGCGATCGAAAACCACTTTTTTAAACCCTTTGTCGATGGCGCGGGATGCAATGGTTTTCCCGATTTTCTCCGCCACCTGGGTCTTGTCACCGGGGTCGCTTTCCTCACGGAAGGCTTTATCCAAACTCGAGGCCGACACCAGCGTGTTGCCGCTGCCGTCGTCGACCAGCTGTGCGTAGATGTGCCGGTTGCTGCGAAAGACGGTCAGTCGCGGACGTTCCAATGTACCGTAAATCTTTTTGCGGATGCGTTTTTTGCGTTTCAGACGCGCCTGTTTTTTCACACTTGTGAACCCCATGATCGTATCCCTGCTGTCGATGGCGACTGGATTTCGAATGCGGTGTTCGAACCCGATGGCCGCGTTACTTGGTGCCGGCCTTGCCGGCCTTCCTGCGAATCATCTCTTCCGCGTATTTAATGCCCTTGCCTTTATACGGTTCCGGTGGCCGCAGGGCTCGAATGGAAGCCGCCGCCTGTCCGAGCTGCTGCTTGTCGATACCGGTCAGCTTGATGACATTGTTGCGCTCCACAACGGCGGCAATCCCCTGAGGCAGTTTGAAATCGATCGGATGCGAGTATCCCAGATTGAGCAGCAGTGAATCGCCCTTGGCTTCGGCCCGATAGCCGATCCCGTGAATTTCCAGAACTCGTTCGAATCCCTGGTCGACGCCGGTGACCATGTTGGCCACCAGGCTGCGCGTCATCCCCCGGATCGCATTGCTTTTTTTATCTTCTTTCTGAAGTTCGACCGTGACGCTGCCATCTTCGATTTTCAGCTCCACCGCCGGGTGAATCTCCTGGGTCAGACTGCCTTTGGGACCTTGAACCGTCAATATGCGGTTTTGGTAGTCCAGCTTGGTCTTCTCCGGTATCGTAATGGGTTTTTTGCCTACCCGTGACATAATCCCGCTCCTTTAAAGGTTCCGTGCCGCATGTTCAAACACGCCGACCCACGACCGCCGCCGCCTCGAATCGAAAACGGCCTACCAGATGTTGCAGAGAATTTCCCCGCCGATCTTTTCCGTTCTCGCCTTCTTGTCGGTCATGACCCCGCGGGAGGTGGACAAAACGGCAACGCCCATGCCGTTCATCACCGGCTCGATGCCGTCGGCGCCCACGTAAATCCGTCGGCTCGGCTTGCTCACGCGCTCGAGCCCGTAGATCACGCTCTCCTGATCCGGGCCGTACTTCAGAAAAATCCGCAGAACGCCCTGCCGGTCGTCCTTGATAAACTTGTAGTTCCGGATGTATCCTTCTTCTTTCAGGATTTTGGCCAATTCAGTCTTCAGACCGGACCCGGGGATATCCACACTTTTAAAGCGCGCTTTGGCGCCGTTGCGGATGCGGGTCAGCATGTCTGAAATCGGATCGCTCATAGTCATTTTCGTGTCTCCGTGATACTTCCATCCAAAAGAGATAAAGTTCCAGTACCGGCAGCGGAGCGCAGCGGCCGCCGGTGAGCCGCTCGGTCGTCAGCGCCGACCGGCTTACCAGCTCGATTTGATCACTCCCGGTAGTTTTCCCTGGGAGGCAAAATTGCGAAAACAGATGCGGCAGATACCGAATTTTCGAATAAAGGCCCGGGGACGTCCGCAGATCGGGCAGCGATTGTAGGCCCGCACTTTGAATTTCGGTGTTCGCCTGGCTTTTTCCATCAGTGATTTTTTGGCCAACGTGTCCTCCTCGAACAAATTCCTTCTAATCTAAGCGCTATAAGCTATGAGCTATGAGCCATGAGCTATAAACGATGAGCTAATGACTAATTCCGAAACGGCATGCCCAGCAGACGCAGCAACTCCCTGCCTTCTTCATCATTGCGGGCGCTGGTTACGATCGAAACATTCAAGCCCCGGATTTTGTCGATCTTGTCATAATTGATCTCCGGAAAAATAATCTGCTCCTTGATGCCGAGGCTGTAATTTCCCTGTCCGTCCATCGCGCGCCCGGAAACCCCGCGAAAGTCGCGCACCCGGGGCAGCGCGACATTGACCAGCTTCTGGAAGAAATCATACATCCGTTCCCGCCGAAGCGTAACCATGCAACCGATGGGCATGCCGGTGCGCAGTTTGAATGCGGCAATGGACCGTTTGGCCCGGGTGATCACCGGCTTCTGCCCGGCAATGGACGTCAATTCTTCCACTGCAGAGTCGAGCACCTTGATGTTTTGAATCGCCTCCCCCAGCCCCATGTTCAATACGATCTTTTCCAGTTTCGGCACTTCCATGCGGTTGCCGTAGCCGAATTTGTCGACGAGCTGGGGCACCACCTCTTGTAAATAATACTGCCTTAGCTGAGACATCCTAAGCTCCTGGCTCCGATTAGGAGTCGATAATTTCGTTGCACTTGGCGCAGGCCCGTACGTTCTTGCCGTCTTCCAGTTTCCGGCTCCGGATACGGGTGGGCTGCATGCACTTGCTGCACATGACCATCAGGTTGGACCAGTGAATCGGGGCCTCGCCTTCGACGATGCCCCCCTGCCGGTTCTTGGCCGACGGGCGCACATGCCGTTTGACCATATTGATATTTTCGACCAAAACCCGATTTTTCTTGTGGACGACCCGGAGCACCTTGCCGATCTTGCCGCGGTCCTTGCCGGCGATGACTTTTACCTTGTCGTCTTTGCGTATCCTTGTCTTGTTCGCTTCCATTTCTGCAATCTCCATCGGCAGCCCTTCGGCGCTACAATACTTCTGGGGCCAGGGAAATAATCTTCATAAAACGCTTGGCCCGCAACTCGCGTGCCACCGGTCCGAAGATGCGCGTTCCGATCGGCTCGCGATTGCCGGTGATCAGCACAGCCGAGTTGTCGTCAAAGCGAATGTAAGAGCCGTCCGGCCGCTTGGTTTCCTTCTTGGTGCGCACCACCACCGCCTTGAGCACATCGCCCTTTTTCACTTTGGCGTTGGGTATGGCTTCTTTGACGCTGACGACGATAATGTCGCCGATGTGCGCATACCGCCGGCGGGAGCCCCCGAGGACCTTGATACAGCTCAATACCTTTGCACCGGAATTGTCTGCTACCGTCAGTCTGGTTTCTGCCTGAATCATCGCTGTTTTCCTTCCGGTCTCATATCGCTTTTTCTACGATCCGGCTGACCCGCCAGCGCTTGGTTCGGCTCAGCGGCCTGGCTTCGGTGATAATCACCTTGTCACCGATCCCGCACTGGTTCTCGGCGTCGTGGGCGGCAAATTTAGACCGTCTGCGGATATATTTATGATAGAATCGATGTTTTACCAATCGTTCGACCTGCACAACGATGGTCTTGTCCATCTTGTCACTGACAACGATCCCGGTCAGCTGGCGTTTGTTTCCAATTTCTTTCATGGTCACACCCATCGCTATTCGATGCTGGAGTTTTGAATTTGCTGCCGGCGACGCGCTTCCCCGATCAGGGTCTTGAGCCGGGCAATGTCCCGCTTGGTCTGCTTCAGTTTCTGGGGATTTTCGAGTTGACTGGTTCCATGCTGAAATCGCAGGTTGAACAACCCTTCCTGGAGTTCTTCGACCTTGCGCTGCATCTCGTCAGCACTCAGTTCCCGGATTTCGCTGGCCTTCATACCGCCTGGTTCCTTTCCACGAATTTCGTTTTGACCGAAAGCTTGTGTGCGGCAAGCCGGAGCGACTCCATGGCGATCTCCCGCGGGACGCCTTCCATTTCATAGAGAATCTTCCCCGGCCGGACCACCGCCACCCAACCTTCGGGAGCGCCCTTGCCCTTGCCCATACGAACTTCGGCCGGTTTTTTGGTGATCGGTTTGTCCGGAAACACCCGAATCCAGATGCGCGCACCGCGTTTGACATGGCGTGTCATGGCGATCCGGGCCGCTTCGATCTGCCGTGCGGTCAACCATCCCCGATCGACGGCCTGCAGACCGTATTCGCCGAAGTTCAACTCGCTGCCGCGACGCGCGGTTCCCCGCATCTTGCCTTTCTGTTGCTTTCGATATTTGACTTTTTTCGGACTCAGCATGGCCATTCACTCCTTGCAGGCCGTTTTACAATCCGGCTCCGAGCCACTCGGTGCCATGGATTCGAAACGGCAACATTGCAACGCCGATATTCGATGGGGCTCTGAAACAGTTCTTTTAGCGGCCCTCGGTTTCTACCTGGTCTTTCTTGAGCACCTCGCCCTTGAAGAGGAAAACCTTCACTCCGATGACACCGTAGGTGGTTTTCGCCCGGGTGATGCCGTAGTCGATGTCGGCACGCAGGGTATGCAGCGGCACCCGCCCTTCGCGGTACCATTCACGGCGGGCCATTTCCGCACCGCCCAGCCGTCCGGCACACATGATTTTGATCCCCTCTGCGCCGAAACGCATCGCCGAAGTCACCGCACGTTTCATCGCCCGGCGGAATGCCACCCGCCGCTCGATCTGAAGCGCGACGTTTTCGGCCACCAGCTGGGCGTCGATTTCAGGCTTGCGGATTTCCTGGATGTCGATCAACACTTCATGATCGACCATTTTTTCGATTTCCTGCTTCAGCAGCGAAATCTCGGAGCCTTTCTTGCCGATGACAATTCCCGGGCGGGCGGTGTAAATCCGCAGCCGAATCCGCCGCGAGGATCGTTCAATTTCGATCCTGGAAACTCCGGCATGGTAAAGCTTGTTTTTGACGAACTCCCGGATCCTGTGATCTTCCAGGATATAGTCGGCGTAATTCTTGTCGGCGTACCAGCGGGATTCCCAGGTTTTGATGATCCCCAACCTCAGTCCGATCGGATTTACTTTCTGACCCAAGCTTGCTCCTCCTTATGAAACCGTTTCTTCCGCCAAAATAACGGTGATATGACTTGTGCGTTTCAAGATCCTTGTCCCGCGTCCCCGGGCCCTGGCACGAAAGCGCTTCAACACCGGCCCCTGGTCGGCGATGACGCTGCGCACCACCAGGTTGTCGACGTCGATGTTGGCATTCTGGTCGGCGTTTGCCACGGCACTTCGCATCGTCTTCTCGACCATGCCCGCCGCCTTGAGGGGCATGAACTTGAGTGTGTTCAACGCCGTTTCCACCGGCTTGCCTTTGACGGCATCGACCAGTTCGCGCACCTTCTGGGGCGATATGCGCATGTATTTGCTGACCGCTTTTACCTCCATGATTCCATGCCTTCCCTGGCCGGGCGCCATCCAACGGGGAAGCAGCGCCGGGCATTATCCATTTGCAGTTACGGTGAGAACCCGATCTCGATACAACCGGTTCAAAGACCCGCCCGAGCCGGGTCGTCTACTTCTTTTTCAGTTTCGATTTTTTGTCACCGGCATGTCCGAAGAAGGTCCGCGTGGGAGAGAATTCCCCCAGTTTGTGGCCGACCATGTTCTCCGAGACAAATACCGGCACGAACTTTTTGCCGTTGTGCACGGCCAGCGTAATTCCCACCATCTCCGGAACAATGGTGGATCGCCGCGACCAGGTCTTGATCACGCGATTGCTGCGGCTTTCCTGAGCCTCGAACACCTTTTGCATGAGGCTGTCTTCGACATAAGGACCTTTTTTCAACGAACGTGGCATTGGTTCTCCTGTCTTTCAACGGCACCGGTCGCCCCGGTCCGAAATCACGCCGCCGCAGTTACTTGCGGCGTTTCACAATGAGCCGGTCACTGGTTTTCTTGCTCTTGCGGGTGCGGTAGCCTTTCGTCGGCCAGCCCCAGGGACTGCAGGGGTGGCGCCCACCGGAACTGCGACCTTCACCACCGCCCATGGGATGATCCACCGGGTTCATCGCCACCCCGCGCACATGCGGCCGGCGACCTTTCCAACGGGTTCGCCCGGCCTTGCCCAAAGATATATTTTCGTGTTCGACGTTGCCGACCTGCCCGATGGTGGCCTGGCAGTCGAGCAGCACCATGCGAACTTCTCCGGACGGCAGCTTGACCAGGGCATAGCGGCCTTCCTTGGCCATCAACTGGGCAAAGGTCCCCGCGCTGCGAACGATCTGGCCGCCCTTGCCGTAGCGTAATTCGATGTTGTGGATGTGGGTGCCCAGCGGAATGTTGCGCAGCGGCAGCGCATTTCCCGGACGGATATCGGCGTTCGGACCGGATTCCACCTTGTCGCCGACGTTCAATTGCACCGGGGCCAGGATGTATCGTTTTTCACCATCGGCGTAGTGGAGCAGCGCGATGCGGGCACTGCGGTTGGGATCGTACTCGATCGCGGCCACCCTGGCCGGCACGCCGGTTTTGTCCCGCTTGAAATCGATCAACCGGTAGTGCCGTTTGTGGCCGCCCCCGCGGTAGCGCACGGTGGTGCGTCCCGCATTGTTGCGGCCGCCGCTTTGACCCAGGGACTGCAGCAGGCTCTTCTCCGGTTTTTTCTTGCTGATTTCGCTGTAGGTGGAATACGCCTGAAATCGCCTTCCAGGAGAAGTCGGTTTTACTTTTTTCAACGCCATATCCAGCTCCTAAACCGTTTTACACACCTTCGAAAAAGTCGATCCGCTGACCGGGTTGCAGGGTCACGATGGCTTTTTTCCAGTCTTTGCGCTTGCCGAGCGTACGGCCCCGGCGCTTGATCTTGCCTTTGACCTGCATGGTCTGCACGGCGGCCACCTGCACCTTGAAAATCTGTTCGACCGCACGTCCGATTTCGATCCGGTTGGCCCGCCGATCCACTTCGAAGGTAATCTGATTGGCCGCTTCCTTTTGTATGTTGGTCTTTTCCGTTACGACCGGACGTTTGATGATGTCGTAGGGCGTCATGCCGATAGCCTCCCTTCGATCTGATTGATGGCCGGCTCCAGAAGCACCAGAAACCGGTGCTTGAGAACGTCATAGACATTGAGCCCTTCACTGCGCATCACTTTCACGTTCGGAACGTTGCGGGATGAAAGCTCGAGCTTCTCGTCCTTTTTTTCCGTCACGATCAATGCATTTTCGATGTTCAACGCCCGGAACACTTCCAGAAACGCCTTGGTTTTGATCTCGTCCAGATCAAATCCGTCCAGCACCACCAGCTGGTTTTCCTGCAACTTGCTGGTAAGCGCCATCCGCAGGGCCAGCTTGCGAAGTTTCTTCGGCGGTTGGTAACTGTAAGACCGGGGTTTCGGACCGAACGTCACACCGCCACCGCGAAGCAGGGGGGATTTGATGTTTCCACGCCGGGCCCGACCGGTCCCCTTTTGACGAAACAGCTTGCGCGTGCTGCCGGACACCTCGCCGCGCTGTTTGCTCGAGGCCGTACCCGCACGGCGCACGGCCAACTGCGCAGTGACCACCTCGTGCAGTACGCTGCGTTTGGGTGTTACACTGAAAACGGCATCGGACAGCTCTCGTTGCGAGACCTTCTTTCCTGTGCGGTTCAATACGTCGATGGTTGGCATGATGGCACCGTTTTCCTGAAGATTCTTTTGGGTTTTACCGGCTCAATGGATGCCGCCGTGCCAGCGCCGGCGACCGGCTTGTCGGCACGAAATGGACGCGCTGCACCCGTCGATCCGATCAACCACCCTTTTTCTTGGCAAATCTGGCTTTTTTGACCAGCACCAGCGCACTCTTATGGCCGGGCACGGCCCCTTTGATCAACAGCAGGTTTTCCTGGGGGCGCACCTCGACCACTTTCAGGTTGCGAATGGTTTGGCGCTCGAAACCGTAGCGGCCGGGCATTTTCTTGCCTTTCAGCACCCGGGAGGGCCAGGCGCTGGAGCCGATGGAACCGGGGATGCGGATGCTCTTGCTGCCATGCGTCATCGGTCCCCGCGCAAATCCATGTCGTTTGATCACACCGGAAAAACCGCGCCCCTTGCTGGTTCCGATGACATCAACCTGTTCGCCGACATCGAACATCTCCAGGGTCAGGGTCTGCCCCAGTTCGAAATCTTCGGGTTTTTCGACCTTGAACTCCCGCAGAAACGCAAAGCCGTTGTTTCCGCTTTTCTTCAAATGACCGGCCACCGGTTTGTTGACGTGCTTGGGCTTCTTTTCCCCGAAACCCAGTTGCAGAGCGTTGTAGCCGTCGCGTTCCACGGTCTTGATCTGCGTCACCACACAGGGCCCGACTTCCAGCACCGTTACCGGAACGTAGCGGCCGCCCGGTGTAAAGTAGCCGGTCATACCCAATTTTTTGCCCAACAATCCATTGCTCATGGTCTAACCCGTCTTTCTTCCAGCCGATCCTGCGTCCCCCAGATCGACCCCACCGACAAAATCACCTGATCCACCGGCGCGCATTTCGTAAAAGCATGCATCCAACATCGGCGCAAGCCTTCCGGAATCGCGGTGCCGGAAATCAGGCGGCATCGGGAGTTCGATAACCGGCTGTCATTGGTAAAAGAAAATCGGTGGTTCACTGCACCGGTCAAATCGGCCGACGGGTGCAAAAAATGCCTCAGAGTTTGATTTCCACGTCCACACCCGGCGAAAGGTCCAGCTGCATCAGCGCATCCACGGTTTGCTGCGTCGGCTCGAGAATGTCCACCATTCGCTTGTGGGTGCGCATCTCGAACTGCTCGCGGGACTTTTTGTCGATATGGGGCGAACGCAGCACGCAAAATTTGTTAATGCGGGTCGGCAGCGGAATCGGCCCGACCACCTTGGCGCCGGTTTTGCTGGCCGTATCCACGATGTCCGTGGCCGACTGATCCAACAGTTTGTGATCGTAGGCCTTGAGGCGAATTCGAATTTTAGTGTTCGTAATCATGAAATTGTCCTATTCAATAATATCGCTGACGACACCGGCGCCGACGGTGCGGCCGCCTTCGCGAATCGCAAACCGCAGCTCCTTGTCCATGGCGATCGGGGTAATCAGCTCCGCTTCAATGGCCACGTTGTCGCCCGG
>DAXETY010000019.1:0-115021 GCA_051155755.1 Desulfobacterales bacterium
AAAAAAAAAAAAAAAAAAAAACAAAATAATTTTAAAAACTTTTGGGGGGTCTGTGGAAAAGGCAACCATGGCGGATTTCTCCTGCAGCGGCGTGATCCTGGCCGGCGGACTCAGCAAACGATTCGGCGGTCGCGAAAAAGGTCTCATCGAGGTGGCCGGTCGCCGCATACTGGACCGTATTTTCGACTGCTTTCGCACGCTGTTTTCCGAAATCATCCTGGTTACCAACGATGCGGGCAAATACCTGGAATGGGACTGTCTGATTGTCGGCGATCTGTTGCCGGTGCGAAGCTCGCTGACCGGCATCCACGCCGGACTTTTCTACGCCGAAAACCCTTATATATTCGTCGCGGCCTGCGACACACCGTTTTTGAAATTGGACCTGGCGACAAAAATTCTGGCTGAAATCGATGCCGGACTCGATGCGATTGTGCCTTGGACGAAGGCCGGGCCGGAACCCCTGTGTGCCGTTTATTCCCAGCGATGTCTGCAACCGATCGCCCGGCAATTGCAAAATGAAAATTATAAAATCCAGGACCTGTTTCGCAAGGTTCGAGCCAAACGAATTCCGGAGTCGACACTCCGCTCCGGCGACCCGGATTTGATCTCTTTTTTCAACGTGAACACGCCGGAAGACCTGCGCGTGGCCGAGTCCATCGGCCGCGCGACAGCCGGGACCGCCGGCGAAGGGTCATGAAACCATGACGTTGCTGCAACTGATCGAAACCGTAAAAAGCCATCCCCGTTTTTCCGAGGCGGGAATGATTCTATGCCACAACGGCATCGTTCGCGGCACCTCGCGGGATGGCCGGGCGGTTCGCGGGCTGAAAGTCACCGTGGATGTCGAACGATTGAACGACATCCTGGAGTCCTGTCGCAACCGGCCCGGAATCATCGACGTGCGGATTGCCATCAACGCCGATCGCTATCTGGCCGTTGGAGAAGATGTGATGTACCTGGTCATTGCCGGCGACATCAGAGAGCGGGTCATCGACACCCTGCGGGAAGTTCTCGATGCCGTTAAAACCCGGGCAACCCGCAAAACCGAATATTTCATCGACGCCGGATAATAGCGGCTTCGATCGCCTGACCGCTGCACCTGAAGTCAACAACCACCCGCGATGCGGATGGCTGGAATATTCTTGCAGCGGCAAATGTTGCTGGCAAGAAAAGACAGAAGCACGTTTTGTGCTTCGATGTTGAACTTGCAGTAGCACCCGGTTTGGGCAAAAATCATCGAGGGGCATTGGAGGAACCGTTCAGGGACAAGCATGCCATGCCGAAAAAATCCTTTACCCACATCGACACCGACGGGCAAGTCCGCATGGTCGACGTCAGCGATAAAACTGCGACCGATCGGGTTGCAAGAGCCGGCGCACGGCTGACCATGCAAACGGACACCCTCGAAAAAATCGTCGCCGGTGCGGTGACCAAGGGCAATGTTCTGGAAACAGCCCGTATTGCCGGAATCATGGCGGCCAAAAAAACTGCCGATCTGATTCCCATGTGCCATCCCTTGAACCTGTCCCTGGTGCGGGTTGATTTTTGGCCCGATCGACAAATCCCCGGGATCCGAATCGAGACCACCGTAAGGGTGGTCGGTCCCACCGGCGTGGAAATGGAAGCATTGACGGCCGCCGCTGCCGCAGCCTTGACGATTTATGACATGTGCAAATCGTTTGACCGCGACATGGTCGTGTCCGACATCCGCCTGCTGGAAAAATCCGGCGGTAAGAGCGGTCATTATGTGCGCAAGGAGAAGTGATCCATGGGTTGGATTCATATGCTGAAAAAGCGATGCCATGCGCCGGCAGGAAACGGCCCGGCGGGTCGGAGAAGAAGATTCACCGCACCGGATCCCCCGACAAGGGGCTTCACCGCAAACTTTCTGAGCATTCTTTTTTTTATCGTCCTGGGGCTGGTGACCGGCTGCGCCGTTTCACCGGTGCCGGTGCTGCAACCGGCGGGCGCTTACCGCCAGCCGGATTTTCGCGATGATTTGCAATACGCCGGCCTCGAGGAAAGCCTCCTGCGCAGCGTGGAATATCTAAAGAAAATTCCAGCCGATCGTCCGTTCCAATTCGGCGATGACGCGTATTCGGCCGCACACCTGCTTCGCTCGCTGGAAGTCTTCGCCGACTTCATCCGCACCCATCCGGACCCGGCAAGTCTCAACCGGTTTATCTCGGAGAATTTCCAGGTATATCAGGCCGCCGGCCAGGGACCGCAGCGGCAGGTGCTGTACACCGGTTACTATGAACCGCTGCTTCGGGGGCGCAGTGCCCCGGATGCTCGTTTCAACGTGCCGGTACTGGGCCGTCCGGACAACCTGGTGAAAATCGATCTCGGCGCCTTTTCAGCGCAATACGGCGACAAAGTCCTTACCGGGCGGCTGACGCCGGAAGGAACAGTGGTGCCTTTTTACGAACGTCGGGAAATTGAAGAAACCGACGCCTTGAAAGGTCGCGCACCGGTGTTGACCTGGATGGAAAGCGAAGTGGACCTGTTTTTCCTTCAAATCCAGGGCTCCGGCCGAGTGATCCTGGAGGACGGCCGGATCCTGCACGTGCATTACGACAGCTCCAACGGCCAGCCCTATCGAAGCATCGGCAAACTGCTGATCGATGAAAACAAAATCCCGTTGGAAGAAATGTCGATGCAAAAAATCCGATCGTACCTGGAAGCCCACCCCGAAGACCTGCGCCGGGTGCTGAACTACAACCCCAGCTATGTCTTCTTTAAGCTGGAAGAAGATGGGCCGCTGGGATGCCTGAACGTCAAACTCACCCCCGGGCGGTCCATCGCCCTGGACCGCCGCATTTTTCCCCTCCCCGTGCTGGCGTATGTGGAAACGGAAAAGCCGCTGATCGACGGTTCCGGCAATATTGTCGGGTGGCAGCGATTCGGTCGTTTTGCGGTCAGCCAGGACACCGGAGGCGCCATCAAAGGTCCCGCGCGAGCGGATCTGTACTGGGGCAGCGGGACTTATGCCGAAGTTGCCGCCGGTCACATGCGACATCGGGGACCACTGTATATGCTGGTGTTGAAACCGGGGCGGGAGCAGGCTGCTGAGGCCGCAGCCAACACGGCATCGTAAGCGGGTCACCCGCCTGTGAGGTGATAGATGGCTGTGCAAAAGTTCACATCACAGCCGCGAAATCTCGCATTGGCAGGCTTCGGCCGGTAAAATCTTTTCGGAATGGAAACTACCAGAAGCTGCGGATTCGTTCGATCGCTTCGGCAATTTTCAAGCGCAGAAATCCCAGTGAAACCTCATTGCCGAAGGTGGTAATCAGCAGCAATTCTTCGTTGATTTTGCTGAAATGAAGGTTTTCATCCTGACCTTTGTGGAACAACAGGGAAAATTCGTCCTCGCCGACGATCTTGGCCATGGCATTTACGGCGCCGAAATTCCCGGCCGCCAAGGCCGCCAGTGAGTAAACGTCATGGTTGCAATCGTCATGGCGGCAGTTGGCTACGATGTGACCCGCCATATCCACCACCAGAGCGATGCGAATCCCATTTGAAACCAGATCCCGGTCCAAGACCGCCTCTGTTTTTTCCAGCTGATCCTGATCAAAAGAATGTATCATCCACCGCCGCCTTTTCCATATTACAAGGGTTTTAAATCATTACAATATAGCAGAAAACCCGGTTATAGTCAACGTCGGCCGGTTTGCGTCGGTCACCCGGCGGCAACATTTGCGCGCCGTGGCGTTCATTGCGATACGGTCACACGAAACCCGCCCGGTTGTTCCCGCCGGTGATTGCGGCAGTTCCCGTCGACTGCGGCGAGTCTGCCATCGAAGTGTCGCCCGGCGTTTGACCGCCGGCGCAACGGCTCATTTTGCAATGTGATCCCGGGGTCTTTGGCTTGACACCCGCAATGAAACCCAGTACAACGAACACTCTTTTTCGTCACGATGGTTCCCGCCGATCACCGTCGGCCGCGGTCCATCGCACACCAATGCAGGAGACACTTCCATGTTCGGTATCGGCATGCCGGAAATGCTGCTGATTCTGGCCATTGCCTTGATTGTCATTGGCCCCAAAAAACTTCCCGATTTGGCGAAATCTCTCGGTAAAGCCCTGCGGGAATTCAAGCAAGCCACCAGTGAACTGAAGGAAAGCATCGACCTGGACAGCGATTTGAAAAAGGTCCGGGAAAGTTTCGACGACATCCGTGGTGACGCCCGGGGGTCGGCCGGCTCGGATTCTGGAAAAACCGAACCAACCCCCCCGGCGGCCGCAGGGGAAGGTCCCAGCGCTTCCGGGGAAGAAGCTTCCTCGGAAGACACTACCGATAGGGGATCGCCGCCGGACGACCGCAATGAGAAGACCGATCGGGAAGGATCGCCGCGCCATGGATGAAGACGACAAACTTCCGTTCACCGCGCATCTGGAAGAACTTCGCCGCCGTCTGATCATCTGCTTCATCGCCGTCGGCGTGGGGTTTGCCGCCGCTTACGGTTTCAAGGAACAGCTGTTCTGGGTTCTGGTCAATCCGCTGATGCGGGTGATGGAAAGCGGAGACACCCTGATCTTTACCGGATTGCCCGAGGCGTTTTTCACTTATCTCAAAGTGGCCTTTCTGGCCGGATTGATGCTGGCGGCACCGGTAATTATCTATCAATTCTGGATGTTTGTTGCCCCGGGTCTTTACGCCAAAGAACGGCGGCTTCTGATACCGATCATTTTCCTCTCCACCCTGTTTTTTGTCGGCGGGGCGCTGTTCGGCTATTTCATCGTGTTTCCGTTCGGCTTCAAGTTTTTCCTCGGCTTTGCCACTGAAACCATCCGCCCCCTTCCATCCATGAAGGAATACCTGGGGTTTGCAGCCAAACTGCTGATTGCTTTCGGACTGGTTTTCGAACTGCCGCTGCTGCTCACCTTTCTGGCCAAACTCGGCGTGGTTTCTGTGGAATTCCTGAAAAAAAATCGGAAGTACGCGCTATTGATTTTCTTTGCCGGTTCGGCCATCCTCACACCGCCGGACGTGGTCACGCAGATCATGATGGCCCTGCCGTTGATGCTGCTGTATGAAATCAGCATCATCGGCGCCCGGATTTTCGGGAAAAAAGCGGCCGAGCCCGAAACCGAGGCATCTTCTGAATCTTGAGGCCCGCCGCAACCGGTATTTTTACGCACCGCTGTAAACCGTTTCTCCGGTCCCTGCGTCTATAGAAGTGAGGAGAAACCTGCGATTGACATTGACAAGGACCACCGCGCTTGCTAATTAGGGCCGCGGGGTAATCAATCGGTAATTCAGCGGCCTTCGCATCGAGGAACACCGCTGTGAATCGGGCCGGTATGCAATCCGGCGCCACCGAACCAACGAGAAGCGAACTGCTTGTGTCGAGGAAAGGAGGTTGAAGTTAATTTATGAAACGAACATCTATATGGATCTCTGTCGTGCTCGGGTTAGCGGCTCTGTGTTTTGCGGTCGGCATCTCCGCTGCGGAAAAATCCCCGGATGTTATTAAAATGAAGAAGGATTTCAAAGACTACGAGTACACCAAGGGGATCGTGGAGTTCTCCCACAAAAAACACTACACCGAATATGCCGAAAAAGCACCCATGCTTTACAAGAGCAAATGCGGTGTGTGCCACCACGACGAAAACGGCAAGCCGCTGACCGACCTCAAGGAAGGCGACAGCGTCCAGCAATGCCGCGAGTGTCACAGCAAGCCGGGTGAAGTGCCCCGGGAGCTGAAGAAAGAATGGCGCGCCAAAAAAATCGACCGCAAAGAGCAGGCCAAAAAATCACTGGAATGGCACGCCGAAGCCATGCACGAAAACTGCACCAACTGCCACAAGGAATTTAACCGCGAGTTCAAGACCAAGGACGCGCCGACCACATGCACCAAGTGTCACCCCAAAGAGGGCTAGATCCGGATCCTTGAACCGGTATCATTTTCGGAAAAAACGGGCGATCGAAACAGCGATCGCCCGTTTTCTTTTTCGCCGCGGTCGTCGAATCGCAAGGGGAGTTTTCGATCGGAATGGGTGACGCGTTTTAGATAGGAAAATTGCTGAACGACAACATTGCAACCCCGGCCAGCTGCGGCCTGCGAGGGAACCCCTGCGCCAAAGGGCATGGGGATGATCCGTTCTTCGAAAGCCGCGCCCGCGTTACGCCTTGAAACGAAAGACCATTCCGCACCAGCCTTTTTCGTCGGTCTGCCATCGCTTGTGCAGGCCCCTCTTCCCATAGGTCTGCTCCAGGACGTAGCATTCATCCTCCTGAATTCCGGAAACCACCAGATACCCCTCCGGACGCACGAGCGCGGACAGATGGGTACACAGACGGATCAGTGTCGGTGTGCGCAGGTTGGCGATCACCAGATCGTAGCGCACGCTCGCTCGAGCCAGTGCATCGACCGCGGTGTCGCCGATTATAATCCGGTCTTCTAGGTGGTTGCTGCGCACATTTTCCACCGCGGCCATCCGTGCGCAGCCGTCGATGTCGATTCCCAGGCCGCGCTGGGTCCCCAACCGGACTGCGGCAATGATCAGAATGCCACTGCCCGTGCCCACATCCAGCGCGGTATCGAAATAAGGGTTATTTTGGAACAACGTTTCAACGGCCCGCAGCGCCACCCGGGTGGACGGATGGCGGCCGCAGCCGAAGGCCGCTCCCGGGTCCAGTCGCAGTTCGATCATCCCGTCGGGCGGTGTAAATTCGATCTGCGGTGGAATGCAGATCAGACGCTTTGAAAGAGCCACCGGCCGTTGGAAGGAGGGCTCCACATAGCTGTTGCCGAATTCGTAGGTATAGGCCAGTTCCCCGGCGGATACCAGACTGCGGATTCGCCGGCGGCACGCCGCCCGGGACTCGCCGGAGATTTGCACCAGATGCCGCTCCAGTTCGGCCGGTGAGACCCGGTGATCGGAGTCGGCCAAATACTGCAGCAGGCCGTGCGAAAGACCCTTATCGGGAAGTGTTGTTCGTCGATCCGGATCGGCCGTGTTCTTTTTGTTCGTGGTAGGCTTGGGCATTGCGCAGCAGAGCCCGGGCCCACGCCGGGGTGCCCAGCGCGTGCAGATGAGTGTAGGTTGCCAGCACGTTGCGGTAGCAGGCCCCGTCGCGTCCGTTGACGATGCCGGCTCCGCGCTCCATCCGAAAAACCAGATCCCGGTCGCTGCCGTCCCACTGCAGCACCCGGGAGTAGTGAAATTCATGTCCCCGGTACTGGCTGCCGACCTCATAGTAGGGGTTGGATCGATCCACTGCGATGACGGTGTAACCGTGTCCCTGAGGCCGGCGGGAGAATCCGTATACGATCGGCAGCACGCCCACCATGGGATAGGAGGATTCGGCCAGAACCAGGGAGCGCCCCAGATACATCAGGCCGCCGCATTCGGCATAAACCGGCAGACCGTCTTCGATCCGGCGCTTGAGGCGGCGGCGAAAGGCTTCGTTGGCCGCCAGCACATCGGCATGCGTTTCGGGAAATCCGCCCCCGATGTACAGTGCATCGATATCGGGGAGAGATTCGGTTTGCAGCGGGCTGAAAAATTTCAGTTTCGCACCCGCACGGATCAGGGCATCGAAGTTTTCCGGATAATAAAACTGAAAGGCCGAATCGCGCAGCACGCCGATGGTAAGGGCAGCCGCCCTTGAACCTTCGGGCGGAGTCGACAGCGCCGTTTCGGCAGCCGGCGGCAGCGGCGGGGCCGCCGCGGCGAGGTGCTGCAGCTGCTCCAGGTCGAGATATCTTTGGACCACATCGCCGATGGCATCGATGGAGCGCCGGGCCCAGGCGTGCTCGGGTGTGGGCACCAGCCCCATGTGACGCTCGGGGAAGTCCTGGCTCCGCAGCTTCGGTACGGCGCCGAGCACCGGGATGCCGCAGTGGGTTTCCACGCTGCGGCGCAGGATGTTCTCGTGGCGGGCACCGGCAACGCGATTGAGAATCACGCCCCGAATCGGCACTTCGGAATCGAACTGGGCACAGCCGGAGACCACCGCCGCCAGCGTACGGGTGGTTTTGGTTGCATCCAGGCACAGGATCACCGGTGCCTGCAGCAGCTTGGCCAATTCGGCGGTGCTGGTGCTGCCTTCCAGATCGATGCCGTCGTAAAGGCCGCGGTTGCCTTCGATCACCGCAATACTTCCAGGGACCATGCGATTCAGAAAGGATGCCAGAACACGGTCGGGGGGAACCAGGTAGGTGTCCAGATTGTAGCAGGGCCGGCCTGCAGCCAGTGCAAGCCAGCCCGCGTCGATGTAATCGGGGCCTTTTTTAAACGGAGAAACCGTTTGCCCCTGCTTCCGCAGCGCCGCAATGATCCCAAGGGAAAGAACGGTTTTGCCGGAGCCGCCGCGCAGGGCCGAAACGATCAGTCTGGGAAATGGCATGCGGTCCTGCAGCATAGGGGGGTCTCAAACAACGGTCGGCGGCATTCCGGCCGGAAACCGGAACCACGATCGGCCCCTTCCCCTGGAAGGAAAGTTTCGAATCGGACCGGCGCGGAGAGCGGAGCTACAATCGGGTAAAGTTCCCCGCAAGCAGCGCCGGGCGACCGTCGAGCCCGATAGCCGCATAGGAGGCGGGGGAATGGTATTCGCGCCCGCGAATCAGTCTTCGTGCTCGGCGCCTTTCTGCTTGCCGGTGCCGGGCAGGCCGTACATGGAGGTGCTGCCGCTGGACCAATACTCCAGCGCACCTTCGGTCACCATCTGGTTGATCACTTTCTTGGCATCCCGCGGCTTGGTCTCGATAATCTTGGCCAGGTCGCTGAAATAGAACTTCGACTTGGTCTTCTGCTTTTTCTGAAGCGCATCGATAATTTTCTGTTTTGCCTCTTCGTAGTCCATCGCTTTGCCTCTTTCCTTGTGAGGTGGCGGAAGAGCCGCCCGTAAACGGCTCTTCCGCGGATATTCGCAAACCGGCGTTAGAACTTGAACTGGGAGGTCTGTCTCCAGGTGAAGTAAGCCGGATCGCGGAAGTCGTCGATCAGGTGATGGGTAAATTCGAGTTCGCACTTCTCGAAGAACCGCTCCCAGCCGATGCGCTCGGCCCACTCGCCCAGCCGCTCGTACTTGCGGGCGTTGGCGGAATAGACCTCGACGATCCGCTTGATGGTCTCGCAGGTGCTCGGCCAGCGCGGGGCCTCGTTCGGCAGAAAGGCCACCACGACCTTGGAGAACTTGGGTGCGCTGATGCGGTTGGAGACCTTGCCGCCGGCCATGATGACGATGCCGTCACCTTCCTTGTCGGCCAGAGGCAGCGCCGGGCACATGGTGTAGCAGTTGCCGCAGAACATGCAGCGGTCGTTGTTGACGGCCACGGTGTTGACTTTCTTGCCGTCGAATTCGGCCTTGGCCGGCTTGATGGCGGCGGTGGGGCAGGCCGCGATGGCCAGCGGAATCTCGCACATCTTGTCCAGGTACTCGTGATCGATCATGGGCGGCTTGCGATGGTAGCCCAGAATGGCGATGTCCGAGCAGTGCACGGCCCCGCACATGTTCAGGCAGCAGGCCAGGGAGATGCGCAGTTTGGCCGGCAGGCTGTGGGACTTGAAGTAGTCGAACATTTCGTCCATCACGGCCTTCACCGGCCCGGAGGCGTCGGTGGCCGGGGTGTGGCAGTGCACCCAGCCCTGGGTGTGGACGATGTTGGTGATCGAGGTGCCGGTGCCGCCCACCGGGAACTTGAAGCTGCCGCCGGCGAACTTGCGGCTTTCCAGGTCGTCGACCAGCGGCTGGACCTTGTCTTCGCTGTCCACCATGAACTCGATGTTGTTGCGGGTGGTAAAGCGCAGGTGTCCGTCGCAGTGCTTTTCGGCAATCTCGCAGATTTCGCGGATGTGGCTGGTGCTCATCAGGCGGGCGCCGCCGCAGCGAACGGTGAAGACCTTGTCGCCGGACTTGGCCACGTGAACCAGCACGCCCGGTTTGAGCACTTCGTGATACAGCCACTGGCCCTTGTTTTTGGCAATGACCGGCGGGTAGAACTCGTCGTATTTGCGCGGACCGATGTCGGTGATCCGGTCTTCCATCGGTTTGTCGGGGTTGTATCCGGAAGATATAAATGCCATGGTGTGTCCCTCCTCTTTATCTCAGGTGCTTTTTCCTGAATGCCTCGATGTCGCGCTCCCAGCCGCCTTCGACTTCCTCTTCCTTCCAGAAGATGTACGGGTTGGTGCGCGGCTCCTGCACCATGCGCGGGTCCGGATCGAAGCCGGTCACCTCGAGCAGCTTCTGCATGCCCTGTCGTTTCATCAGCTCACCGAGACGTTCGCGGTTCTTGCCTTCTTCCATCCACCAATCCCAGATCGGTTCGATGACCGTTTCCTTGATCTCGGTGTAGGGGGACTCGGCCTTCATGAACGGTACGATCAGGGTGCCCATCTGGGCGCCGTCCAGGATGGGCGCCTTGGCGCCGGCCAGGATGGTCACGCCGCGGTCGTCGCCGATGTGCAATGCTTTGGGCATGACGTTGATGCAGTGCATGCAGCGGTTGCACTCTCTGTTGTCGATCATCAGCTTGCCGTCTTCCATCCACATGCACTCGGTGGGACACAGTTTGATGACTTCCTTTTGAATGTTGAACTTGCCCCAGTCGCGACCGTCGTGGTCGTTGGCGTTGGGGGGAATCTCGCCGCCGATGTAGGCCTGCACGGCTTCCTGGTCGATCTTGATGTCGTCGCGCCAGGTGCCGATAAACGACAGGTCGGCCCGGGCGATGGAGGCCACGCAGCAGTTGGGGCAGCCGTCGAACTTGAACTTGAATTTATAGGGGAAGGCCGGACGGTGCAGCTCGTCCTGGTATTCCTGGGTCAGGTCGTAGCACAAGTCCTGGGTGTCGTAGCAGGCGTACTCGCAGCGGGCCTGTCCGATGCAGTCGGCCGGGGTGCGCAGGTTGGAGCCCGAGCCGCCCAGGTCCTGGTTGAGCTTGTGGGTCATCTCGTAGAAGACCTCCTCCAGCTGCTTGGTGAAGGTACCCAGAAAGATGATGTCCCCGGTTGAACCGTGCATGTTGGTGATGCCGCTGCCGCGGAAATCCCACAGGTCGCAGAGCTGGCGCAGGTATTCGGCCGTGTAGAACTTGCCGCCCGGCTGGGCGACCCGCATGGTGTGGAAATGGGCCACGCCGGGGAATTTTTCCGGCTGGTCGCAGTAGCGCCCGATGACGCCGCCGCCGTAGCCGAACACGCCCACGATGCCGCCGTGTTTCCAGTGGGTTTCGCCGTCCACGTAAGAAAGCTCCAGCACCCCGAGAAGGTCTTCGACGACGTCCGCCGGTATCTGAAATTCGATGCCCTCTTCGTTCTTGGCGCGCTTTTCGGCCTGCTGTTTCAGGTCAGACACGAAACTCGGCCACGGCCCGGACTCGAGCTGGTCCAACAAGGGGGTTTCATGTTTTGCCATCTTTTTACCTCCGTTGCGTTTTAATTGACCGTTTCGTCAAAGTGAGAATACAGTGCTGCACCCGCCCGGGCGCCCGGTTTCACCTCCTCTCGACATTTTATTTTCAAGGTTTCGCCGTTATGCCGTCATGATTCGCAAGGGGCAGATATAGAATGATTATCCCGGTGTGTCAATAAAAAACCATGGAATCCCGCAGGCCTGAACCCGTAAACCCCGGCCCCCGGCGGCGTTGCCGTTATGTGGTGTTCGTCGATCACGATACCACACCATGTAGTGGTGTCAAGGCCGGGCCGGCCACTGCGGCCGCCGCCAGGGCGGCGGCGTGTTCGCCGCTCCGGCCGGCAACCAGCTCGCGCCCCGGCGTCCCGGCTGCGATGCGATCACCCACCGCGGTCACCAGCGTCGACAGGTCGGATTCCGACAGCCTTGCCAGGTAAAGGCCAAAGCCCGCCGCCAGTCCCTCGAGACCGCTGCCGGCGATTTCCCGCAGTCTCAGCCCTTCGAAAAATCCCTCTACCACGGGAAACACCGTTTGGGAGTCGGCCAGAACCGCCGCACCGGTGCCGTCCAGGCGATCGAACCGCATGCGAACGGTCAGGTTGACCAGAAACAACAACAGACCGTGGAGCACGGTTTGGGTGGTAACCGGCACGCCTTCCAACAAGGGCGCATAGCTTCGAACGGTGGTCAGCCGCACTGCCGGCGGGTTCGCATCCACCGCCACTACGAAATCCCCGGCGGCATGATGCCATTGACCGATCTGTTCGAAGGTTAACGGATTATAGAATGCCGTCAACAATGACGCCGCGCCGCGATAGACGGCATCGGACTGCTCCGATGTCGGTTGTCGCGGGCCTTCCGGGGCCCATACCACCAGCGCGCAGCCGCCGTCATCCGCCTTCCGGGACAGGTGAAACTCGTCGAATCCATCCAGCCATTGGCCGAGCATCATTGCCGGCGTATGCGTTTCGGTAGATCGAAAAAAGTAGTACACCCGCGGCAGAAACCCCCACCGGTCGGCTGCGCCGAGTCGCTGCAGGTTTTCGAAATCCTGCCGCAGAAGCTGTTTGCCCGTCTCGGAAGGCGCCACGCTCATCATCAGGGCGACATCGGTATCCCGGCAACGGACCTGCAGGCGCGCGGGATGGTAATGGGCACCGTGTTTCTCCAGGCAGATGTCGAGCGCCTGCAAATCCGCCGGCTGCACGGCGGTGCCCATCTGCCGTCCGACGGCCGCCGCCAGCACCCAGCCGTCGCCTTCCAGCAGAACGTCCCGAACCGATTCGAAATAGGCACCGTAACGCAGTCCGCCCGCACCCCCGCCGGCAGCTCGGGCGGCAGGGTGCTCCGGCAGCCGCTCATTCCATATGGGATGGCGTTTTCCAATCTCCCGGCGATCGGAACGCAGGAAACGCACCGCAAACGGAGGGGATGCAACGCAATCGGAGGGTGTCACGATCGATAAGAACCTGGATGGGTTTCCGTCAGGAGGTCGCCTTTCGGTGGCCTTCGATTTCTTCGACGATTTGGGGTGCAACCTCGTAGCCCAGTGCCAGGGCCTTGTCGCAATGTTCGACCGCCCGGGGGAAGTCGCCGCTTTCGAGATAGGCAATGGCCAGGTTGTTGTGGGCCGGGGCAAAATCCGGCTGCACTTCCAGGGCCTTGTGGTTGGTCTCGATGCTGTCTTGCACCCGTCCTTTCATCAGATAGGCGTTGGCCAGGGTCGTCAGCGCCTGAACGAACCGGAAATTAAAATACGTCGCCCGCTCAAGGTTTTTAATGGCCTCGTCCAGATTGCCTCTCTGAAATTCAATGAAGCCCATATTGCCGTACCCTTCGGAAAAACCGGGGCGGGCCTTGACCGACATCCGGTTGTACTGCAGGCTTCTTTCGAGATCGCCGCGCTGGTAGTAAATACCGCCGAGCGCCACGTAAGCCTCGGCCAGGCCCTGGCTGCAATCGATGGCCCTTAGCAGGGCCTTTTCAGCTTCGTCGTAATTTTTTTGCCCCATCAAGGCCACTCCCAGGTTGTAGTAGGAGTTGCCGCAGTCCGGATTGGCGGCGATGGCCCGGCGCTGTTCGTCAATGAATTCTTCCGCGTTTTTCGAATGTGGCATGGGTGGTTCCGCTCCAGGGTTGTCTATGGAAAACGTACGCGATCGCCCGCAGGGCGACCCCTTCATCTGGTTTGCCGAAATGTATCGCGTAGTACGCAGCGGCCGACCTGTCAAGGAAAATCGGGAGGGTTTCGGCGCTAAGGTCTTTGTATCAGGCACATTCTGCTTGACATGCCCGGGTCTTTTCAATACCGTCGATTCGAACCATCAGCCAGAAGGGGGAGGGCACCATGCTCGCGGGATGCTATACTGCACTGATTACGCCGTTTCGAGAGGGTCAAATCGATGCAAGCGGCCTCGACGCCCTGATCGAGTTCCAGCTCGATGGCGGGGTCGACGGCGTGCTGGCCGTTGGAACCACCGGGGAAAGTCCGGTGCTTTCCTGGGAGGAGCACAACCAGGTCATCGAAGCCGTTGTCCTTCGAACCCGGGGACGATCCATCTGCATTGCGGGCACCGGAAGCAACAGCACCAAGGAAGCGCTTTCCGCCAGCGAACACGCCGTGAAGGCCGGGGCCGAAGCGCTGCTGCTGGTGGATCCTTATTATAATGGGCCCAGCTCCCTGGAGATTCGGCGCGAATATGTGGCGCCGGTCGCACGGGCCTTTCCGCAGGTTTCCGTAATCCCCTATGTCATTCCCGGTCGCACGGGTGCACAATTGTTGCCCGAGGATCTGGCCTTGCTGCACCGTGAGTTTCCCAACGTAAAAACCGTCAAGGAGGCCACTGCCGACCTGGAAAACATGAAACGCACCCGCGCCTGCTGCGGTCCGGACTTTACCATCCTCTCGGGCGACGACGCAATGACCTTCGCGATGATGCGTGATCCGGACATCGCCGCCGCCGGGGTGATCTCGGTCGCTTCCAACGTGGCGCCGGCGGCCGTAAAACGGATGGTAGGATTACTCACCGAGGGGAATCAGACCGAAGCCGAATCGTTGCGCGACGCCCTGGCACCGCTGTTCGGCCTGGTCACCATAAAAACCATGGAAAAAACGCCGTTCGGAGACGTGGTCTGCCGGGCGCGAAATCCACTGGGCATCAAAACGCTGATGACAGTGCTGGGAATGCCTTCCGGCGGCTGCCGCCCGCCGCTGGGACGAATGGCCCGCAACGGGCTCGAAACGGTCCTCGACGCCGCCCGCACCGTGCAGACCCGAAATCCGGAAATCTTCCGGCCGATCGAAACACACTTCGGGGTCGATATCGAGCGCCGGCTGGAGGATCCGAAGAACTGGGACACTTTATCGTACGATGAATATTGAACGCATTTCCAATTTTTCAAAAGCATCATTTCTGATTCATTCAAAAGATACGGCCCTCCCGGTTGCCGGGTGGGCCGTTTGCGTTATCGGGCATCGCAATTTGTGCCGGCGTCAGGAATCCGAACCGGCTTTGGTTTTGACTGCAAAATCCCCTTCTTTGAACAAGAGCCATTTGAGCCAGCGCATTCCGAACTTCAACAGGGCGATTTCATCATCACGGATTTCCCCCCGGGTATTTTCGTCGACCTCGTAGCGATCGAAAAACGAGCTTTCGAATACGAACCGCCGGAACTTGTCGAGGTTGTAGCTGGCCATGAAAAACATTTCCTTGGCGCGTTCGTTCAGCTTCATGTTGGGCGGGAAAGAGCGCTTGCGCACCACCAGGTCGGTCCATTCCGCGTTGATCTCATCGCGCACGTCAACGCCCTGGTCTTCGCGCCATTCCCGCACTGTCCAGACGCGGTCTTCTTCGAAACCGCGGCAGTGCGGTTCGTTGACAAAGAAGTAAAAACCCGATTCATCGGCGCCCTCCCGGTAGCTCAAGGAAGCGACACCGAGTGGATAATAACGGCAGGTGGAGGGCCGATCTTCGTAAATGATGCAGCCCTCGCCATCCCGGACAAACGGGCAGGATTTCTGCTCGTCGTCCAGCAGCTTGAGGGTCACTACCGGCAGGTCGGTTTTTTCCAGCAGGTGGCCTTCGGTGTAAATGGCCAGGAATTCTTCCGAGGAAAGGCCCAGTCGGTTTTTCAGCCTCAAAATATCGTAAGGGGTCAAAACGATGTTAATGCCGCGACAGCAACGGGTAAAGCAGTCGATATCTTTGTGACAGCGAAACTTGAAGCGATTGTCCGGCCCCAGGCGGATCGGTTCAATTCCGGCCGAAGATTCCTTGTTTTCCATAAGCTTCCTTTCATTCAGCGGATTTTGCAAACACGGCACCATAACCGAGGCGCCCCATCCTGTCAACGATCTGCGTTCGCTTGCCATCGCAAATTTCGATAAAAACGGCGGTACGATCCACAGGGTTCGAGGGCACCGAATCGATTCTTGCCCAAACCGGGTGCCGCTGCAAGAAAAATCAAGCCACCCGCTTCGCCGCGGTTGGTTGTTGACTCCCTGCAGCTGCGGGCCCGACCGCACCGCAGCATCGACGGGCAGGGGCTTTTGAGATGGACATAAATTCGTTCTTGATTTAATTGCATAATCGACTATACCGCGAAGTGAGGATCATCGATGCCGCAGCCGACAAAAAACCGTACCTGGCCATTCGATGCCGGTCGTGTTCGATTGGCTCGACTGAACCGGGGGGACGACCTGCTGACCGCCGTGGAAGCTTTCTGCCGCGAGGATGCACTGGACACGGTACTGTTTTCGGTCACCGGAAGCATCGTCGATATTACCGTCGGGGTTTACGACGGCTCCCAGCAGGTGTATGTGACCGAACGGATCGAAAAACCGTTGGAGCTGGTTACCTGCACGGGCAATGTCGTTCGTGACGGCGCGGCCTATCGGGCCCAGGCCCATGCGGCGGCCGCCGACCTGGATGGTCGGCTGTACGCCGGTCGGCTGTTTTCGCCCACCCGGGTCGTTGCGGCAGAGGTTGTTTTGCAGCAATTGAAGGGCGATCGGTTGCAACGAACCTATGACCATCTAAGGGGTCTGTGGCGCTGGGCATCCACCTGATGAGACGGAGATTCAGAAGGTACTCATCGATTTTGATCACAGCGTTCGAAACGCTCGATTTCGATGACTGCAATTACTTTTTCGCAGATCATTAACCGCCTGCGGCCGCTGTACGGCGGCATCGGGACACACGGGACACCGGTGGGGGCTCACGACTTTTCTCCTCCACCCACGGTCATGTAAGGGAGGCTACCATGGAAATCAGAATCACAACGGCGGAGCGGCGCAAACCCAAACCCGATGCCGACAGCCTCGGATTCGGCTCCATTTTTACCGATCATATGTTCAACATGGATTACAATCGGAAGGATGGCTGGCACAACCCGCGCATCGAACCCTATGGGCCGATCGTCATGGATCCGGCCACCATGATGCTCCATTACGGCCAGGGGGTGTTCGAGGGGTTGAAAGCCTATAAAACCCCATCGGGCCGCATTCAGCTGTTTCGCCCCATGGAAAACATGCAGCGACTGAACCGTTCCGCCCGGCGGCTGTGCATCCCGGAGGTCGCTCCGGATTTTCTGCTGGATGCCTTGAAGCAACTCCTGCAGCTGGAAAAAGACTGGGTGCCGCAAGCTCCGGAGACGTCGCTCTACATTCGACCGACCGTCATCGCCACCGATCCTTTTTTGGGGGTGCGCGCCTCCAACACCTATCGCCTCTACATCATCCTTTCACCGGTGGGGGCCTATTACCCCGAAGGCTTCAATCCAATAAAAATCTGGGTCACCCGCAAATATGTCCGCGCGGTGCGCGGCGGCGTCGGGGAAGCCAAAACGCCCGGCAACTACGCCGCCAGCCTGCTGGCCGGCGACGAAGCCCACCGTCGGGGGTACACCCAGGTGTTGTGGCTCGACGGCGTGGAAGGCAAATACCTTGAAGAAGTGGGTACGATGAACATATTTTTCGTAATCGACGGCGAAATCGTCACCCCGGAGCTCGACGGGAGCATCCTGCCGGGGGTGACCCGGGATTCGGTGATCCAACTGGCCCGTCACTGGAATATCCCGGTGACCGAGCGCCGGATTTCCATCGACGAGTTGATGGAGGCCCACCGTGTTGGGCGCCTGGATGAAATCTTCGGATCGGGTACGGCGGCGGGCATCTCTCCGGTCGGCGAAATCAAATGCGGCGATTCGGTGGTCACCGTAGCCGGCGGCAAAGTGGGTCCCATGGCCGAAAAGTTTTACAAAACCTTGACCGACATCCAGTACGGACGCGCCGAAGATCCGTTCGGCTGGATCGTTCCGCTGGATGCATAAAACAGAATTTGAGCGAACATTGCATCTGAATTTTTCCAGGGATTGAAACGCCCGGACCAGGTCATACAAACTGACGCGACTTTCAACACCCGGGGGCACCCATGCCGAAGGAAACATCTGTGGAACATCTGCCGGAATTCCTCCAAAAAATGAAGTGCGAAGATCTGCCGCCGCGGATCATCGATACCTTCTCCCACTATTACGAAAAGCTCGTCACCGGAGAAACCGGTATGATCCCTGAAGCCGATATTCGGCCGGTGGACCCGCAGGAGATCGCCGGGGCCGACGAACTGGATGCTTATGCATCGGCCGGCCGGTCGGCGTTCGACCGGGCCGTGCGCATCACGCTGAACGGAGGGCTCGGGACGAGCATGGGACTGACCGGGGCCAAGTCGCTTCTGGAAGTAAAAGACGGGCGCAGCTTTCTGCAGATCATCCTGGAGCAGTGCCGTCACAACGGCGTGACCCTCGTGCTGATGAACAGCTTCAATACGCATTCCGAAACCCGTTCGGCCCTGGATCGAATCGACCCCCGCCAGGAGGTGCGCGACTTCCTGCAGCATAAGTTTCCCAAGGTGCTCCAAGAAGGCTTGGCGCCGGCACGATGGCCCCAGCATCCGGAACTCGAATGGAACCCGCCCGGTCACGGCGACGTCTATACGGCCCTGCACACCTCCGGCACCCTGCAAAAATTACTGGCCGAGGGCATCCGGTTCGCGTTCATCTCCAATTCCGATAATCTCGGCGCGACCATGCAGGCCTCTCTTCTGGGATACTTCGCCGAGAACCGGTTCCCGTTCATGATGGAAGTCGCCGAAAAAACGCCGGCCGACGTAAAGGGCGGACACATTGCCCGATTTAAAAACGGTCGCCTGGTGCTGCGCGAGTCCGCCCAGTGCCCGGAGGCGGACATGGGATCCTTTCGAGACATCCAGCGGCATCGCTTTTTCAACACCAACAATATCTGGATCAACCTGGAGTACCTCAAAGCACTCTTCGACCGGGAGAACATCCTTCAACTGCCCATGATCGTAAATCCCAAAACGCTCGATCCCCGTGATGAAACCAGTCCGCCGGTCTTTCAGATTGAAACGGCCATGGGCTCGGCGATCAGCCTCTTCGAGGGTGCCACGGCCATCGCCGTTCCACGGTCGCGGTTTTTCCCGGTTAAAAAATGCAACGATCTGCTGGCCGTTCGATCGGACTGTTACGTGCTGTCCGAAATCGGCCGTTTGACGCTAAACCCGGAACGCCGACGGCGCAATCGCCCCGAGGTGATCGAAATCGAACTGGATTCAAAATATTACAAAAAAATCGATCAATTCGACCGTCGATTTCCCGCTGGACCGCCTTCGCTGGTGGACTGCGAATCGCTGACCGTCAACGGCGACGTGGTATTCAAAGCCGATGTGGTTGTCTCCGGCCGGGTTGCGATTGACAATCGCACCGGGCAACCGGTAACCATCGAAGCCCGTACCGTCCTGGACGGAGATCGGACCTTCGAATAATCGCGGCCCGGAACCTTGAGATGCCGTTCTGCGAACGAGATTGTTACGCATATGAGCAATGCGGATTGGCTCCATCAGAACCCGCCCCCGGGCAAGCGATTGTTGCGGTTTCGCGGCGACACCCTGGACATCACCCTGACCCTGGATCGGAATTACCCCGGCCACGCCTGGCTTCGGACCAATATTGGTTACGGCCGCATCACCCGCAAGGAAATCATCGCCGAGGTGCACCACGACGCACCCCGATTGGGACGCGACTGGTTCGACACGCCCATGGTCCGGGTCGATGATCGCAGCTTCAAAATTTCCCTGCCCCTGACGGAAGTCGGCCACTACGAGGCCAAAGCGTATTTTCTCGGCCGGGACAGGTCTCGTCCCCGGTGGCCGGCGGGAGAAAACACGATCGTCAATGTGGAGCCGGCCGACACCTGCTGTGCCAACAGCATTTACAATGCCTTCATACGGCAGTTCGGCCCCAATAAGTCCGGCGATTTCACCAGCCCGTTGCCCGAGGAGCAGATCGCGCAACTGGATCGGGCCCATTATACCGTCATTCCACCCTCGGGAAAGTTCCGCGACCTGATTGCCGAGCTGGATTTCCTCGTCGGCACCCTTGGCTGCCGCCTGCTGCAACTGCTGCCGATCCATCCCACCCCGACCACCTACGGCCGGATGGGCCGATTCGGCAGTCCCTACGCTTCGTTGAGCTTTACGGACGTGGATCCGGCCCTGGCCGATTTCGACACATCCGCCACACCGCTGGAGCAGTTCCTGGAGCTGGTGGACGCCGTGCACGCCCGCAATGCCAAACTGTTGATCGACATCGCCATCAACCATACCGGCTGGGCGGCGAACCTGCACGAGTCGCACCCCCACTGGTTGTCACGACACGAAGACGGCAACATCGAAGTGCCCGGTGCCTGGGGCGTACGCTGGGAAGACCTGACCAAACTCGACTATCGCCACCGGGATTTATGGCGCTACATGGCCGATGTCTTTCTGACCTGGTGCCGCCGCGGGGTGGACGGTTTCCGCTGTGACGCTGGCTACATGATCCCGGAGGCCGCCTGGACCTACATTCTGGCCCGGGTGCGGGCCCAGTTTCCCGAGACCATCTTTCTGCTGGAGGGGCTGGGTGGAAAATTGTCAGTCACACGCAACCTGCTCAATCGCAGCAACTTCAACTGGGCCTATTCGGAACTGTTCCAGAATTACGATCGCGGCCAGATCGAGACCTATTTGCCCCGGGTCATCGAAATTTCGGAAAGCGACGGGATCATGGTTCATTTCTCCGAAACCCACGACAATCCGCGCCTGGCGGCACGTTCGCCGGTCTATGCC
Source organism: Desulfobacterales bacterium (assembly GCA_051155755.1). Taxonomy (GTDB): domain Bacteria; phylum Desulfobacterota; class Desulfobacteria; order Desulfobacterales; family SG8-13; genus DAXETY01. The sequence continues at coordinate 20,557 of DAXETY010000019.1, forward strand.
CGCATGCGGACCGCCCTGTGCGCCCTGGTTTCCAGCCAGGGCGGTTTCGGATTCGCCAACGGCGTCGAATGGCTGGCCACCGAAAAAATTGATGTGCACCGGGCATGTTCGCTGAACTGGGGCGCGGCCGATAACCAGGTTGCCTGGATTCAGCGTCTCAACGCGGTGCTGCGAACCCACCCGGCCTTCGGGGACCGCTGCCGCCTGAAACCGCTGCAGCAAGGACCGGGCAATTGCCTGGTGGTACTCCGCGATCATTCGGACTCCGGCAAGCAATTGCTGGTTTTGGTCAATCTCGATGATCGCAATCCGGTCACAGCGTTATGGAATCATGCCGAAAGCCGCCTTTCCGAAACGAACCTGACAGACCTGCTGTCGGAAGTTCCGATCCACCCGGCCGATGCCGGCGGCCTCCGGCAGATGCCGCTCGAGCCCGGTCAGGTGCTCTGTCTGACCGACGATCCCGGGGATCTGGAAATGGTCCGCCACGTGTCCCGAAAATTGCTGCAACCTCCGCACCGCGCGCTGCACCAGCGTTATCGTGCCAAAACCCTGGAGGTGTTCCGCCAATACCATGGTGCCGGAAATCTGGGAGATTTCGATGTGGATGCGGCCGTCGAGGCCCTGAAAGCCGATCCGCGACAACTCTGCCGCGAGCTGAATCCGGACAACGATGCGCCCTTTGTGATCGAATGGGTGTATCCGCACGATGTCAGGCGCGAGGTAATGGTACCGCCGGATCATTTTCTGCTGGTCCGCTGCCGGAATCCATTTTCCGCGGTCATTCAAAGCCGAGACCGCACCGACGGCTGCGAAAAAAGTCTGCCGTATGCATCCGGCGGACATTTCGCTCTGTTCGCGCCGCTGAAACCGACCGTCGTCCACGAACAAAGGCAGTTGAAAGTCCGGGTTTTCGGCGAACCGGAGGTGACGCGGGCGGAGGCTACCTTGCTGTATTTGAGCCGACCGGAAAACGTCCGGATTCAGCGCGTGTTCCGCAGGCCGGAGCTGCTCCATGGAGACTATCGCTTTTTGGGAACCAACGGCCGTGGGGCCATGTTGCGCGCCGGCGTCGATTGGGGCGGGCTGCAGAGTCGCTACGATGCTTTGTTGGCCGCCAATCTCAGTTCCGCGGTTCCGGAAGACCGTCGCATTGCATTCACCCGCTGCCGCGTGTGGGTGGTTTTCCAGGGATATTCCCAGGAAATCGGCAACAATTGCCTGGAAACTTTCCGTTTTCAGTATTCCGCCCGGGCCGGTTGGCAATTTCAGGTACCCACCGGTCAGGGAGAATCGATCCGGCTGACCATTGAGGCGGAAATGCCCTCCGGAGAAAATGCCGTACGGCTTCATTTCTACCGGCATTCCGCCGGCCGGGAGCCCGGCCTGCTGGCCGACCAAAAGCCCGTTCGGCTCATTCTCAGACCCGACATCGAATGGCGCAGCTTTCATGAAACCACCAAAGCCTATCAGGGACCGGAACATCTTTGGCCGCAAACCCTCCGGGCTGAATCCCGGGGATTCGAATTCAAACCGCAGTCCGAATTCACGCTCACGGCACGGATTTCTACCGGGGAATTCGTCTTGGAGCCCGAATGGCAGTACATGGTCCACCGCACACTGGAGGCCGAACGGGGTTTGGATCCGGCATCGGATTTGTTCAGTCCCGGATATTTTTCCCTGTTTCTCAACGGCGGCGGCAGCGAAATCCTCGAGGCCCGGGTCGCTTCGAGAGCAGCTGTGGTTGAGCCCGGGTCGCCGCCCCGCATTTTGCCCGAAATTCCGCTTTCCTGGGAACCGGCCGAAGCCATGAATGCGGCCCTGGATCATTATGTGGTTCGGCGCGGGGAACTGCACACGGTGATCGCCGGATATCCGTGGTTTTTGGACTGGGGGCGGGATGCCCTGATTTTCGTGCGCGGCCTGATTGCATCCGGTCGCACCGAACCGGCCCGTTCAATCCTCAAACAATTCGGACGGTTCGAAGAAGGCGGCACCATCCCCAACATGATCCAGGGTACCGATGCCGGCAACCGGGACACCTCCGATGCGCCGCTCTGGTTCTTCGTCGCCTGTGAAGAACTGCTCGCGGCCGAGTCCAGTGACGAATTCCTGGACGAGGTCTGGAATGGCCGCAGCCTGCGGCAGATTCTGCGGTCCATCGGGGGGCATCTGTTGCGCGGAACGGCCAACGGAATTCACGTGGATCCGGAGAGCGGCCTGCTGTTCAGTCCGGCTCACTTCACCTGGATGGATACCAATTTCCCTGCGGGCACACCGCGGGAGGGATATCCGGTGGAAATCCAGGCACTCTGGTGTTCGGCCCTGCGCTTCTTAACCCGGATCGATTCGGAAAACCCGCGCTGGGCGGCGCTGGCCCGACAGGTCCGGCAGATGCTGCTCGATTTGTATTACCGGCCTTCGGAAGGGTTTCTCGCCGATTGTCTGCATGCGGCCGCCGGCACGCCGGCCTCCAAAGCCGAAGCAGATGATGCCCTGCGGCCGAATCAACTGCTGGCCTTGACCCTGGGTGCCTTAGACGATGCGGAAAGGGCCCGCCGGATCGTGGGGACCTGCGAGGAATTGCTGGTTCCCGGAGCCATCCGCAGCCTGGCCGACCGACCGCTGGCTCGTCCGCTTCCAATCCTGCACCGCGGTCGTCTTCTGAATGATCCCTTGCGACCTTACCAGGGCAGATATCTGGGCGACGAGGACACCGCCCGCAAGCCGGCTTATCATAACGGCACGGCCTGGACCTGGTTGTTTCCGACTTTTTGCGAAGCTTACGCCGACGTATACGGGCGTCCCGGCGTTCGCACGGCACTGGCCTGGCTCGGCAGCAGCTCCATCGTCATCAATCGCGGCTGTGTCGGCAACGTGCCGGAAATCCTCGACGGCGATGCGCCGCACACGCCCCGCGGCTGCGATTCGCAGGCCTGGGGCGCCAGCGAATTTCTGAGAGTCTGGCTGAAATTGCACACCCGGTTGTATCCGAGTTTTTCGTCCGTCCAATCGCTGCGCTGATGATCCGACCCCGCCGGAACCGCTCAATGGTGCGAACACAATCTCCGACGGACTTCTGAAGCAAGACGGCCGCGGTGTTTTACTTTTCAGCAAAATGCGCTATTATCCATCTTTTCGCCGCGACCGATTCACTCCGTGACGGCGGCGGATTCATTTAAATCGAACAAGAGGCACGTTGTTGATGAATCGATTACAGACCTTTCAGGTGTTTCCGAAAATTCCCGAACCCTTGTTTTTTCTCGAAACGCTGGCCCGCAATCTCTGGTGGTCCTGGAATCTGGATGCCATCGAACTGTTTCGACGGATCGATCCGCGGTTGTGGCAGGAATCCGGCCACAATCCCATCCTGTTTTCGACCTTGATCAGCCAGGAGCGTCTCAAGAACCTGTCAAAAGATGAAAGCTTTCTGGCGCACATGCGTCGGGTCCAGCACAAGTTTGAATCTCAGATTCTGGCCACGGAAGAAAGTTCGGCCTCCGGCCTGTCCGGCAATGAAGTGGTTGCCTATTTTTCCATGGAGTTCGGCATCCACGAGAGCCTGCCGCTGTTTGCCGGGGGCCTGGGCGTGCTTTCCGGCGATCACCTGAAAGCCGCCTCCGATCTGGCCCTGCCCCTGGTGGGCGTCGGGCTGCTGTATCGCCGAGGATATTTTCACCAGTACCTGGATCCTTCCGGCTGGCAGCAGGAAGAATACCCGGAAACCGATTTGTATCATCTGCCGGTTCGCCATGCCAAAGACGAGCAGGGCCGGGAAATCCAGGTTCAGGTGGAAAGCCCCCAGGGAACGATCCACGCCGCGGTGTGGCGCATGGACGTCGGAAGGGTTCCGCTTTACCTGCTGGACACCAACCTGGCCCAAAATTCCACCGAGGTGCGGGAGATTACCTCGCGACTCTACGCCGGCGAACAGAAACTGCGGCTGGCCCAGGAAGTGCTGCTGGGCATCGGCGGTATGCGCACCCTGGATGCGCTGGGCATCGAGCCGGCCGTGGTGCACATGAATGAAGGCCACTGCGCATTTGCCGGCCTGGAGCGCCTCTCCCAGCTGATGCACCGTCACAGCCTGGACCTGAAGACCGCTTTGGAGATCGTGCCGCGCTGCTCGGTGTACACCACCCATACACCGGTGGCCGCCGGACACGACGAATTCCCCCTGGAAATGGTAAAGCCCTATCTTCAGCCTTTCGAAGCGACACTCGGAATCCCGGTGAAAGACGTGATGGCCTTCGGCCAAACACCCGGCACCGGCACGGAGAGCCCGCTGTCGATGTTCGTGCTGGGGATTCGTCTGGCCCAGTATTGCAACGGTGTCAGTGAACTGCACGGATCGGTGGCCCGACGCATGTGGTCGCACGTCTGGCCGGAGCAGCCCCACGACGAAGTGCCGATCACTCACATCACCAACGGCGTGCATGTGGCATCCTGGCTTTCGCTGGAAAACGCCCTCTTGTTTGAACGCTACCTGGGGCCGGACTGGTATCGCAACACCTGGGCTTCGGACGTATCGGATCGAATCGACGAGATTTACGATGAAGAACTTTGGCGGTCCCACGAAATGAGCCGTTCCCGGTTGATCCGCCTGTGCCGGTTCCTGATGGTCAAACAATATCGGCGCCGCAATGCGCCCAAAGCGGTTATGGAAGACGCCGAGTCGGTGCTCGACCAGGAAGTGCTTACCATCGGCTTTGCGCGCCGGTTTGCCACTTACAAACGCGCCAACCTGCTGCTGCATGATCCGGATCGTCTCGAGGCGATTTTAACTTCCAAAACGCATCCCGTACAGATCATATTTGCCGGCAAAGCCCATCCCAAAGACAACGAGGGCAAAGAGCTGATCAAACAGCTGGTGCAGTTCTCCCGGCGGCCTTCGGTTCGTCATCGGATTCTTTTTTTGGAGGATTACGATATCAACGTAACCCGCCACATGATCCAGGGCGTCGACATCTGGCTCAACAATCCCCGCCGGCCGATGGAAGCCTGCGGCACTTCCGGCATGAAAGCGGCCTTGAACGGCGTTCTCAACGTCAGCGTACTGGATGGCTGGTGGTGCGAGGGTTTTGCCGAAGACCGGGGTTGGCGGATCGGCAATGGTGAGGAATACGAAGATCACGCTTACCAGGACGCCGTAGAGAGCCAGGCCCTGTACAACATTCTGGAAAATGACGTCGTGCCCACGTTCTACGACCGGCGCAACGGAGACGCTCCCACCCGCTGGATCAAAATGATGAAGGAATCCATGAAGATGGCCATGCATGAGTTTTGCGCCCAGTGCATGGTGAAGCGTTACGAACACAATTTTTACATCCCAGCCGTCAAACATTTCCGGGACCTGCTGGATCGAGAGGCCGCCGCCGCCCGCTCCCTCCAGGAACAGCGCAATCGCCTTCTGCGCCACTGGAAGCAGATACGGATCGAGTCGCCCGTCCAGGATACCAAGGGTCCCTTCCGGGTCGGCGACTCGCTGCAGGTGACCGCGATCGTCACTCTGGGAGAATTGCAGCCCGACGAAGTCGAAGTCGAATTGTACTACGGCAGCCTAAAACACATCGACGCGTTAAGCGCCAGCCACACTCTCCCGATGCAAGTCCAGGAGAATCGCGGCAACGGCCATTACCTATATCAATGCACGCTGCCCTGTCATATCGCCGGCCGCTTCGGCTTTACGGCCCGCGTCACACCCAACGGCGATGACTGGATCAAGCACAGTCCCGGCCTCGTCCGCTGGGCCTGATTGGAAACGCGCCTCATGTCATGCCGACCATTAAAAAAACCGCGGGTGCTGATCATCACCCCCGAAGTCACTTACCTGCCCGATCGAATGGGAAGCTACGCCGGCTATTACACGGCCAAAGCCGGCGGGATGGCCGATGTGTCGGCGGCATTGATCACAGCCCTGTTCGATCAGGGGGCCGACGTGCATGTCGCCATTCCGGATTACCGCACCATTTTCAGCGACCGGGTGACGCCACTGTTGCGCAGTGAACTGCGCCGCATCCGACGCAAGGTTCCGGACGAGCGCATCCACCTGGCCGAGGATCGCGCCTTTTTCTACCTCAACCGCGTATATGCCGACTACGGCGAAGCCAATCTGAAGTTGGCCCTGGCGTTTCAGCGGGAGGTTATGAACCGGATCGTTCCGGTGGTGGAACCCGATCTGGTTCACTGCAACGACTGGATGACGGGCCTGATTCCGGCCATGGCCCGCAAAATGAAAATTCCGTGCCTGTTTACGATTCACAACATCCACACGGTCAAAAGCACCCTGGCCCAAATTGAAGATCGGGGTATCGATGCGGCCTTTTTCTGGCAAAACCTTTACTACGAATCCATGGCCACCGACTACCGGACGATTCGCGAGACCAATCCGGTGGATTTCCTTGCCAGCGGGGTGTTTGCCGCACACTTTATCAACACCGTCAGTCCCAATTTTTTAATAGAAATCGTCGATGGCAAGCACGCCTATTTCGAACCGGCACTGCGGCAGGAAATCGTCAACAAATGGGAAGCCGGCTGTGCCACCGGCATCCTGAACGCACCGGATCCATCTTTCGATCCGCGCAGCGACCGGGATCTGAAACGCAATTACGGTCCGGAGGATCACACGGACGGCAAGCGGGAGAACAAACGCTTTTTACAACGCAATCTGGGCCTTGTGGAAGATCCGGATGCGCCTCTTTTTTTCTGGCCGTCGCGGTTGGAGCCGCGCCAGAAGGGCTGCCAGCTTCTGGCCGATATTTTCTACGAAATGATTTCGAGATACTGGGAAGAAAATCTACAGGTGTTGTTCGTGGCCGACGGCAGCTATCAAACGGTTTTTCGCGATATCGTGAACCTGCACGGATACCAGAAACATGTGGCGATCTGCGACTTTAACGACCAGTTGGAACGTCTGGGCTACGGGGCATCCGATTTCATTCTAATGCCTTCCCGTTTCGAGCCCTGCGGACTGCCGCAGATGATTGCACCGATTTACGGCGCGCTGCCGGTCGCCCATGACACCGGCGGAATTCATGACACCGTGCGGCAACTGGATGTGGCCGATCAGACCGGCAACGGGTTTTTATTCGAAACCTACGATGCCAACGGTCTGCTGTGGGCCATCGGCGAGGCCATGCAATTTTACGCCCTGTCCGAAGCGGTGCGCCGGCCACAGGTCCAGCGCATCATGCAGGAAAGCCGACGGGCTTTCACCTACGACCAAACCGCCCAAAAATACATCGCCCTTTACGAGCAAATGCTCCACCGGCCGCTGGTTCTGGACACGGCCGCACAAGATAACCTCTGTGGCGAAACCGAGCTGGAAACGGTTCGAAGACCGGCATCGAAATCCTGAATCCAAATCGATACTTGGGCCGAATTCCTTGAACAGGTACTCGTCAATGTCGAATGATTTTGCACCATCATCTGTCATCAACCGCTCTCCAATCGAAAAACGGCTGGCACGGCTGCTGAAGGCCGACCCGAAGCTCAAACCTTACGAAACCCGGATCCGAAACCGTCTGGAACACGTCGAACGCACTGAAATCCGGCTGACCGGCGACCGAATGGATTTAACCGATTTTGCCTCCGGCCACGAGTATTTCGGTCTGCATTTCCGCGACGGACAATGGGTTTTACGCGAGTGGGCACCGAATGCCACCCGGATCTTTCTGGTGGGTGACTTCAACGACTGGCAGCAGCGGTCTGAGTTTGCCTTCGAAAACATCGATGCGCAGGCGGGCATCTGGGAGGTCCGGCTTCCGGCCGATCGCCTCGAACATGGAAATCATTACCGCTTGTCGATTCACTGGTCGAACGGAGAAGGCGATCGCATTCCGGCCTATGCCCGTCGGGTGGTACAGGATCCGCACACCCGGATTTTCACCGCCCAGGTCTGGCGCCCACCGACTCCCTACCAGTGGAAACAATCCGCTTTCCGGCGTTCACAGGCACCGCCGCTGGTATACGAAGCGCATGTCGGAATGGCCCAATGCGAGGCAAAAATCGGTACATTTCGAGAATTTACACTGAACATACTGCCGCGGATCGCTGCCGCCGGGTACAACACCATCCAGCTGATGGCGGTTCAGGAGCATCCGTACTACGGTTCTTTTGGTTATCAGGTTTCCAGTTTTTTCGCACCCTCGTCGCGCTTCGGCACTCCGGAAGAGTTAAAAGCCCTGGTCGATACCGCCCACGCCGAGGGCATCGCTGTGGTCATGGACCTGATTCATTCCCACGCGGTTTCCAATGAAGTCGAGGGCTTGAGTCGCTTCGACGGCACCTTGTATCAATACTTCCACGACGGTTCCCGGGGCCATCACCCGGCGTGGGATTCCCGCTGTTTCGACTACGGCAAACACCAGGTGCTGCACTTTCTGCTGTCCAATTGCCGCTACTGGATCGATGAGTTTCAATTCGACGGTTTCCGTTTGGACGGCATCACCAGCATGCTCTATCACCATCATGGTCTGGGAAATGCATTCCACAGCTATGAGGACTACTTCGACGACAGCGTGGATGAAGATGCGCTGGCGTATCTGGCGCTGGCCAACCGCCTCATCCATCGGCTGCGGCCCGATGCCGTTACGATTGCCGAAGACATCAGCGGCATGCCCGGCCTGGCCACGGCGGAAGACCGGGGCGGATACGGCTTCGACTATCGGTTTGCCATGGGAATTCCCGATTACTGGATCCGCCTGAGTAAAGACCTGCGTGACGAAGACTGGCCCCTGGGCCACCTGTGGTTCGAGCTGACCAATCGACGACCGGAAGAGCGCGTCATCAGCTATGCCGAATCCCACGATCAGGCGCTGGTCGGCGATCAGACCCTCATTTTTCGCCTCATCGGCGCCGATATGTACGATCACATGCACGTTGACGATCGAAATCTGCGCGTCGACCGTGGTGTGGCCCTGCACAAAATGATTCGTCTGATTACACTGGCCACCGCCGGAAGCGGTTATTTGAATTTCATGGGCAATGAATTCGGACATCCGGAGTGGATCGATTTCCCCCGGGAAGGCAACCACTGGTCTTACCACTATGCCCGCCGCCAATGGCACCTGGTGGACAATCCCGATCTGAAATACCACCAACTGGGCAATTTCGACCGAGCAATGATCGCTGTGGCCAAAAACCAGGAACTGTTAACCGATCCCTGGCCGCGTTTGCTGCACGAGCACTCCGAAAACAAGGTGCTCGCTGCGCAGCGGGCCGGATTGATATTCGTTTTTAATTTTCACCACGAGCGATCGTTTTCCGACTACCGGATCGATGTGGCGCCGGGCAGCTACCGCATGATTTTGGACAGCGACCATCCGCGGTTCGGCGGACACGGACGCCTGGATCCGGACCAGGTGCATGTGTCCCTGGAAGTCTCATTCGAAGGCCACACGCGCCGGTGTTTGAGTCTCTATCTGCCGACGCGAACGGCGGTGGTTTTAAAGCGGGAAGAAGACGAATCGCAAAAATAATTCGTATCACGGTGATTGCAGGCTGGGTGGGTTCTGAAAAAGTTGGGGCTGCCGTTCATTTTTCTTCCGGAGGTTCTCACCGGCGAAAAGCGTAGTAGTATTTCAGGACTCTGGCCACGTAGTCCTGGGTTTCCTTGTAGGGCGGAATTTGAAAATTGTAGCGCTCTACCGCGGTCGGTCCGGCATTGTAAGCCGCCAGGGAAAGCGACAGTTGACCTTCGAATCGATCCAGCATGCTTCGAAAATAGCGTGCGCCGCCCATAATGTTTTCCCAGGGATCGAATGGATCGTTGATATTCATTGCCTTGACGTTGTGGGGCATCAGTTGCATCAAACCCAGAGCACCTTTGCGGGAAATCGCCTTTGGATTGAAATCCGATTCGGCCTTGATAATGGCTTTGAGCAGCGGGTAGGAAACGCCGTAAAGTTCCGAAGCTTCACGGATAAACGTATCGTATCGGTCCGATGAATAGCGACGGTAGGCCTTTTTTATACCTTCCCGCACGAACACGCGATATTCGGATTCCGAAGCCGTCGGGGCGTTGGTAAAGTGAACCACGCCGTCGTCATCGATGTACATGTAGATGTCGGCGGACACGGGCGTCGTCAGCGCGATCCATAGCAGGATAACGGCTGTCCCGATCCAAATCTGCACCCTCGTTTTTCGTGTCTTCATACCGTCCGCCCAGCACTACATTGCCATCAGCCCGGATTGCAGCTGGATCACTCTCGACAGACACGTACCTCCAAACCAGTTAATATTTTACAATTTCAGTCGAGCCAAGACAAGCAAATAGTTTTTTAGAAGCTGGGCACACCAGCTGTGCCAAGATATGAACGGAACCGGCGGCAGGAGTTCTTCTTCGCAGCCGATAATAAAAAACCAACGGAAACTCAAGACCTTCGGCGGTATGGAAAGTCAACAACGATACCTTGGACCGCCGCACTCGCCAACCGGTTTTACGGCATCGGTGCAAGCAAACAAGCTGTGTTGACCTTTGAGCTGTTGCCGTTCCCGGGTGTCGAACAGGCCAATGGTGCCGTAAGCACCATCGTATCACGCCGCCGCGTGAATCCGGCCGGTTCGCATGCGTGCGATTGCCTCGGAAAGCAGCGGTATGAGCCCGTTGTGAAACACCTCCGGCTCGATCTCCGTAAGAATTCGAAATTCGGAACCATAGCGAGCCAGCAACATTTCGTGGGCTTCACCAACCCGTTTGGCGGCCGGGCCGACCTGAAAGATTTCCGCTAAAATTTCCTTTAAGGGGATCAGGTTCCAATACCGGTGACGCTTGTCAGGCAGATCACCGGACGGACGATCCGCCAGTTCAGACACGCGGTGCAGGACGCCCAGCGTGAGGGTTTTTCCGCATATCGGGCATTGATTTCGGGCCGCAAGGGTCTCGTCCGGGTGCATGCGCACACCGCATTTGCGGTGGCCGTCCAGGTGATATTTGCCTTCCTGCGGGTAAAACTCGTACGTACCTTCGGACTGTCGGGCGTCACCGGAGCACAGCGCCTTTCTGATGGCCGGATAGGAGAGTTGGGTGTTGAACAGATTGGCTTCCCTTCCCAGTTTGTCCGGAGAATGGGCATCGGAATTGGAAATCAGGGTGTGCCCATCGAGGGCGGAACATCGCCAGTTCATGGGAGGATCGGAGGAAAGTCCGGTCTCGAGGGCAAAAACGTATGGACTCAGATCCTCGAAACAGTCCTCTATCGAATCGAAACCGGATTGGGCTCCCAGCATTGAAAACCAGGGCGCCCATATATGTGCGGGTACAAGTAATCCGTCGGATTCGGCCTCCAAAACGGATTATAGCAGATCCCGGGCATCCATTCCTAAAATCGGCCGCCCATCGGAACAGATGTTTCCGATACGGTCCAGGGCGACATTGAATCGGCGGACCGATTCGATTTCGGACATGAACACCAGGTTGTGGTTTTTACGGGTTTTTCCCTGTTTTTTATAGATGTTGCTGATTTCGGCCGTCAAAACGAACCGCACCGGCTGGTGGCAGGGCGGCGGTACCCGGCGATCCAGTTCGCGGGCAATGTCCGGTTTGAGGCGAAACAGCCCCGCCTCGGCCTCGGTGAGTTTTTCCCGAATTTCGGCAAACCACGAAGGATGGGTAAAATCCCCGGTTCCGACGACCGTAATTCCTTTTTTTTTGGCAGTCACATAAAGATGCTCCAGGTCAGATTCTTGGCCGTCGCTCTGGAATATTTGGAATGTACGTGAAAATCGGCGATAAATTGCATCTTAAAAAGAACTTGTCAGAAACCGATAAAAACGCTATATATTTTTATTTTTTGACAATCAACCTACAATATGTGGCATCCGGCCCATGGGATTGCTTTCTTCCAGCGTTTCGATCACCCGCTATCAGGTCAAGGGACAACTCGACCAACCGATGATGGATACCGTTGCCGATGCATTGAAAAAATATTCCATAGCGGAAATCGATCATGAGGTCCATGAGAAATCGGTCGGCTGGACATCCACCGAACATCCATTTCACCCGAATTTCGACGGTTCGGTATTCGCATACGGCACCTATTGGGTGTTTTCGCTGCGAATGGACAAAAAGAACATCTCTTCCAAACTGTTAAAAAAACATGCCGCTCTGGAAGAAGCCCGTCTGTTGTCGAGCAGCGGTCGCGAATTTCTGGCTGCCAGGGAAAAAAAACAGCTCAAGGAACAAGTGCTGCACGCGCTTTGCCTTCGGACACCGGCCACCCCCAACGTCTATGACCTGGTGTGGAACTACGAGGCCGGCCGATTATGGTTCTTCTCGAACCTGAAAGCCGCCAACGAAACAATGGAAGAGCTGTTTTCCCGCTCTTTCGGACTCTCTCTTATTCGAATGTTCCCTTACACGGCCGCCGATCTGACGGCGGGACTGTCCGATGCGGGCCGCGACGCGCTCGACAAACTCACGCCGGCATCTTTTACAAGGTAACAGGGTTCGGTGTCATGCTCGATGTTGCAGTCGCCTATAATCGTTACCGCTTTCTGGGAAACGAGTTTCTGACCTGGCTCTGGTATCTGGTGGAAAACCAGCCGGATCGCTTTCAACGGTTTTTGGACCAACCGGCGACCGTCGAAATCGGCAATCGCATGGTTTTGGAAAACCGGTTGAATGAAAATTTGGAAACCATCACGATCAAAGGAGACGATGCGGGCCTGGAAGAAGCCTTGCTGGCATTGCGCAAAGGTGCATTGGTCACCGAATTGAATCTGGTATTCCGAATCGGTGAGCATCAGTGGCAGTTCAATCTCAAGGGAGAAAGTATGAATATCAGCGGCTTGAAAACACCGGAAACCGCCGCTGCCGAAACCCCCGAAGATATGGAAGGGTGGGTGCTGGAAAAAATATACCTGTACGAAAAAGCTATTTCGCTGGTGGAAAACACCTTTTCCGAATTTGCACGGTTGCGAACCGCAACGGATTGGGCGCAAAAATGGCATCCGCTGCTGGTGGGCTGGATCGCCGGGAAGACGCCGACGGCAGGATGACCGACATTTGCAGACAACAAACCGTAAACGAATTGTTCATAAATCCACGGTTATCGACAAGGCGCCGGATCGAGTCGAAAACCGGCCGTGCCATGACCGCCGACCCGTCGATTTATCGAAAATCCGATTTATATTAATATAAAGTGATTTCAAATTATTATACAGTTATCAACAGAATCGACCAGCCATTACCTTATTCTTTATTTTGATAGATTCTTAAAGTAAGGACGGTATCATGAAGTTTGCGATCCAGAAACGGGATATACTGAATGTATTGTCCAGAATTCAGGGGCTGACCGGAAGAAAAACCAGCCTGGGGATTACGACCAATGTACTGCTGAATGTTTCCAAATCCGGCATCGTTCTGCAGGCCACCGATCTGGAAACCGGCTTTGAAGGATTTTATCCGGCCGAAGTGAACGAAGACGGCAAAATTGCACTGAATTCTCGAAAATTATATGAAATCGTAAGAGACTTTCCCAGTGATACCGTTCATTTCAACGAAGTCGAAAACCACTGGATTGAAATCGGAAACGATACGGTGGAGTACCACCTGGTGGGGACCAACACCGATGATTTTCCGGAGATTCCGCGATTCGAGGATCTGTCCACGATTCGTATCGACGCTCCCGTGTTCAACGAAATGATCGAAAGGACCGTGTATATCGGCGGTTCTTCGGATGACAAACGTGCGCATATCGTGGGCATGCTGCTGGAAACCGTTGCAGGTGACGACGGCGCCCGCTTGCGTCTGGTTTCCACGGACGGGAGTCGTCTGGCAAAGGTTGAACATGTCTTTGAAGGGGACTGTTTCGATGCGGATCCGGTTCTGGTCCCCAAGAAAGGAATGGTTGAGGTTGCCAAATTTCTGGATTCGGATGGACCGGTTCGCATTGCCATTCGGGACAACAACCTGGTCGTTGAGAAAGAAAACGAGACGATTATCATTCGACTTCTGGAGGGTGATTTTCCAGATTATACCGAAATTATTAAGAAAAGAGACGATTTGATCGATATTCATCTAAATCGTCACCTCTTTTTGATGATGTTGCGACGTATGTCGATTTTATCCACGGAAGATTATCGCAGTGCGCTCTTTCATCTCGAAGACGGAAAGCTGGTCATTACTTCCACCAATCCGGATATCGGCGAATCGAAGGAAGAGATGAAAATAGATTTTTCCGGAGATCCGATCGAAGCAGCGTTCAATCCCAGATTTTTTATCGAAGCCTTAAACGTAATTAATGCCGATACGGTAGAAATGGCGATCGTCGACGGTGAGAAGCCCTGCATGCTCACCGGTACGGGCGAAGTCGATTTTATTACCGTGATCATGCCGATGCGAGTATGAAAGAAAATATTCCAAATACCGTCTATAACGAAGACAACATCAAAATTCTCGAAGGACTCGAAGCGGTGCGCCGCAGACCGTCCATGTACATTGGCAATGTGGATGTGGCCGGTCTTCACCATCTGGTTTACGAGGTGGTCGACAACAGCATCGACGAAGCAATGGCCGGCTACTGCGATACCATACGGGTCGTCATTTACGCGGACAACAGCGTGAGCGTGGAGGACAACGGAAGAGGTATCCCGGTGGGCATCCATAAGATCCAGAAGGTTCCGGCGGTGGAAGTCGTCATGACCAAGTTGCACGCCGGCGGAAAGTTCGATGATCATTCCTACAAGGTTTCCGGAGGCCTGCACGGTGTGGGCGTGTCGGTGGTCAATGCCCTGTCGGCGTTTTTGGAAGTGGAAATCTATACCGGCGGCAAAATTTATCACCAGACCTACGAAAAAGGCATCAAGACCAGCGAACTGAAAATTAAAGGCAACACGGAAAGCCGCGGCACCCGCGTCCATTTCATACCCGATCCGGAAATTTTTACCACCACCGATTATTCCTTCGAAATTTTGACGCGCCGGTTGCGGGAGCTGGCGTTTCTCAACAAAGGCGTTCGCATCACCATTGAAGATCAGCGCATCGAAAAACAGGAGGCGTTTTTTTTCAGCGGCGGCATCCGGGAATTCGTCGAGTATCTCAACAAACGACACACGGCGTTGCATCCGCCCATCGTAATCGATGGAGAGCGCAGCGGTGTGCAAATCGAAGTGGCCATCCAGTACAACGACACGTTTGCCGAAAAGCTGCTTTCTTTTGCCAACAACATTCACACCACCGAAGGCGGATTTCATCTGATCGGGTTTAAAACCGCCTTGACCCGCACCATCAATGCCTATGCCGCCAATGGAAATCTGCCTCGGAACCTGCAGGCCAAGATCATTGGAGACGACGTCCGTGAAGGGTTGACCGCGATTGTAAGTGTTCGGATTCCATCGCCCCAGTTCGAGGGCCAGACCAAGACCAAATTGGGAAACAGCGAAGTCAAGGGGCTGGTGGAATCGCTGGTCAACGAAAAACTGAGCGGCTTTTTTGAAGAGAATCCGGCCGTCGCCCGGAAAATCATCGCCAAAAATGTGGATGCAGCCCGGGCGCGAGACGCCGCCAAACGGGCCCGGGACATCGCCCGCAGTAAGGGGGCTCTGGTGGAGGCCACTTTGCCCGGGAAACTGGCCGAGTGTCAAAGTTCGGAGCCTTCTGAAAGAGAGCTCTTCCTGGTGGAGGGAGATTCGGCCGGCGGCAGCGCCAAACAGGCCCGGGATCGACGCTTCCAGGCGGTGCTGCCGTTGAAGGGCAAGATTCTCAATGTCGAGAAAGCCCGTTTCGATAAAATTCTGCGCAGCGAGGAAATCAAAAATATCATTACGGCACTGGGCACAGGCGTCGGTCAGGAAGAATACAACATCAATCTGATCAACTATCACAAGATCATCATCATGACCGACGCCGATGTGGACGGTTCGCATATCCGCACACTGCTGCTGACGTTTTTTTACCGTCAGATGGGCGAACTGATCGAGCGGGGATATCTCTATATTGCCCAACCACCTTTGTTGAAGGTCGGCAAGGGCAAAAACGAACAATATCTAAAGGATGAAACCGAGTTCAATGATTTCGTGCTCAGACGGGTTTGCGAAGACTACACGATCTCCAATCAGTCCGGGTCCCGACTTGCCGGCCACGATTTGTATCTCTTTTTGGGCAACCTGTCCGAATATTTGAAAATCATGGAAAAGCTGTCCCGACGAGGCATTTTACCGGAATTTGCCGAGCAGCTGATTCGAGAAGGGGTCGAAAATAAAGAAGTCCTGGAAGATCGGGACCAAATGGAGCACCTGAAAGCATTTTTGGAGGCACGCGGCTACGATGTCGGCGATATTTTCTGGAATGACGAACGCAACGCCTATAACGTAACGGTGATGGTCACGGATCCGAACCGGCAGCAGGAAAGTTCTCAGGAGGAACTGCAGGTCGCCCGGCCGGTAACGATCAGCCGGGGGCTGATTTATTCCAAAGCCTACCAGGATCTGGTGTCGATCGGGAAAAAGATTTTTCCCTTCGATGAGCCGCCATTTACCGTGACCGCCGCGAATAAGGAAAATCCGGATCAAACGGTTTTAGAAGACAAACAACGGCTGTTGAAAACGCTCATGGAAGAAGGTCGAAAGGGGCTTTCGGTGCAACGTTACAAAGGTCTGGGTGAAATGAATCCGGACCAGCTGTGGGAAACCACCATGAATCCGGAAAAAAGAAATCTGCTTCAGGTCCGAGTTGAGGATGTAGTGGATTCCGACGAGATTTTTACGATTTTGATGGGAGAAGAAGTCGAACCGCGTCGGGAGTTCATCCAGGCCAATGCGTTGGAAGTCAGCATGCTCGACATTTGAGCGTTTCAAATTTTGAAAATCGCTTCTAAACGGTAAGAGCTCCGAATTTCACCGTGCTGAGAGGTAATGAGGTAAGACGGGGGAAGTGATGATTGCGATGCATCGGGTGGAAGCTCGGGATTTGCCGGATTTGTGGTTTCAGGCCATTCACGACATCCTGGATCACGGTCGACGTTTTACCATCGATCGCGGCAGTTATGCCGGCCAGACCCGCCTGGAATACGATTACTTCATCGCGCACGTCAAATTTCCGGGCACCCAGCCGCTGCTGCCCGACATACCGCCTTCCTGCGGCATTCCCAATCCGGTGGAAGAAGCCTATATATACGGGGGCCAAGGATATGAACGCTCCTATATCGAATATCTGATGACCGGTCAGAAACAGCCCGGCGAGTCGTACACCTATGGGGAGCGGTTGACCCGGGCGCCCCTCGAAGGACAAAAGCGAGCCTGGTGGGATGCGGACAATCCGGATATCGTGGACCGGCGTGAAGTCGACGGCAAGGTGGTTTTCGAAGAAGAAGGCCGGCTCTATCTGAACCAGATCGAGTGGGTTATCGACACCTATCGGAGATTCGGACACCGCAACAACCAGATGGTTCTGCAGGTCGCCCATCCCACCGATCTTGCACTGCTCGACCCACCGTGTCTGCGATCGATCGACACGCGCATCCAGGATGAAACCCTGCACTTTTTCGTCTATTTTCGTTCCTGGGATTTATGGGGCGGGCTTCCGGCCAATCTGGCCGGCATCCAGAATTTGAAAGAATATATGGCCGGAGAGATCGGCGTCAAAGACGGCGAATTGATTGTCGAAAGCAAAGGTTTGCACCTGTATGGCTATGCCGAAGACCTGGCGAAACTGCGCTGTCTCCGGGAATAGATACATGCCCGCCAGCCGGCGCTGTCCTAATTTCCTTCGAAGGTGCCGGTGTTAAAATTCGATATTCTTGGGCGTTCTTGGAAACGGAATCACATCGCGAATATTGGCGATGCCGGTCACCAGCATCAACAATCTTTCAAATCCCAGCCCGAATCCGCTGTGTTCCACGGAACCGAAGCGGCGTGAATCCAGATACCACCAGTAATCCGCCTTGGGCAATCCCATTTCTTGCATGCGTTGATCCAGGACCGCCAGCCGCTCCTCGCGCTGACTGCCGCCGATAATTTCTCCGATTTCAGGTACCAGCACGTCCATGGCCGCCACGGTGCGGTCATCGGTGTTGACGCGCATGTAAAACGGCTTGATTTCCTTGGGATAGTCGTAAACGATCACCGGTTTCTTGAAGTGCTGTTCGGTGAGGAAACGTTCGTGTTCGGTCTGCAGATCGGCGCCGAAAGCAACCGGATATTCGAAGCGTTTGCGGGCCTGTTGCAGGATATCCACCGCTTCTCGATACGGCAGTCGGATGAAGCCGGATCCGGCGATGTTTTCCAGTCGCGGCATCAGGGTTTTATCGACGAAGCGGGCGAACAATGCCAGGTCATCGGCACATTCCTGCAGGACGAATGCCACCAGGTGCCGCACCAGTTCTTCGGCCAGATCCATGTTGCCGGCCAGATCGCAGAATGCCATCTCCGGCTCGAGCATCCAGAATTCGGCTGCATGGCGCCGTGTGTTGGAATTTTCGGCTCGGAAGGTGGGGCCGAAGGTGTAAACATCGCCTAGCGCCAGGGCGAACATCTCGACATTCAATTGACCGGAAACGGTCAGGTTGGCGGCTTTGCCGAAAAAATCCTCTTTGAAATCCACCTGCCCGGATTCCAGCGGAAGATGGTACAGATCCATCGTGGTGACCCGAAACATTTCGCCGGCGCCTTCGCAATCGGAGCCGGTCAGGATCGGTGTGTGAATGTACTTGAAACCGCGGTTGCGAAAAAATCGATGGATGGCATAGGAGAGGTCGGATCGCATGCGGAAAGCGGCCCCGTATTTGTTGGTACGGGGTCTGAGGTGTGCGATGGTGCGCAGGAATTCATCGCTGTGGCGCTTTTTCTGAAGCGGATAGGTCTCCGGGGCCGCATGCAGCACCTCCACCCGATCGGCCCGGATTTCCCACCGCTGTCCGCCACCCTCGGATTCGACCAGCGCTCCGAATACCGCAATGGCCGAACCCGTGGTTAGATTTCGGATTTCTTCATAATTTTCGATTTTTTCATCCGCGATGATCTGGATGTTTTTCAGACAGGATCCGTCGTTGATCTCGATAAACGAAAAGGATTTGGCATCCCGGCGGGTGCGCACCCATCCCTTGGCAAGCACGTTTTGCTGCGGTAGATTCGATTCCAGCAGCTGCAAGATACGGGATCGTTTGATTCGTTGTTTTTCTGGTAATGGCATTACATCTCCACGGTAATATAATATCCTTGTCCGGCCCGCTGCAGCAGGACAATGACGGAATTTTTATGGCGGTAACGGAAGACGGCGGTATGGAAATCCCTGGTATTGCGAACCGCCACTTCGTTGATGCGGCGAATGACGTCTCCGGGCTGGGCTCCGATTTCCGCCAGGTGCGATCCCGGGCGCAGATCGGTAATGACCACCCCCGACCCGGCTTCGATGGTGTCGAATTTGCGCGCGGCTTCGGATAATTCGGCAACGCGAATCCCCAGCAGACGGAATCCAAGCTGCGGCGCCAGTTCGTCCGGGAAGATCTCGGTTTTCACCGAAACGGTAAGCGAATCGGATCCCCGCATCAGTTTCAAATCCAATATTTTCCCCACGCGGAATTCGCGCATGGCCGTCTGATAATCGTCGGCTGAAACGATGTTGCGCGCATCGAGGGCCATCAACAGGTCGCCTTCGCGAATGCCCGCGGCGTTGGCCGGACTGCCGGCGGCAACTTCTTTGACGATCACGCCGGCATCGGCCGGCAACTCCAGATAGCGGGACAGGGCCGCATCGATATTTTGAACGATCAGGCCGATCCAGGCTTCGATCACCTCACCATGGGCGATCAGGTCGGAAATGATCTTCTGGGCCTTGCTGATCGGGATGGCAAAACCGATTCCCTGGGCCTTGGCATAGATGGCGGTGTTGATCCCGATCAATTCGCCGTTGACATTGAGCAGGGGTCCTCCGCTGTTACCGGGATTGATCGAAGCATCGATCTGTATGAAGGAATGGTAGATGCGGTCTTCGGTTCGAATGCTTCGATCCAGGGCACTGATCACACCGGTGGTCACCGTGTGCGAAAAACCGAAGGGATTGCCGATGGCGATCACCGTTTCGCCGATCATCAGGTCGTTGCTGCTGCCCATGTCGACGGAGGGCAGATCCGAACGGGCATCGATTCGAAGCACCGCCAGATCGAAATCCGGGTCGGCTCCCACGATTTCCGCCTCGAACTCACGCTTGTCCTGCAGGGTCACTTTGATAATGCCGGCTTTGGCCACCACATGCGCGTTGGTGATGATCAGACCGCGGCGGCCGTCGATGATCACCCCGGATCCGAGGGTCGAACGTTCCGGCCGGCGTTCCCAATGCGGTTCGAAGAAATCTCTGAAAAATTGGTCGAAAAAAGGGTTCAGACCGAAAGGGACGCCGCGCTTGCGAACCGATACCTCCGAGCTTATATTGACCACGGCCGGGCTGACGCTGCGCACGGCTTTGACGACCGGACTCTCCCGCTCCACGGCCGCCGCTGGCATCGTGGCAACGCCGGCGAAACACAGCAACACTTGGAGCAACAAGCAGACAACGGTTCGCGCCGCATTTACCGGAGATGATGTTTCAGACATACTCAGAAGCTCACCCCGCCGGTTGCCGCCGGTAGCGTTTCGAAAGGATCGGCAACCGGATTGTTTTTTCCAACGAGGGCCCATCCGAGAAAAGTGGATGGAAACCAATGAAACCGCGATGTAGCATGAGTAAAATCCGTCATCAAGACCTGCTTTCCCACGTGGAACTTCCCAGCCGCTACCTGGGCAACGAAACCAATACCGTCGCCAAAGACCACGGTGCGGTTGCGCTGCGGTTTGCGCTGGCGTTTCCGGACCTATACGAGATCGGCACTTCGCATTTCGGCATTCAGATCCTGTATGACATCCTGAATCGACATCCGGACGTGCTCGCCGAGCGGGTGTTTGCCCCGGCCACCGATCTGGAGGAACGGCTGAAGACCCACGGTCTTCCATTGACCTCCCTGGAGACCGGCACCCCCCTGCGCGATTTCGACATCATCGGTTTCAGCCTGCTCTACGAGTTGAATTACTCCAATATACTGACCATGCTGGCGCTGTCAAACCTGCCGTTTTACGCTTCCCAACGCAACGAAGATGCGCCGCTGGTGATTGCCGGCGGCCCCTGTACCAGCAACCCGGAACCGGTGGCCGATTTTTTCGATGCCATGGTGATCGGCGACGGGGAGGCGGTCGTGGAGGCGATGGTGGCGGCCTGGATTCAGTCGGTGCAGCGGTGCGGCGAAAACCGCAGGGAGCTGTTGCAGCGCTGGTCCAAGATCCCGGGTGTGTACGTGCCGCGGTTTTTCGATCCGAAATGGGACCACGACGGATTCCAGCACCGAATCCCGCGCCGTTCGGACGTCGATCGGATCAAACGCGCAGTGGTTTCCGATCTCGAACGCGCGCCGTTTCCGGACAAACCGATCGTTCCCTACGGACGTCCGGTTCACGACCGACTGCGCATCGAAGTCGCCCGGGGATGCACCCGGGGGTGCCGGTTTTGTCAGGCGGGCATGATTTATCGCCCCGTTCGCGAGCGTTCGATCGAAACGTTGATGCGGCTGTCGGAAACGTCGCTGCAAAACACCGGTTACGAGGATCTGTCGCTGCTGTCGCTGAGCACCGGTGATTATTCCTGCATTGCCGAGTTGATGCAGCTGCTCATGGCCCGCTGCAGTGCCGATCATGTGGCCGTGTCGCTGCCTTCCCTGCGTGCCGGCACCCTGACCCCGGAAATGATGGCACTGGTCAAACAGGTTCGCAAGACCGGCTTCACCATTGCGCCGGAGGCCGGCAGCCAACGCTTGCGCAACGTCATCAACAAGAATATTTCCGAAGCGGAAATCCAGGATACCGTCCGCAATGCCTTTTCCATGGGATGGAAGGTCATCAAACTGTATTTTATGATCGGACTGCCCACCGAAACCGAAGCCGACCTGCAGGCGATCGTCGATCTGGTCGAGCGTCTGCGTCTTCTGAACGGTAAAAAAAACAGGGGTTGCAAGATCCACGTCAGCGTGGCCACCTTTATTCCAAAACCGCACACGCCTTTTCAGTGGGATGCGCAGATACCGCTTCAAGAAGCGCATCGGCGCATCCGATGGCTGCAACAGCGGCTGGAGCTGCCCGGAGTTCAGTTCCGCTGGCAGGATCCCCGGGTGAGTTACCTGGAAGGACTCTGGGCGCGTGGCGATCGAAGGCTTTCCCGACTGCTGGTGGCAGCCTGGAATCTGGGGTGCCGTTTCGATGGATGGAGCGATCATTTTGATTTTGAACGCTGGCAGGCCGCGTTCGAACACGCCGGTATCAAACCGGAATTTTTCATTACGCGCCGGCGTAGCGAAACCGAACCGCTGCCTTGGGATGGGATCGACACCGGCGTTACGAAAACATTTCTGCGCCGGGAACGGGCCAAAGCCCTTGCCGGGGAGTCCACGCCGGATTGTCGAGATGGTGACTGCCAGGGCTGCGGTGTCTGTGATTTTCGTGAAGTCGCTCCGAAGCTTGTGCGAACCTGTTCGCCGGTCATGCCACAGCCGGCTCTGCCGGGTTCGGGGCGGAAAAACGACGGGCTTCGCACCGTGCAAATCCGGTTTCATAAAACCGGCAAGGCTCGATTTTTCGGGCACCTTGAGATGGTCAATTTGTTCCAGCGCGCACTGAGACGGTCGAACATCGCCTTGAAGCACACCCAAGGCTATCATCCCAAGCCCAAAATGGCATTTCAAGATGCCCTGCCGCTGGGGATGGAAAGCCTGGCGGAAACCGCCCTTTTAACCCTGTCGACGGACGTTGCGGACGCAGAAGTGATCCGGCGGCTCAACCGACAGCTGCCCGACGGCTTGCGGGTCGTCGATTGTCAATCGGCATCGGATCGTTTGGGCGCGCCGAAGCGCGTCGTGGTATCCTATCGCGTTG
This sequence comes from Desulfobacterales bacterium, assembly GCA_051155755.1. GTDB lineage: Bacteria > Desulfobacterota > Desulfobacteria > Desulfobacterales > SG8-13 > DAXETY01. The sequence goes on from DAXETY010000019.1 coordinate 43,447, forward strand.
CCCTCGGTGCCGAAATCGATCCGGAATCGATTCGCCGATTTCTTTCCCGGCCCGACTGCATCGTTGAAACCGCCAGCCGCAAAGGCCGAACGCGGCGGACCGATGTGCGGGCCGCCCTGGTGGGGTTGAACCAGGTAAAAGCCGATGTACTGGAGGTCCATTTGCAATCCACGACCGGCAATGTTCCGCGGCCTCATGAGGTATTGCGCCACGGCCTGTCTCTGGATGAAGACCTCGTCCGGCAGGCCCGCATCCAGAAACGCAACATCGAACATATCCGCTGATAGCGGGGGAACATGAAATTGGACTTGTGACTTGCCGGGTTCTGTGACAACAAAAGGAACGTTTTGAATATCTGGTTGTGGTTCACCGGCAAGATGCCCGGTATCCAATACCGGAAAGGGCTGCCGATCCAGCGCTTGCCCGGACGGATCGGTTTCAATGGCGGGAATTATAATTTTGTATTTATTTTAAGAATTTAGTTCGATTTTCATTTGGAAGTTTTTGAAACGCTCTATACAAGACCGGGTCGGATCGAAAAAGGCGATGCATCGAAAACTATTAATTAACGAAACCAGTCACGAAACGCGGGTTGCGTTGTTGGAAGACGGTGAAATTGTCGAGTTGTTCATTGAAAGAGACGATGAATCCGACATTGCAGGTAACATTTACAAAGGCCGGGTGCAACGGGTGCTGCCCGGTATTCAGGCCGCCTTCATCGACATCGGCCTTCAGCAGGCGGCCTTTATTTACGTCGACGACGTGCTTGGTGAGCGCATCGAAGAACTCGAGCAGCTTTTGATTGAAGACGAGGAGGAACCGGATCTGTCGGCGGAGACCTCGATCCTATCCGATGTGCAGCGCCCTCCGATAGAGGACCTGTTGATCGAAGGACAGGAAATTATGGTTCAGGTGGCCAAATCCCCGATCGGCACCAAGGGGGCGCGGGTAACCTCGCATATCTCGCTGCCCGGACGGTTTCTGGTCTTGATGCCCACCTCAACGCACATCGGGATCTCGCGCAAAATCGAGGATACGAACGAAAAAGCCCGTCTCAAGGAAACGCTGCTGGCGCTTCGCAACGACACCTGCGGCTACATCGTACGCACGGCCGCCGAAGGTATCGAAGCCGACAGACTCTCCTCCGACATGCGGTTTCTCAAAAACGTCTGGGAAAATATCCAACGGCGGTATCGGACCGCACCCGTACCCTGTCTGATGCACCAGGAATTGAACCTCAGCCTGAGGGCCGTGCGGGATCTATTGATCCACGAGGCCGAAAGCCTGGTGATCGACTCGCCGAGGGGCTATCAAAAAATCCTTGATTTTTTAGATGTTTATATGCCGTCCCTGAAAGGCAATGTTTCCTTGTACGAGGAGCCGGAACCCATTTTCGATGCCTATAACATCGAAGGCGACATCTCGCGGGCCTTACGGAAAAAAATCTGGTTGAAATCAGGCGGATACATCGTCATCGAACACACCGAAGCACTGGTTGCCATCGATGTCAACACCGGCCGCTACGTCGGCAAACAGAATCTGGAAGAAACCATACTCAAGACCAACCTGGAGGCCGTCAAGGAAATTGCCTACCAGGTGCGATTGCGGGATATCGGCGGCATCATCATTATCGACTTCATCGACATGCAGAAGCGCTCGAACCAGGAAAAAGTGTTTCACGAGTTGAAAGAGGCGTTCAAAAAAGACCGCAGCAAAACGCATATTCTGCCCATGTCCGAAATGGGATTGATCCAGATGACGCGCAAGCGCAACAAGAAACCATTGAATCGCATCCTGTGTGAGCTCTGCGAAAACTGCGACGGGGAAGCGTATGTGCTGTCCCAGCAAACCGTATGTTACGCGATTTATCGCGAGGTTCTCAAGGAAAGTCGCAGCGCGACGGCATCTCGATTCACCATCAAGGTGAATCCCCAGGTGGCCGAACTGCTGCACGGAGAAGAGAGCCGTCTGATCGCCGAACTGGAAAAAAACGTGGGCAAACCGATCGTGATCTATCCCAACGCCCGCTTTCACGTCGAAGAATTCGAAATTCTTGAAAACGTTATATCTTGACAAGGTTGGGTGTCTGTGATTATATCTCCCGATTCGTCTTGTACATGACCCCAGCACAGTTTTCGATCCTGCGGGACGACCGAACGGAGAAGACCGATTATGAAACGAACCTATCAGCCGAGTCGAATCAAGCGCGCCCGGCGGCACGGATTTCGAAAACGGATGTCGACCAAAGCCGGACGGAAGGTGATCAACCGGAGAAGGGCCAAAGGAAGGCATCGCTTAAGCGCTTGATCGATCTATAATGAGCGGGGCGCCGGCCGGTGACGCCGGAGCGAAACAGACGCCCCTGTCGGTGGCAACGGTAGCATCGACTTATGACAGACTCTGAGATTTGGAAGCCGAGACTTTTTCAAAAAACGACCGAATCCGGCAGCGCCGAGAATATTTGCAACTGCCCCGCAGCGGCAGAAAAGTTCAGAACAGGTATTTTATCGCGATTTTTGCAAGCAACCGGCAGGGGCGCCCGCGGCTTGGCATCACGGTCAGCAAAAAAGTCGGCAACGCCGTACAACGAAACCGAATGAAACGGCTGGCAAGAGAGTATTTCCGACGCAATCGCAGCCGATTGGAAGGAGCATGGGATATCAATCTTATTGCCCGCAAGGAATCGGCGGGACTCTCTTCCCGGCAGATTTTTCATTCCATCGGGCAGCTTTTTGACAGCATCGGCAGCCATAGCGAATTTTCGTAGATGGCCGGCGAAGATCGCACTGGCCCTGATCAAGGTTTATCAGTACACGTTGTCCCCCGTTTTTGGACCCGCCTGCCGTTTTTCACCTTCCTGTTCTGAATATGCCTACCAAGCCGTTCAGCGTTATGGAGCAATGCGAGGTAGTTACCTGGCTGTCCGGCGCCTGCTGCGCTGCCATCCGTTTCATCCCGGGGGGATCGATCCGGTTCCCTGATTCAGACATCCGAAACGGTCATTGGAATGCGACCCGCCTTTTCCTTTGCCGTGGAACGGGTGAACCCATTCGAACACGGGCGCGGTTTCAACGCGACGAGCGCGACCGTCGATATCGTTGAAAGGTATGGAGCCAATTTTAGGAGAATCCTGATGGAACATGCGCGCATTATCATAGCTATCGTTCTTTCTTTTCTGGTGTTCCTTCTCTACGATTTGCTGTTTGAACCCAAACCCGTTCAAAAGCCCCGGGAAAGCCCCCCGACCGCGCAACCCCAACCACCCGCCGATGACACGACTGCAAAGCCCTATACACCGGAAACAGCCCGGAGCCCGGAAAGCGCGTCGGATTCCGGAGCGCCGGCCGCGACAATGACCGCACCCGCGCGCCCGGCTCGCCGCATCACCGTCGACACCCCTTCTTACCGTGCCGTATTTTCCGAGCAGGGTGCGGCCCTGAAAAGTTATTTGCTCAAAGAATACCGCGAAAGCCCGGAGGAAGGCGCACCGCTCAAAGAAATGGTGCCTCCGGAGCTGGATCGAGGCACCCTGCGGTTTCGATTTCGCAACAACAGTCTGCCGCAGCTGGAAAACGCCCTCTACACCGCCGAATCCGCCACGGATCAGCTGGATGTCCGTGAGCAGCCCCAGACGCTCGTTTTCCGGTGGGTTTCCGAACAGGGGCACGTGATTGAAAAAACATACCGCTTTTCGCCCGAAAGTTACATGATCGGGCTGAGCGTGAACCTGAAAAACGGCTCGGACGGCGCACTTCAGGACGCCCCCACGCTTTCCATCTTCGATTTTGCGCAGAAATCTCGACGGGCCATTGGATTCGAAGGTCCCAGCGCCATGATCTCCGGCAGCGTGGAAGAATTCGATGTCGACGACATTTCCGAAGGTGAAAACTTTTTTCCGGGAAAGATCCAGTGGGCCGGCATTGTCGATCGTTATTTTTTGTCCGCAATCGTTCCCGGACAGGTCCAGGATGCGGCGGTACGGCTGGCGCTTCCAACCGAAAAAATCGTAACCGTTTCTTATGTGGAACCGGAAACCATTCTGGCGGCCGGCACGCAGAAGACATTTGAATATAGTATCTTCTTCGGTCCCAAGAGTTTTCGGCTGTTGAACCGGTACAATAACAATCTTGCCGCCGCCATTGATTTCGGAATGTTCGATTTTCTGGCAAAGCCGTTGTTGTGGATCATGAATTTCATTTACGACCACCTGATTCCCAACTACGGCGTGGCCATTATCCTGGTGACCCTGGCGGTCAAGGTGCTTTTGTGGCCTTTGGGGAACAAAAGCTACAAATCGATGAGCGAGATGAAGAAACTGCAGCCGCTCATTAAGGAACTGCGGGAGAAGTACAAAGACGATCGCAAGAAAATGAATGAAGAAACGATGGCCCTTTACCGGACCTATAAAATCAACCCGCTGGGCGGCTGTCTGCCGATGGTGGTTCAAATTCCGGTTTTTTTGGCTTTTTACAACATGCTCTACGAAGCCATCGAGCTGCGGCATGCCCCCTTTCTTCTCTGGATCAATGATTTGTCGGCCCCGGATCGGTTGTTCCGTTTCGGATTTTCGATCCCGTTCATGGAACCGCCTTACGGCATCCCGGTTCTGACGCTGATCATGGGAGCATCCATGCTGCTGCAGCAGAAAATGTCCCCGCCCATGGGCGATCCGACCCAGGCCAAGATGATGATGCTGATGCCGGTCGTCTTTACGTTCATTTTCATAAACTTTTCCTCCGGTCTTGTATTGTACTGGCTTGTGAATAATTTATTCTCTATTGGCCAGCAGTATTATGTGACCCAAAAAGCAGCCTAGCTGTGGAGGTAGTTTATGACATCCACCATGGAGCTCGAAGCGAAAAACGTGGAAAAGGCGGTTGAAATCGCCTGTGATAAATTCAACCTCTCACCCCATGAACTCCAATATGATGTGATCTCTTACGGTTCCAGCGGCATTTTCGGACTGGGGAAAACCCGCAATGCCAAAATCCGGGTCGTGATCCCGAATTCTGTGCCCCCCCCGTCTCACGGCACCGAAGAAAAGCGGGAAACAAACTTGAACGGAAATGTAAAGGCGCGCGTTCAGGACCTGATCCAGGAAACCCTGCGCGAACCCGATCCGGACGCCGCAACGGATTTCGAGCAGCGGAAGGGGCAGGAGGTTCTGCAGCAAATCGTCGACGCCATCACCGAAGGCGCCACGGTGGCGGTTCAGAACAACGGCAGCCGGATTCATTATCAGGTGCAGGGAGGGAACCCGGCGCTGCTGATCGGCAAACACGGCCAGACCCTGCAAGCCATGCAATCTTTGATCGACAAGATCATCAACCGCAATGCCGATTGCCGCGTCCGGGTCCAGGTCGATGTGGAAGGATATCTGGAAAACCGCCATAACAATCTAAAGCGCCATGCTCGGCGCATGGCCCAGAAATGCAAGCGCATCGGAAAGCCGGTGATTGTCGGCACCATGAATGCACAGGATCGCCGCATCGTTCATGTAACGCTGAAAAATGACCGCGATGTTCGAACCAACAGTTCCGGCGAAGGATTTACCCGCAAATTGACGGTGTTCCCACGCAAATCAACGGCCCGTCCTCGACGCCGGGATCGGTGAATCACCGGCACGCGAGATTCGGCGGCGAACCTGGTCGCGGGGCGCTCCCGAGCCCACCGTCGGTTTTGGGGGCGCAAGGCCTTTTTGAATAATCATGACATTCGACACCATTGCTGCGATCGCCACACCGCCCGGCACCGGCGGCATCGGAGTGATTAAAATTTCCGGCCCGCAGGCCCGCAGGATCGTGTTCGATCTGTTTCGACACGGTCGCCAGAATGCCGACGGCCGAGGGCGCCTCCCCAAAGGTGCCGGGTTCCAGTCGCATCGTCTCTACCACGGCTTTATCACCGAACCGCCGGACGGTGGCGTCGTCGATGAGGTTTTGCTGACGGTGATGGATGGACCGCGCTCCTACACCGGCGAAGATGTCGCCGAAATTCAAGCCCACGCCGGCAGCGCGCTGCTCGGAAAAATTCTCTGCCTGGTGTTGGCACAGGGAGCGCGGTTGGCCGAACCCGGCGAATTTACCCGCAGAGCCTTTGTCAACGGAAGAATCGATCTGACCCAGGCCGAAGCCGTGATGGACGCCATTCACGCCGAGAATGAAATTGCGCTGGGATCCGCCGCCCGCCAGCTGGACGGCGAACTCCGAAGGTCGGTGGCCGCGATTCGAAGCATTCTGGCCGATCTGGGCGCCGAATTCGAGGCCGCCATCGATTTTCCGGAAGCGGTCGAAGACCCAACGGACACCAACCGGATTCTGGCCGCATTGCAACAGCAGGTGGAAGGCCCGCTGCAGAATCTGGTCCAGCGGCATCAAAATCTGAAAACATATCGGGATGGGTTGCGGCTGGTGATCGTCGGTCGCCCCAATGTGGGCAAGTCCAGTCTCATGAACCGCTTGTTGAATCAATCCCGTGCCATCGTCACCCCGTACCCAGGCACGACAAGGGATTTTGTCCAGGAAAGCATGGTCCTGGAAGGGGTCCCGGTACAGCTTACCGATACGGCCGGGATGCACGCCACCGACAATCCGGTGGAACGCATGGGCATCGAAAAGTCCCGCCAATGTCTGGCCATGGCCGACATTTTGTTGCTGGTGGTGGACGCCTCGCAACCATTGACATGCGAGGATGAACAGATTTATGAATCCTGCCGTGGAAAACCGGCCATCCTGGTATGGAACAAAATCGACCGGACCGCCGATGCGGCGACGGTATTCGGAAATGGATGGGGCCTTCCAGCGGTGCCCACTTCGGCACTGCGGGGTGACGGAATTGACGCCCTCAAAACCGAAGTGCTGAAGATCGCCCTGGGTGGCGCACGGCCACCGGAACACCATGCGGTGATTCCCAACCTGCGTCACCGCAGGGCGTTGGAATCGGTTTTGAGCAGCGTCGACCGCATCCGGGAAGGGCTTTGCGGAGCTGCGCCGGTCGACCTGATCAGCCTGGATTTAAGGGACGCCCTGGACGGGCTCGATACGATCCTGGGTGACAAAATTGAAGGGGATGTGCTGGACCGCATCTTCGCGCGGTTTTGCATCGGGAAGTAAACATGCGGCGCTGCCGGACAATGACGCGGGAATGGCAGGGAGGTCCCGACTTTGAATTTTGGCATCGCGGATCACGCAAGGCGATCGGACGGATCGCTGTCATTGAACGGTCATTGCGATTGTTTCACGTGAAACAATGCTCCGGAGGAATCATGGATTTCGACTTTACGCCTTATCTGAAACGTTACGAAGCACTGGCAAGGGTCGCCGATCAAGTTTTCGAACGCGTGGCCGGCGAACATCCGGAATGTGTGCGCTGCGGCAGTGGTTGTGTGGATTGCTGTTACGCGCTGTTTGATCTGACGCTGATCGAAGCGGTGTATATCAATCAAAAATTCAATGAACGTTACAGCGGGTCGGAACGGGAACGCCTTTTGGAAAAAGCCAACCGGACGGATCGACGCATTGCCAAAATCAAGCGCGAAGCCTATCGGGAGCTTCGCGAGGGCCGCAAGGATGAAACCCGCCTGCTGGCTGAACTGGGCCGGGTGCGGGAGCAGTGCCCCTTGCTCGATGACGACAATCGCTGCATCCTGTATGCACACCGGCCGATTACATGCCGCTTTTACGGCATTCCCACGGCCATCGGCGGCCAGGGCCATACGTGCGGATTATCGGGATTCGAGCAGGGCGGGCGATACCCAACCGTACAACTGGAACGGATCCATCAACAATTGCAACAGATCACGGCCGAAATGTTGCGCGACATGCAGTCGAACCATGTCAAGCTGGTGGATTTGCTGATGCCGCTTTCCATGGCGTTGATGACGGTCTTCGACGAAGAGTTCTTCGGCGTCGAAGGATGGCAGAACGCCGCCTCGAAGCGGCGCGGGAGGTAACTATGTCGCCAAGTGAATTTTCCGTTGAAGAGATTGAAAAGCGAAAGCGGGCGGTGTTCGAAGCCATGTCTCCCCGCCGGCAAAAGCACATTTTAAAACGCGGCTACGAGAAGTGGGATCCCTTCCAGGAGCCCAAGGATCCCATTGAAATCCGAAGGGACAAAAGCCGCCGCACCACCCAGATGCTGGTCAGAGAGTTTCTGCAGACCTGGAAGGGCGATCACGGCAACGCCTTCTCCCAGGGTGTTCTGGAAATGGCCATGGGAGTGGTAAATGATGACGAACGCTATCTGGGCATGTACGAATTTTCCTGCTGGTACCGCGATCTGCTTCGACGGGAGGGGTTGGAATCGTAATCTACCGAAGCGCCCTGTGCCGCCGGAACGGTCGCGTATCGATCACACCGTGGACCGGACCTGAAGACGCCCCGGAACGAAATGTTCCGGGGCGTCTTGTTTGGGTCGTATCGTCGTCGAAGCGCGGACGAATAAGGGGTCGGGTTTCTTCAGGCCGTGTGGAAGCATCGCGTGTCAGGAAACGATGAAACTCCACAGGATGCCGGCGCAAATCGCCGATCCGATCACCCCCGAGGAATTGCACGCCATGGCATGCATCAACAGGTAGTTGGACGGATCCGACTTCAGCCCCATCAGGTGAACTTCGCGGGCGGACCCGGGCACGGCGGAAACCCCGGCCGCACCGAGCAGTGGGTTGATTTTGACTTTCAAAAACAGATTCATGATCTTGGCGAACAGCACCCCGGAGGCGGTGGCGATGCTGAAGGCGACGGCACCCAGCAAGAAAATGCCCACCGATTTGGGGGTCAGGAAGACGTCGGCCTGGGTGCTGGCACCGACGGTAAAGCCCAGGAAAATGGTGGCCGTGTCGATGATGGCCGTGCGGGCCGTCTGGGCCAGTCGATCGACAACACCGGATTCCTTCATCAGGTTGCCGAAAAAGAACGGACCGAGGAGCGGGATGGAGGCCGGGGCGAGAAAACAGCACAAAATCAGTCCCACCACGGGGAAGATCAGTTTTTCCAGTCGGGATACCTGCCGCATTTCGGGCATGTGGATCACCCGTTCCGATCGGGTGGTCAGCAGTTTCATGATCGGCGGTTGGATGATCGGAATCAGCGCCATGTAGGAATAGGCGGCGATGGCTATCGGGCCGATCAGATGCGGTGCCAGCTTGGCCGTAAGAAAGATGGAGGTGGGGCCGTCGGCGCCGCCGATAATCGCGATGGAAGCGGCCTCGTTGGGCATAAAACCCAGCGCCAGGGCACTGAGCAGGGTCGTATAGATACCCATTTGAGCGGCGGCCCCCAGCAGCATCAGCTTCGGCATGGCCAGCAGCGAGGAAAAATCGGTCATCGCGCCCAGCCCGAGAAAAACGATCGAAGGATACACGCCGCTGGTGACGCCGAAATACAGGTAATGCAGCACGCTGTTGGGCTCGTAAATGCCCAGACCGAAGCCTTTGAAAAACGGCACATTGCCGATCAGGATGCCGAATCCGATGGGCAGCAGCAGCAAAGGCTCGTATTTTTTGGCAACCGCCAGATATACGAACAGCGAGCCGACCAGAAGCATAATCACGTGTCGAAAATCCGCTAAAAAATAGCCGGTGTTGGAAAGAAATTGCAGTAAAAGATCCATGTTTTGAAGTCCTTTGACCGTGTCGGGGCCGTGGGTGAAAGAAGGTTATTTCTTCCAGGAAAACAGGCCTTTGTCATCGGCGACCAGGTAGCCCTGTTCGCGCAGGCTGCGGATGGTCAGGTGCACGTGGGGAAGCTCCTCGGAGGCGGCCCGGTGGTATAGTTGCTGCAATTCAAAAGCATCACCCAGGTCTTCTGTCAAATCCCGGTAGCGGTCGATTTCGGTTTCAATGGAAAACGAAGCTCTGGGGGCGGGGGATTTTGGCGGCGGCGGCGGTTCAAGGTCCGGGCGGCGCTTCGTTCGGGGGCGCTCCAACAGCGCGGCCACCCGGTGCAGCTGCGAAATAACGGTCGCCAGCACCGCCAGGCCGCTGATCACGATCAGCGCACCGGCAAATGCCATGGCCCATCCATTGTGGGCGGAAATCGCTTCGAGACCGTACACGGCTTTACCTCCAAAAATTTCCGTCAATGATCGTTGCAATAAAGACGTCGGGTGAACGGTTACGGGTCACGACCGGACCGAACCGGTGCAGCGGCGCAGTGTCGGATGACCGATCCCACCCGGGCGTTTCACCGGCTTAAACGCTTTTTACGATCACAAAGCAATCAAAAAGTCAATCATAAAAGAAAAGTGGAAAGCGGAGGGAATTCGGAAAGGCCGGTGTCGAAGCCCCGGTTCGCCGCCGGCCCTCCCGATCTGGGGTTCAGCTCACGGCGTTGAGGAACGCTTCCAGTGATTTTAAATCGGACACATTGTAAACGCCGGCGGTCGATTCTTTGGGCAGAATCTTTCGCAACATGCCGCTGAGCACCTTGCCGGGACCGACCTCGACGAATGCATCCACGCCTTCTTCGGTCAGGCGATTCATCGCGTCGTACCACCGCACCGGACTGCAAAGCTGGGCGACCATCAAGTCGCGGATTGCGCCGGGATCGGATTCGAAATCCGCCGACACGTTGAATATCACGGGGTGTTCGGGGGTTCGGAAATCCACATCGGCCAGGAACTGTCGAAATTCGTCTTCGGCGCCCCGGATCAGCTCGCTGTGCCAGGCACCGGATACGCGCAGCGCGATGGATTTGCCGCCGCTGGCGGCTGCCTGACGCGATACGTTTTCCACCGCCCCGGGCGCCCCGGTAATGACGATCTGCCGCTCGGTGTTGTGATTGGCCACCGACACGGGACCCGCAGAGCGACCTTCGTCCACCAGCGAGTGCACGGTTCCAATGTCAAGCCCCAGCACGGCGTGCATGGCGCCGGGGTGCCGCTGGGCTTCGCGGTGCATCAGCTCGCCGCGCCGCAGCACCGATCGCAGGCAATCCATGGCCGTAACAACGCGGGCGGACCGTAAGGCGGCATACTCACCCAGGCTGTGTCCGGCCGCCACCGCGGGCTGCACGCCTTCTTTCTGGACCGCCGCCAGGCAGGCCAGATTGACCGCGGTAACGGCGGGCTGCAGGTTGACGGTTTCGGTGAGCTTTTCCATGGGGCCCTGAAAGCACAACCGCTGGATCGGCAGGCGCGTGACTTCTTCCGCCATGTCGAAAAGCTCGCGCACGAAATCAAATTCCGCGTGCAGGTCCTGGCCCATTCCGATGCTCTGGGATCCCTGTCCCGGGAACAAAAAAACGATGGTTTTCAAAACGCGACCTCCTGGAAATGAAAGTTTACCCAAAGGTGTTGCCGACCGCGGCGACTACCGGGAACCGGAATCCGGATTTTTATTGCCGACCGTTTCGTTGTCGTCGAGCCGAAACAGCTTGCGGGCAACATCCAAATAGGCCGAGCGCCCCCCCTGGCAGCCGTTTTGCTTGAGCACTTCAGTCGGGTCATGCAGGATTTTATTGATCAGGGCATGGGTCATGCGGCGCAGCGCGCGAATGTCTCTTTCTTGCAGTTCAGAGTGCCCGATGGTCTTCTGGATTTCGGCTTCGGCGATATCCTCGATCTTCTGGCGCAGGGCTTTGATGGTCGGCACCACGTCGAGACTGTCGAGCCACTGGCGGAAGCGGATGACCGCTTCGTCCACGATGCGTTCACCCTTGACGGCTTCCCGCTGGCGATCTTCGATGTTGTCTTCGATCACGCCGCTCAAATCGTCGATGTCATACACGTAGATGTTGGCAATCTGGTTGATTTCCGGATCGATGTCGCGTGGTACGGCGATATCGATCAGAAACAGCGGACGGTTGCGGCGTTTTCGCATCACGCCTTTCAGCTGAGATTTTTTCAGGATGAAATCCGGAGAACCGGTGGAACTGATAATGATGTCGACCTCGGCCAAACTGTCGAAACGCTCTTCGAATCGAATGGCGGTACCCTGAAACCGGTTTGCCAGCTCCATGGCTCTGGAAAAGGTCCGATTGGCCACCTGAATATCCGCCGCCCGTTGACGGATCAAATGTTCCACGGCCAATTCGGCCATCTCGCCGGCGCCGAGCAGCAAAACTTTTTTGCCCGCCAGATTGCCGAAGATTTTTCTGCCCAGTTCGATGGCCGCATAGCTGATCGAGACGGCGTGATCACCGATGCCGGTTTCAGACCGGACGCGCTTGGCGACGAAGAAGGTGCGGTGCAGCAGTCGATTCAGAATCACACCGGAGGTGCGTTGATCGACGGCCATGCGGTAGGCCTGTTTGACCTGACCCAGAATCTGGGGTTCGCCCAAGACCATGGAATCCAGGCTGGCGGCCACACGAAACACATGGCGGACCGCGTCGTCGCCGCGATGGACATAGAGCGCTTTTTCGATCGCTTCGTACGGCGCCGGCTGTACCCGAAGAAGCACCCGGGTCGCCGCGCGCACGGCGTCCTCGGCATTCGATGTCACCATCAACAGCTCCACACGGTTGCAGGTGGAAAACAGCAGGACTTCGTCGACATGGGAACCGTTTCGCAACCGTGCGAGTGTTGCAGCCGTCTGGTCCTCGGTGAAGGCGATGCATTCACGCAGTTCCACCGGTGCGGTTTTATGGTTGAGACCGATTAAAACGATTTCGAACATATGCTTCACGCGTTCCGGAGAGTCCGGAAAGGCCGATTTTGAATTTAACTTTATAATATAAGTTTTTTTTTGCGTTTAGAAAGTCACAAAGGGTTGATGATGCCCCTCCATTAGAAAATTGACACCCAGGAACGTAAACAGCAGAATCAAAAATCCGATAATTGCCATGATCGCCGCTCGTCGGCCGCGCCAACCCACCATGAGTCGTTCGTGCAGCAGCGCCGCATAGAACAGCCAGGTAATGCCGGACCAGACCTCTTTCGGATCCCAACTCCAGAAGCGTCCCCAGACCGTTTTCGCATAGACGAATCCGGTAATCAGCCCGAACGTCAAGCTGACGAAGCCGATAATGATACAGGTATAACCGGTGGCATCCAGGATTTCCAACGAGGGGAGCCGCTTGAAAAAAAAACCGGGATTTTTGTTTTTAATGCCGTTTTCCTGCAGGATGTATAGAATTCCGAGTCCGCAGGCCAGGGCGAAGCCGGCATTGGCGACGAACATGGTGATGACATGGGAAATCAGCCAGAAACTTTTGAATATGGTCTGCGCTTCGGTGGGACGATCGGGCACCAGGCTGACGGCAACCATGACCAGGGCCACCAGCGGAGCCGCATAGATACCCAGTATGCGGAGCCGGTAGCGATATTGAAAGATCAGGAAAAAACCGGCGGTCGCCCAGCCGGCCAGGGACAATGTCTCATGCAGGTTGCGAACCGGAAAATGACCGTCGGCGAACCACTGGGACCCGATGTGCACGGTGTGCAGAACGAATCCGGCCAAAACCATGTAAAAACCGGCGCGATGCAGCGCCTGTTTCTGGTAGAACAAGTAGGCAAAGTATGCGGCGGCACTGAGCATGTACAGAAAGACCGTCAGCAGGATCGGCAGTTGCATGGAATGTAACCCTCGAATTGTGGCGGTGCTTTCCGGCACCGTTGGCGGATGAATCTCCGGGTCCGGCCGTCGGAAGATCAACGCGCTTCGGATTGCATCAAGTCTTCAAAGGAATATCCGGCGCCCAGAATCCGGTACAGAAGGCGGTCGACCGCCTCCCAGTGCCGGTTTTCAATCAAGGCGATCAATTCGCTGTCGAGCAATTGCGCAAACAGAGCCTTGTGAAGTTCCGGGGCATGGCCCTGGGCCAGCAATCGCTTCCGTACGGCTTTCATCAGGTGAAGAAATACGGCGTATTCATCGCCGAACTGTTCTTCCAGTTGCTGTCGCAACCGCTTTGCCAATGCCGGACTGCCGCCCTGGGTCGAGATGGCGATGGTCAGGTCCCCACGACGCATCACCGCCGGCAGTATGAAACTGCCGATCTCGGGATGGGTGGCCACATTGCAAAGCAGGCCGCGTTGCCGGGCATCGCGGCCAATCCGGCGGTTCAAATCGCTGTCATCGGTCGCGGCAAACACCAACAGAACACCCTGTAGATCCGATGCCGCGTACGGCCGGCGGATCAGGCGCAGCTGATCTGGACCGGCCAGTTGTCGCAGGCGTTTCGCCGGTGACGGGTCGACGACGGTGATCCGGGCGCCGCATTCCAGCAGCGTTGCGGCCTTGCGCGTACCCACGGCGCCACCGCCCACCACCAGGCAGGGTTGATCTCGAACGTCGATGAAGATGGGACAGTAATTCATTGCGACCGTCGGCTGTCGGGGTGATGGGCGCCCCCCGGCAAGGGGGCAACGGCGGCCCGAATTCTCATACGGCCCCCAGTTCAATCTGCATTAAATCTTTGGCCAAAACCAAGGGTCCGCGGTAGGTTTTGCGGCATTGGGCCCGGATGTCGACGCGATCGCATTCCGGATAAAAGTGGGTCAGCACCAATTGGGCGACACCGGCCCGAGTGGCGATGTCACCTGCCAGCGACGGCGTCAGGTGGCCTTCCACCTTGAGTTCGTCCGGCATCGCGGCTTCGCAGATCAGAAGATCGGCGCCGCCGGACAAGGCAACCAGATTTTCGGTATAGTCGGTGTCCCCCGAATACACCACCGATCGACCCAGACGGTCCGTGAAGCGATAGGCCAGACTCTCGGCATTATGGTGCATTGGAAGACTGCGGACGGAAAACCCTTCGAATTGAATCGAATCCCCCCCTTCCGTGTCAAGTTCGATCAACGTCATCGCTTCCGGGCCCAGATCGATCCACGCTCCGTAAGCGGTCTTCAGATTGCGAAAAAAGGATCGAAATCCCCGGCCGGCGCAGAGGGTCAGCGGGTTTCGAGCGGATCGTCCGCTTGGATATTTGGAGGCAAAGAGGATCGATACCAGTTCAGCGGTGTGGTCCGGATGAAAATGACTGTAAAATATATGGGAGATATCGTCCAGGTGGCTGCCGGCCTCCAACAACCGGTGCAGGGTGCCGGCTCCGGAGTCGACCAGGATCCGGACGTCGCCGGAATCAATCAGGATGGAGCAGGCACTGCGCTCCAGAGAAGGCACGCAGGTGCCGGAGCCGAGAATCGTTACGGTGGTGGTTGTCGCTGGCATCATCGCCCAATTTCCGATTTGGAGCGTCCGGCTTCGTTCGCCGGCAGGGCCCTGGACATCAAAAACAGGCCTTCAGGTTACCTTTCGAGCCGGTTGCGGACGATCGGCCCGGCTTTCGATGCGCTGGATCACCCAGCGCTGCAGCTTTTTCGGATCTTTGTAGTCCATCGTCGGTTTCAGGTCGTTTACAGCGATTTCCGCCCGGGCCATGCTTTTATGGCCGCCGGCGGAACCAAATTGGCCGAAACTCTGATTGGCCACTGTGCCTGCATTTTTCCGAATGCCGTCATTGCGCAGGATCAGGACCAGTTTTTTTTCATGAATGCCCGAGACAATGCTCCACTGGATCGTGTCGACCCGCATGAAAAAATCGGCGATCAACACGCATACATCCGGATTGACCACCGAGCCCAGGTGTACGTAAACACGGCCTTTGCGCAGTTGCATCTGCTGCAGCGCCAGTTTGAAATATTTCAGGAAATCAATTCGCAGTTCGGCCTGTTCGATCTTGCGTGCCAGATGGATGTTGGCGTGCTTGAAAAGGAATTGGAATGCGCGGACATCTTCGAGTTGTGTTTGGCGCTCGAAATTTCGGGTGTCGGTTTTTATGGCATAGAACAATCCGGTGGCAAGCTTGACAGAAGGTTTGACATGGGCGGCCCGGATGTACTCGGTCATCACAGAAGCCGTGGCACCGTATCGCGGCCGAATATCCATGAACGCGGCCTTCGCACCGCTGTCGGGATGATGATCGATGATCGCCGCGATGGTAAATCGGCCGAAGGCTTCATGGTGCGCCGGCTGTGAATCGACCATGACGACCCGCTCGTAGGCGTTCGAATCGACTTCGTCGACGTGGGTCATTTTGACCGACAGCAGGCGGATCATGGCCAAATTGTCAGGCCGATTGATTTCGTTGACATGCGCAATGGTGGTGGAGCCAACTTTGTGCCGGAGCAGTCGGCTGACGGCCATCGCACTGGCGATGGCATCCGGATCCGCATTGATCAATATCAACACTCGATCGTTTCCGGCGAACTGATCCCGGAACCGGCGCAGCCGTTCGGCATTGGATAAGGCCATGGGTTTCCCACTAAGCACTGCTGATTCGGAAGACCGAAATCGAGCGATTTTCGAAAATGCCACCATGGTGGCCCCGACGACCGACTCCCTGCATTCGAATTCACGATTCGAAATTCATCAGACGGGTTGTTAATTTGAAACGCTGATTTCGGGAATCCGTCGCCTGATCAATATACGCAGGGTCCCATTCGATGACAACCCCAAATAAAACGCGGGGATGATTCGCTGTTCATCCCCGCGCAAATTTATGGTCGACGATCCGGCGGGTGGTCAGACCGCCGCCTCGGATTCGGTATGAAACACGAAGCGGTCCCCCTCGGATTCGACCCGGATGCGGGCGCCTTCCCGAACCGTACCCTGAAGAATTTCCAGAGACAGGGGGTTTTCGACGTTTTTCTGAATCACTCGTTTCAGGGGACGCGCCCCGTATACCGGATCATAGCCCATCTGCGCCAGCTTCTGTCGGCTTTCATCGGACAGCACCAGTTCGATGTGTCGGTCTTTCAGGCGCTTGGCCAAAGCGGAGATCTGAATGTCGACAATCCGGGCCAATTGTTCACGGGTCAGATTGTGAAAAATGATGATATCATCGATTCGGTTCAAGAATTCCGGCTTAAAGTTTGCTCGCAACGCCTCTGTGACGCGGGTTTCCATTTCTGCCCGCTGCTCGCTGCCCAGTTCCTGGATCCACTGACTGCCGATATTGGAGGTCATGACCACGATCGTATTCTTGAAGTCTACCGTGCGGCCGTGACCGTCGGTCATGCGTCCGTCGTCGAGAATCTGCAGCAAAATATTGAAGACCTCCGGATGGGCTTTTTCGATTTCGTCAAACAGCACGACCGAATAGGGCCTGCGACGTACGGATTCCGTCAGATAGCCACCTTCTTCGTAGCCGACATATCCCGGCGGAGCGCCGATCAGCCGGGCCACGGCGTGCTTTTCCATGTATTCGGTCATGTCGATGCGGATGATGGCCTGTTCGTCGTCGAACAGGAACGCCGCCAGAGCTTTGGCCAGCTCGGTTTTGCCGACGCCGGTGGGGCCCATGAAAATAAACGAGCCGATGGGCCGATTGGGGTCCTGCAAACCGGAACGGGCCCGGCGCACCGCATTGGCGACCGCTTCAATGGCCTCCTGTTGGCCGATCACCCGGCGACTGAGGCGTTGCTCCATTCGAAGCAGCTTTTCGCGTTCCCCCTCCATCATCTTGCTGACCGGAATGCCGGTCCAACGGGAAACCACCTCGGCCACGTCTTCGTCATCGACTTCTTCTTTGAGCATTTTGCGTTCGGCCTGGAGTTGTTCCAGCGTTTCATTGGCCGCCTGAAGTTGGTTCTGCAGTTCGATCAGGCGACCGTAACGGATTTCCGCCACCCGGGTCAGGTCCCCCCGTCGTTCGGCCTGCTGAGCCTCCACGCCGAGTTGCTCCTGTTTTTCCTTGATCGAACGGATCCGCTGAATCAGGTCTTTTTCGTTTTGCCAATGCGCCTTCATCGCATGCAGTTCTTCTTTCAGGGCGCCGATTTCGGATTCGAGTTTTTGCAGCCGCTGACGCGAATCCGGGTCGGACTCTTTTTTCAACGCCTCGCGTTCGATCTCCGCCTGGGTGATCCGGCGCTGGATTTCATCGATTTCAGAAGGCATGCTGTCGATTTCGATGCGCAGTTTGGAAGCGCACTCATCGATTAAATCGATGGCCTTATCCGGCAGAAACCGGTCGGTAATGTAGCGATGCGACAATGTCGCGGCGGCGACAATGGCGGCGTCTTTAATGCGGACACCGTGATGGACCTCGTATTTTTCCTTGAGTCCGCGCAGAATCGAAATGGTGTCTTCCACTGTGGGCTGGCGCACCAGCACCGGTTGAAAGCGTCGTTCCAGGGCCGCATCCTTTTCAATGTATTTGCGATACTCGTTCAAGGTGGTGGCGCCCACACAACGCAGGGTCCCGCGAGCCAGAGCCGGTTTGAGCATGTTGGATGCATCCACCGCACCTTCGGCGGCACCGGCGCCGACCAGCGTGTGCAGTTCGTCGATGAAAAGAATGATTTCCCCCTCGGCTTTTTCCACCTCTTTGATGACGGCTTTCAACCGATCTTCGAATTCCCCGCGATATTTTGCCCCGGCAATCAGCGCACCCATGTCCAGGGCCACCAGTTTGCGGTTTTTCAAACTTTCAGACACGTCGCCGGCCACGATCCGCTGGGCGAGTCCCTCAACGATGGCGGTTTTGCCGACACCGGGTTCACCGATCAGCACCGGATTGTTTTTTGTCCGGCGGGACAACACCTGTACGATACGCCGGATTTCCTCATCCCGGCCGATCACCGGATCGAGATTGCCCCTGCGCGCCAGGTCGGTCAGGTCACGACTGTACTTTTCCAGAGCCTGATATTTTTCCTCCGGATTCGGATCCGTAATTCGCTGGGATCCCCGGATTTCCTTCAGGACCTTCAGAAGCGCGTCCCTTTCGATGCCCTGGCGGCGGAAAATCCGGGTCGATTCGCCCTCCTTGTGGTCACAGACGGCCAGCAGCAAATGTTCCACGCTGACGTACTCGTCTTTCATTTTGGCTGCTTCGGAAAAGGCCGCTTCCAGTACGGCTTTCGTTCGTGGAGAAATGTGCGGTTCCGCGGCCTGACCGACCTTCGGTAGTCGCTCGAGGGCCTGTTCGACCTCCTGTTTCAGGGTTTCCACCGCGACGCCCAGCTTGCGGAATATGGCCGTGGCGATGCCTTCGGTATTGTTGAGCATGGCTGCCAGGAGGTGTTCGGGCTCGATTTGTGGATTCCGGTGCTGCGAGGCCTTCGCCTGCGCGTCCTGAATCAGTTCCTGGGACTTGATGGTGAATTTGTCAAAGCGCATGAAGTCTGAACCTCACTTTATTGAATTTTAGGCGCACGTTTGCCGGTCACGTGCAATCGCATTTGCAACGAAAATAACAACAAAACCCGTCCTGTCAATGAGTATTAATAATAACATATAAAAAGTAATGAAACAGAAATGCGGAGCTGCGCCCGACCGGGGGATCGCTGTCCGGCGGGATCGAAATCCACCCGGTTACAGGTGCTTGTTACAAGGTTGAGAAAGACGGCACTTGAGGCTGGAATGCGGAATGACAAGGAGGAAAGGGGGGCTGACTGCGGACCAGTCGTTCCAGTTGCTTTCGATGAGTGTCGCTCAAGGTGCCGAATGCGACGCTGTGTCTCCGAATCGACATCGCGCTGAAGGAAAATTCATTGGGAACGGCAACGTCGGAAACGGTGCGAAAGGGAATGCCTTCCAGGTAAATCCGGGGGCGCGGCTGCAGAATCACCAGCTCGGCATCCTGCTCGGGTACGGCCGTGCCCATTTCGACGTAGCGGAAGGCCAGGCCTCCCGGGCCGATGTCGAGCAGTTGACCGAGAATCTCTGCATTCGGCTTCAGGGTCACAATCACGCCGTCCGGCATCGGATATCGGGGAAATTTCCGTTTTTCGGAACTTTGAGGGATCATGGGCTCCTTCCTGGTATGCGGATCGAAGTTGCCGAAGTTCAGGCTGACATGAAATATACAACGTATTATATTGTATGTCAACAGATTGTTGCCACTACATCTTGTTGTATCGAACATGATTGCGGTTTTATTTGACGGAACCGGATCATGTGCGTTATGCCTGACAATGATTCTTGCCAAACCGGTTGCGACTGCAAGTTCAACATCGAAGCCCCAAAGTGCTTCTGTCTTTTCTTGCCAGCGGCGAGTGCCGCAGCCAGAAAATTCAAGCCACCCGCTTTGCAGGTGGTTGTTGACGCGGCGGGTTCGGTTTTTTTTGAAAAATTTGAAACGCTCAGTTTCGGTTGGTCTCAATTGAGCGCCGGGAGCATGGGAGAAGGTTATGGGAAAATATCGATGGATGATTGGATTGATGGTGGCGGTATTCTCGGCAGCCGTAGCGGGGGCCGAGACGGCACCGCCGCCGGAAGGCGGGAGGTTGCCGGAAATCGTACTGCCGGCGCCCGACAATACCGAACATCGTCTCTATCTTGGCATCCGCAACGGGGACGGTGTCTTTCGGATTACGGATATCGACGCCGATGTTGTCATCATTGAAATATTCAGCATGTACTGACCGCACTGCCAGCGGGAGGCTCCCACTGTAAATCGAATTTTCCGAGAAATCGAAAATGATCCGAAACTGAAAGACAGGGTGAAAATGATCGGCATCGGGGTGGGAAATTCAGCCTTTGAAGTCGAGTATTTCCGCCAGACCTATGAGATTCCGTTTCCGCTTTTTTCGGACGGTGACTTCGAAATCCACAAAAAACTGGGTGAAGTTCGAACGCCGTATTTCATGGGCGTGAGAATCAACGGCGACGGCACTCACCGGGTTTTCTACTCCCGGCTCGGTGGTCCCAAAGACGCCGGTGAAATGCTGGAGAAGCTGTTGGCGGAATCGGGACTGTAAATTTTCCAACCGGCTTTGGTATCATCCGGACCCCGGGACAAAAACCGCATTGAAAAAAGGACTCCTTATGAAATGCACGCGATGGTTCCGATTGATTGCCGCCGCCGCCGCCGGCATGCTGCTGTCGGCCGGCATCGCCATGGCCGTTTCGGCCGTATATAAAGACAACATATACGACCCGGGCCGGCTCAAGCCCATCGACAGTCAACTCAAAGTCAAGGTCGGCGATCCCGCCCCGGATTTTACGCTGCCGTCGGTTTCCGGAGAAATGGTGAATCTAAGCCAGTACCGCGGCCGAAAAAACGTCGTGATCTCTTTTGTGCCGGCGGCCTGGACACCGGTCTGCTCCGACCAGTGGCCCGGCTACAACATTGCCGAACCCTTGTTCGAGGGTGAAGAAGCGGTGCTGTTGGGTATTACGGTGGACAACCTTCCCACCCTGCACGCCTGGACCCGGCAGATGGGCAATTTGTGGTTCCCCGTACTCTCGGACTTCTGGCCCCACGGCGCCGTCGCCGATCGTTTCGGCGTTTTGCGTTCGGACGGGATGTCGGAACGGGCCATTTTCATCATCGATAAAGAGGGCATCATCCGCGCGATTCAGGTTTCGGACATCAATGTCAGACCCGATTTGGAGTTTTGCGTCATTGAACTCGAAAAGCTCAAGCCTTGAAATCTTCACCTGCGGATTGGCCTCTTTGGCCCTGATGCTGGCGATTTGGGTACCGGCCGCCTCCGGCAGTACCGAGGGCGTTTCCGGCAACCCGGTCGAAACACTCGAGATTGTCGAACTACAGCGGATCATTGCTGAAAGCGAGCAACGCCTCTTGATCGTTGTCATGGCGGCGTGGTGCCATCCGTGCATTCGTGAATTGCCCGACCTGGAACGGCTCTACCGGAAATATCATCCCGAAGGACTGACGGTACTCGGCATCAGTCTCGATCTGGAAGGGCCGCAGGCCATGCAGCCGATCATTGACCGACTCAAGATCAGTTTTCCCGTATACTGGGTGGGCGAAGCCGCCATCGAGACGTTCCAAATTCGGGGCATTCCCCTGCTGCTGCTGGTTGAGCGCGGCGATGTCGTGGAGCGCATTATGGGGCAGCGATCTTCCGATTATCTGGAAAGCCGGATCGAAGCATTTTTGCGGGATTCCTGAACGGAACCCGGCTGCTCGGTCCGCATGGATGGATCCGGCCGGATCTTGACTGCGGACAAGGCGGCCGCAAGGGAACACGCCCCCGGACGAGAAGCCGGTGAAGCCTTTGGGCGGCCGTCGGACGATTGTAATGCATTAAAGTGCATTCAATACCGCCAGCACCTGGTCGGCCGTATAAAAGTCGCTGCGGAACAACTCCCTCTGATCCGGCCCGTAGACCACCAGAAGCGGTATGGTCAGGTGACCCAATTGGCGCAGCATGGCCTTTCCGGCGGGATTGCTGCCGGTAAGGTCGACCTTCATGGGCACCACGTCCGGTTGTGCCATCCTTGCGAGCAGTCGAGCATTCCGAAACACACTCTGCTCCAGCGCCTTGCAGTTCAGGCACCACTCGGCCGTGAAAACCAGTACAACGGCGCTTCCTTCCGCGGCGGCCTGCTGGAAACGTTCCGGGCTGTAATACTCCCAGTCGATGGCCCCCCGTTCGGTGAGACGCATGCCCCCGAGGGCCGCCCCCAATAGAATCAACAGGCTCAGACCGACGACTAGCAGCCGCAAGCCGATTCGATTCGAAATCCGCCAGGTGCGCCAGGACAGCCAGATCCCGCCGGCAGCGACAAATCCCATCACCACCCACCAGAACCCTTTGCCGGGCGGATGCTGGGGTGTCGCGGTCAGGACACTGAGTCCACTTCCGATGAAATAGGCGGCCGCCGCCAGCATGAACAGTCCCATGACCTGTTTGATCACCAGGCTGACCGGACCTGTTCGGGGAATCCGCTGCACGAAACCGGGACAGGCCGACAGCACCAGGTACGGGACGGCCATGCCGCACCCGATGGCGGCAAAGGTGACCAGGGTTGTGGCGGGGTGCCGGGTCGCGGCCCAGGCGGCAGCGGCGCCCATGAACGGAGCCGTGCAGGGCGTGGAAAGGATGGCCGTCAGAATCCCCAGCGCGAAGGATCCGGTCAGGGTATCCTGCCTCGGGTTGAATCGATACAAAAAACCGGGCAGGCGCACCGAAAACGGGCCGCACATTCCCACGGCCATTACCGCAATGATCAAGCCGACGGTGATCGTAAACGCGGGATACTGGAAAAGCTGGTTGGTTGCCGTAAAACCGCTGACCAGCGCGATGGCAGCGCCCAAAATCAGCCAGAAAAACAGAATCCCGACGGCCATGCTGCCGCCAAGGCTCAGGCAGCGCGGTCCCTCCCGGGAGGCTTCCGAAAGGCTGATGATCTTGATCGGTATCAACGGAAGCACACAGGGGGTAAAATTCAGCAAAAGACCACCGAAGGCGGCCGTGAGCAACAACAACACCAATCCCCAGCCGGAAGCCAGCTGAAGGGTGAAATGCCAGCCGAACAGATCAAAGAATACGGATTCGTCGGAACTTTCGGCGGCAGAGAATCCGGCAAACAAAGCCGGATTTACGGCGGTAACCGTTTCACCCGGTGCAGCCGTCGGCAATTCGAGCTGCCGGATCTCCCGCTGCGGTAAAAGACAGGTTTGCACATCGCAGGCCTGATAAACGACTTCCAGCTTCAGCCCGACATTGTCGGCCGCCGAATCATTTTCCAACTGCAACGGCAGGTAGATGACCGTGCGTCCTTCAAACACCATGATCGGCGAATCGCTGAAATCGACCTCGAGCGCATGGGCGGGCGGATACCGAGGGCTTAGCACCGTCAGCCCTCCCGAGGTTTTCAACACCTGTACCCGGGTCGGTACCGGGTGAAAACCGGATATGCGCGGCTGCTGGTGGGCGTCAGAATTGATGTGATAGCCCGGCTGTATGTCGAGAATCACCGCCAGTGCGAAATCGTCTCCGGGTCGCGCGCGGTCGACGGACCAGGTCGTTTGCAGCCGGACTTCCGGCGGTTCGGGCGTCGGACCCTGAAGAAGCAGTTCCGGATTGCTTTCCCGCGCCGCGGCAGCAACGGTCGCTGCCAGAAGCGCTGCCAGCACCAACCATCGTGCCAGCGCTCGAATACAGTCCGCCGGCCGATTCGAAGATAGGGCGGCGGCTGCGGGATGCAAAGGTCCGGCCTCGTGGCGAAGATTCGAGTCGAAACTTACGGCCGGCCTTGCGCAATGGGTCGTGTTTTCGGGTGTTGAATTCAAATCGCAGCTCCGGCGGCAATCAGGGGCCGGGCCCCGTGATGAACCCACGAATCCGTCCCGGGTCGACAGAACCGTTTGTATCGTATCAGCAGACCGTTGCCGCGGTCAAACAACGGTTGGAAGTCGCCGGTTGCTGCAGGCATGGAAGCGGAAAATTTCAGGGACGTCCGCCTTCTTCCAGGGGCAGCGCGGCACCGCTTTCGTAGCCTTGCCGGCGGGCCAGCAGGTCCAGGTGCAGGGAGGCAATTTGCTCCAGCGGCGGATAAATCGGCCGCCTAAGGCTGCGCATGTCCACGGTTTTAATATACCGGCGGCAGGTGTCGCAGACCGCCGCCCGCAGTTCTTTTTCTTCTTCGGTATACAGGTATTTGTGGGCGTTGGGCGCCTGTGTTTCGCAGAAAGGGCAGGTGGTGCGTGGAAAGGACCATTTGTGCCAGCAGAAGCTGCAGTGCAGGAACCGCCGGCCGGTTTCATCGAGGACGGCAATGCCCGGTAGTTGTCCGCAAATCGGGCAGTACCCTTTTTCCCAATCGCGCCGCAAACCGGATAGTTGATCGGCGCAGAAGGAAAGAGACGGCCGCAGACTGCAGTAGGCCACAAATGCCAGCGCGCTGCGGTCGACACCGATTCGGTGGGCCGTCTCGTTAAAATAGCTTTCCTTTTCATTCAACAGGGCGGAAAACAATTCCTCGGACTGGAATATGGTGTCCCGGGCGCGGGCGATGTTGGCGGCATCGTCGGCCAAATTGGGGTTGTGGGCCTGAAGAATGCGGCAGATTTCGTCCATCAGCGCTGCCGCAGCCGTGGTATCGAACCGGAAACCGCTGCTGTCGATCAACGGCAGCGCCTCTTTTTCCTTCACCGCGAGCAGGACTTCCGACAGGTCCGGGGCGGAAAAATCCAACGTCGATCGGCTTTCCTCCTGGGCGAGGAAAATCGCCTCGTAACAGTCCAGCAGTTCTTTATAGGCAGGCCGCTGGGCGCGCAGGAGCTGCGCCGCACGGCGGATGTGCCCGGAAGCGGGTGCGTTCATCCGATCTCTCCCAAGCGGTTAATACCGGCATAAGAAAGGGGGAAGTCCGCCTTCCCCCTGCGCGATTTGGATTCGGACGGCGGGATCGCGAGATTTACGCAACCCGACGTCGATTCCATTCTGATTCCGGATGTCCGGCGGCAGGGGGGCGGGCCCCCCTGCCGCCGGTGAATCGGATCGACGGCATCAGAGCAGCTGGGAAGCGGCTCTGCGCAGCGGCCACAGCATGCGCCGCAGGGCCGCATGGCGGCTGATGCCCGGATTGCTGCGAACGGCGATGGCAAAAGCGTGGTAATAGTCCGGCGCGAAGGCCGTCAGAAAAATGACCCTGACGTCCTGCGGGTCGAGCAACTGGGCGTTGGGATACTTCGGTTGCACTTCGGCCAGCCGCTGCTCGGCCAGCTCCAGCATGGCTTCGCGTTCGCCGAAGTTCATGGCGCCGGTGGGACACACCTTGACACAGGCCGGCTCCAGGCCGTTTTTCACCCGGTCGATGCACATGTCGCACTTGGCCAGCACCCCGTCGGGTCCCTTGCGGGGAATGTCGTAAGGACACGACTGGATGACCGATTCCGCATCGACCTCGCGGGTCCGGGCCGTGTAGAGCACGGCGCCGGTGGCCTCGTCGGTGAAGATCGCTCGCGGATCGTCAGCCTCGTGCTGGCAGGGCGGTTCTAGGCAGTGGCGGCACTGATCCGGGAAAAACAACCAGCGCAGTTGACCGTCGATGGCCGTCTCTTCCATACGGACCAGCTTGTAGGTCTGAAAGGAGAGATCTTTCGGATTCTGGTAGCTGCCACGGTTTTCGGTTTGCTCCGCCGGCAGATCATGCCACTGCTTGCAGGCGACCTGACAGGCGCGGCAGGCGGTGCACACGGTGGTGTCGATGAAAAACGATTTGCTCATGAAAGATCACCTCCTTTCTCAGATCTTGGTGACGTTGACCATGAAGGCCTTGGTTTCGGGGATGCGGGTGTTGGGGTCGCCGGTGGACGGCGTCAGCAGGTTGGCACTGTCCTCCCGGCCGTTTTCCGGTTTTATCCACCCGTAATGCCAGGGCAGGCCCACCTGGTGCACGGTGGTGTCGGCCACCTTGAAGGGCTTGAAGCGCTGGGTGACGATGGCCGTGGCTTCGACCGAACCCCGCGGGGAGACCACCCGGACGCGCTCGCCGTTTTGGATCTGCTTTAATTTGGCCAGCTCCTCGCTCATCTCTACGAACATCTGGGGCTGCATTTCCAGCAGGTACGGCTGGTAGCGGGTCATAAGACCGGTCTGCCAGTGCTCTACCACCCGATAGGTGGTACCCACGTAAGGGTAACGCGGATCGCAGGTGGCCCACTCGTCGGCTTTGCCGCCGTACACCGGCGCGGTGGGATTCATGCGCTGGGCGTTGAGCAGGTTTTTTTCCACCGGGCATTCCAACGGTTCGTAATGTTCGGGGAACGGTCCGTCGGCCCGACCGGGACCGAAAATCTGCCCGTGCCCGTGCTTGCGCATAATGAACGGGTGTTTGCTTTTCGGATTCTTGAAACCTTCGGCGGTGACCAGCGGCGGCCAGCCGCCGTCGGGCACATCGCCGGCCCACTTGTCGCCGGTCCATTTGATGACCCAGTCCTGGGCATCCCAGGGTTGTCCTTTCGGGTTCACCGAGGCGCGGTTGTAAATGATGCGGCGGTTGACCGGCCAGCACCACGAAAATTCCGGATACAGACCGATCTGGTTTTCGGCGTCCTTGGGACTGCGGCGGGCGGCCATGTTGCCCTTCTCGGTGTAGCTGTTGCAATACAGCCAGTTGGCCGAAGACGTGGAGCCGTCGGCCTGCAGAAAGGCAAAACTGGGCACCAGGGTGCCTTTTTTATAGGTCGTGCCCTTGATCGTAACGTCCTTTAGAAAATAGCCGTTGATTGCTTTGGCCACCTTGTGCGCATCAAATTCGCCGTCGGTTTCGTAGTCCCACTTCAGATTGCGGATGGCCTCGGAACTTGCGCCGGGATCTTTTTCGTAGAGGGCTTTGAGACGCCGGCCCAGATCCAGAATGATGTCGCCGTCGGGACGGCTGTTGCCCATCGGCTTGGGACCCCGGTAGCGCCACTGCATCCAGCGGCCGCTGTTGGTGATGCTGCCTTCCTTTTCCACCGAAACACAGGCCGGCAGAAAAAAGACCTCGGTTTTGACCTGCGAAGGAACCATGCCGGGGCCTCTCCAGAACGAGCCGGTTTCGTTGTCGAAAAGATTGACGTTGACCATCCAGTTGAGATTTTTCAGTGCCTGCCGGGTTTTTCCGGCGTTGGAGCCGCTGCAGGCCGGGTTCTGGCCCCAGGCAAAAAATCCCTTGATGCTGCCGTTGTACATTTCGTCGAAGATGTCGAGCCAGGAATAGGCTTTGCCGTCGTCGACCTTGGGCAGCCAGGAATAGCCGAAATCGTTTTCGGCCGAAGCGGTTTCACCGAAGAACGATTTCAACAGGCTGACCGAATACTTGGGAAAATTCGACCACCAGTTGGCCGACATGGGATCCTGGCTCACCGGGGTGTTCTTCTCGTTGTAGACCGCCAGGGTCGGCATCGAGGCCCGCGGCGTGCCCAGATATCCCGGCCAGATGTGCCACAGCAGGCAGTGATCGGTGGAACCCTGCACGTTGGATTCGCCGCGCAGCGCGTTAACGCCGCCGCCGGCCACCCCCATGTTGCCCAGCAGCAACTGGATGATGGCCATGGTGCGGATGTTCTGCACCCCGACCGTGTGCTGGGTCCAGCCCATGGCGTACATGATGGTGCCGGCCTTGCCCGGCTTGCCGGTGGCCGCGTAAGCCTTGTAAACCTTCATCAGATCCGGCTTCGGCGTACCGGTGATGCTGGAGACCACATCCGGATTGTAGCGGCTGAAGTGTTTCTTGAGCAGCTGGAAGACGCAGTTTGGATCTTTGAGGGTGCGATCGATTTTGGGGGCACCGTATTTGTCGGTCTGAAAGGACCACTGGCTCTTGTCGTAGCTGCGGGTGTCGGGGTCATAGCCGGCGAACAGTCCGTCTTTGAAGTAGAAGTCGTCGTTTACGATGAACCCCGCGTTGGTGTACTGGGCCACGTATTCTTCGTGGTAAAGGTTGTTGTCGAGGATGTACTTGATCATCCCGCCCAGAAAGGCGATGTCGGTCCCCGAGCGCAGCGCGGTGTACATGTCCGCTTTGGATGAAGTCCGCGTGAAGCGCGGGTCGACGCTGATCACCGGCGTGCCGCGCCTCTGGGCCTCTAGGACGTACCGGAAGGAAACGGGATGGTTCTCGGCAGCGTTGCTACCCATGATCAGGATGCAGTCGCTGTTTTTGATGTCGATCCAATGATTGGTCATTGCGCCGCGTCCGAACGACTCTGCCAGAGCCGCAACCGTGGCGCTGTGTCAGATACGGGCCTGGTGTTCGAGATACACCAGTCCCAACGAGCGCATGAGGGCCTGGTAAATCCAGCACTCTTCGTTGTCCAGTGCGGCACTGCCCACCGAGGCGATGCCGACGGTGCGATTGACTGTCTGGCCCTTGGCGTTGGTCTTTTCGAACGAGGCGTCCCGGGTGGCCTTGGCCCGCTTGGCGATTTCATCGAGGGCCCAGTCCCAGGAAACGGTTTCCCACCGGTCCGAATAGGGCGCCCGGTACATCGGTTCGGTGACTCGCTGGTCGTTTTCCGACAGCTGCGACAGCGAGGCGCCTTTGGAGCAAAGCGTGCCCCGGTTGATGACGTGGTCCGGGTCGCCTTCGATGTTGATGACCCGGCCGTCGCCGGATTTTCTGGTGTGCACGATCACACCGCATCCCACGGCACAGTAAGGGCAGATCGAGGTGGTCTCCTTGGCATACTGCGTTTTGAGCATCTGGGCGTGGGCTTTGACCGGCTTCAGATCGAAGCCCAGTCCGCTGACGGCCAGACCGGCTGCCGTAGCACCCGAAATCTGGATGAATTGCCTGCGGGTGACATCCATGGGCGAACCTCCTTTCGTTGATTGGCGATTCCGTTTACAAAAAAGGGCTTCCCCCGGCCCTGATAATGGTCACCGATTCCAGATCGGTGCGAAATCGGGAAAGGGCTGTCGGTTCGGTTATGCGGGTATCGAAGGCTTCGGTTTTTTCAGGTGCGCTCGAAAACCGTAAAACGAATCAGCGGGCAGTAGAATGGTTTGAATTTATCGGCAGCGTTTTCCCCGGTTCAATTTCACATAATCAAGTAATTTTCCCCTTGTCAATTCGAAATTCCAAATAATTAAAATTGCTTCGATCCGGATGCATGGCCTTTCCGATTACCCTCGTCGCGACGGGCCCGGCCGATCCGAGCCCGGGCACCATGCGTGGGAAACATCCCTGCCGCGCAGACTTTCGTAGAGCGCGATCCCGACAGCCGTCGACAGGTTCAAACTACGGATGGCGCCCTTGGTGGGGATGTAATAGGTGGCATTTGAAAAACGGCTGGAAATGGGCGCCGGCAGGCCGCGGGATTCGGAGCCGAAAACCAGAAACAGCCGGCGGGTTGCCGGCAGTTTTCGAAACGACTGGCGGCCGAACTTTGTGATCAGTGCGATTTCTTCGCCCTTGGGGGCCATGGTCGTTTCAAATTGGGCAAAATCATCCCACACCCTCAGGGCCACCTTCGGCCAATAATCCAGGCCTGCTCTTTTCAACTGCCGGCTGTCCAGTGAAAATCCCAGAGGGTGGATCAGATGCAGCACCGCATCGGTCGCCACGCAGGTGCGCCCGGCGTTGCCGGTATTCCAGTGGATTTCCGGGGCGATCAGCACCACGTGCCGTTCGAGGCATCCGGTTTCCGGTTCAATGGGCATTGTGCCGGGATCCGTGATCGAGTGCCGGGATTGTGTTTCTGCGTGTCCGGCACGCCGGGTTGTTGCTTGCGAAGGTTGTCTGTGAAGGCTATATTGTGTCAAAACCGAAATTTGGTCAACCCCGGCTGCAAGGTCAGCGGAGCACTCCATGATTCTGGATTTTCACACCCACGTATTCCCGGAAGCCATTCGGAATCGGCCCGAAGCTTATTTTGCGTCCGAACCGGAATTCGCCATGCTTTATGACACTCCCAAGGCCCGTATGGCCGGTGCCGCCGAACTGGTTGCGGCCATGGACGCCGAGGGCGTAGACCGCTCGGTGATCTTCGGATTTCCGTGGCGCAGCCGAGATGTATTTCGCCGTCACAATGACTACGTGCAGGAATGCGTGCAACGCTTTCCGGACCGCCTGATCGGTTTCGGATGCTTCGACTGCTTGCATCCGGAAGCCGCCGACGAAACCCGGCGCTGCCTGGAGGCGGGCATGGCCGGTATCGGGGAGCTGGCAATTTACGGCGCCGGCATCGATGCCGACGGCCTGCGGCGGATGGTGCCGGTGATGGCGCTGTGCCGCGAGGCCGGCGTACCGGTGCTGATTCACACCAACGAACCCCTGGGACATCAATATCCCGGCAAGACCCCCAACACGCTGGCCCAGATTTTCGCGCTCATCGAACGCTTTGCGGAAAATCGCCTGGTTCTGGCCCACTGGGGCGGCGGCGTTTTTTTCTACAATCTGCTGAAAAAGCAGGTGCCCGAGAAACTGCGCAACGTGTATTTCGATACGGCGGCATCCCCGTTTCTCTACGATCCGGCGATTTACAGCCTGGCCGCCGCCATCATCGGGCCTGAAAAAATCCTGCTGGGCAGTGACTTTCCGCTCATTCGTCCCGGCCGGTACCTGCAGGAAATTCGC
This sequence comes from Desulfobacterales bacterium, assembly GCA_051155755.1. Taxonomy (GTDB): domain Bacteria; phylum Desulfobacterota; class Desulfobacteria; order Desulfobacterales; family SG8-13; genus DAXETY01. The sequence continues at coordinate 74,156 of DAXETY010000019.1, forward strand.
AGCTCCGGACTCGGGGAAAGCGCCATTCGCTGCATCTGCGGTCAGAACGCCGCCGCTCTTCTGGCCCTGGAGACGGCATGAATCCCCCAACGATGGACATCGATGCCAGGTTGAACATTCTGGACTGCTTCTACGCCGTCTACGATCGCTTCGCCGGTTCGCTGGAAACGGCCTGCCGCAAACACTGTGCCGAATGCTGCACCTGCAACGTCACCCTGACCACCCTGGAGGCCTACCGTATGTTGACCGGCCTGACGGCCGAAGGCCGTGACGCCATGCGGCGGCACATCGAAGCGGCCGGCCGGCGGAGACGATTTCAGCCGCAGCTCACGGTCAATGCCATCGCCGAACGGTGTCTGCAGGGCCGGGAGATACCGGAAGAAAGCGCCGATCCGTCCTGGGGGCGCTGTCCGTTGCTGGAAGGCGATCTTTGCAGCGCGTATCCGGTGCGCCCCCTGGGATGCCGCTGTTTTGTCTCGCGGCAGCCCTGCCGTTCGAACGGCTGCGCTGACGTGGAAGAGCGGGTTGTTTCGGTCAACCACGTATTTCTTCAAATGGTGGAACACCTCGATGCCGCCGGATGCTCGGGCAACCTGACCGATGTGCTCAGCGTGCTGACCGACGAAAGACACGGTCGGCAGTACCGCCAGGGAACCCTGCGCTGCCGTCGCAGCACCGGACTGATCGCCAATCGACCGGTAAAAGCCCTGATGATCCCACCGCGGCACCGCAAGGATTTGGAACCGATACTGGTCGCCCTGCGTGCCTGTTTTCCTTATTAAACATCGAAACCGAGCGTTTCAAATTTCGGAAACCGGAATGGAAATCCCTTGATGGAAATCACGATCGTTTCGCTGATTCTGGTGGCGGCCCTTGCACTGCTGGTTACCGAGTGGCTGCCGGTCGATCTCACGGCCATCGGGATCATGGTGGCACTGATGCTGACCGGAATTCTCGAGCCCCTGGAGGCAGTGGCCGGCTTTGCGAATCCGGCGGTGATCACCGTTGCGGCCATGTTTATGGTCAGCCGAGGCATGATCCGCACCGGAGCGGTGGGCTACATCGGCCAGAAGGTCATCGAGATGTCCCGCGGCAGCACGCTTCTGGCCATGCTGGTCGTACTGCTGGTGGTCGGCATCTCTTCGGCGTTCATCAACAACACCCCGGTGGTGGTGCTGTTTATCCCCATTGTCCTCAGTCTCAGCTGCGAACTGGGATTCAGCCCGTCGAAATTTTTGATACCGGTTTCCTACGCCTCGATTCTGGCAGGCACCTGCACGCTGATCGGCACCTCGACCAACATCATCGTCAGCGATCTGAGCGCATCCTACGGCTATCGCCCGCTGGGAATGTTCGAACTGGCGCAGCTCGGCGTGCCCCTGGCGCTGCTGGGGATCGCTTTTCTGCTGTTCGCCGCACCGCGTCTGATGCCGGCGCACCTCTCGCCGGTCTGTGAAATGGAAGATGCCGAAAACCGGCGCTACCTGGCGGAATTTCTCATCCCCCCGGCGAGCCCACTGATCGGCCGAAAAGCCGCTGAAGTCTTTTCTCAGCAGTATCCGGGCATACAGGTGCTGGAGTTGATCCGCGATGAACACATTTATTATCCGGAGCGGGACCCGGTCACCATCACCCCCGGCGACCTGTTGCTGGTCAAGGGCGCGGTCAGTGACCTGGTCGAGGCCATGGCCGGCGACGATATCGAAATGCCGCTGGCCGAGACCGGCCTGGAGTTCGGCTCCGGTGAAAAAGCCTCCGTGGTGGTGGAGCTGGTGTTTCCGCCCAACTCCGGGCTGATCGGCCAGCGCCTGAGCCGCAGCCGCCTGTCCAGGGATCCCGACATTCACATCATCGCCATGCAGCGCAGCGGCATGCATTACAGCCAAAACAAACTGGCCGACATCCGACTGCGCACCGGAGACGTCTTGTTGATCTGGTGCCCGGAGAGCCGTCTGAAACGACTGCGGGCCGAAACCGACCTGATCATTGTCGAAGACGTCCACCATGAAATCGTTTTGCGGGGCAAGGCGCCGCTGGCCTTTGCGATTTTCGGCGCGCTGCTGGCGGCGGCCAGTTTCGGTCTGGCCGATATCATGGTCTGTGCCCTGGCGGCCGTGTTCGCCATGATCGTCACCGGCTGTTTACAGATGCGCGATGCCTACCGCACCATCCAGGGAAACGTGCTGATGCTGATCGTCGGCACCATCGCGCTGGGGGCGGCCATGGAGAAAACCGGGGCTTCGCGATATTATGCCGATTTGTTTTTGTCTTTGTTCGCCGGATCGGGTCCGGCGCCGATCCTGGGGGCCATGTTGCTGCTGACCAGTGTCAGCACCCAGCTGTTGAGCAACAATGCCACGGCGGTGTTGATCCTTCCCATTGCCATATCCACGGCTCTGACCCTGAATGTCGATCCCAGGCCCTTTATCATTGCGGTGTGTTTCGGCGCCAGCGCCTGCTATGCCACTCCGATCGGCTATCAGACGAATTTGCTGGTCTACGGTCCCGGCGGATATCGCTTCAGCGATTATCTGAAGCTGGGCATTCCGCTGAACATCATGGTCCTGGGGCTGGGAACGCTGCTGATACCGGTCTTCTGGCCGTTTTGATCCCGCCGGTACGCAAAGAAATGTCAAGGCTTGGAAGACTGTTTTCCGGAAGCGGGGGTGGGATTGCCGGCGTCGGGGCTGGTCCGGGGCTGCTTCCGGGGGCGCCGGCTTTTGCGTGTCTTTTTCCGCAGGAGTTTTTTCTTCGATTTCGCCAGCTTCTTTTTTCGTTTTTCCTGATAGCGCGACACCACCGTGTAAGCAAAATAATAACCCATGACCGCCAGCGGAATCCCCAAAATGATGCCGCCGACCGACATGGCCCAGAAAATTTCGGGGGTGTCCAGTATCAGGTCGAAGAGCTCGCCCCAACTCTTGATCTCGGAAAACCCGAAGGGCTGAGTGGCCCCGACCAGGCTGGCCCCCAGCATATAAGTGATCCCGTAAATGATGGGAGCGGTGAATGCATTGGTGACCCATACGGCTACGGCAGCGGAGATTTTATTCCATTTGAACAGGGCCGCCAGCGGAACCGCAATAAGGGTGTGTGCGCCCATAAACGGTGTCATTCCCACAAACAATCCCAGCGCAAAGCCGAGCGCGATCTCGCGGGGATGCCCACGGATTTTCAAAAACCGCTCGTAGGCGCGGCGCAGCGGATTCAAAAATCGATTCACCCAGGATTTTTTGCTGGATGTTGAGATGGCAGGCACTCCTTGATGCGGGTGTCGATCCCATTAAATTAGGACTGCAAAAACAATATTAATTATCAGAATCCGTCTGAAAAATAAACCGGCAAATCGCCAAAACGGTGCACTCAGAATATGCCTCGGCCGATACGGTCAACGGCGGTTCAGATCCCGGCCGGCCGCCGGGCGGCTCGCCGGTGGGCGACGATTATAGGCATCGGGCAGCCGGCGCGTAAAGAGGGCGTAACCACCGGCGGAAAACAGAGCCAGGGAGGCGATCAGCAACCAGGCCAGGCGATGATGGCCGGCAAAGGCATCCAGGATTACGCCTCCGTAGAGGGGACCCAGGGACCATCCGGAAGAGATCCAGAAACCCAGAATCCCCATGTATCGTCCGGTCTTTCCGGGTGGCGCCAAACGTGAGGCCAGCGTCAGGGAGGGCGGCGACATGATGATTTCGCCGGCGGTGATAACTGCGATCGCAATGACAAACATCCAAAATTCCGCGCAAAAACCAACGAATCCGTAACCGGCCGCGTACAACACGGCGCCGCCGGCCAGCTGCACCGTGAGCCGGATCGAGCCAAACAGCCGGGTGATCGGCATCTGCAGCAAAACCACCAACATCCCGTTCAAGGTATAGAGAATACCGAGTTGATGGGCGGAAATTCGGACCATGTCCACCGCATACACGGAAAACGGGGCAATCAGCTGCGCCACCACGATGTAAAGCAGGAACGTCAAGCCGCAATGCCAGGCCAGGTTGCGATCCTGCCGGACGGCCAGCAAATCGGCCAATCGGAAACGGTCGCCGGCGGTCTGCCGCGGCGGCGGTTTTAAGAACACCCACAGAATGACTCCGGAAACCATCGTGATCAGGGCGGAGATCAGAAAAAGCAGCCCGTAGGACGCGGCGGCCAGAAAGCCCCCCAGTGCCGGTCCGGCAGCCCATCCCAGGTTGGTCGCCGAGCGGGTCAGCGCAAAGCCATCCAGGTGTTTGTCCGCCGGCAGAATATCGGAAACCATTGCATTGGCGGCCGGTTGGAATATCGCGCCGAAGATCGAGTTGATCAGCAGAAAACCGGCCACCGCCCAGAAGCCCCACTCGCGGTGAACCGCCAGGGCCATAAAAAGAAAGGAAACGGCGCGAATCAGCTGGGAATCGACCAGTAAAAAACGACGGTCCATCCGATCGGACACCTCGCCTCCGATGATTTGAAACGCCGATCGCACCACGGCCATCAGCCCGAAGAACACGCCGATCTGGCTCAAGGACAGCCCCAGGTTCCGGTGAAAATAGATGGAGATGAAAGGGATCGAAACCGAAAATCCCAGGGCGCTGGAAAACCATCCCAGTGCCAGAACCCACAAATCTTTTCCGAAGGAACCCCAATAGGCCCGGTACGGGTATCGCATCGCTGGGACCGTCTCGATCCTAAAATGTGCGTTTCAAATCTTATTTTCCGAACCACTTGAAAAACCGTTGCTGCAGGGAGCGGCGCGGCGTGCCTAAAGCTTCGAGGATTTCGGCTTCCCGGTAGCCGGCGATCACGGTTTCTCCGGCCACAAGGGTCGGAAATGTCAGGCGGGGGTCGAGCTGGCGCAGCATGTCGACAATGGCCGTTTTCTGGTCTTCATCCAGCCGATCGACGGCAACGACCTCATAGGAGCGCCCGGCCCGCTGCAACAACCGCTCCACGCGGCGGCAGGTGCTGCACGTGCTCAAGGTGTAAAGCCAGATGGTCGCTTGTTCCATGATGAGTCCTCAGCCGGTGGGTCCCGGCGGGTTGTCGATTTTGGAACCCTTCGCGCCCCACCGACAGAGCCGGCCGGCGGGGCGAGGTTCGAAATCAGGCGGTTGCCGCATCGGGCGCGGTGACGCACGCTTGATTGGAAGAACCTAGTTCCGGGATCGGTATTTTGCAACCGGACATCGGCCGGATCGTCTCTCCCCGCTGTGGCTGCAACCGGTCGAATGGCTGCTGAGCATCGCCGCCGTTTCCGGCTTTCTGCAAGGCGCCTTGCCGCGTGGGAAAGGTGATAACGTTTTCCCGCTGCGCACCACGGCGGTGGGCGGGAAGACCCTTCGGTACCGGTAACAAAAGCGGGAAACGATTTGTCGATTCGGAATGGATTCGGACGAGCGCGGTGCGGCCGCCGGGGGCAATCAATCCTCGGGCTCAACCCAGACGATGTGATTTTTATTGACAATCAAAGTCTTGTCCTGGCCGGAGCGCAGCAGGGCATCCACCAGAACGATGAACGGAGAATCGCTCTGGGTGAAAAGATCGGAAACCCGTGTTTCGGGTGTGAGGAACACCTTGCCCTGGATGGTTTCCCCATCGGAAGTGCGCAGGGTGATCCGGCGGTAATCATCTTCGTTGCGATTGGCTGATTTGCGTTCGTTCATATTGGAGCGCCCATGGGTAAGTTGGATTTGAAAAACGGCCGTTGAAAAGCTCGCTGCTCCGTTTTGGCTGTAAATCGCGTACCATCCACGGAGTGGTGATGGACACGAAATCGGACCGGCTGCGAAAATTGCCCCTCCCTCGATTTAGGTCGAAGGAATCATAGCATATCCGACCGCAATTAGGCAATCGGTTCGGTTGACGTTGGATGGGCGGGTAGGGACGGTCTTCCATGGTTGACGACCCGTCGGGCCACCTCGCGGACACGGGCATCGGGATCGTCGACGAATCCGGCCAGGGATTTCATCGCCTGGGCCTGGTGAATCTGGCCGAGAGCAAAGGCCGCCGTCGCTCGAACCTGGGTGGCGAACAACGGGCGTCGTCGAAACAGGCTTTTGCGACGGAGCGTGCGGGTCAGCGGAGCGATGCATTCGGTTTTGGCAATCTGTCCCAGGGCCCGACAGCAGGCGATTCGGAGTTTATCATCCCGGGTGGATTTTAAGATATCCGCCAGGGTATCCACTGCATTCGGCGGTTTCAGTTTTTCCAGGGTCCGCACCGCCGCCAGGGCCAATTCGGTGCCCGTTGATCGGACGTTTTCCAGCAGCATTTCCACCAGTCGCGCGTCTTTGAGACGCTGGGTGAGGCCAAAGGCGGCCATGCGCACGCCGTCGTCTTCGTCGCCCAGGGCGAACATGGTTTCGGTGACCACATCGGTGGTCACCGTGTCGATGATTTCAAGGATCCGGGCTCGTTCCTGGGGTGCAATTTCCAACACCAGCAACCGTTTGAGCGCTTTCGCCCCGCCGGGGCCATTCTTCGACAGCAAGTTTGCCGCCGCCTGCCGCGTTCGATAATCCGGTTCATTTTTGATGGCTTCGATCAGCAGCGGTACGGCTGTAGACCCCAAGCTTTCCAGCAGTTGCGCTGCGTTGCGCTGTCGGGAGGCCTCTCCGGACTTCAGATCGGCGATCAACAGTCTTTCCGTGACCGGGTTGAGCTGAATCTCCATCCGCTTGGCCAGACGCTTGCCGCCCCGCACGCCTTCGGCGGGCATCTGCTCGAGTTTTTGCCGCAGTTGCCGCAGGATGCGGGCCGCCGGCGGATAGGCACCAAAGTTGATCAAATCGATCACGAGTCGATGGAGAAACGCGGCAAACAACACCAGTAAATTGGCGTCGCGTTCGACTGCGAATTCGCGCAGCATCGGATCGGTCAGGCTGCAGGCAAAATCGTGTTGAAAGGTCGGCGCCAGATTTTCCAGAATACTGCGGCTGGTTTCCAGTACCCGCTCCCGCAGGTGCAAATCCCGTTCCTGCAGCCCATGAAATATCCGGACCACCAGCATCCGGACCGCTTTTTCGTCACCTTGCTGCATCAGTGCCTGAACCCGTTCGGGAAACTCTGCCAGAACGGTTTCGAAGTTTTGTTCCGCTATGGCTTCGGTGGGGATTTCTACAGCGGCGGCAACTCCGGGCCCCGTTTCGATTTCACCCCCCGACCCGGTGCCGAGTTGCTGCGCCACGCGAATGTCCACGACATGCCGGTCGAATACAATCGTCGACAGGTTCCTTTGAGCCGCCATTTGCTGCCAGTAGCGTTCATCGGCGCCTTCGGGCGGCAAGTCCCGAACCGCTGCAAGGAAGATTTCCAGGTCCCTGCGCGACAGGCCCCGGCAAAATGCCAGGCTGCGCAACCCGAGCATGTCCAAAAGTTGTAAAAAGCCCTCCGCAAACGTTTTGAATTCACTGATATCCACCCGTTCGCCGTTGACCAGCAGGGTGCTGGAGGCCTTGGACAGGGTCAGGGCCGGCTGCCGGTCGAGGGTGATTTTCAGCGACCGCATCAATTGGTGGAGGGCCGCGGAAACCGCCTTGCTGTTCAAGGGGTAGAGTTTGATCAACCGCGCGGCACCCAACAGGGCCTTTAGAACCGACGGCAGGACGCCGGATTCCACACCGGCGGGCCTTCCGTTCTCGGCGGTGGACTCGCCGGGTGCCGCTGCTAGGGATGATTCCTCCATGGCCGCTCCTGCGCCTCTCATTTTGTAGCGGACCTGCTTCAATTCGATGTGATGAAGGCGGTTTTCGATCGCAAACTGCTCCCAGAATTTTTCGTCAAAAAGTTTCTGGTGATTACCGCCGACGCCTTCAATGAGGATTTTGTATTCTTCGTCGGTCAACCCCTTTCGAAAGGCGATTCCTTTGAGTTCGTAACGGGCCAGAAACTGAAGAAAGCTGTCGGCCACCAGTTTACATTCGGTGACGTCCATTTTTTGCCCGTTGACAACCAGCCGCTGTTTGATCTGCATCAGGCTCAGGGTTTCGTTTTCCGCCAGAATCCGGTCCAGGGATGCCTTGGATTGGGCAATCACCGAAACAATGGTTTTGCTGCCCGGTGGATAAAGCTTGATATTGCGCACAGCGATTACAAAATCACGCAAAACCCTGGGCAGCAGGGCCACATCTTCGGGTCGCAGCGGTTCGTCCCCGCCGAATGCGTTCCCTTCGGTTTCTTCGGAGTAAAGCCGGGCCTCTTCGGAGTCGAAGTTCTGCCGATTGGTATTTTGCAGAAGGGTCTCATAGTCGGCGGCTTTTTCCCGTTCGGCCGAACGACTGAAATGATATGCCACGGGCGCAGCGGAAGGAATTTGTTTGCGGGCAAAGAGTTTTTCCTGATAGGCGCCGATGCGGCCATGAATTTGCTGGCGGCGATCGGTGGGAATGCCTTCGTAGGTGATTTCCAGGACCTGTTTGCCGGGAAAACGGACCACCTCGTCATTGAGCTCGAAATCCGAGTTCAGCAGACCCTGTTCGACGGCCTGGTCCACAAATTCCAGCACTCGCGCTTCCATTTTTTCCGAACTGCCGATGAGCATGCTCAACGAAACATCCTCCCCGAGGACGGAAACCTGGTCCAGGAGGCGTCGGCTTTCCGGGTCCAGGGCCGCCATTTTGCCCTGAACGATCTCTTCCAGGGAACGCGGCAGATAGGCGGGTTCCAGCGGCTGGATGGTCCACTGGTTTCCGGAAAGGGTGATTTTTTGATTCAATACCAGTTTGCGCAGGATTTCATTGAAAAAAAGCGGATTGCCCAGGGTTACCTGTTCGAGTTGATTTTCAAATCCTTCCGGCAGCGATACGTTCGGAAAAAGACCCTGGATATGCTTGCAGAGATCGGCCGCCGTCAGCGGGGTCAGCGCGACGGTCTGTATGTCGAGCTCGTTGCGGTGTTTGCGAAAAAAACCGCGCAGCGGCACGCCGCGTTCTTCTGCATCCGGAGATCCGATCTCAGCGGCGGCGGCACAGATAAACAGCGGCGGTTCACCGCGACGCAGCAGATGTCGCAGCAACAACAGGGAGGCTTCGTCGCAGAAATGCAGATCATCGATGAACACAATCAACGGTCGGAAATCGACCAGCTTGGGGATCAGCAGCATCAGGGTGTCAAAGATACCCTTGCGGCGAGTGGTTTGATCCTTGTTTTCGAGAATGGCGGTGTCGACTTTGAGCTGCGGCAGTACCTGGGACAGATAGGCCAGCGCTCGGTGGGAAAGACCCTCCAGAACCTCCATGCCACGATCCTTGCGCTGCTTGAGTAGATCGACCAACAATTTTTCCGTCAGGTAGTAGGGTCGGAACATCTCCTGGGGCGCACCCTTGACGTAAGCATAGCGCGTTTTGCTGCGTGCCAGGTTCCGGCGAATGGTTTCCAGGAATTCGCTTTTGCCGATGCCCGCGGTGCCTTCGGCAATCAGGAACTGGTTCCGGCGGCGACTGAACTGCTTCAGTGCCTCGGAGACCAATGCCAGCTGCGAACCTCGCCCCACGATCTGAACTTCACTGAGATGGTGGATCGCGGTTTTAGCGAAGACGTCTTCCGGATTAATGCCGGCGGCGTCGACCATGCGGTTGCGGCCGTTTTTCTTGGCAGCATAAAGCGCCGTGTCGGCTTTTTGGATCAATGCCTTGGTGCTGGCGGCGTCTGCCGGTGCCGTGGCAATGCCCAAGCTGACGGTCAATTTCAGGGGTTCTGTCTGCTCCGGCGGCGTGAACGGGTTTTCCCGCACTGTTTTGATCAGCGCTTCACCGGTGCGCAGCGATGCCGCCTTGTCGCATCCGTGCAGTAGAATCATGAATTCATCTCCTGCGTAGCGGATGGGCAGTCCGGCGGTGCCGGCCATGGTTTTCAGATGCCTGGCCAACCAGGTCAACGCCAGGTCGCCGGTTTGGTGACCGTAGGTGTCGTTGATTTGTTTGAAAAAATCCAAGTCGAGCATCAGCAGGGACAGCGGACGATCGTTCAAATCGTCCCAGCGCACGCGGGTTTGCAGGTAATGGTAAAGATAGCGGCGATTGTAAAGACCGGTGAGTTCGTCCTCAAAGATCAGGCGGGAGGGATCTTTGCCCTCGCTTTCCAGGAATTTGACAAACTCTTGCTGTTTCATTCGGTTCCAGGACGACCGCTGGGTTGGGCGAGGGGGGGGGCGTCGGCCGCCGGGCGGCTCCCGCACCAACCGCGCCGGCAAAAACGACCTCTCGTCGGCGCACCAACGGTTCGGAAAACACGATTATCGGAGATTCCAACGCGCGTATATCAAAATATTTTACTGTATCCCTTTCTGTATGGCAATCAAAAAGGCCCAATTTTAAAAATAACTATTTGTAATAATTATATAATATGGCCATGTCGCCAGGAGGCCCTCCGGACGGCAGCCCGCTGTAAGGTCCGTTTGGGGTGGAAGGGAGCGCGTCAGGCCATGGGAAGGGCGGTTTTCATTGCGGCTTGCGGGGGGCGGTTACATTTTGGGGGAAATGCCGCTGGCACTGATGCCTTTTACGTAGTAGTGGCGATTGTTCAGAAAGCTGCAAAAGATCACGATGAATGCGACCGAGGCCTCGATCATCAAAGGCTTGTCCCGGTAAAGCCGGTCTAGCTGCTGGTCCCGGACGCGTGCGTCGCCGTGACCGAAGTAGGAAGAAAACAGTCCATCGAGCATCCAGCGACGATCGGGTTCGGTTACCAGATCGGTCCTGCCGGCGTAGCAGTATTCCATGGCTTCCACCAGCAAGGCCCGCTGATTGGCTACGTTCTGGTAGCGGCGTCCCAGCAAGTGCAGCAGGGTTCGCTGGGCTTCCTGCAGACTGGCGTCGGCAAGCGCAACGAACAGCTGACGGGCCGGGCGGCTGTTTCGGATGTCGGCCATCTGCCGGATCAGAGACAGCAGCACGGCATTTTTAAACAGTTGGAATAAACGGCGGGCGCCGTTGAGAACAGCGGTGGGCGGGCGTTCGGGGTGAGGCCGGTATCCGGGGTAATTGTTTACGAACAACACTTCAAATATCACCTGAAAAAAATCGATTTCCCCCAGCGGATCCTGCAGGTCGATGCGCATGTCCAGCGTGTTGTCGAGACGGTCGGCCAGTTTGGTTTGCACCAGCACGGCAACCGGTTCGGTGCTCTCCAGGAGCCGACCGATGTATTCGTAATAGGTCTCCTGGGGACGGCGACTCAGGGCGGTCAGCCGGGCGATCAGGGCCGTTTCGTCCAAGCGGGGCAGACGCTGCAAAATATCGTAGAGCTGATTTTCCATCGTCCGCCAGCGTTGCGTTTCATAATCGCGGGAATTGATGTCCTCCAGGACATCGTGAAAAAGAACAGTCAGAAGGGTGAGCAGGTCGATTTTTTTGCGGGAGCGTGTAAACAGCGCTGCGGCTCTCAGAGGATGAAGAACCGCCATGGGGCCCAGGCGACGGCGCTTGTCGCTGTAGGCGGCAAACAGGTAGTTGAGCGCCTCCATGACAATACCCTTTTGTTCTCGATCGCTGCCCGGGTCGCTGGAGAGTTTTTTATCTTCGATGATGAACTGCAGCACGTTGTATCGATTCAAGGAAGCGGCACTCAAGTTGTAGTTCAGCACCGAAGAGAGCCTCAGAAATTCCCTGAAATCGAACAACGGCATCCAGTCCCCCCGGGTCGGACCCGAAAGACGACGGGGCGGTGCACCGCAGTCGCCCGCTTGTCATTCGGGTTGTGCATCGGTACGCGGCAATAAAATTTGATCGCTGCTCTCGGCGCTGTCGGCTTCGGCTTTCGGACTCATTTCGGTCATTTCCCGAACGCGATCCCGGGCTGCCTCGACCTGTTGATCTGCCGTGCGGGCGGCTTCTTCGGCCTTGAGTGCGTTTTGTTCCGCGCGCAGCGCTTCGGCCTCCAGTTGCAGGATCGTGGATCGGTTTCGATTGTAGCGGTCGACGTTGTTGCTGACATTCTGTTTAAACGCCTCGAGGCGCTGCCGGGCGGCTTCGGCGGCGGCCCGGGCTTCTTCGGCCGTCCGGCGGGCCTGTTGGGCCTTGCGTTCGGCGATCTGCACTTCCTGCAAAAGTTGCTCGCGCTTCCGCTCTTCGCGGGTTTCTTCCATCTCACGGCGGATGGATTGAAGTTCCTGTGGACTGCGCGGGGTGTATTCCGTTACCGAGTCCAGCGTGCCGTCCTTGGGCGGCGGGCTTTCGGTAATGTGGGTCACCCCGTCGCGGTCCGTCCAGGTATAGATTTTGCCGGCGGATAGATGCCCGCCCGCCCCCAGGAGTGCGGCGATACACCCGAGAATTAATATGGTTTTCATCTCTGCGTGCCTCGCATTCGATCGGTCGGTGCCGTTGACGGCGGCCGAAGCGTTCTTGGTAAACCCCGAAAGTTCCATTGCGATCGTGTGCCCCAAAATTCGCACAGGGGCATCCGAATGGTGGTGTAACGCCTCGATGCGGATGCTTTCATTGATGCGTATCCCGGGAACGGAGCTCGATCAGCACCACGGTCGAAGTCTCGTTTTCGGAACGCAGTTGAAACCTTCGTATCCCCAACCGATAGTTGCGGCTGGCCGATTTAAGGAACGGATCGAGCGTTTTGCGAACTTCTTCGGCCAACATGATGCGGCCGCCGGGTTTCAGACAAGCTGCAAACAACGTCAGCAGGGTGTCGACGTCTTCTTCTTTGTATATGACCTCCGAGCCGATCAGCATGTCGCAGGCGTCGGCCGGTCCGGGACGGCGCCAGTCCATTGCGGCCACCTCCACATCGGTGCATCCGTTCAGGGCCGCGTTGGCCCTGGCGAAGTTCATGGCATCGGCATTGAAATCCGTCAGCCGAACCCGATGACCGTGGTCGGCGGCCACAATTCCGACCAGTCCGATGCCGGCTCCGATCTCCAGGATACGACGGTTATTGTCCGGTGGCAATTCCGCCATGTGTCCGGCCAGAACCACTCCGGCCTGCCATATTTTGGCCCACAACGGAAAATCCTGCAGCGGATCTTCGGCGTTGATGAAGCGCTCGATAGATGCCGGCAGATAAAAGCGATAGCGCCGGCCGGCGATGGAAATCTCCTGGATATCGGTATCGTATTGTCGATGAAATTCGTCCAGTGAATACGGCAACGGATGATCTCTTTCGTTGATCGGGCTACATTTTTCCGGACCGAAATATGGACAGTACCAGCCACAGCCCCAGTACCGTGGCCAGAACATAGCCGGAAATTCCCAGCAGGGCCGTAATGGAAACGGTGTGGACGCCGAAAAAACGTACCGTAAACTCCAGCACACGTTGGGAAGAATTCAGAATCAAAGCCCCGGCGATGACCGAGGCGCTCACGATGATGCCGACGGTCAGGCGGTTGATGCCCTTTTCGAGTTTGGTGTCCATCTGTTGGAAGCTGTGGCGCATTTCGATCCGGTGTTTGCCGGTGGCAACGGATTGCAGCAAGTTGTGAAACAGTTTTGGCAGGGCCTTGGCATATATGGCCGTCTGGCGGCTGTCTTTGCCGAAATTGCGAAGCAGCTTGCGGGCATCGTAGCCGCGTTCGAGCAGGGTGCGGGCATAGGGCCGCGTGACTTCCAGCAGGCTGGCGTCGCTGCCCAGGATTTTCCCGAGGGCTTCGGTCTGAATGAAGGTCTTTAGCAGCAGCAGCAGGTTGCGCGGCAGGCGGATACCGTATTTCAGCGACAGGGTCATCACCCGGTCGTAGACTTCGCGCACCGACACATTCTGCAGGGAGCGGCCGTAAAACGGCTCACTGAGGTCCTTGAGCTCCGCCCGAAACTGTTTGAGGTCCACACCCTCTTCCCGCACGAGGCCGGCATCTTCCAGCGCCTCCAGGATCAGGTCGTAATCGTGTTCGGCATAGCCCAGAAAGATATTGGCGATCTGCTGCATGGTCTCTTCATCCAGATAACCGATGATCCCGAAATCGACCAGGCTGACCCTACCGTCGTACATCACGATGGTATTTCCGGGGTGCGGATCGGCGTGAAAGAGACCAAATTCCATTAACTGACGGGAAAAGGCACGCAGACCGATCATGGCGATTTCTTTGGGATCGATACCGTGGGCGACAATCTCCGACACCCGGTCCATTTTAATGCCTTCGATGTGTTCCATCACCAGTACCGACCGAGAGGTAACATCCCAGTAGACCTTGGGAATGTAGAGCTCTTCGCTGTCGGCGAAATTGGCGGCAAATCGCTCGATGTTTCCTGCCTCCACCAGCATATCCAGTTCGCGGAAAATCGTCCGTTCGAATTCCTTGACCAGATTGACGGCTCCGATCACCCGGCCGATATCGAAGGTGGATTCGATTTTGGCCGCAAAATAGTACATCAATCGAATGTCTTCGCGGATTTTTTTTTCAATCGAAGGCCGAATCACCTTCACCACCACCGATTCGCCGCTGTGCAGCCGGGCCAGGTGAACCTGAGCCACGGAGGCTGCTGCCAGACAGTTTTCTTCGATACTTGCGAACACTTCTGTCAGGGGTTTTTTAAGTTCGCTTTCGATGACCTTGCGGATTTCAGCAAAAGCGATCGGTGGGACACGGTCCTGGAGGCGTTTGAATTCCTGAATGTACGCTTCGGGGAAAACGTCCGCCCGGGTGCTCATCAGCTGTCCCAGCTTGATAAAGCTGGGACCCAGTTCTTCCAGCACCCTGCGCATGCGAACCGGGCTCGGATACACTTTGCTTGTTACCAGGGGTTGGCTTCGGCCGGCATCGGGAGGGCCGGGTTGACGCCGGAACAACCGTTCGAAAAGATCCCCGAGACCGTGTTTCGCCAGCACCCGGGCGATGGAGGCGAAACGTGCGATGTTGCCGACCTGTTGAACACCCTGGGACAATTTCATGGCGCCGGGATTCCCGTTCGTTGACCGAGGCGATGGAAGGACATGCGTTTTCGGAGTGTTTGAACACCGGTGTATTCTATGGCCGAAAATCGGCTTTCTGTCAACACACGCCACCGATCGGCACCGTACGTCCGCCCGTCCGGAAATTTCGGCATATCGCGGTCGCCGCCGGATCCCGAACCGGCCGGCAGGATCGGTGAAAGGCTACAGACGCAAGGCCAGACGGAATCCCTGATCGATCGCCCGAAAGGCGTCGAGTTCGGCCGCCTGGTCGGCGCCGCCGATACGGTAACATGGCATCCCGATGTCGCGCAGCGCATCCCACAGGATTCTTTGGGGCTGCTGGCCGGCGCAGATGACGACGTTGTCAACGGAGAGAACCTGCGAGCGACCGGCGCGGCGAATGTGCAGGCCGTCATCGGCGATGTGTTCGTAGGAAACCCCGTTGAGCATTTCCACCCCTCTGCGGCGAAGGGTCAGCCGGTGAATCCAGCCGGTGGTTTTTCCGAGATCCTTGCCCATTTTAGCGCCTTTGCGCTGCAACAGGTAGAGTTTGCGGGCCGGCTCCGGCGTCCGGGGGCCGGCCGGCAGCAGGCCGCCGGCGGCGGTTAAGCTCCGATCCACGCCCCATTCTTCTAAGAACGCGGTTTCCGGGGACCGATCTTCCGGCTCCGGGTGGCTCAGCATCATGGCCACGTCGAAACCGATGCCCCCGGCGCCGATGACGGCAGCGGTGGATCCAATCTCCCGGGTCCCGTTCAGGACATCGACGTAAGAGACCACCATGGGGTGATCGATGCCGTCGATGGCCGGCTGTCGCGGCAGAACGCCGGTGGCCACGACAACCGCATCGAAGGATTCATCGGTCAAGGTTTGCGGGGTAACCCGGGTATTGAGTCTGAGGTCGACCGCCAGATGTTGCAGAACCACGCGATAATACCGCAGGGTCTCCAAAAATTCGGCTTTGCCCGGAATTCGAACCGCCAGGTTCAGTTGTCCGCCGATGTTTCCATCGGCTTCGAACAGGGTGACCCGATGGCCGTTTCGGGCCGCAGTGACCGCACAGCTCAGACCGGCCGGACCGGCTCCCACGACGGCGAGGCGGCGCGACGTTGCGGCGGGCCGAATCGGGAGCTCGGCTTCATGCCCGGCCCGCGGATTGACCAGGCACGTCGCGGTTTTCCCCAGAAAGAGGTGATCCAGACAGGCCTGATTGCAGGCAATGCAGGTATTGATTTCGTCGGAGCGGTTTTCAAAGGCCTTGCGGGCAAATTCGGGATCGGCCAGCAAGGGTCGGGCCGCGGAAATCAAATCGGCCTGGCCGGCTGCCAGAATCGCCTCGGCGTGCTCGGGGGTGTTGATGCGATTGGCGGCAATCACCGGCAGTTCGGACGCCTGTCTCAGGCGCGCAGTCGCCCAGGTAAATGCACCCCGGGGCACCAGAGCGGCAATGGTCGGAATCCGGGATTCGTGCCAACCGATGCCGGTATTGAGCAGGTCCGCACCGGCTTCGGTGATGCGGTGCGCCAGAGCGACGACTTCCGGCCAACGGCTGCCGCCTTCCACCAGATCGAGCAGAGAGATTCGGTACAGGATCAGGAAGTCCTTTCCCACGGTCTTTCGAATGCGGCGCGCGATCTCCACCGGAAAACGGCTGCGGTTTTCAGCGCTGCCGCCCCAGTGGTCGGTGCGATGGTTGGTTCGCGGCGCAAGGAACTGGTTGATCAGATAACCCTCCGACCCCATGATTTCCACGCCGTCATAGCCGGACCGCTGCGCCAGAACCGCGCAGCGGACAAAAGCCTCGATCTGTTCTTCCACTTGCGCGGCGGTCAGTGCCCGGGGCGCAAACATGTTGATCGGTGCCTGAATCGGTGACGGGGCGACCAGCTGCCGGTGGAAGGCGTAGCGCCCGGCGTGCAGGATTTGAAGGGCGATTTTTCCGCCGGCTTGATGAACCGCCCGGGTGATGTTGCGATGCACCGTTACCTCGGAACTCCCGGTGAGTTTGGCGGCACCGTCGGCCACACAGCCTTCGGTATTGGGCGCAATGCCGCCGGTGACGATCAATCCGACGTCGGCGGCGGCCCGTTCGGCGTAAAATATTGCCAATCGTTGAAAGCCCGGGTCGGATTCCTCAAGCCCGGTGTGCATCGAACCCATGATCAGGCGATTCTTCAGGATCGTGAAGCCCAAATCGAGCGGCGCCGCCAGCAGTGGATACGGCTGCATTTCGTGTCCTTGTGATGGCCCTGTGAGTGGACCGGTTGCAATGTGGCAGGGAAACTGAAACGATTTGGATGGACACTACGCAAATCCGGGGGCAAATGTCAAACCGGCTTTTCCACCGGCAAGGCCCCGTTGGCAGTCCGGGCTTGGGGACTTGTAATATTTCGGATTCCTGTTATTTTATGAGCCGGATTCTTCGACGGCATTCAAAACCAGGGAAAGGAAACGGCGGTGACGGAATTTTATGTGGACGGTAAATTTCTGCCGGCCGATCAGGCTGTGGTTCCGGCCGATGACCTGGCCGTGCTGCGAGGCTACGGGGTTTTCGATTTTCTGCGAACTTACGGCGGCAAACCCTTTTTCCTGAGAGAGCACCTGCGGCGGCTGCGGCGATCGGCCCGCCAGATCGAGTTGGAATGCCCCTGGAGCCTGGAGGCGCTGGAAGAAATCGTCATGGAGACGCTGGGGCGCAATCACCTAAAAGAGGCCAACATCCGGATCGTTCTCAGCGGGGGCTCTTCGCCGGATAGCATTACGCCCTCCGGCAAACCCCGGCTGCTGGTGATGGTGACCCCCCTGTGGCAGGCACCGCAGTGGTGGCGCCGTCAGGGAGTCAAGGTGATCATCGTTCCGGCGGCCCGTTATCTGCCGACGGCCAAAACCATCAATTATATTCCCGCTATCATGGCGCTGCGCAAAGCTGCAGCGCAAGATGCGATCGAAGCCATTTACTGCGATTCGGAAGGTTGCCTGCAGGAAGGCACGACCAGCAACGTTTTCGTATTTTTCGGCGACACTCTGGCCACGCCTTCCGAAAACGTTCTGGAAGGCATTACCCGCAGCGTCGTTGCCGAAATTGCGGGCGACATGTTTCGTCTGGAACAACGGAAAATTCGAAAAACCGATCTCCTGCAAGCCAGCGAGACGTTTTTAACCTCTTCGAACAAGGAGATCGTACCGGTCGTTCGGTGGGACGAGATTCCGATCGGAAATGGCAAGCCGGGGGAACGTACGGGTCGGTTGATACAGGCCTTTGGGGAATATACCGCGCGGTATGCGCAACGATAGGGCCTGCCCGGTTTTTTTGTTGCGGAAACCGAATTCGAGCGATTAACGCGTTCGGTGAAAGAAAATATACGCGAAGGAGGGATTATGACCCAAGATGACATATATGATCTGGTCATCATCGGCGGCGGCCCCGGTGGGCTGAGTGCCGGAATCTATGCCATGCGGGCTGCGCTGAAAACCTTGCTCGTCGAAAAGGGCGCTCCGGGCGGACAGGTGGTGATGTCCAACGAAGTTGAAAACTATCCCGGTTTCGAACACATCGGCGGCGCCGAGCTTTCCATGAAATTTGTCCAGCATGCGCAATCCTACGGCCTGGATATCATCAGCAAGGAAGTGGTTTCCCTGGAGCCGGGACTGGATTTTCATCGGGTGCGCCTTGCCGACGATCAGGTGCTCACATCCCATGCAGTGGTTCTGGCCACCGGCGGCAATCCCCGCAAATTGAACATTCCCGGGGAAGACGAATACTACGGCAAGGGGGTATCCTACTGCGGCGTTTGCGATGGATTCTTTTTCCGGGACAAGACGGTGGTCGTGGTGGGGGGCGGTGACACGGCCGTTGAAGAAACCCTGTACCTGTCCAAGCTGGCGCGGCAGGTATACCTGGTTCACCGTCGGGATGCCCTGCGAGCGGGCATGATCCTGCAGCAGCGTCTCAAAAACGACTGCAAAGCCGAGGTGATCTGGAATGCGATCGCCACGGAAATCAAGGCCGGCGACAACGGTGTGCACGCCGTCGAGATTCGCGATGTCAATACCGGAGAAACCCGGGATTTGGCCACCGACGGGGTATTTATCTTTATCGGTTTCGAACCCAACAATGACCTGGTACCCGCCGGGACCAAAATGAATGCCAACGGCTACGTGGTCACCGACGATCGTTGCGAGACCAACACACCGGGCATTTACGTGATCGGAGATCTGCGGGAAAAATATGCCCGCCAGATCGTAGTATCCGCCGCCGACGGAGCGACGGCCGCTTTGGCGGCCGCCCATTATGTCGAAACCAAAAAAGGCGCTGCCACCGATTCCTGCGAGCTTCCGGATTTTGTCTCGAAAGTGATATCTTGAAACACCTGGTTTTCAAGCTGACGGTGCTGGCCCTGATGCTGGTCGGCCTTCCGTTGCTGGGCGTTTTTTGGGCCGATAAGCCCCTGGCGCCGTATCTGCAGTTTCCACCGCAGACCCGTTACGTGCAGCATCCGGATTTTTCCTGGTGGGTTTTTTTCGGGTACGCCGCAGCGATCGTCGCAGTCCTGATCCCCCTGGCGATGCCCGTCGTGAAAGCGCTGCGCCGGACAGTTCCGGCGGTGCCGGCGACAACCTTTCCGTGGTGGGGATGGGTCGGGGTGTTCACCGGGCCGCTGTCCTGGCTGCTGGCCTGGACCCGTTTTGAGTGGTTTGCGCCGCTGCAGCCCGATACGTTTACCCCGCTTTGGATCTCATACATCCTGGTGGTCAACGCCATGACCTATCGACGCACCGGGCGCTGCCTGTTGACCCATCGGACGGGCCTGTTTCTGATCCTGTTTCCGCTCAGCGCGATGTTCTGGTGGTTTTTCGAGTACCTCAACCGTTTCGTGCAGAACTGGTATTACATCGGCCCGCACCACGATGCCTGGGGTTATTTCTGGTCCGCAACCCTGCCGTTTTCCACGGTGTTGCCCGCAGTGCTCTCTACCCGGGAGCGCCTTCTCGCAGCCGACTGGCTGCAGCGAGCCTACCGCCGTTTTTGGACGGTGCCCCGTTTTCCAGCCGGGATCACCGCCGGGGCCGTTTTACTGGTCGCCGCACTGGGATTGGCCGGTATCGGGATCTGGCCCCAGTGGCTGTTTGCGCTGCTATGGTTGTCACCGCTGTTGATTGTGGTCTCGTTGCAGGCCCTGCGGGGCGAACGGCATATCCTTTCGGATCTGCGCCGTGGCGATTGGACCCATGTGATGGCTTCGGCCCTGGCCGCCCTGGTGTGCGGTTTTTTTTGGGAGCTATGGAATATCGGCAGCTTGGCCCACTGGGAATACGCAATTCCGTATGTCGATCGATTCCACGTGTTCGCGATGCCGATCCTGGGATACGCCGGATACCTGCCATTCGGCCTCGAATGCGCCGTAATCGGAGATATGCTGTCGAAGACCTTCGGTCCGATGCGGTTAACGGCTGCCTGAAGGGATACCCCGTGCCGTTTGAAAGCTTTCCCGGTTTGCCGGGTAAAATTTACATTCCTGAATCCAATCAAAAATTGGGCCAGAAACATCCCTGCCGGGACTGTTTCTCCTGTCAGAATTGCAGCGACGAACGCTGCCGCCTTTGCCGGCGGCCGGGGCCGCCGAAATCCGACCCCGCAGAATCCCGCTGCCGACTCCGCAATCCGATATCCTGCCGGCGATAACCACCCCCCTTTTCCGACGGGAACCTATCGCAGCGAATCCCAGGTATCCCGGGCCCGCTGCCGACCGGAAGCGACCGTAGATCGATCCGAATGCGCGGAACGTTTCGGGGAATCCTTATCGGAGCGGCCGTGGCCGCGCAGCCTGGCAATGCGCTCTTCCAACGGGGGATGGGTGGAAAAAAGTTGCATCATGCTTTTGCCGGCCAGCGGATTGACGATCAGCATGTGGGCCGTAGAAGGACTGGCATTGGCCGGCAGCCGACCGGAAGCGGCGCCCAGTTTCTCCAGCGCCCGCGCCAGCCATTCGGGGTTCCCGCAGATGGCCGCGCCGGACTGGTCGGCCAGATATTCCCGCGAGCGCGATATGGCCATTTGAATCACCATCGCCGCCATCGGCCCCAGAATCGACATGGCAAGCAGGCCCAGCATGCCGCCGCCACCGCCATTCTGGTTGTCCCGACCCATGCCGCCGAACAGCGCCGACCAGCGCACCATGCTGGCCAACAGCATAATCGCGCCGGCCATGGTGGCGGCGATCGATCCGATCAGGATGTCCCGATTTTTCACGTGGGCCAGCTCATGGGCCAGCACGCCGGCAAGTTCTTCCCGGTCCATGGTTTGCGTCAAACCGCGCGTGACGGCCACCACGGCATGATCCGGATTGCGGCCGGTGGCAAAGGCATTGGGGGCATCATCCGGTACGATATACACCTTCGGCATCGGCAGATTCCCGTTGCGGGCCAGCTGCGCGACCAGGCCATAGAGTTCCGGGGACTGGTCGGCGGAAACCTCCTGGGCCCGATACATCTTCAGTACCAGCTTGTCCGAATACCAGTAGCTGAAAAAATTCATTCCGGCTGCAAGCACCAGTGCCACCATCATTCCCTGTCGGCCGCCGAGCCAATGACCGATCCAGACAATGAAAGCGGTTAAGAGCGCCAGAAGAAGGGTGGTTTTTAACTGGTTTCCCATGGATAGATCTCCTGATTATAAGTTGTGGGGTTCGGCATGCGCTGCCCTGCACCTGAAAACGATGGTTAAAAATAATGACAAAACTGCAAATTTCAATTGTTTTCAAGCGACTGGAATTACTGCAGTTCAATTGGCATTCCATCGGTCGGCGCACCTGGAACCGGGCTGGCAAATTTTTTCCCGGCGTTTCGTTGTCACCCGTGTACTAATATGATATCATCAAAAACTTCAGGGGTGAGGTTGTCGGGCTATTTCCGCATCGTTTCTTTTTCTCGCTTGCTGTTCCGAATTCGGATCTTGCCACATTACTCCGTATCACGGGGGTAGGTTGCATCGCATTGTATTGAATGGGAAACCGATGGAAAAGGTCCAATCCAGTGTTCGCCAGCCGGAACCGTCGATCCGCTCAGAAACCGGTGCTCAGCGCAGCGATTTCTTGGAGCCGCCTGTCAAGTCCAAAGGACCGGTTTCGACACCCGGCATTACCGCCAACGAAAACATCAGCCTGATTCATTGTGACATCGATCCGGCGGAACCCATCCACCCTCCCAGGAAGATCCGCAAGAGCAGCCTGATCAATAAAATCAACTTCGTTAATTTTCAGGACAGCACCGTTCTGGTGGTCTTCAAACACCGAAAATTCAACAAAACTCAATATGTACAGGCTACTCCGCAACCATGCAGCGGTTATGAGCTTTGCTGTGTATGGGCCCAGGGCATTCGCAGGCCCTCATTTTGCCGCTCCCACCTGTTCGATCACATACTGGTTCCGGACGGTTCCCGGCTGCTGCGGGTGGATGCCGAATTGTTGCGACTGGACGACGACGGTTTCGTGGTGAGGCTTCCGGAATACGGACAGGAAATTTCTTCCCGCAAGGTCGCGCGCCACCAATGCGAGGGGATTACGGCCCACCTGGTCCAAAATGGGACTGTGTTTGCGGGAGCCCTGATGGATTTCAACGCGGTTTCTTTCCGGGTGCTGGCACACGCGATTCCACCGCAGACATTTCAATGGCTCAATCAGGATTCGAATCTTTCGGTTATTTTTACCGATGGACGGCAGACCCTTTATACCGGCAACTGCCGCACCCTCAACCAGAGCGGCGGTCAGAAGGCGCGGGATTTTGTACTCGAGCCGGTCAACACCGCTATTCAGCGTTTCAAGTCCAGACAATATCGCAGCCAACGTCATCGGATCGTGCCCTCCCCCGACCTGGTGTTTCAACACCCCTTTACCCGCAGGATGGTAACGCTAAAAGTGATCGAACTGTCCGGCTCCGGGTTTTCGGTCGAAGAAGATGCCCACAATGCCATTCTGCTGCCCGGTCTGATGTTGCCGGAAGTTGAGTTGAATTTTGCCAACAGCTTGCGCTTCGAGTGCCGGGCCCAGGTGATCTACCGTCAATGCTGCCAGGATGACCCCCGGCGAGTCAAATGCGGCATCGCGATCCTGGACATGGACATCGCCAAGCATGTCCAGCTCATGGCGCTATTGCAACAGGCAGAAAACCGCTGCTCCTATATCTGCAACAAAGTCGATCTTGACAATCTGTGGGATTTTTTCTTTGAATCCGGTTTTATCTATCCTGACAAATACGAATTTATCCAGAAAAACAAAGAGCAGATCAAGGCCACCTACGAAAAACTCTATACCCGGAATCCCAACATCGCCCGTCATTTCATCTACCAGGACAAGGGGCGCATTCTGGCGCATATGGCGATGGTGCGCTTCTACGAAAACACTTGGCTCATTCACCACCACGCCGCACGCAACTCGGAGTCCAACCGCGCCGGTCTGATGGTTCTCAATCAGATTAGTAATTTCAGCAACGATTCCTATCGGCTGTACTCGATTCACTTCGTTTTTTCCATGTGCTACTACCGGCCCGAAAACAAATTTCCCAGCCGGGTTTTCGGTGGTGCGGCCCGGAAAATCAAAAACCCCAAAGCCTGCTCCGAAGACACTTTTGCTTATCTACATTTTACCGCCGACCAGGCCGCCGGCCGGGTATTGCCGGAGGGATGGGAACTGGTGGAGGCCACCGACGACGATCTTCAGGAACTTAAGATATTTTACGAATTTGCATCCGGTGGCCTGATGCTCAACGCCCTGAGTCTGGAGCCGGGAAATACCGACGAAAGTACCATCACCGAAGAGTACCGCAAGCTGGGATTCAGGCGTCAGCGGTGTCTGTTTGCTTTGAAATACGGCGACGTACTCAAAGCCTTGCTGATGTGCAGTCTATCGGACATCGGCTTGAATCTGTCCGACCTTACAAATTGCATCAAAATGATCGTTATCGATCCGGAAGGGCTTTCGCAGAAAATTTCAAGAATCTGTTTCTCAGAGCTGATACACCGAATGAATAACCGTGAAATGCCAGTGATGATCTATCCGCTCGAATTCGCCGAGCAGGCCGAGATGCCTATCGAAAAGCGCTACAACCTGTGGGTGCTCAAGGCCCGCAATTCCGACGATTATTTCCGTTATCTCAATCGTCTGCTGCGCTTTATCAAAAATTAATCCATGGCAATCGGGATAATCTCCACCATATGGGCCAGGTTTCCAACAGCGCAGAGCTCCCGCTATACAACAGCCGCATCATCGACACCTACATCAAGCTGATACGGAAAACATACAACCATCTCGATGTCGATGAGCTGTTGGCCCATGCCGGGATAAAGCCTTACGAGGTTGCCGACCAGGGCCACTGGTTCACGCAGCGTCAGGTCAACCGCTTCCACCAGAAGCTCTCTCAGTTGACTCAGAACGATAATATCGCCCGCGAAGCCGGGCGCTTTTCCGCTTCACCGGAATCCAGCGGGGTAATGCGCCTGTTTTTCTTAGGCGGCATCGGCCCTGCGGCGCGTTTCGAATTGCTGGCCAAAGGCGCAACCAATTTCACCCGGGCGACCACTTTCGAGACGCAGCGCCTGGCACCCAATCGATTCGAAGTCCGCGTGACCCCTTTGCCCGGCGTCCATGAGCAGCCGTTTCAATGTAAAAATCGCACCGGATATCTTGAAGCCATGGTTACGGTGTTCGGCGGCCACAAAATGCCCCGCATCGACCATACCGAATGCATCCACCGCGGCGGCAATTGCTGTCGCTATGCCATCGAATGGGAAAAGCGCCCATCGGACTCCCTGAAGACCATTCGCAATTTAATTGCCGTGGGCCTGCTCCCGATCATCGTTGCTGTGACGGTGATTTATCCTCCGGTGGTCTCCGCCTTCGCCCTGCCGGCCTGGGTGGCACTGGCGCTCATATTGAATCACCTTGTCGACTTCCACGAAAAAAAAGAGCTGAAATCCAGCCTCAACAGCCTGCATTATTCCACCGACCAGCTGATCGAACAGATCAAGATCAATTACAACAACGCGCTGTTGACCAATGAAATCGGGCAAGCCATCAGCGGACAGACCAGCAGTCAGGATCTTCTGGAGCGTATTACCCGTATTTTCCAAAAACGGTTGGCCTACGACCGCTGCATGATCCTGCTGGCCGACAAGGATCGCAAGCACCTGCGCTTTCGTGCCGGTTACGGATATACCGACCGGCAGCTGAAGTTTCTAAACCGCACGGCCTTCCACCTCGATCGACCCGAAGCCCGCGGAGTGTTTGTAATTTCCTTCCATGAACAACAACCCTTTCTGGTCAACGACATCAAGGAGATTAAAAATGATCTGTCGCTGAAGAGCCTGAGCTTTGCCAACAAACTGGGCTCACAGGCTTTTGTGTGCTGCCCGATCATTGCCGACGGAGCGTCGATCGGTATTCTGGCCGTGGACAACCTGCAGTCCAAAAAGGCGCTGGTTCAAACCGACATGAGTCTGTTGATCGGACTGGCTTCGGTGCTGGGCATCAGTATTCGCAACGCGGACCTGCTCGAGGCGCGTCAAGAGCAGTTTCGTTCGATTCTGCAGGCGCTGGCGGCCAGTATCGACGCCCGCGATCCCCTCACTTCAGGGCATTCGGAAAAAGTGACTCAGATTGCCCTGGGAATCTGCGAAGAGCTGGAATTGCCCGAAGATTATCGCGAGATGATCCGGGTGGCCGCTTTGCTGCACGATTACGGCAAAATCGGCGTGCCGGATGCGATTCTGATGAAACCCGGACGACTCTCGGTGGAAGAATACGAAATCGTGAAAACCCATGCCGACAAAACCCGGCGGATTCTGGAACAGATCAAGTTCGAAGGGATTTTCAGCCAGGTGCCCGAAATTGCCGGTGCCCATCACGAGAAAATAGACGGCAGCGGTTATCCCAATGGATTGCAGGGCGATCAGATCCCGCTGGGTGCCCGGATCATTGCCGTGGCGGATTTTTTCGAAGCCATTACCGCCAAGCGTCACTACCGGGAACCGATGCCGCTGAAAAAGGCTTTTGCGCTGCTGAACCAGGAAACCGGACGCAGTTTCGATCCGAAAATCGTCGACGCCTTTTACCGGTATTACGCCAGGCGCCATGCCGGTGAACCGGAGTATCGTGCTACGATGGCATCCTGAACCCGAGTTTTTCCCTTTCGGGTTGTCCCCTCCGCCGTTGTTCACTTCATCTTGATGCCGCGACAGACCATGACCGGCGTGTAGGTAAACCGCCGGGGATTGGAAAAAAACAGCCGGAATTGCTCGCGAAACTCATCAAAACCGCCGTCGAATTCCGCAAACGCATAACCGGAGTTTCTGGCGGCCACCTCGATTTTTTTCTGCCAGTTGAACGCGTCGGACGGTTTCAACGGTCCGTAGATCAAATGGTGGGCGTCCATCCGCACCTCGATTTGCCGCATTTGGAGGTCGTAAAGATACCGGTACAGCTTGCGTCCGGCATAGGCATCGAAGCCGGCGGTCGCTTTCAGCGCATTCATGATGCCGTGCAGGGCCGATTCCAGCCCGGAAGGGATTTCATCGTGGCTCAGGCAGTTGTAATCCAGATCGATCAGGCACAGAATCCCGCCGGGTTTCAGGATCCGGGATACATTTTGAACGATATCGAAAGCCTGGGAACGATAATACTCCAACACAAAACGGACCCAGATAAAGTCGAACCGGCCCAGTGTGTCCAGGTTTTCGCGGATGTCGCCGGTTTGAAAGCGCAGCCCCCCGGCCCGGTATTTACCGCGGGCGAAATCGATGCGTTGCGGCGCAATGTCAAGGCCCAGCGTTTCTCCGTTCGGTTGGACCAACTCGTTCAGACAGTAGGTCGTCTTGCCCGAGCCGCAGCCCAGGTCCGCCACCGTCATACCGGGACGGATTCCGGCCCACCGGGCATGGTTGCGAACCACCTCCGGATCGGTTTTCATATCCAGGCGAACCGCCTCTTCTTCATCTTCCATCAGGTAATCGGACGGCGAACTGTTCAAGGGCATCTCTTTCGGTCGAAGGATTATTGCAAGCCGTTAAAATTAGCTTATTATGGTTGGTATTGTCAATTCACGCCACCGTGTCGGCCCCGCAGCAGGCCGGTATGAAAGGAACGCACATGGGAATCGACGACAATGCGCAACACCCCGGGCGGGAAGAGGAATCCGAATCGTTTGCCGATCTGTTCGAGGCCTATACCTCCGGAATGAAAGAAGACCTGCAGGTCGGCGACCGCATACAGGGCGAAATCATTGCCATCGGAAAAGACAGCGCGTTTGTCAGCACGGGCACGAAGATCGACGGTGTCGTGGACCTGGATGAACTGCGTGACGAGGAAGGGCGGTTGGCCTGTCAGGTCGGCGATCCGGTGGAGCTGTATGTGGTGGACGTCCTGGAATCCGAGCTGCGGCTCTCTCGCGCCCTTTCCGGTGTCGGCGGCCGGGCCATGCTCGAGGAGGCCTATCGCAAACAAATGCCGGTGGAGGGCACAGTGCAGGAAACCTGCAAAGGCGGTTTCCGGATCGAAATGCTGAAGCATCGCGCCTTTTGTCCCGTCAGCCAGATCGATCTGCATTATGTCGAAAATCCGGAAGATTATGTCGGTGACACGTTCGAATTTCGCATCGTCCGTTTCGAAGCGGGGGGCCGAAACCTGGTGGTATCCCGCCGGGTGCTGCTGGAAGCGCACCAGAAAGCCGCGGAACAAGCTTTTTTCCAAAATCTGGCCGAGGGCCAGGTCCTCGAAGGTACCGTCACCCGGTTGATGCCATACGGAGCATTCGTGGAGTTGATTCCCGGGGTGGAAGGCATGATCCATATTTCCGAATTGCAATGGTCGCGCACGGAATCTCCCGATCAATGCGTTCAGCCCGGGGATACGGTCCGGGTCAAGGTGATCGACATCACCGCCGCCGGCAAAAGCGGTCGGCCGAAAATCGCACTGTCCATAAAACAGCTCGGTACGGACCCCTGGGAAACGGTGACGGAGACCTGTAAGCCCGGTGATCGGCTCAAAGGGCGGGTGACGCGGTGTGCCGCATTCGGGGCGTTTGTCGAGATCGCCCCCGGCCTGGAGGGCTTGGTGCACATCAGCGAGATGAGCTATGTCAAACGGGTGCTCAAAGCCGAAGATGTCGTTCGTGTCGGGCAGGAGGTGCCGGTGGTCGTTCAGAACATCGATGCGGCCGGACGCAAAATCTCTCTGAGCATGCGGGAAGCCGAGGGCGATCCCTGGCAGAATGTCTCCGAGAAATTCCGTATCGGGCAGCGCTTGTCGGGTCTGCTGGAAAAAAAAGAACGGTTCGGTTTTTTTATCTGCCTGGAGCCGGGCATTACCGGTTTGCTGCCGAAATCCAAGATGCGGGAGTCCGCTCTGGGATCGGAGTTCGAAAAGTACAAGATCGGCGACACCATACCGGTGGTGGTGGAAAACATACAGCCCCCGGAACGCAAGATTACGCTGGCGCCGGCCGAATCGTCATCTTCGGAAAACTGGCAGCCGTACGCTGAAAATGATCCGTCTCCAGTCATGGGCGACCTCGGTGCGAAGCTCCAGGCGGCCCTGAAAAGACAAGGCCGGGACAAATCCTGACGCCGGCGCACCGCTGCCGGCGGCCGGATGGCCCGGGGCCGGCAGGGGCCTCGGCGACTTGATCCGGCCGGGTTCGGTGCTTATCTTTACCTTCGATGAGCAGGGCCGATGCGGCCTGCTTTTTTTATTCTTGCCCAAACCGGGTGCGATGCACCCGGTGCAAGTTCAACATCGAAGCACAAACGTGCTTCTGTCTTTTCTTGCCAGCGGCAGGTGCCGCAGCAAGAAAATTCAAGCCGCCCGCTTCGCGGGTGGCTGTTGACTCCGGAACCCGGTCCAATGGACTTACACAGAAGCGAAATGCATGTTCCATCTCCCGGCCCCGATGCGGCCGAAGCGTCCCGGCGTCCGGTGGTCGAAGCCACGAAACTGACGAAATCCTATACCGTCGATGATCGACACATTTCGGTTCTCAGAGATATCGACCTTTCGGTGCGGGCGGGGGAATTTTTGGTCATCCGCGGCAGCAGCGGCAGCGGAAAAACGACGCTGCTCAGCCTGCTTTCGGGTCTCGATCGCCCCGACTACGGACAGGTCCGAATCGAAGGCCAAGACATTACCGATCTGTCCGAGGACAAGCTGGCGCCGCTGCGCAACCATACCTTCGGTTTCGTATTTCAGTCCTTTCATCTGATCCCGTCCCTGACGGCGCTGGAAAACGTGATGTTTCCCGCCGAACTGCGCGGAGAGTCCCGGGCCGAGGACCAGGCCCGCACCCTGCTGGCGCAGGTCGGATTGGCGGAACGCAGCGATAATTTCCCCCACCAGCTCTCCGGCGGCGAAATGCAGCGCGTTGCGATTTGCCGCGCCCTGATCAATCATCCCCGGATTATTTTTGCCGATGAACCCACCGGCAACCTGGATTCCCGCAATGGACAGATCGTATTGCAGTTGCTGCTGGATTTCCATCGAGAACGTCGCACCACCCTCATCATGGTGACCCACAGCCGGGATCTGGCGGACCTTGCGGACCGTGTGATCCGGCTGCAGGACGGCGCCATCCAGTCGGATCGTGAGCAGCGTCATGCGGACCGTTAAGCGGTTGTACCGCGAGGTTTCCCACTCCTGGCAACAGGCGGCCGTGTTCTTTTTGTGCGTGGTGCTTTCGGTGGTTACGCTGGCATCGGTCAATGGATTCGCTTCCGGGGTGGCAGCGGTATTGGCCCAGGATGCCCGCGCCTTGCACGCAGGCGACATCATCGTGCAATCCCGCCAGCCGTTCTCCGACGCGCTGGAACGCGCCGTCGAACAAGTTCAGGCCGAAGGGCGCATGCAAACCGCCCGTTACTGGGAATTTTATTCGGTCGTACAAACACCGGGAGACGAGGGCGCTTTGCTGGCGGACATCAAGGTGGTCGAGGACGGTTATCCGTTCTATGGCCGCTGTATTCTGGAATCCGGCCGGCCGTTCTCCGAAGAATTGCGCAGCGGTTCGATTATCGTGGAACGGGCGCTGCTGGAACGACTGGGCATTGCCGTCGGAGACAGACTGAAAATCGGCCGGGCCGAACTGGCTGTGGCCGATGTGCTGGTGCAGGAGCCCGATCGACCCGTGAGCGTTTTTTCCTTCGGTCCCCGCATTTTCGTGTCCCGTTCCGATCTTGAGCGTCTGGAGTTGATCGAACAGCGCAGCCGGGTACGATATGTTCTGTTGGGAAAGGTCATCGGTGCCGACGATCCGGAAGCGCTGGCAGCAAGATTGCAGCAGGCTGCCGACCCCGTGCAGGAGCGGGTGGAGACCTACCGCACCGCTCGCTCGGGTGTGAAGCGCTTTATGGATAATTTTGTGTTTTTTTTGAACCTGGTCGGCGTATTCACGCTGATTCTGGCCGGCATCGGCATCCACTGCGCCTTGAGTGCCTATCTCCGGGAAAAAACCGGCACCATTGCCGTGATGAAAACCTTGGGGGCGACGGCCGGCTTCATCATCACGCGCCATGGATTGGCCCTGCTGTCGATCGCCATTGGCGGCACCCTGGTGGGGCTGATCCTGGCGGCGGTCCTGCAGTCCGTGCTGCCGGTCTGGCTGTCGAACTTTCTACCGCCGAGCCCCGGCCTGACTTTGCCCTGGGGCGCTCTGGCGGAAGGATTCGCGCTGGGTGTCGGAGCCGTTGCGCTGTTTGCGTTTCTGCCACTGTATCGCATTCAATCCATCAAACCGGCGTTTATCTTCCGCAACGAAACGGTCCCGCCCCCGCGAAACGTCGTTTATCGATCGGCGCTGGCGGCAGTGGCTGCGCTGTTGATCGGATTGATCCTGTGGCAGTTGAAGGAGGTGAAAACCGGACTGGTTTTTGTCCTGGGTGCCGCCGGTTTTCTGGTGGCCGTCGCCGTTCTGGTCAGCGCGTTGATGGCCTTGCTGCGGCGGATTCGCCGCGGCCCGCTGATCATGCGCCAGGCCCTGCGGGGACTGTTTCGACCCCGCAGTGCGACGCGCTCGATCCTCGTCACGCTGACGGCCGCCCTGACCGTGTTGTTGACCCTGGTTCTGGTGGAAGAGAATCTGGACCGCAGCTTCATCCAATCGTATCCGCCGAATTCACCCAATCTGTTCTTTATCGACATCCAACCGGACCAGGTGGAAGCGTTCGCACAGGTGCTGGATCGACCGGCCCGGTACCATCCGATCGTCCGGGCCCGGATCGTATCGGTGAACGGCGAAGCCGTCGACCGCAACCGGACGCGGCAGCCAAAACGGGGAGACAGCCTGACACGCACCTTCAACCTGACGTTTCGAACCGATCTGCTGGAAGACGAAACCATTGTCGACGGCCGGGGGCTGTTTGGTGCCGACGGGTCTGAAAATCAGGTGTCGGTTCTGGATACCGCCGC
Organism: Desulfobacterales bacterium; assembly: GCA_051155755.1. Lineage (GTDB taxonomy): Bacteria > Desulfobacterota > Desulfobacteria > Desulfobacterales > SG8-13 > DAXETY01. The sequence goes on from DAXETY010000019.1 coordinate 105,418, forward strand.
CGAATTGGCCGGTGTCGAGATCGGCGACCGCATGGTTTTCCGCATTCAGGGCGTGCCGCTGGAAGCCCGGGTTTCCAGTATCCGCACCCGGACCTCCGAATCGATTCGTCCCTTTTTCTATTTTGTATTTCCGCCAACGCTTTTGGCCGAAGCACCCCACACCTTTTTCACGGCCGTTCGGGTGGAGGCCGATCGAATCGGTGCACTGCAGGGGCGGCTGGCATCCGAGTTTCCAAATGTGACCGCCGTGGACATGAGCAGTGTGATCCGGCGTTTCGGCGAAGTTGCGCAGCGTTTGTCGACGGTCGTGCGTTTTTTTACGTTGCTCAGCATACCGGCCGGAATGCTGATCGTCGCCAGTTCGGTTTTTGCCACCCGGCTTGCGAGGACGCGCGAGGCGGTATACTATCAGGTTCTTGGAGCCCGGAATGCGTTCGTTCGCAAGGTGTTTTTGGTGGAAAGCCTGACGCTGGGACTCGCCGCCAGCCTGCCGGCGCTGATTTTTGCCGAAACAGCCGCATGGCTGATCATCACCCGCGGCTTCGAAATACCGTTTGTCCCGCTGATTGGAACCGCACTGGGGTTGGCAGCCGCGGCGACCATTCTGGTGACCCTGGTGGCGCTGATCCCTTCCTGGTCGATTCTGCGCGTCAAGCCGGTGGTGTTCCTCAGACAACAGACTCAGGAGTGATGCTCGTGAAATGGCCGATTTGGACGAGAATACCGGTACTGGTCCTTGCGTTGATGACTGCCGGCTGCGGCTCGCAGACGGAAGGATCACCGGAAGCGGAAAACCGCTCGCAGCCGCCGGAAGGGGTGATCGTGGCCATGGGCGACAGCCTGACCGAAGGCCTTGGCGTACCGGAGGCCGACAGTTATCCGGCCGTGTTGCAGCAGATGCTCGAAGAGCGGGGGATTCACTGGAGAGTGATGAATGCCGGTATCAGCGGAGAGACTTCCAGCGGCGCTCGCTCCCGATTGGATTGGGTAATGAAACTGAAGCCGGACATCGTAATTCTGGAAACCGGGGCCAACGATGCCCTGAGAGGGTTGCCGCCGGAGAATATTTTTGAAAACATCGATGCCATCGTGACCGAGCTGAAGGCCCGCAGCGTGACGGTCGTATTGGCCGGAATGAAGATTCACCCCAATTTCGGTCCCGAATACAGCCGCAATTTTGCCGATATCTACGAGCGTGTCGCCCGCGAACACGATATCATTCGAATGCCTTTTTTCCTGGAAGGGGTTGCCGGTCGATCGGAGCTGAACCGCGCCGACGGCCTGCACCCCAATGCGGCCGGGTATCGTGAGGTGGCCCGACAGGTGCTGCCGTATGTGCTCGATGCCATCGAGCGGCACCGGAGCCAAGGCGCTTAAGACGCCGGAAAAACACCGCCGGGATCCTTGGGACGGATGGATCCGGCCGACAGCCATCGACCGCCTGCCCGCTATCTCGGGGGGCGAACCGACGACCGGTTGCCATAATGGGAAAAAAACGTGCAGTGGCCGGCCCAGGCCCCTATGCCTATGATCTGGAAGAAACCGATATCCGTCGGGAGCGGGACAGGGCGCGGGCATTGCGTCAGAGTCAGTGGTGGAAACGGCGGCTGGCCAAAGGGGTTTGTCAGTATTGCGGATGCTCCGTCCCGCCCGGTGATCTGACCATGGATCACATCGTACCGATAGCCCGGGGCGGACGCACCACCCGGGGCAATGTGGTGGCGGCATGCAAAGCATGCAACCGTAAAAAGAAACAGATGCTGCCCACCGAGTGGGCCGCCTACCTGGAGTCGATGCGAAATGATTCTGAAAAAGCCCCGGATTCGAAATGATTTCCCACTTGTAAAATGGTTTTTCTTCTTTACACAGGCGTCAAATGTTGATATTTATTTTTCTTTTCGGAACAGGGGATTGCGACAATAGGAAGCGTTAGCGATGAAAAAAAAGGATGTAGAATATTTTAAAGAGTTTCTCACGCAACAACTGGAAGAGCTGCTCAATCAGGCAGACGATACCGTTTCCGGTATGACCGATCCGAAAGAGAATTTTCCCGATCCCACCGACCGGGCTTCCCTTGAGGCAGATCGCAATTTCATGCTCCGTATCCGGGACCGCGAGCACAAACTGATCAAAAAAATAAAAAAGGCCCTGGAGCGGATTGAAAACGGGACGTTCGGCATCTGCGAATCCTGCGGCGAAGAGATCTCGATCAAGCGGTTGAAGGCCAGGCCGGTGACTTCTCACTGTATCGAATGCAAGTCCAAAGAAGAGGCGCTGGAAAAGGCCCTTGGATTGTAATCGAGGTTTGAGGATCGATCTTCATATCCACTCGACGGCTTCCGACGGTACCCTCACGCCGTCGGAGATTGTTGCGGCAGCCAAGAAACAGGGACTGGCCGCGATTTCAATCACCGATCACGATACGCTGGCAGGTTCCCGGGAAGCGCTCGAGATCGGTGAGCGTTCGTTCGATTTTCTGACCGGCGTTGAAATCAGTGCGGCACCGCCGCCCGGTGCTCCCTGTTCGGGAAGTTTCCATATCCTGGGCTACGGAATCGATCTCGACGAACCGTTGCTCAACCAGACGCTGACCCTCCTGCAGAACGCCCGGCGCAATCGCAACCCAGCCATTATCCAGCGCCTGGTCGGGCTGGGTTTCGACATCTCCATGGATGAGGTGTGCGGCATTGCCGGCAACGCCCAAATCGGACGCCCGCACATCGCCCTTGCGATGCTGCAAAAAGGCTTTGTGGGCAGTATTGACGAAGCCTTCGATCGATATCTGGGCCATGGTCAACCGGCTTACGTCGACAAATATCGCATCCCCTGTGCCCAGGCCCTTCAAATCATCCGCAACGCCGGCGGCATTCCGGTGCTGGCGCATCCCTTCCTGCTCAACATCCAGGATCGCCATCAGATGGAGCAGCTGATCGCTTCCCTGGTATCGATGGGATTGATCGGCATCGAGGTGTTCTACCCGGAGCATCCACCCGAGGCAACCGCATTTTACCAGGAACTCGCCGAGCGTTTCGGTCTCTTGATGACCGGCGGTACCGATTTTCACGGGAATTTGAATCCGGAGATCCGGATGGGGTGTGCAAACGGAGATTTCAGCGTTCCCTATGAACTTTACCGGCAACTGGTTGGGCGGTTGGCGGAAACGGGTTCCGCCGTTGCGCCTGCGGCCGGCGGCGGCAGTGATTCCGGGGACCTGCAGTCGCTGTGCAGGAACCTCAAATATGATTTTCACGATGCGGCTCTGATTCGAGAAGCGCTTTGCCACAGCTCCTTCGCCAACGAGCAGGCCGACCCCCGCATTCGCGACAACGAACGCTTCGAATTTCTGGGCGATGCGGTACTGAATCTGATCGTCGGCCACCGACTGATGCAGCGTTATCCCCATCTGCGGGAGGGAGAGCTTTCCAGAATGCGTGCCAACCTGGTCAATGAGGTCCGGCTGGCCGATGTAGCCCGCAATCTCGACCTCGGACCCCACATCCAGCTCGGTCGCGGCGAACGCCAGACCGGGGGACAGGACAAAAATTCAATTCTGGCCAACACCTTTGAAGCGGTGGTGGCCGCCGTGTATCTTGACGGCGGGTTTGATGTCGCCTTCAATGTGGTGGATCGGCACATGGGGGCGCTGCTGGACGCCGAGATCGCCGCCGAAACCCATCGCGACTACAAGAGCCGACTACAGGAACTGGTGCAGCTTCTCCACCACGAAACCCCGAACTACCAGGTGATTTTCGAAGAGGGTCCGGACCACGACAAGACTTTCGGCGTCGAAATGCGGGTTCGGGACTTGAAAACCGAGGGTACCGGCAAAAGCAAAAAACTGGCCGAACAGGACGCCGCCAGAAAAGCCCTGGAAATACTGCAGAAACCCTCATCCGGCCCCTGAATGGCCCCGCCCAGGGGGTGGTTCTTTTGAACGCCTCGAGCAAGCCACTGATCGTTCCCGTGTTTTTGCCCCACCAGGGGTGCCCCCACCGCTGCGTGTTTTGTAATCAGTATCGGATTACCGCCGCTTCCGGTCCTCCACCCCGCCTGCAATCGCTGAAAGCCGAGATCGAGCGGTTTTTGTCTTTCGGCGGCAAGGATCGCTCACCCACCCAGATCGCATTTTTTGGCGGCAACTTTCTCGGACAGCGCCCCGATCGAATTGAGCGACTGCTGGATCTTGCCGGAGCGTTTGTTCAATCCGGCCGGGCGGACGGCATCCGGTTTTCCACCCGTCCGGACTCGATCACCCCGGATCGGATCGCGGCCCTGAAATCCTATCCGGTCACCGATGTGGAACTCGGGGTTCAATCCATGGATGATGCCGTGCTGCGGTGCAGTCGCCGCGGGCACACCGCCGCCGATACCTGTGCGGCCGCCCATCGGATCAAAGCCGCGGGATATCGGCTGGGGCTGCAGATGATGGTGGGACTGCCCGGTGAAACCGGGCACCATACCTTTGAAACCGCGCGAAAAATTGCCGCCCTGGGTCCGGATTATGTTCGAATTTACCCGACGCTGGTTCTGGCTGACAGTCCGCTGGCCGACTGGATGCAGGCCGGGCGCTACGATCCCCTGAGCCTGGAGGAAGCACTGGATCGCGTCCAGGAAACCACCCTTTTTTTTCTCAACCATGGCATTGCGGTGATCCGGATCGGACTGCCGGTGGGCTTCGATTGCGACGGGGTTTTGGCCGGTCCCCGACACCCGGCCTTCGGTCACCTCGTCCACAGCCGCCTGTTTTTGAAAATGGCTTGCCGTCTTCTGGAAGATTGCGCCGAGCCCCGGCATTCGGTGGCCTTTTGCGTCCACCCCGGCAGCTATTCCCGAATGCAGGGGCTTCGAAGCCGGAATTTCGTCGAGCTGCGCCGCCGCTTCGGCATCTCTGAGATTCGGCTCAATACCGCAGAATCGCTGCCGCCCGACGGACTGCGGCTCGCCGGATCCGCTGCGCCCATCCGGTACCGGGATCTGACCAGCGGCGTGGAAGCATTGAACTTGCAGCCGGATGCGTTTTGATAAACTGGAAGCGCTCGGCTGGGGGGTTACATGGCAAGAGTGAGCGCAAGGAATATCCTTGCCGGCTGGAACCGAACGGTGGAATTCTAAATCCATGCGCCTTCGCATCATTTTGCTGGTACTGTCGCTGCTGGCCGTGCTGTCGGTGACGATCGGAAGCTATTTCTATTTTTCCGTGATTCGCGATGCGGCTTTTCAGGAGGCCGAACGCCAGGCGAAAATGCGCCTGGAGGGATTGACCAAGACCATTGCTTCGTTTTTGACCGATAACACCAGGGTGGTCCGCGCCCTGGCCGGGATGGAAGAGCTTGCGAATCTGCTGCTGAATCCCGGTCCCGATGCCCTTCAGCGCGCCAATGCCGTCCTGGATCATTTTAACCGTTCCCTGGAGGCGGATGTCTGCTATCTGATGGATCACCACGGCAACACCATTGCCTCGAGCAACCGGGGGGCGCCGGACAGTTTTGTGGGGCAGAATTTTGCTTTCCGACCCTATTTTCAAAACGCGATTCGCGGCTGGCCCACATCGTATTTGGCCCTTGTAATTACCTCGCGCAAACGGGGCGTGTACAACAGCTATCCAATCACGGTCGCATCTTCCGAGACACCGGTCGGCGTTGCGGTGATCAAATCTTCCATCGACGTGATCGAAAACCGCCTCGGGCTGACCAGCGACGACCTGGTTCTGGTTACCGATCCGAGAGGGGTAATCTTTATTTCCAATCGGGGCGACTGGTTGTTCAAAAGAGCCTGGGAGATCCCGGATGAAGCGATTCAGCGCATTGCCGCCGAACGGCAGTTCGGGGCGGGCCCCTGGGAATGGGTTGGACTTACGGCCCATGCGAACGGTCGCGAGGCAACCCTGACCGGGGACCGGTATTTAATGCACCAGGTGGAAATCGATGGGTTTCCGGGCTGGAAGGTGGTGCATCTGCGAAGCGCCAGCGCACTTTTTCAAGCCGTGTACGGGCCCATCCTGCGAGTGACCGGACCGGTGGTGATTTCGTTGTGCCTGCTCATCGCCGCTTCGGTGCTGGTGCTGTATCGGAACGCCAGCCAGGAGATCACCCGGCGCCGGCAGGTGGAAAAAGCCCTGCGGGAAAGCGAAGAGCGATATCGATCACTGTATCACAACACGCCCGCCATGCTGCATTCCATCGACACCGACGGCCGACTGGTCAGCGTCAGCGATTACTGGGAAGAGGCGCTGGGATATAAACGGCCGGAGGTCATCGGCAAGAAGCTGACCGATTTTATGACCCCCGAATCCCGAAGGTACGCCGAAGAAACGGTGTTCCCTCAATTCTTTCGAACCGGCTTCTGCAAAGATGTCGCCTATCGGTTCATCGCCAAGAATCGGTCCACCATCGACGTACTGCTGTCGGCCATTGCCGATCGCGACAACCAGGGGCGCATCGTACGCACCCTGGCGGTGTCGGTGGATGTGACCCGGCGCCGGCAGGCCGAAGAAGCCCTGCGGCAGGCCAAAGAGGCACTGAGCCGATATTCCAAGGATCTGGAGCGCCAGGTGCAGCTGCGAACCCGGGAAATCGGCAGTATCCTGAAATACACGCCGGCGGTGGTCTACTTCAAGGACATCGAGGGGCGCTATGTACTGGTGAATTCCCGCTACGAAGAACTTTTCGGCGTGCGCAACGATGCGATTCGGGGCAGGACCGATTACGAGATTCTGCCCCACGAGGTGGCCGAACAGTTCCGCGCTCACGACCGGGAAGTGCTTGCCGATCATCGATCCCGCCAGGTGGAAGAGCGCATTCCGCAACCCGGAGGAATACGGACGTACCTGTCGGTGAAGTTTCCGGTGTTCGATGAAACCGGCAAGCCTCGCGGCGTGTGCGGTATCGCCACCGACATCACCGCCGTAAAAAAAGCCCAGGACCAGCTTCGCCGCCTGTCCGGCAGCATTCTGGCCAACCAGGAAAAGGAGCGGGCGGCCATCGCCCGGGAACTCCACGACGAGCTGGGGCAGGTGCTGACCGCTTTGCGGATGGAGGCGGTATGGATACAGGAAAGAATGCGCCACGGCAATGAAGAATCCGTCCCACAGCGGGCGGAGGCCATGTGCCGGCTGATCGACAAAACCATCGGCGATGTCCGCAGCATGGCCTTTCGCCTGCGGCCCGGCATTCTCGACGACTTGGGGCTGGTGGACGCACTGGAGCAATACACCACGGATTTTGAAAAGCGCTCCGGGATCCCCTGTGTGTTTGACTGCCGGGAAGAACCGCCGGTGCCGGAAACGGTGGCCACCGCGGCCTACCGCATTACCCAGGAGGCACTTACCAACGTGATCCGGCACGCCGATGCCGGCCGGGTGGAAGTGCGTCTGGGTCGGCACAACGGCCACCTGTTGCTTACGGTGGAGGACGACGGCCGCGGATTTTCGCCCGACGGGGCCGGAGAAACCGATGGATTGGGTCTGGCCGGCATGCGGGAGCGGGCCGTGCTGGTGGGTGGAATGCTGGAAATCGATTCCCGTCCCGGTGCCGGAACCCGGATACGGTTTCGGGTGCCCTGCAAACTCGATTCAGGTGAGGCGCGATGATCAAAGTGTTTCTGGCCGATGACCACAGCATTGTCAGAGCCGGCCTGCGGCGTTTGATCGAAGAAAGCGGCGATATGCAGGTGGTGGCCGAGGCCGACGACGGCCGCAGTGCACTGCGGGAAATCGAAAAAACCCGACCGGATGTGGCGGTCATCGATATCTCCATGCCGGGTCTGGACGGCCTGGAGGTCATCAGCCGTTTGAGGGATCGTTTTCCGGAACTGCCCGTGCTGGTGCTGACCATGCACGAAGAAGGTCAGTATGTGGTGCGTGCCTTCGAAGCCGGGGCCCGCGGCTATATCACCAAGCAGTCGGCCCCGGAGCAGCTGGTGAACGCAATCCGCAAAGTGATCGGCGGCAGCCGCTATCTCACCGATGAAGCCGCCGAAGCGCTCGCCATTCGGGTGGCCCGGGGCAAGCGGGAACAAAGCCCGCTGGACTCACTCTCCATGCGCGAGCTGCAGGTGCTGCGGCGCCTGGCCATGGGCAGCACCAATCGCGAGATTGCCCGCATGTACGGCATCAGTATCAAAACCGTCGACACCTACCGCCTGCGTATTCTCAAAAAACTGAACCTGCGCAACAACGCCGAGCTGTCCCGATTTGCCATCCAGAATCGTCTGGTCGAACTGTGACCGAATTTGGAACCCGCGAATTGGCTGTCAGAAAATTTCGTACAAAATTTTACAAAATTTTCGTACAAGCAAATCAGAAGTTTCAACCTTTACAACGACTCCTTCAACCAATAATTATAAAAAGGTGGCCTGTCCAGGCCACACCAACCCGGGGTGGTTTCAGGGCGCCCCAAATTAAAAAGGGAGAAAGGAGAGGTTGTATTATGAAACGAGGATTGTTCACGATTCTGCTGGCCGTTGCCGTGGTGGCGCTGGGCATCACGCCGGCGTCCGCCGAAGAATACAACGTGCAGATCGGCGGCGGTCCCACCGGCGGCACATTCAATACGTTCGCCAACGGGATGGCCATTCACGTGCCGAAAGTCAACCCGAACATCAAGGCTACGGCGGTGGGCTCCGGCGGTTCGGTGGAAAACGTCAAGCGTGTCTCCAAGGGCGAGTCCGATTTCGGGCTATGCTACGCGGTGGACAGCGCCCTGGGCTTTGCCGGCAAACTGCCCCAGGACGACACCAAGTACAACGATCTGCGCTCCATGGGCTATCTGTACGGGGCGCCGGCCCAGCTGGTGGTGCGGGCCGACAGCAACGTCAACAGCGCTTACGATCTGAAAGGCAAGCGCGTGGCCGTGGGCAATGCCGGATCCGGTGCCGCCGCCAGCGCCGAGCGTTTCTTCCGTCACATCGGCGTCTGGGACAATTTCAACCCGACCTTCATGGGTTACTCGGCCGCGGCCAGTGCATTCCAGGACGGCAAGATCGACGCTTTCTGGGTCCTGGTCGGCTATCCGAACCGCTCGGTCATCGAAGCCAGCGTCCAGGTCAAGATCAAGCTGGTCGATGTCGGGGTGGATGCCGAGAAAAGCGGTTTCTACGACGCTTACGCCTATTCGCCGACCACGATTCCGGCCGGAACCTACGGCAAGGGAATGCCCGAGACCAAGACATTTCAGGACTCCACCATTCTGAGCGCCAACAAGGGTCTTTCCGAGGACCTGGTTTACACGGTCATGAAGACCCTGTGGTCCAAAGAAGGCATGGAGGCCATGGTTACCGCCAAGAAGACCTTCGATGAAATGACCCTCGAAAATGGATTCCGCGGTGCCTCGGTTCCGCTGCATCCGGGAGCGGTCAAGTTCTGGAAGGAGCAGGGCAAGGACATTCCGGAAGGCTTGATGCCGTAGATTTTTTTCGACGGCAGTGATGAACCCGTCAAGCCGGGGAAGAGCCTTGCGCTCTTCCCCCAATTTATTTTGTGTGATATGCAGACACAGCCGTCTGCAATTCTGAAATGCCCCGGCTCCCGGGTTTTTCCAGCCTGCCCTCACCGAAGTCTTATCCGGAGCCGCAAACCAATCGTTCCGGCCGGCACTGTCGGCCGCCG
>DAXETY010000020.1:0-26305 GCA_051155755.1 Desulfobacterales bacterium
GCTATGAGCTATGAGCTATGAGCTATGAGCTATGAGCTATGAGCTATGAGCTATGAGCTATGAGCTATGCGCTATGCGCTATGCGCTATGAGCTATGCGCTATGAGCTATGCGCTATGAGCTATGCGCTATGCGCTATGAGCTATGCGCTATGAGCTATGAGCTATGCGCTATGAGCTATGAGCTATGCGCGGCCTGCATCAGTTCCGTTACGGAATCCAGCTGGTTGGGCTCCAGAGGCAGCCACTTCGGATGCATGGCCTTGTCTTCGTACCAGGTGAATTCAACTTTATCGTAGCGTTCCGGGATGACATTGGCATTGTCCGGGCCATAGGTTTTCTCGGGGTAATACTCGACGAACAGCATTCGCTGGGGTTCGATTTGAAACCGCTGTGAAACCCGGGTGGCGATGTGGCTGACACAGCTTTTTACCGACAACCGGCATTCGGGCGAATCGGCCGCGACGACCACATAGCGGCGCAGGTGCGCCAATTGCCTGGCATTCTCGCGCCCCCGGTCGAATATCCAGAGGTGACATCGGCCTGCGGCGAGCTGCAGCCGTCCGCCGAAACCCTCCCACTCGAACACGTCGTTGTAGATGACCTTCATCTTCTTGGCTCCCCGGAAATCACCTCGTAAATCGTTCGGTTGCCTGTACCGGTCCGCAACCCGAAGCACCTCATGCATCCGCCGTGTAGGCCATGCATTTGACCTCCACCAGGGCATCCTTCGGCAATCCGGCCACGCCGACCACCGCCCGGGCCGGTCGGTGATCGGAAAAAAACGTTTCGTAAACCTGGTTGAATTCGGCGAACATTCCGATGTCGGTGAGAAACACCTCCACGGCGACCACCTGCTCGAGCCCGGCGCCCGCGGAAACGAGGATCTGCTGCAGATTCTGCAGGGCCTGGCGAGCCTGGGACGCGAGGTCCGTGCCCACCAGCGCACCGCTTTCCGGGTCCAGGCCGAGCTGACCGCTGACGAACAGCCAGGGCCCGGCGCTTATTCCCTGGGAGTAGGGCCCGATGGCGGCCGGCGCGCTTTCGGTTTTAATGGGTTTCAGTGCCATGACGACCTCCTTTGGTCCAATCCGATTTGGCCCTTCAAACCCTTCGATGGAGGGCTTTGTCCTTTGAACGGAACTCACGAACGGTTCTGTGTTGCACAACGTCTTGAAGAAATGGTAAATGCCCATCGCAATCCGGGACGCTTAAAATTTCATAAGCGATGCGACTGAGATTGTCAAACACGAACCATGTGTTGAGCGCATTGCCCGCAAGTAAGCGATATTCGGTCAGTGCCGAATTTGCAAAGAAAGGTGACGGCCATGAAACACTGGGATGTGGCAATCATCGGCGGCGGTATCATGGGATGCGCGACGGCCTATAATTTGTTGAAATGTGACGGCCGCCTGCAGGTGGTGGTGCTGGAGCCCGATCCGTCTTACAGTCGGGCTTCCACCGCCCTGTCCCTGAGCAACGTTCGCATCCAGTTCAGTTTGAAAGAAAACATCGAAATTTCCCGTTATGCCTTCGAAGTCCTGGAGAATTTCGAAACCGAAATGACCGTTGCGGACCGGGTCCCCCGGGTCGGCTTCCAGCGTGTTGGCAATCTGTTCCTGGTGGACGCCGCCGGACATACCGAGGCGGCAGCCGCCATGGAATTGCAGCGGTCACTGGGCTGCGAAGTCGAGTGGTGGTCGGTGGAACAGATCCGTCGCCGGTTTCCGCTGTACCGGCCCGAGGCGATGGTGGGCGCCACTTTCGGCGCCAGGGACGGTTATATCGATGCGCACGGTGTGCTGATGGGTTACCGGACCAAGGCGCGCAGCCTGGGGGTGGTGTTTCAGACCGAGGAGGCCGTGGCGGTGACCCATGGCGGCGGTCGGGTGACCGGTGTGAGGCTGGGATCCGGCGAACGGATCTCAGCCCATTCGGTGGTCAACTGTGCCGGAGCCTGGGCTGCCCGGGTGGCGAAGACGGCCGGTGTTCTGCTGCCGGTGGTGCCGGTCAAGCGCCAGGTGTTCGTGCTGGATACCGCCGTGAAACCCGACAGGCCGCTGCCGCTGACGGTGCTGCCCTCGGGGCTGTATTTCCGAACCGAGACCGGCGGGCACCTGCTGTTGGGAAAGTCGATGGACGAGGATGCGGTTGGAATCGATTTTTCCTGGGATGACAAACGGTTTCTGGAAATTTTGTGGCCGGAGTTGGCCGAATTCGTGCCCGCTTTCGACACCGCCAAACTGATTCGCGGGTGGGCCGGTCTGTACGCCGTCAACACCCTGGACGGCAATGCCATTTTGGGCGAATGGCCCGAACTGCATGGTTTTTTTCTGGCCAACGGGTTTTCCGGGCACGGCCTGCAGCAGGCACCGGCCGTGGGGCGTTATATCGCCGAATGCATCACCGGCCGCGCGCCGGCGATGGATCTGTCCATTTTCGACCCCCGGCGCATTTTGGAAAACCGGCCGCTTTCCGAATCGGGCCTGGTGTAGCATGCCCAACCCTGAATCCAAAGTTTGACATCGTTTGATTTTGCCGAGGAGGAAACCGCACATGGCACTGCACTTTACCGAGGAAGAATTCGCCGAGCGACAGCGGCGTGCCATTGCCGCAATGGAAGCACGCGGTTTGGACGGCCTGCTGATGTTTCGCCAGGAGAGCATGTACTACCTGACCGGTTATGACAGCTTCGGCTACGTTTTTTTTCAGTGCCTGTTCCTGGGGCGCGACGGCAGGCTGATGCTGCTGACACGGGCGCCGGACCTGCGGCAGGCCCGACACACTTCGCTGATCGAAGACATCCGTATCTGGAAAGACGCCCCGGATGCCCGTCCGGCATTCGAGCTGCGCGGGTTCCTGGAGGAATTCGGCTGCCGTGGGCGGCGGCTGGGCGTGGAATACGACGCTTATGGGCTTACCGCCGCCAACGGTAAGCAGCTGGATGCAGCTCTGCAGGAGGTTTGCACCTTGGTGGATGCCTCCGACCTGGTCAGCCGGCTGCGGGTGGTCAAAAGCGCTCGGGAACTGGCCTATGTGCAGCAGGCTGCCGAACTGGCCGACCGGGCCCTGGACGAGGCCCATCGCCTGGCCGCCCCGGGCGTCGACGAGGGTGAGATTCTGGCCGCCATGCAGGCGGCGATCTTTGCCGGCGGGGGCGATTATCCCGCCAACGAGTTTATCATCGGTTCCGGGCGCGATGCCCTGTTGTGCCGGTACAAAGCCGGCCGCAGGCAACTCCGTGACGTCGACCAGCTGACCCTGGAATGGGCCGGCGCCTTCCGGCACTATCATGCGGCCCTGATGCGGACCATTCCGGTGGGCAAGGTGCCCCGGCGGCAGGGCGACATGCACGCCGTCGCCCTGGAGGCCATGGCCGCCTGCGAAGCGGCCTTGCAGCCGGGAAGACCCGTAGGCGAGGTGTTCGACGCCTACGCGCGCGTCTGCGACGAGGCCGGGATGAACGCACATCGTTTGAACGCCACCGGCTACAGCCTGGGCGCGACCTTTGCCCCCAACTGGATGGACTGGCCCATGCTCTACAGCGGAAACCCCGTTCCGGCCGAACCGAACATGGTGTTCTTTCTGCATATGATTCTGATGGACAGCGACGCCGGCTATGCCATGTGCTTCGGGCACACGGTGGTGGTTACCGAAAACGGCTGCCGGCCGCTGTCCGGGCGTTCTCTGGAGCTGGTGACTCGGTGACGCTTCCCTGAACGGAGACGATTGCGCGTTGAAATCGATACAAAACACCGCTTCGGTTCGAGGCGCCTGGATGGTAACCGCCGGGGCGGTGCTGATCAGTTTTTCGGCCGTATTCGTGAAACTGGCCCACGTCAGTGCGACCATGGCCGGTTTTTATCGAACCCTGTTCGGCGGGGTCGTGCTGCTGGCGATTGCATGGTATCGCGGGCGCCGGATCTGGAAGGGATCGCGCTATTTCAACCTCGCCCTGCTGTGTGCGGTGTTGTTTGCCCTGGACCTGTACTTCTGGCATCGCAGCATCTACTTCGTGGGCCCGGGGCTGGCGACCATTCTGGCCAATTTCCAGGTTTTCGTTCTGGCCCTTTTCGGGGTCCTGGTCCTAAAAGAGCAGCTGGGTCCACGGATGCTGATCGCGATTCCGCTGGCCCTGTTCGGCCTGTTTTTGCTGGCCGGTGTGCGCTGGCATACCCTGGCCTCGGCCTACAAGTGGGGCCTGCTGCTGGGCATTACGGCGGCCGGCTGTTATGCCGGGTACATTCTTGCGCTGCGGCGGCTGCAGTCCCTGCCGGATACGCCGGCTTCGGTTTCCAACCTGGCGATCGTATCCTTCGGCACCGCATTGCTGCTGGGTGTTTACGGCTGGCACCGGGGTGAGAGCTTTGTCATTCCGGACCTGCAGAGCGTCGTGTGCCTGGTTTCTTATGGTATCGTCAGCCAGGGGATCGGGTGGATTCTAATCACCGGCGGGCTGCCCCACATCCGGCCGTCTTTGGCCGGTCTGCTGCTCCTGCTGCAGCCGTCGCTGTCGTTTACCTGGGACATCCTTTTTTTCCAGCGTCCGACGGACCTGTTCGCAGCCATCGGCGCAGTTCTTACCTTAGCCGCCATCTATTTGGGCAGTACGGGCCGGTCGCATAAAAGCTAATATGCATTTTTGTTGAAGAATTTCGGACATATTCACCCGCACCCCCGTCTGATTTAGCTGTTGACAACTTCCGGTATCAACGATATAGCCTGTTGGCTGTTGTGCTGGCGGGTGCGGATCGGCACTGGGGTTCATGCGATTTTCGATTGTTCGCGTCCCATCCTGCCGAAGACACCGCGATCTTACAAAAACCGCAGGTTCGAATGTTTCCCGGATCGACTGCGTTTCGCAGCGGCGGATGGATGCGCATGGCTGAACTGGAGCTTAAGGGGATCAGCAAAAGTTTCGGTGGCTTGAAAGCGATCGACAATCTGGATCTGCAGCTTCGGCCCGGAGAGATTCTGGGGCTCATCGGCCCCAACGGTGCCGGGAAGACAACCGTCTTTAACATCATCACCGGCGTCTATCACCCGAATCGGGGATCGGTCTCCTACAACGGTCAAAAAATCCACAAGCGATCCCCCCATCAAATCGTCGAACATGGAATCGCCCGCACATTCCAGAATGTGCGGTTGTTCAAGGCCATGACCGCGCTGGAAAATGTGCTGGCCGGTTTGCATTGCCGCACCGAAGCGGGATTTGTCGGTGCCATATTGCGAGCGCCTTCACAGGTTCACGAAGAAAAACAAAGCCGTGAAAAAGCGCTGGAGATCCTCGAATATTTAAAACTTTCCGAGGTTCGCGACGAGCCGGCCGGCAACCTTTCCTACGGATATCAGCGACGGCTTGAAATCGCCCGGGCCCTGGCCACCAACCCGGGCACCCTGCTGCTCGACGAGCCGGCAGCCGGCATGAATCCTCAGGAATCTCGGCGGTTGATGAACCTGATCGATTCGATTCTGCAGCGGGGCATCAACATCCTGCTGGTGGAACACGATATGCGGGTGATCATGGGTATTTGCCACCGCATTGTCGTGCTCGATTACGGTGTCAAGATTGCCGAAGGCTCTCCGGAGCAAATCCGGAAAGATCCCAAGGTGATTGAAGCCTACCTCGGAGGGGAGGCGGTAAACTGAATCTGTATTCACTGTGAAAAGGAGGAGACGTTTCATGAAAAGAACCCAAAAGTGGATCATTGCGGCGCTCGTTCTGGGCCTGATGCTGGCTCCCTGTGCAGCCATGGCCAAAACCCTGAAAATCGGCTCCATGAGTCCGCTCACCGGGCCCTATGCGGCCGACGGCAACGATATCCGGCAAGGGGTGGAAACCGCCATCGCCATGTGGGAAGCCAAGGGCGGGGTACCCGGTTACGACAAGATCGAGTACCATCCCCAGGATTCGGCCTGCGACGGCAAGCAGGCCGTTTCGGCGGCCAACAAGCTGGTCAACCTCGGTGTGGCCGGGGTCGTGGGGGCTTACTGCTCCTCGGCCACCATTCCGGCTTCCGACGTGCTCAACGAGGCCCGGGTGGTGATGCTGACCCCGGCTTCCACCAATGAAAAAGTGACCGAGCGCGGCTACAAATACATGTTCCGGGTCTGCGGCCGCGACGACGACCAGTCCAAGGCGGCAGCCGATTTTCTGATCAACGAACTGAAAATCGAAACCATTGCCATCGTCGACGACAAGACCACTTACACCCAGGGACTGGCGGACAATCTGGAGAAATCCCTGGGCGACAAGGTCAAGGTGGTGGCGCGCGAACACATCAACCAGGGCGACAAGGATTTTTCCGGCATTCTGACCAAAATCCGGGCCGCCGATCCGGACGTGCTGTACATGAGCCTTTACAACCCGGAAGGCAACCTGATGGCCATCCAGGCCAAGCGCCTGGGGCTGAAAGCCACCCTGATGTCCGAAGATGCGGTCTACCACCCCAACTATCTGAAAATCGCCAAGGAAGCCGGTGAAGGCACCTATTTTACATTCGGCCAGCCACCTTCCGAGGACATTCCGGAAGTCAAGGCCTTTATGGATGCCTACACTGAAAAATACGGGCAACCGGGTTCCTATTCTTCCTATGCTTACGATGCCGCCAACATTCTGCTGTCGGCCATCGCCAAAGTCGGCGCGGAAGACCCCGACAAGCTGGCCGAAGCCATTCGGGCCTCCGACATGCAGGGAGCATCCAAGCACATCACCTTCGACCACAAGGGCGACAGCGGGTCCACCTACAAGGTCCTGGTGGTCAAAGACGGTGCGTTCGTTCCCTACGAGTAATCCAAATACGTAAACCCGTGTTGACAAGCAAGCCGGCCCGTCCGTCCATCGGACGGGCCGGCTTCTCCGGTCTGCACCGTCTGCGACTGTGTACGCTTGAGAAGAGTGGTCGACGGAAAGGCCGCAAAGCCGGTTTTCCAAGCGCCCGCATTTGAGCGCTGCGCGGGGAACGATCCCGCCGCCAAACGAGGCAAAAGCGGCCGTTTGCCAAGACCATTTCGAGGAGCGCCCCGAATGGATATTTTCTTCCAGCAGTTGATCAACGGTTTGACCCTGGGGTCCATTTATGCGTTGATCGCCCTGGGTTATACAATGGTGTACGGGATCATCCAACTAATCAATTTCGCCCACGGCGAGATTTTTACCGCCGGGGGTTATATCGGGGTGATCGTGTTGTCGTTTCTGCAGGCCCGGGGGGTCCTGGAAAGCCATCCGGCCCTGGGCCTGACCCTGGCCTTTTTACTGGCCATGATTTATTGCGCGTTCCTGGCCGTCGCCCTGGAAAACATGGCCTACCGGCCGCTGCGCAATGCCAGCCGACTGGCTCTGCTGCTCTCCGCTTTGGGCATGTCGATTTTCTTTTCCAACGGGATGATGCTCATGCAGGGGGTTTACGACAAGGCCTATCCGTTGTTTTTTACCAGCGGCGGTTTCGAATTGGCCGGCGTTTACGTCACGCGCATGCAGATTTTCATCGTGATCGGCTCGTTCGTGCTGATGGTCGCCTTAAACCTGTTCGTTCGCAAAACCCGCCTGGGGAAAGCCATGCGCTCCACCGCCCAGGACCGCGTCATGAGCTCGATCCTCGGAATCAACGCCAACAAGACCATCGTAACCACCTTCATTATCGGAGCCGTACTGGCGGCCGCCGCCGGGGTGATGGTCGGCCTTTATTATGGTTCGGTGCGCTTCGACATGGGATTTGTGCCCGGCATCAAAGCCTTTGCCGCGGCGGTGCTGGGCGGTATCGGCAATCTGACCGGAGCGATGATCGGCGGAATGATCATCGGCATGGTGGAGATCTTCGCCGCCGGCTATCTGGCCAGTGAATACAAGGACGTGTTCGCCTTTGTCATTTTGATCCTGGTGTTGTATTTCCGTCCCACCGGAATCATGGGCGAGCAGGTCGACGACACGCGGGTATAGCTTATGAAAAAACGGGTGCTCAAATTTTTGCTGGTGCTGGTGTGGGCGTTCATTTTGCTGTTTCCGATGCTGGCCGTGGAAGAAGGCGAATTTGTCTGGGATCGACTGCTCAATGTCATGGTGGTGCTCGCCGTGGCGGGTGTGCTGGTGCTGGCGTACCGGGCCCTTTCGGAAAACTTCTCGATTGGAGAAAACTTCGCCGGTATCACGGGGTCGATAAAAATTCCGCCCCGGGTCCTGATGGGCGCCGTCATCGTGCTGGTGCTGGTATTGCCGTGGATGCTCGACAACTACGCCAAGGACGTTGCCATCAACGTGCTGATCTACATCGCACTCGGTCTGGGGTTGAACATCGTCATCGGGCTGGCCGGCCTGCTGGATCTGGGCTACATTGCGTTTTATGCGGTCGGCGCTTACACGTACGCACTGCTCAACACCAACTTCGGCATTCCTTTCTGGATCGCGCTGCCGATCGGTTGCGTGATCAGCGCCATGACCGGCGCCTTTATCGGCTACCCCACCTTGAAAATGCGCGGCGATTACCTGGCGATCGTGACACTGGGCTTCGGTGAAATCATCCGCATCGTGCTCAACAACTGGGACAGCGTCACGCAGGGGCCCAACGGGATCCTGGGCATCAGTCCCCCCGGGCTTTTTCTGCCCACCGTCAGCGCCGGCGGATTCGAGTTTGCCCACGTTTATTTGAAAAACCTGACCTGGCTTTACTATCTGATCCTGGCCATCGCGGTGATTACGATGGTGGCGGTCTACCGTCTGAACCACTCCCGGGTCGGCCGGGCCTGGATGGCCATTCGCGAAGACGAGACCGCCGCCGAGCTGACCGGAATCCACACCACGCGTATGAAGCTTTTCGCCTACGTGCTGGGCGCCATTTTCGCCGGTTTCGCCGGGGCGTTTTTTGCGGCCAAGGTTCGCTATGTCAACCCCAGTTCCTTTATTTTTTTGGAGTCCGCCCTGGTGCTGAGCATTGTCGTGCTGGGCGGGATGGGTTCGATACCGGGCATCGTCGTCGGGGCGCTGGCCATCATCGTGCTGCCGGAAGTGTTCCGCGAGTTGCAGCTCTATCGCATGGCGGCTTTCGGCGGTGCCATGACCCTGATGATGGTCTTTCGGCCCGAAGGGCTCTGGCCGGCGCGCCGCAAAATCATTCGAGGAGAGGAATCGGCCGGCCCGGACAGCGCCTAGTCCCGGCAGGCCGAAATTTTTCGATTGAAACCGATTTTTGATGAAGCAACCATAATTTTCTCTTAGAATTGCGGGCCGCAAGGAGTTTTGCCATGCTCAGCCTCGACAACCTGCACACCTATTACGGCCATATCCACGCCCTGAAGGGCATCGGCCTGCATATCGAAGAAAAAGAAATCGTCTGCCTGATCGGTTCCAACGGAGCGGGAAAGTCCACCACGCTGATGACCATCAACGGCGTCGTGCATCCGGCCGAGGGGAGTGTGCGGTTTCAGGGACAGGACATCTCCGAGCTGGACGCCTACAAGATCGCCGCCCTCGGTATCAGTCAGGTGCCGGAAGGACGCCGGATTCTGCCGCGTCTGAGCGTGGAAGACAATCTGGAGATGGGGGCGTTCCTGCGCAAGAACAAAAAGGAGATTCGAAAGACCCGCAAGGAGGTGTTCGAAATCTTTCCGGTGCTGGCCGAACGCCGCGATCAATTGGGCGGAACGCTCTCCGGCGGCGAGCAGCAAATGCTGGCCATCGGACGGGCGCTGATGGCCCGGCCGAAGCTGCTGCTGCTGGATGAGCCTTCCCTCGGTCTCGCCCCGCTGGTGGTGGAAAAAATTTTTAAGATCATCCGGCAGATCAACGAAACCGGGACCACCATTTTTCTGGTCGAGCAGAACGCCAATCTGGCGCTGAGCATTTCCAGCCGGGCCTACGTGATGGAGTCCGGCAATATCACCCTCGAAGGGCCGGCTGCCGAACTGGCCACCGACGAGCGGGTGCGGCAGGCCTATTTGGGGGAGGATTAGCCGGTTTTCCCGTTGGCCGGTTTTCCCGTCGGCTCGTTTGTCCGTACGTTGGCTTTGCCGAAGTCGATGAATCGGCGAGGGGGCGATACGGCGAATCGGCGAAATTACGGCGGGCAAAAGCTTTTTCGGTCGCCCATTTGCCCTGTCGCCGTTTCGCCGCTTCACCGTTTCGCCGTTTCAATTTCGAGTTCGCCAAAACGAAGCGGCAACCAATCGAACCATTCTTTCGCCGTTTCGCCCTCTCGCCCATTCGCCGACTCAGTTGGCATTCGCCGGTACCATTTTCAGGCGGATGGCAAAAGCGCTGCCCGGATGCATATCTCTCACTCTTTACAATTCCCCCTGATTCTGCAAATACTGAATCGTTTTTGAACGTACTTAAGTAATGGCTTTTTGCGGCACTGCCGGCGGGAAAATCGCCCGCAGCCGAATTTTGAGAAGGAGATCCACGCATGCTCGACATCGAAACCTTGCGTACATTGGGGGATAAGAGCGCCAAGCTGGCGCAAATCTGGCAGAACCGCGCCAACGAACTGCTCACCGACGAGGAAAAACAAATTCAGGATCAGATGCAGCGGCTGCTCACGCACCCGGTTGACAAGGTCGTGCTCACCAAGATGATCGACCAGAGTTTTCGATCTCACGACCCGGCCCGGGTGGCCGATCAGATCAACGCCGTGCTGCGTGAATACGGCGTGCCGGACTTTTTCCCACGGGTGGACCGCCTGCTGGTACAGATGTTTTTAGGACTGGGGCGGCATTTTCCGGCACTGACCGTTCCGAGGCTGATCGAAAAAATGCGCACCAGCAGCAGCCGGGCCATCATTCCGGGTGAGCCCGATGCGCTGCACGAGCACCTGCGGCGACGCCGCAAACAGGGTGTCCGCATGAACGTCAACCACCTCGGCGAGGCGGTTTTGGGCGAGGGCGAATCGCGCCGCCGCCTGGACACCTATGTCGCCGATCTTTCCAATCCCGAAATCGAATACATTTCCGTTAAGATCTCTACGATTTACTCCCAGATCAGCTCGCTGGCATTCGAGCACACCGTCGAGATTCTGGTGGAGCGATTGTCGGAGCTTTACCGCACCGCCGCCGCACACGAATTCGTGCGCAACGACGGCAGCCGGGTTCCGAAGTTCGTCAACCTCGACATGGAAGAGTACCGGGATCTGGAAATTACGGTGGCCGCTTTCCGGCGCACGCTGGACAAAGCGGAATTCTTCAACCATTCGGCCGGAATCGTCCTGCAGGCCTACATCCCCGATTCCTATGTCATTCAGCAGGAGTTGACCGACTGGGCCCGCGAACGTGTCCAGGCCGGTGGGGCCCCGATCAAGCTGCGGATCGTCAAGGGCGCCAACATGGAAATGGAGCAGCTGGAAGCGGCCATCTTCAATTGGCCCCTGGCGCCCTATGACAACAAACTCGAGGTCGACGCCAACTACAAGCGCATGGTTGTTTACGGCATGGAGCCGGAAAACATTCGGGCGGTCAACCTGGGGATTGCCTCGCACAACCTGTTCGAACTGGCCTTTGCCTACGAACTGGGGCTGCGCAATGCCGTTACCGATTATTTTTATTTCGAAATGCTGGAAGGCATGGCCGACCACGTGCGCCGGGCCCTGCACGAAACCATCGGAGACATCCTGCTGTATGCGCCCGTGGCCTCCCGGCAGGAGTTCATCAATGCCATTGCCTATCTGATTCGTCGGCTGGATGAAAACACGGCCGCGGAAAACTTTCTGCGTTATGCGCCCCGCTTGCGCACCGACTCCAGCGCCTGGGCCTTTTTGCGGGAAGAATTTGTGGCATCCCTGGAAATGCTGGATACGGCCGGCACCCGGCCGCATCGGACCCAGGACCGCACCCGCGAGGTTTTCGCCGATGCCATGGGCACCTTCCACGCCAACGAGTTTACAAACGAACCGGACACCGATTGGTCCATGCCCGCCAATCGCCGCTGGGCGGAAGCCATACGGGAAAAATGGTGCAAGGCACCCGGGGAAGCGGCAATGGACATCCCGCTGGTGATCGCTGACCGGGAAATTTACGAGAAACGTCAGGTCCGGGAGATTTTCGACAGCTCCCGGCATCGTGAAAATATCTGTGTGGCACGCTTCGCCCTGGCCGGTGTCGAAGATATCGATGCGGCTGTGGCCACGGCCAAGGCCGATCCGGACGGGTGGCGCGAAAAAACCCTGCCGGAGCGCCACGCGGTGTTGTCGCGCGTAGCCATGGAGCTGCGCCGGGCCCGCGGTGATTTGATCGGTTCGGCGGCGGCCAACAGCGGCAAGGTGTTTACCGAATCGGATGTGGAGGTTTCCGAAGCCATCGATTTCGCCGAGTACTATCCGTTTTCGGCCCGGGCCTTCGACGGGCCCGGTCACCTCAACGCTCGGGGAAAGGGCATCGGGGTGGTGATCTCCCCCTGGAACTTTCCCATCGCCATCCCCTGCGGCGGTATTGTGGCCAGCCTGGCGGCCGGCAATACCGTGGTCTTCAAACCGGCTTCCGATGCGGTATTGACGGCCTGGGTGCTCTGCCGTTGTTTCTGGCGCGCCGGGGTATCCCGCAATACCCTTCAGTTTGTTCCCTGTTCGGGGGGCAGTGTCGGCAGTCATCTCATCACTCACCCGGACATTGCCTACGTGATCCTGACGGGCGGCACCGAAACCGCCTTTGCCATGCTGGAAGCCAAACCGGATCTGTTCCTTTCGGCGGAAACCGGCGGCAAGAACGCCACCATCGTCACGGCCATGAGCGACCGCGACCAGGCCATCAAAAACGTGCTGCATTCAGCCTACAGCAATTGCGGCCAGAAATGTTCGGCGACCTCCCTGCTGATCCTGGAAAAGGAAGTTTACGACGATCCACATTTCCGCAAGCAACTGGTCGATGCTGCGGCCAGTATCCCGGTCGGTTCGGCCTGGGAATTGCAAAACAAGATGGGCCCGCTGATCAAACCGCCGTCCGGCGACCTGAAGCGCGGCATCGAAACGCTGGAGGCCGGAGAAAGCTGGGCGCTGGAGCCCCGCAACCTGGAAGACAACCTCCGCCTCTGGACGCCGGGGATCAAGTGGGACGTAACGCCGGGCTCTTTTACCCATACCACCGAGTTGTTCGGTCCGGTGCTGGGGGTGATGCGCGCGGAGAACTTGAAGGCGGCGATCGATCTGGCCAACGCCCCCGGGTACGGGCTGACATCCGGGCTGGAAAGCCTCGACAAACGTGAGCAGGCGTACTGGAAAGAGCACCTGCTGGCCGGCAACCTGTATGTCAACCGGGGCACGACCGGGGCGGTGACGCTGCGGCAGGCGTTCGGCGGAATGCGCAAATCCGCTGTCGGTCCGGCGATCAAGGCCGGGTCGCCCAATTACGTGGCACAGTTTATGGACTTCGAGGAAGCCGGCTATCCGTTCATCGGAGTCATCGCGGACGAATCGGCCTGGTTGCGCCTTTCACAGGATTGGCGGCGTGAAGCCGACTGGGGGACTTTCGGCAGCTTCACCGACGACATCCTGCGAACGGTGCGCGCCATCCAGAGCTATCTCTACCAGACGGAACAGGAATTTTTTCGGACCAAGGACTATTTCCATCTCCGGGGTCAGGACAACCAGTTGCGGTACCGGTCGATCGGCCGGATGCTGGTGCGCATCCACCCGGACGACGGGCTGTTCGAAGTGCTGGCCCGAATCGCGGCGGCCCGGATTTCCGGATGTGAATTGATTCTGGCCGCCCCGGGCGGACTCGACAATGGCGTAACCCGGTTTTTGCATTCCACCCATGGCCGCAAACTGCCCGGAGACAACCGCATCGAGTCCGTCAGCGACGAGGCCCTGATCGAGCGCTTGCCCGAGTTGGACCGCGTCCGCTACGCGGCGCCGGATCGCGTGCCTGCGCCGGTCTATCGGGCGGCGGCCAAATCGGGTTTCTACATCGCCCGGGATCCGGTGCGGATGGAAGGCCGCCTCGAGCTGCTGCACTACTTCATCAACCAGAGCATCTGCGACAATTATCACCGGTATGGGAACTTGGGCGAACGTACTCTCTAATGCGGGTTGGACTGCTGATCTACGGGTCGTTGGAAGCGCGCAGCGGCGGGTTTGAATACGATCGGCGGCTGGTGGAACACCTGCGCCGCAGCGGCGATGACGTTGAGGTGATTTCCTTGCCCTGGCGTTCGTATCCGGCGCTGCTGGCTCAGAATTTCTCTCCGATTCTTTTTCGGATTTCCCGCACCCACCGGTTCGATCTGTTGTTGCAGGACGAGCTCAATCACCCTTCCCTGTTTCTGGCCAATCCGACCCTGAAGAAACGCATCGGATGCCCGGTGATATGCCTGGTTCACCACCTGCGTTGCCGGGAATCGCACCCGGATATGCTGCGGCGTTTTTATTGCCGGGTGGAGCGGCAATACCTGCGCACGGTGGATGCCTTCGTGTTCAACAGCCGGTCCACCCAACGGTCGGTGGCGGCATTGATCGGCTCCCTGCCGGAGTTTGTGATTGCGACTCCCGGCGGCGATCGACTCGGGGCGATGGCGGATGAAAAGCAAATCGTGGACCGGGTGCTGGCCGACGGCCCGCTTCGGATGCTGTTCCTTGGGAACCTGGTGCCGCGCAAAGGCTTGCTGGAATTACTGACGGCCCTGGAGAAGATTCCAAAAGACCCCTGGCGTCTGGAGGTGGTTGGTGCCGGAGATTTCGATGCGGCCTATGCGGCCCGCATCCGGCGCCGGCTGCATGCCGCGCGTCTCGGAAACAGGGTGCGAGTGCGTGGTACCCTGCCGGATGCGGACTTGCGGCAACTGCTGCGAACCTGCCACGTGTTGGTCATGCCGTTTGCCTACGAAGGATTCGGCATCGTGTTCCTGGAAGCCATGGCCTACGGCCTGCCGTCTCTGGTGCTTCGGGAGGGCGGTGCCGTGGAAATCGTGCGCGACGGCCGTGAAGGATATTGCTTCGAGCCGGGCGACAATTCGACGGTGGCCGCCCGGTTGCACCGGCTGATCCACGACCGCCATGAACTGCTTCGACTCAGCCTGAGTGCCCGCCGGCGTTTCGATTCGTTTCCCGGCTGGGACCGGACCGTGGCGAACATCCGCCGGTTTCTGCTCGGCCGGGTTCCCGGCTCAAGAGCGTGAGCCGCCCCCGTGCCCGCCCGTTGCCGGTGAAAAGTTCTTTTCAGGTCGGGTCCTCCGCGCAGCGGATTGAGGCGTTTCTGTCAGGGCTCAGATTCCGGTGCTTTGACATTGCCGATTCGGCGGCTGACGGTCAAATAATCATAGATGAAGTTTCCCAGGAAAGGGATGGTGAAGATCAGGGTCAGGCTGCGGCCGAACTCTGCGGACATCACCGGCAGCAGTACGGCTCCGGTAAGGCCCATGGCCGTGCCGGCCAGCGGCCTTCGGATGCGGGACGGGCGAAGTGGAGCCGACGGCAGCCCGCGCTGCTTGCGCCGTCGGCAGCCCAGGCGAAACAAGTAATAAGCCAGTCCCACAAGGATGAACCATACAGAGGCTTTTTCCCATCGCAGCGCCAGAACGCCGCCGGCCAGAATCGTCAGCGCGTCGAATTCGGTGTCCAATTTTCGACCGAGTTCGGTTTCGGTCGCGGTCTTCCGCGCTGTCCATCCGTCCAACAGATCCAAAAGCGAAGCCAAAATGAAAATGGCTGCCGGCACCCATCTCCAGTTTTCAACGTTGGCGGTCGATCGCGGAAGGAATACGAATCCAGCCAGGCCGGCGATCAACAGGCCTCGAAACAGCGTGATGCGGTTGGCTGTCCCCAGAGAGGCCAACAATCGTCCGTCGGAACGGTGATTGAGGTGCAGATGCCGCCGGACAACGAGCAGCTGCAAGACCAGCACCGTCCCCGATGCCAGCAGCCAGATGAGCCCCGGGCTTACCCCGAGTCCGGAGGCCAGCACCGCCCCGGCGGCAATCAGAAGCATTCCGCCGCCGATTCCGGCGGCGGTCCACTCCCTTCGCAATTGCGCCTCGGCGGAATTATGGCGGACCCGGCTCACTTGTCGCGGATCATTTCGAGGCTGATCAAGATGTTGACGTCTTTGCCGACAACGCCCATTTCATAGTATTTGCCGGAACCCACGTGGTATTCCAGCCGATCGATGGTCTTGCTGGATTCGAAGCCGGCCACGATTTTTCCTTTCATAAAGGGATTGTCGCGCATTCCCAGATAACGAAAGGGCAAGATCACCTCCCGCGAAACATCTTTGATAATCAGTTGCCCCACCGCTTCGTAATTTTCCCCGCCCAAATGCCGAATCTCTTCGCTTTTGAAGGTTATGACGGGAAAGGCGTCGGTGTCGAGGAAATCCTCGGAGCGCAGGTGGCGGTCGCGTTTGCGGTGGTAGGTGTTGACGCTGTCGGTTTGAATGGTGATCTCGAATCGGCTGTCTTCGAGTCGATTCGGATCGAAGCGGAACTCACCCGAAAAATCCTCGAATACGCCGCGGGTGATATAGTAGATGTGTTTAATATCGAAAAACACGCTGCTGTGCTCGCGATCGAATTCCCAGGCCGGCGCCTCGGCGTGGGCCGGGATGGCGGCGAGCATCATCAAACCGATAATTGTCGGGATACATCGTTTCAATGGACACTCCTTTCATAGCATCGACTGTTTTTGAATTCATTTGTATAACGATAATATCGATTTGCGAATTTCAAAGATGAGCGAAGGGTGAATTGGGGCGGTTCGTGAAATGCATCGAAGGAAATTACCCAAATGCCTGCGGGGCGGGGTCGATGATACCCCAACGATGGAATCCCTCTTTCCTTGGCGCTGGAAGGCCGGAAGGTTCCGGACGCGATTTCGCGGGCGCAAGCCAACTATGGCCAGGCATTCGGCGGGTCCGGGATTTATGCGCCGGTTTGAAACGAAAGTTTATATTGGAACCACACAAATTTGTATGGGCTGCAACAAATATGTCGGAATCGCTGATGCGCACCGGCCGAAGATTCCGCAGTCGGCAGAACCCTGTTACCGGAACCATCGCGCTCAGGATACCTTTCGGCGATCCTTTTCCCGCATGATTTTGATCAATCGTTCGGCCACGCGAATTTCCACCGGACTGAGAATCCCCGCTGCGATCCATCTTTCGATCGTCTCTTTGGGCACGGTCAATTCTTCGGCAAACGCTTCCAGATCGTCCAGTCGACCGAAATCGATATCGGGTTGGGCTTTCAATTCCCATTCGGAATCGCGATCGGTACTGCGGACGGTATCCGGGTAAACGGTCCTTGTGTGCGATTCTACGGCAGGCTCCCCTTGTACCAGCACCCGGGCGTGCTCCTGGGAGCCGTCCAAGGACGCGGATGGATCGTGCCGGATGCCGATTTTATCGGCCAGATACCTCCAGAAGGTGAGAACGTATTGGATTATGTGGGACCGGAATTTGGATATCCGGTTGCGAAAGCGCTCAAATTTTGTCATTTTCTTGACACCTTTTTCTGAAAGGTCGCCTTTTTGTCGATCGAGATTCCGATTCGAGTTTCAGTCTATATTGCTGAAACCGGAGGTCGCGGACGATACATCGGCAACCGTCGAATATCCCAAAAACAATGCGTTGGGGTTTTTTACAAGCCGGTTCCGCCACCGAAAGGAACCGTTACAGAGATTAATTATAGCACAATTCATGCCAATATCTTTGGACCGAATGTCGACTCCTTGATAACGAAAGGCGCGTTTTCGGCCTCCCGAACGCAGCCAGGCGGCCCTTCCCTCGAACCCTTGTAAACGGCCTTCCATGAAATCGCATCGGCCTCCGGCTTTTCTGTCGATTCTTACCGATGTACTAAAACAATAGGAACTGCTGTGAAACCGTCAAGCGCACTTCGCCGCAAACGCTTGCCGCCGCGGCGGATGAGCCTTTTTGACGGTGTTTTTTTCTAAAGCCCGCGCAAATAGCGGCCGATATACCAGTTGATGAGGCTTTCCATCGGGCTGTGCCGCAGCCGTTCGATTGTTTTCCAAATCAAACACTGGCAGGGGGGTTGATGGATCTAGCGACCGTAGTCGGACTTCTGGGTGGTACGGGTCTGATTTTTTCCGCGGTACTTTTTGGCGGAACTCCGGCCATTTTTCTAAATGTTCCCGGAATCTTGATTGTTATGGGGGGGACGTTGGCGGTGAGTTTCGTCAAGTTTTCCATGAAGGATGTGATCAATTCCGTTACGGTAGGAATGAAAGCGTTCGTCGGCAGACTCGAGGCGCCCGAAAAAACCATAGAAAGCTTAGTGGAATATGCGCGCATCGCCAAAAAAGAGGGGTTGATCGCGCTGGAAAATCAAAAGGCCGCCGATGCATTCTCCGGCAAGGCGGTTCGCTATCTTTCGGACGGTCTGGACGAAAAACTGATCGACGACATGCTGACCAAGGACATCCGCCAGACCGTTCAACGCCACAGCGTTGGACAGAGTGTGTTTCGGGGCATGGGGATCGCCGCGCCCGCATTCGGAATGATCGGTACACTGATCGGCCTGGTGCAGATGCTGGCGAGCATGTCCGATCCCTCGAGCATCGGTCCGGCAATGGCGGTGGCGCTGTTGACGACTCTTTACGGAGCTCTGTTCGCCAACCTGGTTTGTCTTCCCATAGCCGACAAACTGGCGCTGCGAAGTCAGCAAGAGCAGCAGCATCGTGACATTGTCCGCGAAGGCGCTGTCGGAATCGCTCAAGGTCTTTCACCCATGGTTCTGGAAGAGGCGCTGAAGGTATATCTGGCTCCTCGAGACCGGGATAAAAACGGCGCCGGTCGGAATAAGGCCAAAGCGGGCAAACCCAAGGGAAACGCAAAAAAATGAATTCCGATACCAATCCACTGCCGAACACCGGATCAGAGGGCGCGCCAGCCTGGGTGGTGACCTTCAGCGACCTGATGAGCCTGCTGCTTTGTTTTTTCGTGCTCATGCTCTCCTTTTCGGAACTGGACAAGGCGAAATACAAAGAGGTCGCCGGCTCTCTGGCCAAGGCTTTCGGCGTGCAGCGGGTGCAGAAGGCCTTTCAGGTTCCCAAAGGCGTTACGATGATTGCCAAGGATTTCGATCAACAGCCGGTGCCGCTGCACGCCCGCGAAGAATTCGTTGCCATGCAGCGGCGTCAGGAAGCCGGCCGTGAATTGAAAAAAGCCGTTGAAGAGCGATTCCGTGATTTGGAAGACCTGATCCAGGTGGAGATCAATCGCAGTGAAGTGACCATTCGTTTGATGGGCGAGACTGCGTTCGATTCGGGGAAAGCAGAAATCCGACCCCAGATGATTCCATTGCTGCGGAAGATTTCCCAAGTGTTGGAAGGTGCACCGGGAGACATCGTCATTGCCGGTCACACGGATAACGTTCCGGTGCTGGGTGGAAAGTACGGTTCGAATTTGCAGTTGTCCACGGCCCGATCCGCCACAGTGGCCGAATTTCTCATGCAGAATTCGAATATCGCGCCACAGAGAATTGCAACCATGGGATTCGGTCAGTACCGGCCCATCGACAGCAACGAAACGAATGAAGGTCGCCGGCGTAACCGTCGGGTGGAAATCGTTTTGCGAGAGCCGGAAAAACTCCTGCAATCCAAAAACGACGCCGGCGGCAAAATTCCGCAATTACCATCAAATCCCAAGAATAATCCCTTCCTGAAGTAAGTCGTCCGGCGACTCCAACCGGGCGTTATCGCGCGACAGACCCTGAATCCCAGTTCCGGCGAGGTCCCGGAAAACCAGATCGTCCCCTGCACAGGTCCGGATTATAGCGGCTGCGATCGCTGTTATTTCGGATATTTTCGGAAAACTGCGAACCGGTGGAAGGAATTGGCCTGGAAGGAAAGTCGCTGCTGAATGCCGGATGCGATTGCCCGGGCAGTTCGCCCGGGCAAAAAAGGAATGCGTCTGCGATTGTCTGCGGGCGGCAAGATTAAAATGAAAAGCCCGCTTCCGCAAACGGGCCGCTGAAATCGGCCTCGACAACCAGCCCCTCCTCGTCGATGTCGTAGTCGTCGTAACGGTAGCCACCGGTGACAAACAGCGGGCCGAAGGTGTTCCAGCGCACCCGGCCGATCAGGCTGAAGGACTTGTCGTCGCCAAAGGAGATGCCGCGGCCTTCCACCTCGAAGTTGATTGCCTCCAAAGGCCGGAACATGATTGCGGCATAGACCATCGGGATCGGTACGGTGAAGCTTTCCGATTCCTCGGCCGGATTGCCGAAGGGGTCTTCACCGGCGATGCGAGCCTCGAAATCGAAGATGCGCACGTTGATGCCGAGTTCGATGTTGAGCATGTCCAGCGTGGCGGTTTCCAGCAGCGGAATGCCGTAGAACAGGGCCACATCGTAATGATCCAGGGTCAGTTTGGAAGAAAATGAGCCCTGAAATGTCTCTCCGCCGAAATTAAAGGCCTTGGAACCATCGCCTTCGAACTCCATGGGCGTGGCC
The DNA here is from genome assembly GCA_051155755.1 of Desulfobacterales bacterium. GTDB lineage: Bacteria > Desulfobacterota > Desulfobacteria > Desulfobacterales > SG8-13 > DAXETY01. The sequence continues at coordinate 20,383 of DAXETY010000020.1, forward strand.
ATCACGTAGACATTGGGTACGAAGGGCAGGTCCAGCTTGGCCCGGCCGATGAACCGGGTTTCATCGTCGTAGTTCAGATCGTTTTCGAGATCGAGAAGGTCTTCGGCGCCGGTGATGTCAAGACCCAGGGTGCCGGAAGGGCTCTGATACCAGCCGCCCAGGGCGACCTCCAGGCCCACGGCGTTTGCAATCGCGGGAATCCCCATTGTACAGAATATGGCAAGGAGGATGTATGCAAAAGGTCGGTTCATGGATGCCTCCAAAATTCAGGTTCGGGATGTTTGGAAAATGGTAGCAGAACGGCGAAAATATGTCAATATTATGCATATACAAAGTAATACTTACGAGCTGAAAAATTTGGCTCGGAAATCCGCTGCCACGAGGGGGTTCAAATCTCCCGGCACGAATAAAGAATTGACACACCGCACGTTTCTTTGTTAAACCACACTATTTTTCGGTGAGCTTGGAGAAGGGGCTGAGATAGTGGACATTCGTTGTCGCAGCCGCAGCCTGCGGTCGGATGGGCCCCCGTTCGGTTATCGCTTTTCGCGGTTGCCGCGATTGCCCTTTGGGGTGCGGCAGACCGGCAATCCCATGAGTGTTTCAGATTTTCCAAATCAAATTGGATATCGTCCAATTTGACCATTTGAAACGCTCCATTCGGGGTTTGTAACCATATCTATTACACAGGAGGGGATTATGAAGAAGCTGTTGTATGTGATTTGCGCGCTAGGTCTTTTGACCGGCATCGCTTTTGCGGAGACCGTGACCATTCCGGTGGCGTCGCCGTTTACCGGCCAGCTGGCCTCTTTCGGTGAAGGGGTCAAGAACGGTGCCCTTTTGAAAGCCGAAGAGATCAATGCCGCCGGCGGCATCAACGGCAACAAGGTGGCCATTTCTCTGGAAGACGAACTGTGCGATCCCAAAGAAGCTGCCACGGTGGCCACCAAGCTGGCCAACAACCCGAAAATCTCCATCGTGGTCGGCCACCTTTGCAGCTCGGCCACACTGGCCGCCCTGCCGATCTATCGCGCCGCCAATTTGCCGGCCATCTCGCCGGCCTCCACCAACGTGAGCATCGGCAAAATGAGCCCGTACTATTTTCGCAACGTTTACCGGGACGACTTCCAGGGCGAATTTCTGGCCCGTTACATTGCCGAGGTCAAGGGCTACAAGACGGTCGTGATCTTCTACGAGGTCAACGACTACTCCATGGGCTTGATGCAGGCCTTCATGAAAGAAGCCCTGCGGCACAACATCAAGGTGCTGGGCACGGAAGCCTACACCGCCGAGACCACCGATTTTAAACCGCAGTTGACCAAGTTCAAGATGATGAAGCCGGATGCCATTTTCATTCCCGGCTATGCCCCCCAGGGGACCCTGATCGTCTCCCAGGCCGCCAGCCTCGGAATCAAAGCCGGCGTATTCGGTGCCGACGGGCTCGACGACAACCTGATGGTCGAAAATCCGGATGCCGAAGGCCTGTTCGTAACCACACCCTTCCTGCCCGATCAGGCCGGTCCGGCGGCAGCCGATTTCATCAAGACTTACAAAGAAAAATACGGCATCGAGCCGAACTGGTTTGCCGCCAACACCTATGATGCGGTGGGCATGGCCGCTGCCGCCGTCGAAGCCGTGGGCAATGATCGCGAGAAAGTCCGCGACTGGCTGGCGGCGCGCAACTCTTTGGAAGAAGCCTACGACGGCGTTGCCGGTAAGACCTACTTTGATCAAAACGGTGACTGCCTGAAGGCCGCCTTCATTAAAGAGATCCGCAACGGCAAGTGGGTCGGCGCCGAAAAACAGCTCCAGTAGAGGTATCTTGACGTGAAAGGGCAGGTCAGGCGATGACCTGCCCTTTTTTTCCGTCGTGACAGGAGGCGCATATTCCGTGGAAAACTTGCTGGAACTTTCGAGTCTGTTTCTACAGCAGCTCGTCAACGGCATCACGCTCGGCGGTGTGTATGCCTTGATCGCCGTCGGCTACACCATGGTCTACGGGGTGATCGAGCTGATCAATTTTGCCCACGGTGAAATTTACATGCTCGGGGCCTTCATCTCTTTTACCATGGTGACGATGCTGGGCATGCCGTTTGCGCTGGCGGTGGTGCTTACCGTGATGGTCTGCGCCTGCTTCGGCATCCTGCTGGACATCATCGCCTACCGGCCCCTGCGCCGGGCCCCGCGGCTGGCCGCGCTGATCACCGCCATCGGCATGTCCATCTTTCTGCAGAACCTGGCCCTGCTGATCTGGGGCGGCCAGATCAAGTCCTTTCCTCGCGACATTCTGCCGCGTGCCTTTTTCGGCAATGCCATTACCTTCGGGGATGTTTCCGTGACCTGGGTGCAGCTTTTTATCCTGACGGTGACCGTCGTCTTCATGGTGGTGCTGCACCTGATCATCCATCGCACCCAGGTGGGGACGGCCATGCGGGCCATATCCCAGGACAAGACCACCGCCGCGCTGATGGGCATCAGCGTCAACCGGGTGATCTCCTTTACCTTCGCCATCGGTTCGGCCATGGGCAGCATGGCCGGCATCCTGGTGGGCCTCTATTACAACGCGATTTTTCCGCACATGGGCTACACGGCCGGAATCAAGGCTTTCGCCGCGGCGGTGCTCGGGGGCATCGGCAGCGTGCCCGGGGCCATGCTCGGCGGCGGGGTGCTGGGCATTGCCGAGGTTATCGGCGCCGGCTACCTGTCTTCCGAATACCGTGACGGCATTTCCTATGCCGTGATGATCATGGTCATTCTGTTCAAGCCTTCCGGGCTCGTGGGGCGCCCGATCGGGGAGAAAGTGTGATGAAACGGAAATTGACCGCGATTCATCATCGTCACCTGTTTCTCGGGGTCCTGGCATTCGCACTGGTGCTTCCCTGGCTGCCGCTGGGATCGTCCATGGACTATCTGCTGCGGATTTTAACCACCGCCATCCTTTACATGGTGCTGGCCCTGGGGCTGAACATCGTGCCCGGTTTCAACGGCCTGCTCGACCTGGGCTTCGTGGGTTTTTACGGCATCGGGGCCTACACCGCCGGTCTGCTCACGGTTCACTTCGACATCAGTTTCTGGTACATCCTGCCCCTGGCGGCGATGAACGGCGCCCTTTGGGGCACCATGCTCGGGGCGCCGACGCTGCTGCTTACCGGCGATTATTTCGCCATCGTGACCTTCGGATTTTCCGAGCTGGTCGTGCTGTTAATCCGCAACGAACTGTGGTTGACCCGGGGCCCCATGGGGCTTCCGGGGATTTCGCCGCCGGCGGTCTTCGGCCACGAACTGAGCAAGGGCTGGGAGTATTACTACCTGATCCTGTTTCTGCTGATGATCGTGCTGCTGGTGGTCAGCCGCCTGGAGGATTCCCGCATCGGGCGGGCCTGGTATTCCATCCGCGAAGACGAGATCGCCGCCCAGTGCAGCGGCGTCAATCTGATCCGCTACAAGGTCACCGCTTTTGCCATCAGCGCCGCCATCGGCGCCACCGGCGGCGCATTCTATGCCAACTGGTTCAAGTTCATTCACCCCGACATGTTCAAGTTCTGGGAGTCCATCCTGGTGCTGTGCCTGGTGGTGTTCGGCGGACTGGGCAGCATCGTGGGTACCATGCTCGGGGCGCTGGTACTGATCCCTTTGACCGAGGTCCTGCGGATTATCCTACCCCAGGAGCTGTTCAGCGGTCGTTACCTGATTTACGGGCTGGTGCTGGTGTTGATGATGCGCTGGCGGCCGGACGGACTGCTGCCGTTTGTCCGTTTCCAGGAAAACAAAGCCCGCAAAGCCCGGGAACGGTTGGCCCCGGCCGACAGCAAGGAAGTGGCCTGAAGCCGAGGAGTCGAACCTGCGATGGATCCGATTCTGAAAATCAACAAGGTGAGCAAGTTCTTCGGCGGGCTGGTCGCTTTAAAAGACATCAACCTGAATGCCGAAACCGGCCAAATCGTCGGCGTCATCGGGCCCAATGGGGCCGGGAAAACCACCCTGTTCAACTGCCTCACCGGTCTTTATTTCCCTTCCGAAGGCCAGATACTGTTTCAAAATCGTTCCATCGTGCCCAAGATGTCGCTGCGCAAAACCCTGCTGATGAACCGCATGGCAGTCATTTACCTGGCGTTGAGCCTGCTCTGGGCGCCGCTTTTCTGGGCGCTGATGCTGCCGCGGACTTACTTCAAGGTGGAGCTGACCATGCTGGTGGTCTTTCTGCTGGCCATCCGCTGGATGGTATTCCGGGGATTCAAAAATTTTCAGATCTGGGCCTGGAGCATCATGCTGGTGCTGTTGGCCGCCGACATATTCCTGGGAGTCTGGTGCCTGCTGCATGCCGGCAGCCTGGGAACCTTTCCCGGCACCCGGGTGCCAGTGGTCTGGTACGCACTGCCCTGGAGTCTGGCGGCGATCGCCGCTGACATTTTTATGCTGTGGCAGCTGGCGCTGCGCCGGGTGCGGCAACTGTTCGGTTTCCGGGTGGGTCCCGATGCCATCTGCCGCTTCGGCATCGCCCGCACTTTCCAGAACATCCGATTGTTTCACAACCTGAGCGTGCTCGACAACGTTCGTATCGGGGCTCACGTCCGGTTGACCTCCGGCCTCTGGCGGACCCTGTTTCGGAGTCCGTCCCAGCGGGAGGAAGAATCCCGGACCGAACAGGACGCCTTGAAGCTGCTGCGGTTCGTGGGACTGGAACCGCGCGCGTTTCAGCTGGCCAGTTCCCTGGCCTACGGAGAACAGCGCCGCCTGGAAATCGCCCGGGCCCTGGCCTCCGATCCAAAGGTCCTCTTGCTGGACGAGCCGGCCGCCGGAATGAACGCACAGGAGTCCAGCCGCCTGATCGCTCTGATTCGCAAAATTCGTGACAGCGGCGTGACGATTCTGATTATCGAACACGACATGAAAGTGATGATGACCCTGGCGGATTTTATCTATGTGCTGGATCACGGCACGCTCATCGCCGAAGGGACCCCGGATGAAATCCGGAGCAACCCCAAGGTGATCGAGGCCTACCTGGGGGGCAGTCTGGCCTATGCTCAAGCTTAACAATGTGCATAGCTATTATGGACAGATCCATGCCCTCAAAGGCGTGAACATGGAGGTGCGCGAGGGCTCCATCTGCTGTTTGATCGGCGCCAACGGAGCCGGCAAGTCCACCACGTTGATGGCCATCAGCGGCATCCAGAAGGTTGCTTCCGGCAGCATCCAGTTCATGGGGGAGGATATCAACCGTTTGAAGCCGGATCAGGTCGTCGGCCGCGGCATTGTGCAGGTTCCCGAGGGCCGGCGGATTTTCCCGTATCTGACTGTCCAGGAAAACCTCATGCTGGGCGCCTATCGCAACCGCGACAAGGCTCGCATTGCCCGAAGCATGGAAAAGTACTTCGAGGTTTTTCCGATTCTCAAGGAACGGCGTAAGCAAATGGGCGGGACCCTCTCGGGCGGCGAGCAGCAGATGCTGGCCATTGCCCGGGCCATGATGGGTGCGCCGCGGTTGCTGCTGCTGGACGAACCTTCCCTCGGTTTGGCGCCGTTGGTGGTGGAAAACATCATGAACATCATCCGCGAGATCAAACAGGAAGGCATTACGATCCTGCTGGTGGAACAAAACGCGCAGGCGGCCCTGGAGCTGGCCGACGACGGTTTTGTGATTGAAACCGGCCAGGTGGTGCTGCACGACTCCGGCAAGAATCTGCTCAACAACCCCCAGGTCAAAGAAGCCTACCTCGGCTGAGCCGGTTTCATAACGGACCGCTCTTCAGCCTGTACCCAATCCGCAAAAAGTTTTCTCGGCAGCCGGTCCTTATATGGTTCATCAAAGAAAGGTTTCGTAAGGCGGGTCACTGTACCCGCCCGCTGCCGTTGTTTTCAAGCGCTTTCCGCACTGCGGGACCCGGCCGGCACGGTGGCCGGCCCTTATATGGTTCATCAAAGA